>CAZAOV010000056.1:0-2219 GCA_964486995.1 uncultured Gammaproteobacteria bacterium | reverse complement strand
TTGGTCATGATTTTTATTTTGGCCTAATAAATCCTAAGATTATCAGCGATAAGCGTATTGCTGGAAATAATTCTGTCCCAGTCTTTTGGTCTGATGATGTCGATGCAGTTTTTGAAAAAGTGAAAAAGTGGAAATGCAAAATTGTAGACGAACCAACAGATTTAGATTTTACAGATTATCTTTATAGATGTTTTCAATTTTATGATACTGAAGGAAATCTGTTGGAAGTCGCTAAATATGACAGAGAATAATTTTCTCACCGCTTTTATTGATGAACGGCAAATTCTCAACTTGCTCACTAGTTTGGGGTCGTGTCTTTAATCTTCAGTCCCGCCCAGCCTGGTCCGTTTTACGATTTGGCTGATTCGGGCCTGTTTCAGACCAACTAAATCAGCGACCTCGCGTTGGGTATAGCCATAATCCAGAACCGCGACAGAGATAGCATCATCTCTGTCGCGGTTTATGTTCATGATTTCAGCCAAGGATGGTCTCCCGGCAAATTTCTGTTTGCGCGATACTTCTGGCATGGTTGTCGTGTCCAGATCAGCCACGGCCTGCCTCGCGAATGTCCGACTTCCGAGTATGGGGGCGTCATCCATTGGCAGAGACAATCCCATCCCGTCTGATACGAACCGCCGATAGGAACTGCGCGCATCTGCGATAGAACTGCCGAACTGTGACAGCACCCATTCGGTCGTCCTGGCGGGGTGCGGCTCTTCTAGGCCGGCTGTGGCCCGATAGCTGCTCCACATATAGCCCTCAGGAGAGGCGACCATCCCTGCACGCACAGGGTTAAGGACTATATAGCGGCAGAGCAGGAGCAGGTATGCCTCTTTCTGCACCAGCTTTGCGCTGTAGCGTCCCTGAAAGAGCTTGCCGACCCGCCCATGCCGAATGTTGAACCGTTGAGCGTATATGCCATTTAAGGCCTTCATGCCCGACGATAGATTCCCGTCCGGGGTCTCAATTTCCAGGTGGTAGTGGTTATCCATCAGGCAGTCCGCATGGCAGAGCCAGTTGAACTGGCGCGTCACGTCGGATAATATATCAAGGAACGATAATCGGTCCTCGTTATCGAGGAATATGGTCTGACGGGCGTTACCACGGGCATATACGTGATAGACCGCGCCCGGATATTCGATGCGGAGCTGTCTGGACATGCCACGGACTTACCACCTGTCCGGATTCAACGCAAGTCCGACTGAAGATTAAAGACACGACCCCAAATTCGGTCAGCAACCAGCCAAACCCTTTTCTGCGCAGTGCGGCTGAATACGGTCGTGGGGGCCGCTCCGAAGTCCAGACGAGGAAAGCGGTCGAAACGCTGAATTTTCTTCGTGAAAAATTGCAGCAACGACTGTCCGAATTGTCGCAAGAAGACATCCAGGAGGTTAAACCATAACGTTTCAGGGTTAGGTCATACATTCTCACATTTCATGGCGAAGTGAGCTCATTTTGCGCGAGAAATGATATTATGTAAGACCTTCTATCATAACAATCAGTTGTGTAACGTGGAGGGGTGCCAAACTGACCCCGAATAATCCTAAGATGTAACAATTGACCTCATTCCAAATAATATTTTGATATGCTCATAAAAATTTTTACGGCGGTCGCTTATCTAGCCATGGTGGCGGTGAACTATCTGGCCAACGGACTGCCACTTAACGGTCGTTCCACCGGCGAGATATCGGCTGCCTATCCGAACCTGTTCGCGCCGGCCGGGCTGACCTTTTCCATCTGGGGCCTGATCTATCTCCTGCTGGCCGGATACGTGCTTTATCAGTTCATCCCATTTGGTCCGGCAGGCAGCCGGAAGAAAGATCAGCTGCTGCGCAAGATTAATCTTCTTTTTATCGTCACTTCGCTGGCCAACATCTCGTGGATTTTTGCCTGGCACTACGATTTCATCGGCCTGTCGGTGCTCATTATGACGGTACTGCTCGTGGCCCTGATCAAAATCGCGGACGTTCTCGGCCCGGAGCAGCTGACGGCGCAGGAAAGATTTTTCGTTTCTACGCCCTTCAGCATATACTTCGGCTGGATCACGGTGGCGGCTATCGCCAACGTCACGGTTTTTTTGGTGAGTATCGGCTGGAATGGGTTCGGTGTCGCCGATTTCTTTTGGACCAGCGTCATCCTCGTAGTGGGGGCATTGATCGGAATTTTGCGGCTGCACAAGGACAGAAATATCGCCTATGGTCTGGTGCTTATCTGGGCGT
>CAZAOV010000055.1:0-2262 GCA_964486995.1 uncultured Gammaproteobacteria bacterium | reverse complement strand
TTTGTTGACGCAGGCCAAAAAGTGGGGTATTCTGAAAGAGAAGTGGGGAAGAGTGGGGATAAGGTTGAAACTGTGGATAACCTAGATAATTTAAGCTCGGTACGCGCGCCAATACATAACCCATAAAGACCACATTGCTCATGTTTATCGGCGAATACCAACACACCATCGACGGCAAAGGCCGACTCGCGATTCCGCAGAAGTTCCGCAAGCAGTTGGCCGGAAAGGCAGTGGTAACCAGGGGACTGGACGACTGCCTATTCGTGTATACGGCCTCCGAATGGAAAAAGATTGCCGAGAAGTTGGCGGCGTTGCCGTTCAGTCAGGCTAACACTCGTGCGCTGGCACGTCTCATGTTGGCGGGCGCCATGGACGTCACCATCGATAAGCAGGGGAGAGTGCTGTTGCCGGACTACCTGCGCAAGTACGCCGCACTCAAAAAGAACACCGTAGTCACTGGACTGTTCAACCGGCTAGAGATTTGGGATCAGAAGGCGTGGGAGAAGTACAGTGCCAAGACCGAGAAAAACGCTGAAGATATTGCCGAGCAGATGGGGGAGCTTGGCGTCTAGTCGAACACAAAAGTAGAAGCAACTGTCATCCCTGCGAAGGCAGGGATCCCAAAAAAAACCGAACGAAAATGAATTAGCTGGTCAAAAATTTCAGCCGATCTACAAGCCTCAGACAAATATGAATGACAAACGCCAGCCACAATCCGAACTCGGAAAGCATATCCCAGTTCTCTTACAAGAAACGCTCGAGGCTCTGAATCTCCAGCCTGACATGAACGTCATTGACGGAACGGTCGGCGCTGGCGGTCATGCAGAAAAAATCCTCGAACAAACCGCACCTCACGGTCGGCTGCTTGGTCTGGATCTAGACGAAGCGGCGCTTGAAACGGCCCAAAGGAACCTGGCACGTTTTGGTTCGCGCGCAATGCTTGTCCGCGCGAACTATCGGGACGTGCCCCAGGTCCTCCTCTCCACCTCCTTCGGGTCGTTTCAAGCGGCACTTCTGGATCTAGGCTACTCCTCGCTGGAGATTGACGATCCGGCGAGGGGATTCAGTCTCCGCATGGACGGACCGCTCGATATGCGGTTCAACAGGGAGCAGGAACTGACCGCAGCGGAAATCGTTAACAGCTACAGGGCCGACGAATTAGCGCGCATTTTCATGGAATACGGCGAGGAGCGCGAAGCCAAACGTATCGCCGAGGTGATTGTCACCGAAAGGAGGAGGGAGAGAATCATCTCGACCATACGCTTGGCTGAAATCGTGGCTGGGGCCGTGTCGCCCATGCGGCGTCGCGGAAAAATCCATCCGGCCACGAAAGTTTTTCAGGCGCTGCGAATCGCGACTAATGATGAATTCGGCAATATCCGGGACGGACTGACGGCACTGTTCGACGGTCTAGACACCGGCGGGAGGCTCGTGGTTATTACATTTCACTCGCTTGAAGACCGCATCGTTAAGCAGCATTTCAAGAGTTTAGTTCGGAGCAATGAAGCGATTGCAGTTACCAAAAAACCGACTGCTCCGACCAATGAAGAAATTGTTCGGAACCGCCGAGCAAGAAGCGCGAAACTGCGCGCCATCGAAAAAAACGGAACGTGATGAGTTACCGCAACAAACAAAGAAGGAAGCGACCAACCGCTAATCGGCGGATTTTGCGGTTTGCGGGCGGCGTTTTTGCCCTCAACGTTTTGATGCTCTCCGTGGTCGTCGGTTTATTCGTTGGCTACCTCATGATGAATAACAGGGCAGCGGCAAACGGATTTGCCGTACGGGATTTAGAAAGGCAGATTTCCGAGCTGCGCGATCAAAACGGTCGGTTTGATTTAGAGGTTGTCGCCATGCAAGCCATGAACAACGTAGAACAGCAGGTCGGAGAATTGGGCTTCGTGCCGGTGGACGATTTGGATTATATTTCGTCCGCCCCGGCGGTTGTGGCGGTTAAGTAATCTGAACATAGAGAGATAATCGGCAGGCCATGGGCCTGTTTTTGGTATGTAGCTGCAAGGCTTTGCGCCCGACTGTCGAGCGGATTGTAGATTCTAGGCTGGGCAAGGTATTGGTGTTGAATAGAACCTTCAGCAAAAGGGACAGGTCCTGCAGCTGTGGATATATTTTACGACACTCAATAAGTATAAATTAGCTCAATTAAGCTCATTCTCGCATCGCGGTGCTGCCGTGTTCCCGCACCCCACGGCACTGTTCGGTTATTGGTTGATGACTTGCTTGTTGATTTCCAGCAGCAGCTCG
>CAZAOV010000054.1:0-4601 GCA_964486995.1 uncultured Gammaproteobacteria bacterium | reverse complement strand
GGAGGGTTCGCATAGTGGTCTAGTGCGCTCGCTTGGAAAGCGAGTAGGGTGCAAGCTCTCGGGAGTTCGAATCTCCCTCCCTCCGCCACGCAAAAACACCAGCTGTAGCTGGTGTTTTTGCGTGTTTGATGATTCGTCATGCGCAGCAAGCGGTAATTAAACAGGCTCTGGAGATATACCCCGGTTTTGTGCACGGCAGAACAGAAAAAACATGCCATAAGGCATGATTTTAAAAAAATAATTCGTTGCAAAGCCGGTTTGGCTGGCTAATAGCCAATCCCAAAATGATTAGCCGCCAACTGCAGGGCGAATAGATGGCTATTCACCGCCACATGCATCATCCAGCATAGCAGCAGCGGTTTCCAAAATTTTCCGTTGTAACCGCCGAATTTTAGGTAGCAGAGGCTGAAAATCAAGCCCAGCACACCTTGAATCGGCACGAACAAAATACCGCCATGCACCCAGCCGAACAAAGCCGACAACGTCAAAACCAGAAAAATCAGCATCCCGTCACGCACCCTAGGCCAACACCGCAGAAATCTTGCGGCAAACGACAGCGGAAAGCGAAAGACGATTTCCTCGCCCAACACCCAAGGAATCATGATTAGCCATAACTGCCAGGTAACCGTCAGATTGGCATTGGGATTATTGGCGGCCACCGTTTCGATATAGCCGCCGAGCGTGTATAGGCCCATAACTCCAGTGCACCAGATGTCATACAGCAACGGCATGACCAAAATGGTCAGTACAATCCATAGCGTGCGCGGTTCGTGCGACAGCCACCGGCCCATTGCAGGCCTCCTTTCAAGGTACTATTCATAACCTTAGACTGATTCTCTGTCCTGTCAACAAAATCGTCGTGTTGCGAGTTTATCGCCCAGCGGGTAGTGTAACTATTCGCGTAACCTAACTTAAAATATGACTGACAAGACTATTGGCCGTGTTGCTGGCGGCATTGCGACTTCTACTGCCCTTATCGCGATCGTGTTTGTGGCAGATTTGTTTGGGCTCATTCCTACTGGTCCATTTTGGGAAAATCTGTTCGCCGGAGTGATTGCCGCAGTTTTTGTTTTGGTGCTGGTCGCATTATTGTATCCGTCTTATGCTCGTATTCTGAAGGCACCGCAAGTTATACTGGAACCCGACGAAGAGTTTGAGCTCAGTCGTTATTTGGACGGGCGCCTCAAGGGTGTGCTGCGACTCAATATATATAATGAAGGGCGCGACACAGTGCGCTTGTTCTACTGGCATCTGATTATCCCGCGAAAGCTAAATCCAGTGGTTCAGGATTTGCGTGGAAGAATTATTGGGGCGCGTAAGATGGGTGAATATGATTATATTCGCGGATTGGTGGACACGCAGCCCGTTTTTCCGAATTGCAGTTTGGAATTGCCGGTTCGCATTCAGCTCGACACAGTCGATAATAGGGAACAGTGGCAGATAAAGTATTCTCTTAGCACTGAAAATGGACATTATCCGGCCGAGATGCGCTTGCACCGCAAGATGGATGCATCGGCGCTGGCTGACTGCGCCGAGTTCACCATTAGGTCAGTTGTTGGAGCTGATGACCCGGAGGCAAGAAGAGCTGAAATCACAAGTCGACCGGCGGAGCAGGGGCGTACAACCGTAGCAGAGGATGAGTACGAGCCAACCTCGATGAATTTCTAGCATTTTAGCCAAGACATGAGAAAAATAGGGTAAGCGCTTCACTAAACCCCATTTTTGTGCTTAATTATAGGCATATGAAAACATTGATTACCCATCGTCGACCTCATTTAGATGACATTTGCGGTATTTGGTTATTTATGAGATTCATTCCGGGATTTGCGGATGCACAGTCTGATTTTATTTCTACGGATCATAAGGGCAATCCGAGTGAAGATACCGCAGAGCGGATTCATATTGGTGTTGGTCGCGGGCAGTTTGATGAGCATAAAGGCGACGTGGACGATTGTGCGACTTCGTTGGTATTCAGGCACGTGCGTGAGCAAGTAGATTTGGAGCCGCAGACAGAGCGGGCGCTCGAAAAAATCGTGCAATGGGTACTGCTGGAAGATACCGGACTTCTTGCCAAAATTGAGCAGCGGGATTTCACCGTACCGATTATTTTAAAGGGGGAGTATGAACGCGCTAAGCGAGATTCTGGTGCGGTGGTGGAGCTTGGTTTAAAGATGCTGGATGCTTTGTTGCCGGGGCAACTGAATCAGGTGCAGGTTGAAGAAGATTGGGAGTCGCGAACCGAGTTTGTTTCTCGGTTTGGACTGGCAGCAGCGTTGGAATCCGACTCATCGGGTATGGATTTTTTTGCCTACAAGAAAGGCTTTCCATTGGTTGTGCAGATTAATGCCGGCAGCAGATATCACGGAATTAGAGCTGATGCCGACTCTGACATTGATTTGACTCCGGTATATGAAGAGTTAATGCAACGTGAGCCGGAAGTTGGCTGGTATCTGCATCACAGCAAAAAAATGTTGTTATGCGGGGGAGACCTGTCACCAGAAGTTAAACCGTCTTCGATGACGCTCGAGCAACTAATAGAATTACTCAAATAGAATGGGTTCAGACGGGACAATTGAAGAGATAAAGCAGCGTTTAGACATAGTCGAGATTGTCGGCGATTATTTGCCGTTGAAGAAAGCTGGCGTGAGCTATAAGGGGTGCTGCCCGTTTCATCAAGAGAAGACTCCATCTTTTTTTGTGAATCCCGAACGTCAGATTTACCATTGTTTTGGTTGTGGTGAAGGCGGAGATATTTTTGAATTCGTGATGAAAATGGACGGTCTTGATTTTGTGGAGGCCAAAGAGCTTTTGGCGGCCAAGGCGGGCGTAAAGATAGAGAAATGGCGTGGCGGTGACGATAACCGTTCAGAAAAGCACCGGTTGCGTGAAGCGAATATGTTGGCCGCCAAGATGTTCAATCATTTGCTCATGAAAGACGAGCGAGCGGCTGTGGCTAGGGAGTATGTAAAAAAGCGCGCGTTATCTGACGCGACCATTGAAGAATTCTTACTGGGGTATTCGCTTGATTCTTGGGATGCTACGTCAAAATTTTTAATGCAAAAGGGTTTTACCGAACAGGAGATTTTCAAATCCGGGCTGTCGATTAAAAGCGACCGCGGCACCGGATACTATGATCGTTTCCGCGGGCGACTGATGTTCCCGATTCGTGATATTCAGGGCGAGGTGGTTGGATTCACCGCACGGCTAATGCCCGGGCCTGACGGCAAGGATCCGGACGGTCCAAAATACATCAATACACCGCAGACATTGGTGTACGACAAGAGCCGGGCGTTGTATGGCATTAATTTGGCCAAGCAGGCGATTCGCAGTGAGAAAGCGGCGGTGGTAGTTGAGGGCAACATGGACGTGGTGTCATCGCATCAAGCTGGCGTAAAAAATGTTGTCGCCAGTTCCGGCACAGCCATGACCGGCGATCAATGTGACATTCTAAAGCGTTTTGCTGAACGATTGATATTGTCGTTCGATAACGACGAGGCTGGCGAGACTGCTGCCAAACGCGGAATTGACACTGCGGTCGCCGCCGGATTTTCGGTGCGCATTCTGCGGCTGCCGGAAGGTGCGGGCAAAGATCCTGATGACTGTGTACGTAAAGATGTTGAATTATGGAAAGGTGCGATAGTAGATGCCGTGGCATACATGAATTGGTACATTGAATTGGCTCAGCAGCGCACTGATTTCTCGGATGGGGAGTCTAAGCGCCGCGCCGCGGACAGTTTATTGCGCGAGGTGGCCAAAATTCCAAACTCAGTTGAGCGAGCACATTGGATTGGAGAGCTATCGAAACTGTTCGGCACGCCAGACTCCATGCTGTATGAGGCTCTAAAGAAGCTTGATCAAACTGCTAAGTATTCGGCTCCGATACCAGAAAATACCTCAAATCAGCCAAATAATCCGCCACTAATCAAAAAAGACCGTCATGTTTTGGTATCCGAATATGTGCTCGGTTTGATGTTTAACTGGCCCTCAGATATCGAACCTTACTTAAACGAATTGAACGATAATATTTGGGCCGCGGATGGCGGGCTTTACAGCTTATTTAAGGAGTATTATAATACTTTTGTTGAGGGCGGTGATTCAGCCCCTAATTTTCGTACCTGGCTAGCTTCGCGTGATAATCATAATGACGCGCGACGGGCAGCGGTGCTTGAACTCCAAGCAGAACAGGAGTTCGGCGAGCTTGCGACCGACAAACGCCAGGCGGAATTGGGCAAACTTTTCGGAGAACTCAAAAAACTCCACGAGCGCCGTCTACGATTTGAACTCATTCGAATCATGAAGGCTGAACAAAATCAAGACAGCCAAGAAAAGATTCGAGAAATCCAAGAACAATTGAAAGAGGTCACGGGTTAATTTCTATATTGCCCAGTATCATTTTTTTACGGTGCCCGTTTGGACACCGTTCTAGCGTTTCTCTCTCCAATTTTTATGCCAGCGAAAAAGACAACCAAGAAGACGGCCAAGAAGAAGGCCGCGCCGAAGAAGAAAGCTCCGGCCAAGAAGAAGGCCGCGCCGAAGAAGAAAGCTCCGGCCAAGAAGAAGGCCGCGCCGAAGAAGAAAGCTCCGGCCAAGAAGAAGGCCGC
>CAZAOV010000053.1:0-4763 GCA_964486995.1 uncultured Gammaproteobacteria bacterium | reverse complement strand
TTCTCGCGCTATTCATTATCCACATTTGGTAACTGGAACGCTGCAACAGTACAAAACTTGCAAACAATGAATATATTTGATAAGATGTGAGGCTCCTAAGCGGAGTCCGTTTTGTTCATTTAAACAAGTGCAACCTGGAGCGCTAATGCGTTTCTGAACCCGCATTTTAGGGTAGAAGGAGGAGATATGAATCCAAGGTGGCGAACAGCGCTAATTGCGATTTTGGCCGTGTCAGTATTTTTGGGCGCCGCACTTTGGCTCGGCTCTTCTGCCCTTAATGCGGCAGAAGAAGTTGAAACAAGCGAATTCGTGGAGCTTATCGAGAGCGGCCAGCTTTCTAAGGTCGAAATTGAGGCTCCGGTGGTTAGAGCTGAACGAACAGAGGGTGGTGGCAAAATCATTACTACGGCTGATAAGACCATGCCGGTCATCATCGAAGCGCTAAACGAGCACAATGTTAGCTACGACGAAGAGCAGGCCAACGACGGTAGCTGGTTTAGTCACATGTTCAGCATCGTATTCTTGATCTTTATCGTGGTCATTGCGTTCTTCTTCTGGCGCAATATGCGCGGAGCTGGTGGAGCTGGTGGTGGTGGAATCGGTCTTGGTGGCTTCACAAAGGACAAGGCTCAGCGTATTGACGGTGCCTCGGGCAAGACATTTGCTGATGTGGGAGGTATCGACGAGGCTGTGACTGAAGTAAGAGAAATCGTCGATTATCTCGCTAACGCCGAAAAATACAAGAAGCTCGGCGGACGGATGCCCAAAGGCGTTCTGCTAATGGGGCCACCGGGGGTAGGTAAGACGTTACTTGCTCGTGCTACCGCCGGTGAAGCTGGTGTTGCCTTCTACTCGGTAAGTGGTGCTGATTTTAACGAGATGTTTGTTGGGGTCGGTGCGGCTCGGGTTCGTAGCCTGGTTGAAAAGGGTAAGAAGGAAGGCAAGTGCATCATCTTTATCGATGAGCTCGATAGCATCGGCCGTAAGCGTGGCGCCGCGTTTAGCGGTGGTGAAAAGGAAAGCGAAAATACGCTCAACTCTTTGCTTAGCTTGATGGACGGTGTGGATCCCAGCTCCGGGCTGGTATTCATGGGCGCCAGCAATCAGCCGGACCAGTTAGACCCGGCGCTTACGCGCCCCGGTCGATTTGACCGGCCTATCCATGTGTCTCTGCCTGACATCAAGGGTCGTGAGTTTATATTGAATATTCACATCAACAACAATGGCGTCCCGCTGGCTGCCGATGTAAATGTGGCGGAAATCGCTAAACAGACCCCAGGCATGAGCGGAGCGGATCTTGAGAATCTCGTGAATGAGGCGGCTATCGTGGCCGCACGTCGTGATCTCGAGGTGGTGGACACAAGCTGTTTCTCTGAAGCATCCGATAAGGTGATGATGGGTCTGGCCCGGAAATCAATGGCCATGACTCAACAGGAGAAATGGATTACCTGCGTTCATGAAATGGGTCATGCGCTCATTGGGCATTTGGACGAGCATAGTGATCCGGTACAGAAGGTCACCGCCATTCCGCGTGGTGGTGCACTCGGCGTCACCATGTCCATGCCCGAAGAGGATATGTACCTTCCCACGAAGGAGTTCCTCATGAGCAAGATCGTCAAGTCGCTTGGCGGTCGAGTCGCCGAACGGTTGATGCTCGGTGTGAGCACGTCTGGCGCCAGCAGCGACTTGCAGAACGTCCAGCAAATCGCTTGGGCCTTAGTTACCAAATACGGCATGTCCGAGATGGGGGAGGTCGCGTTTGGCCGTCATGGCAACACCTATCTAGGTGGCGAGGCGTTCGAGGCGGCATATAGTGAGCAGACGGCTCGCCGAATTGATGAAGAAGTCGATAAGATTGTCCGTGAAGCCGTACAAAAGGCCGAGCAGATGATTGAGCAGCACAAGGATATCCTGCTGGCTGCCTCAAAGGAGCTCTACGAGCGGGAAACCCTCACTGCAGCAGACCTGACCAGACTGCTTGGGCCACGTCCTGAGCGCCCTAAAATTTTCGAGATTCCAGAGTAAAAACATAGTCGCGTCATAAAGACGCGACTATTTTATTTGATATTATTTATCTAAAACAAGCAAAAAATTATATATTCTTTCTAAGTATGTCAAAGACTCTTGACAAAAATATATAAATATGCTATTATTGTAATTGTACCCTCATGAGGTGATTAACGAGGAACGAGAGATTCGGCGCAAGCCGAATCTCTTTGTTTCTGTGGTAAAATACACTTGTTGTGTCATTCATGAGTAACAATTTATGCCTGTACAAAAAAAGAAGCCTGGACTGCGCTGTGGTCGGGCACTTAATTTTCTTAAAGATCTTTTCACGTATCAGATGAACATGCAGTCCAAGTTCGGCAAGTCATCATTTGCCTTGCCGGTTTGGCTGGTGGTTCTGCTGATCATTCCATTTTCACACTTTGTTTTGATTGCCTTAATCGTGGCGCTCATTGCGGGCTATCGAATATCATTTGATCGCAATAGATAATCTTTGACGTGATGCAGTTGCGATAAGTGGCGCTGACTGATAAAATATTTCAGCATTTAAATAAATTCATATTTTAGTTATTTATGTCCAACGAATCTTCAGGAGTTACCCTGTCGTCTAAGGCGAGCTTTGCGTTAGGTTTGGCCGGTGGCGTTCTGGTACTGTGTACCATCGGTTTTTTTATTCTTCTCGGCTTAGTTCTGAGCGGTAATTTAGAAGGGGAAGATCGCGCTGTTGCTGCAGCCAATCCGGCTCAGGCTGCGGCGCCTACCGCCCCTGCACCCGCTGCGGAACCAGAAAAAGAGGGATTGGGTGAAATACCACCCATCACTGACGCTGATCATGTCGAGGGTCCAGCTGATGCTGACATTACCATGTATGTTTACACTGACGTGCAGTGTCCATATTGCAGCCGATTTCATCCGTCTATGACTCAGGCGATGGACGAGTTTGAAGGTCAGATTCGAACTGTAGTTCGGCATTTTCCCCTCTCGTTTCATCCGAATGCCCGTCCGGCGGCCAACGCAGCGGAGTGCGCAGGTGAGCAAGGCGAGTTCTATGCCTTCTTTGACGGCCTATTTGAAAACCAAGCACGACTCGGAGATGCGCTATATGATGAATTGGCAGTGGGTCTCGGTCTAAGCATGAGCCAATTCAATGACTGTCTGGAGTCGGAAAAGTACGACGACAAGGTTAGCGCAGATTTGGCAGGTGGGATTTCAGCCGGAGTAAAAGGCACGCCGGGAACCATTATCGTCGGCCAGGATAGCGAGCCGCAATTGGTGCCGGGTGCGGTTCCGTACGAGTCGTTGAAATCAATGATTGAGTCAGCGCTCTAAATTGCCGTAACAAAAAAAATCTGGCCCTGGCCAGATTTTTTGATGAAAATGCCGACCAAATATGGTCGGCATTGTACTACTCGGATTGAATCCGAATGCTTTGAGCAACGCTGCGGAACGTCATCAGCATTTCGGCATTATTGCTCTCAGGCCAAATGCCGCTCACCAATATCCCAAAGCGCGGATTGTTCGAGGCGAACGCTGCGTGCATCAGAGTGATACGCTGACCACCCTCAACGATGAGAACGGAAATCATGTAGGTGGCTTCCGCCCCGTCGAATTCCGCGGTCGTGGGCTCGCCGGGTTCAATTGGCGCGCCTTCATCGACGTCCTGCTGCATGGCTTCCCAGATGGCCATCACCATGTTAAATGGGGTTTGCTCTTCGAGAGGCCAGATGGTGAAATAGATAGTCGAGCCGTCAGGCGCACGCAACACAGTCTGATTTTGCTCGGTGTCGAAGCTATGGGTCCACCCTTCTGGATACTGGAAATCCACGCTGATTTGCCCAGATGCGGAATCTGTTTCGGGCACAGGCTGTTCCGGGTCGTTCGCATCATCGATGGTCGTTTCGGGTTCCTCAATTTGTGTGGTCGTACCGACTGTCGCACCACATCCCAGCAACAGGAACGCCAGAAATACTGCGCACATCATTTTCCAGGCAGACATCGTCTACTCCCTTCTTTTTAAGCAACGTCTACGTTAAATTAGATTATCATAGATTTCAGAAATATAAAAAGACCCCCTAATGAGGGTCAATTTGCTAGAAGCAGATTCCGGCACGGGTCTCTGAGTTCATGGCGTCTTGTAGCCCCCGCGCGATATGTGCTGGCCAGCTCACTCTGAGCCCACGAATGACGATTTCATCGGATTGGTTATCTTCGTCGTCAACCATCTCCAGTACCGTTGTGTCGCCATGACAATCGACGCTCCACGAATCAGCATCTACGCACTGACGACCGTCACGAGCGTAGTTAACATGCCAGGAGGCATTCCAACCACAGCCAGTTTCAGTGACCGAGATTCTGGCAGTGACGTTATCTTCGGCGTTCGCGATAAGAGCAATTTGCATGCTCTGATCAGTGATGTCAGACTCTGCAACGGTCCAGCTTGATTCAAGCTCAATAACCACCAGTTCGGGCTCGATAGCCTCTCCAGTCGTTTCGTTTGAGGTGTCTGCCTGCGCGGTGTCTGTGGTCACAGTTGGTTCGGGAGTGGTTGGCTGCTGTGTCAGTCTGCTGGTCGAACAACAGAGCAGAAACGACGCGGATATTACCAGGGATAGGATAAATGAACGCATTTGATCTCCTTTCGGTCAGGTGTTGAGCCCAACTCGATTAATTTTTTTAGCACTATAATCAAAAAGAGTCAATAAATGTACTGTTGCAGCGTTCCAGTTACCAAATGTGGATAATGAATCGTACGGGAA
>CAZAOV010000052.1:0-5686 GCA_964486995.1 uncultured Gammaproteobacteria bacterium | reverse complement strand
GAGCAAAGCTCTCATATGACCATTATACCCTATGGGTGATGGTCTAGAGCCTTATCTATTATATGTTCGGATACGAAGTCAATTCGTTCGCCGTACTCGCGGTCGGCGTTCTTTACATGGTTTTGGGGTATTTCTGGTATTCGCCATCAATGTTTGGCGGGGCATGGATGCAGAGCGCCGGAATATCTCCTGAAAAAATAGCCGAACTGAACCAAAGGGGCATGTTTAAGTCAGGTCTACTTTCGCTGTTCACTTCGTTTATAACTGCATTCATTTTGGCGGTCATTATCGGGATTATGGGATTTACCGGGGTTACGTATGGCGCTGTGACTGGATTATTAGTGTGGGCCGGTTTCATGGCCACATCGCACTTGGGTCCGGTTCTCTGGGAGGGCAAACCCATGAAATTATACGCAATAAATGCCGGCTATTATTTTGTTTCGCTTTTAATTATGGGTGCTATTTTAGGTGCCTGGAGATAATTATTATATGAAAGTAAGAAATCCCTTTTTCATTATCTTTATTTCGTTACTGCTGTTTCCAATCGTGGTTAGTGCCATGAGCATCGAAGAGCGTCCGAGCACGGGTGAGACGCAAGATGCGCAAAGTATTTTTGATCCTGGCGGTTGGGGTTTTTTGCCCGGTCTGACCGAAAGCGTTTTCATACCGGATGATGTTTTCAGTCCAGATGGAATTTTTATGCCTGGCGGTTGGGGCTTGGAAGGCATTGATGTCGAGACGTTTGCCGGTGAGCCTCCCGGGCGTGTTAGCCTGTGGTGGCGCGATATCAAAGAAAGAGTTTCGTTGGCATTTACGTTTGATCCGTTCGAAAAAAACCAGAAACGTCTGAAGTATACCGAAGAGAGAATGCGCATCGCCTATAATTATGCCCAGAATGTGCAGGGACCGAATGACGTCAAGCGAATCGAGGAGTCGGTGCGTCGCGCACACTCAATGATGTCCGAAATCGGCAAGGATTCCGAGCGGTGGCTTGAGCCCGGCAATGTCGACTCGCAACGTATATTGGGTAATGTTATGCGACATCAGCTCAATAGAGAAAATTCGTTGGACTACATCGAAGGGCGATTGCATGACAACAACCTAACTGGTATTCGAGAAATGCGGCAGGACGGCTTGAAAATCAGCCAACAGCTATTAAATGAGGTTGAATCGCACGAATTGCCGAAGCAGGTGAAGCGGCATATCAGTGGGTTAAAAAAACAGTTTGCTGAATACGAAAACGAAGTCGGGTCATTCCGCGCCGAGCGGCAACAGATGATTCAGCAGAAAGTGAACGGTGATGGTGAAGCCGCCCTGCGATTGAATCAGACGGAAAAGGAGCGGCGGGCTCGGGTACGCTATCGCGAAGTGATGCAGATGAGAGTCAAACGAATGCCTAAAGGCGAGGTACCGCAGGATCCAGAGCCCAGTATTGAATTGCATGAATGGGAAGTTCAGCAGCTTGAAGGATCTGGGCAAACTGATGAGCCGCCCATGGAAACCGTCAGTGGTTTGGATCAAACTGAAATATCACCTGCGGTGGAGATGGTCGGCGGGCATGGCACCGGACAGCAGGAAGAACCGCCCGTTGAAGAATAGAATTTAAATAAAGCCGCCCAATGACCGGGCGGCTTTTGCTTACTGATCTTCAATTAGACTGCGGTGACGGTAGATGATGCGGTACTCACTGCCGTCACGGCTTGATGAAAAACGTACGTTCCAACCCAATGCGGGATGCCGGAGCAGCTTGGCCGCTTCCCGGACTTCTTCTTTCGTCGGGCCGCGGCGCGAATTTTTTGCGGAGTAAACCGTAACGTTTCGGCTCTTGTACGGTGAATTCCTGAACGCTTCGTGAATGGCGTCTAGGCACTGACTCCAGACCGTTCGGGTCTTATGCGTAGCCTCCAGCAGCTGGCTGAAAATATCAGATCGGTTTTGCGTGCTGGCGAGCCGTTTGGCTTCTGGGTCGAGCTTCTCGTCCGTCAGCCGTTGTTTAAGCTCTTGCTCCTCTTCTTTTTTCATGAGTCCTCCGTAAAGACTGCGTTCGCATGTTACTGTAAGTTACGGTTATCGTCAAAATTGATTTTTTTTGACGCAAATGACAAACTTACCACCGCACTTTCGGAGGGTTAAATGAACATTACTGTCGATTACGGTGCAGCTATGCACGAACTTTCTGCCGGCGGCAAGAATGCCTGGGTGTCACAGCAGCTGCACCAGAGCGTTCCGCCTGAGTCACAGCAGGGGATTCGGGAAGTTGAATTTATGCTGTGTGTTCTGGATGAAGATGTTGAAGGTCTGGATTCGCTTCAGATCATACTCATGGTCGATGGCTTGCGTTTTGCCACGGCAGCTGAATCTGTTGTTTTTGCCAATCATTTTTCTCCGCCTATCGGCCAGGGTCTGACCATCCACGTGCTCGGATCGGCGTTCTTCAATAACCCTAATGAATTTCCCGAGGAGATTGGTTGGTTCGCTCGTCAGCTTAAATATTTTTCCGACGGCACTTCCGACGTTTGGATGGAAAGCATCATTCCACGTGGCGGCCCGCTCAGGTGGTCAGCAGGCGAGACCGTGCTGGCGGTAAAATTCTAATCGTTTACGAGGCTCTCTAGAGCCTTTTTTTTGACACAGAAAATCTTGGGTGATATTTATATTTAACAAGTTCATTAAAAAGAGGATAGACGATGCTAGAGTCAAGCTCATCAAACCTGTCGGATAAGTTAATTGTGGAGATGGTTAAAAATACGATTGGTGGATTCGTGCCGAAAATCGTAATGCCGCCACCGGTCAATCCCTACAGTTTAGCAATCGGTCAACGACTAGAAGACGTGCCGAAACTGGTAGCGGCACAATATCAGGTATTTCCAAATCCGCACTACCTGTGTTCGTTGCTGGCTTGCGAGGCAGTGGCCGAAATTAAGTTGCCTGAACTGGCCATGCGTCTTCGTCGTCTTGCGGTATATGGTATCTTGATGCGCGACCATGGACTTCATATTTCCGCCTGCCTGAGGGTCGGGATGTTGGCCGGTGGTTCGGAGGAGATAGAAGATCTTGTCGCCGCCGCGTTATCAATAGCCGCCGTCGGGCACAGGCTTGAGCGGTTGGCGGCCGGAACGCTCAGTCAGCCGCGTATTGTTTTCGGCGGCCATGTGGCGCCGAGCATCTGCGAGGCGAGCGAAATCATGGCCGAATTACTTCAGGTAAAATTGCGGGGAATTCGACTTGCACGAACATTTTCCAGTCAAAGAAAAAGGAATGCGTATGGCCGCGGTTCGTTTGGTGGGCGCGATTTTTGTGGTTACGGCCTTGATTCCGAGAAAATCTACGAAGCAGAGGTGCTGCATGGCGACGTACATAGTGGTTATGCCGGCGGCTTCGTTGGGCGTAGATGCCGGATAAACAAAAAACCGATTTTAGGTCCCAGCGCACGAATCACTAATATGACTGTCAGATCCAGCAATTTTATGCGGCGCCAGTTTCCGTTTGCCGTACATAGATACGGGCAGCAGGATCGGCTATTGCATGAATCCGTTGAGTTGGCACTCGTTGCGGATTTGTCTCGTGAGATACTGCAGTCGGATTGCGTCGATATGCAAGCGTCTAAGGCAACGAGCAAGTCCAATCAAATTGCGATAGCGCATATTGAAGCCCCGCGAGGCCGTTTGTGGCATCGCGTATCCCAGGACAAACGCGGTCGACTCGGCAGTGGCAGTACGTCTAACCCGACTAGAGATATGCGCTCCTTCATGGAAGAGAGGCTGCGTCATCGTTGTCGGAACTGTTACGGAAAAAACGCGGAGCAGCAGGCCGCTAAGGATGTTGTTGAATTGATTCGTCTCCATAATCCCTGCGGATATGATTTGAACAGCGACTTCGTGGAGTTTTTCTGGCGGTAATCAAAATACGACCCGTTCAGCGGGTCGTATTTCTATTGTTCGATTCGTTTGGTGGTAGCCAGTTTCATGTGCCGAACCGTGTATCGTTTCAAGTTTTCTTTCTGTTGCTCGGTTATGACTTCGCACGGCACATCCCAATGCATGGTTATGATTTGGCCCGGCTTTAATTCGGCGATGTCATCGCGCGCATCGAGCGGACGCATCACTGTGACGTGCTTTGAATTGCCCAGAACCAGACTGTCGTTGAATTCTATGACCGATCGACGCAGAACCTTAATCCGCGGACCCTGCACCGAAACCACCTTGCCCCAGCTGATTCTGCAGGCATCGATGCTTTCAATGCTGTGTGGGGTACCGGTGTTGCCGGTTCGTTTCCACACGCTGAATACGTGATACGAGTGATGTGGCACCGCTCCGCTTCTCAGCGGTGCGGCAATGTCGTCCAGTTCAGTGGATTTGGTTTTTTTCCTGAGCTGCAAGCCCTCGGCCAGGTGCCGAAAAAAACTGCGTTTGCCAATATTATCGAGTAGTTCATTGCCTAGCCAATATGCCTCCACAACTCGGTCGTCAAACGGGTCACGAACGTTGTTCGAGTCGGCAATTAATCGTAGATATGGATACAGTGTCTGAAATTTGGTCATCATCGCCAAGAGGCCAGGGTCTGTTTCCCCAGCTTCCATGTAGGCCAAAATCTCTTTATTCGCATCCGGGCCGCAGTAGTGAAGGCGGTTTGGTCCGAAAGCATATCTTGTGCAACGTAGTAATCCGTCCATTATCTAGTTTCGTATAGACCACAATCGGTCCGAATTTCCATGTTTCTATACCCAGCATTAGCGCGGCTGGCAAATAATACCACTAGTGCCGCGCCTGCCAGGAACAGGGTGGCCGCCCCGACTTGTTGCAGGTTGAACGTCTGCGTCAAGAAAATCGCCGCCAATACGTTAGTTACCAATGTTGCCGGCACCAACAATGTCGTTACATATGTGGCCGGCGCGCGCTTTAGCGCCGAATACCACGTTAATACATATCCTAACAGCAATACGCTGGTGAGCATCGTCCAACCCCACGCGGCTGGGGAGATGCTGGCGGAAAACACTGACATACCGCCGGTCGCTGTTAGGTATGCCAGCAATAAAATTGATCCGATAGCCATTCTCGCACCGGCGACAGTTATAACCGATAGCTCAGCCAGAGCTTTTTTCGCGACGATATTTTCTACCGCCCAGAACACGGTGGCGGCCAGAATCATGAGTTCTCCTAGGTTGAATGCAAAACCCTTAAATCCGCCAATCAATAAATTGGCGGCAAAAATCATCACAATACCAAGCCAGTGCAGTGGTGTGACTTTCTCTTTCAAAAACGGTATCGCCATGATTGCTACCCAGATGAACAAAGTCTTATGAATGAACGCAGCGTTCACCGCGCCAGTCATGGTCAGGCCAGTAAAAAACAACGCAAACGGAATAGTTCCGCCGATTATGCCGACTGCCAACAGCTGAATTTTTTGCTTTCTCGATAGGTTCAAAATTTCACGCCATTTGCCAAACGCTACGATGATACCGACAAGGGCCAATGCCACGATACCGTTTTTTAAGCAGGTGAACGCAATGGGGGAGGAAAGCGCGCTGACTGCGATTTTGGCCAAGAAAGTATTAGTGCCGGAAATTAGAGCGGTCCCGAGGGCCAGGCCGGTTGCTCCAAGCAGGATTTTTCTCGAATTGTTCATATAATAATTAAGGCTCTAGACCATCAATGTATTAGTTTCGGTCGTACCGCTTGAAGATTTC
>CAZAOV010000051.1:0-5815 GCA_964486995.1 uncultured Gammaproteobacteria bacterium | reverse complement strand
GCTGAGCAAAGCTCTCATATGACCATTATACCCTATGGGTGATGGTCTAGAGCCTCAGTAATTATTATTCTCTTCTGGCTCATACTTTCCCGCTGCGATGACAAGCCAGAACATACGCCACTCCCCCGACTGCGAATTCTGAAGTCTTCATGAATAACATCCCAAGACCGACCAGCGGTTTTTTGAACAACTTTCCCGGACGAGAAAAAAACAAACCATATCGCGACAACAATCCCATCTGCTTTCCGGCCGCGGCATCATGTTCACGCTTCTTTGAATATGCTGCAATCTTTCCGGCGTAATACCATTTTTTCTTGAGCAGACCGATAAGCGTTGGCTGGCCCTCGTTGTGACGAATAAATTCCTTGGTGCGCGCTAGCGGTCCGACTACTTTTTGGATACGTTGCGACAAATCCCAGTCCTCGCCGCTCACCAGCATCTCATCGTAGCCACCGACTGTATCAAACGCCTCGCGACGAAAAAACCGCGCTGCCTCCATCCAATCCACGCCAACATAATAACTGCGTTCCAATTTTTTGCAGTCCGCCCAAAAACCGCGCCCAAATGATTCCTCTGGAATTATTACTCCTACCGCTGACTCATTTTCGGACAACACGCGAACACAATCCTGAACTACATCCGCCCCCAGCACCATATCGCTATCGATGAACATAAAATATTCCCCGTTTGCTTTCTGTGCACCGAAGTTGCGTTGAGTACAGCGCTCCGGCCCCTGCACGAAAACTTTATCGGTGAACTGTTCAGCCACAGCCACAGTTTTGTCTTCGGAATGATTATCCACCACCATCAGTTCAATCAGTTCATAGCTCTGTTCTCGAATCGACCCCAAGCAGGCCGCTATCGTAGCGGCCGAATTTTTTGTCGGCACGATTACTGATACCAAGCTACTTTCTGGCATATTGATTAATCACTTCGCTGAAATCCTTATAGCTTCGATCAAAATTAATTTCTTTGCTCCAAGACCAGGCATTCCATTGCAGTCGCTCGTACTGCGACTTATTTTTTAGCATCTCCACAATTACTTTTGCCAATCCGGTCGGCGTATTCTGTTTGGCAATTCGACCGGTAACGCCGTCACGCACGCTGTCGCGCAATCCGTCTACGTCGTACACCACAGCCGGAGTACCCTGACTGTTGGCTTCGGTTACCACCAAACCCCAACCTTCTTTGACCGAAGTCACAGCAAGCAGATGCGCCCGCTGCATCACCTCGGTTTTACGTTCTTCTGGCAACTGACCCAAACAAGAAATCGAGCCGCTGTGTGTAGAGTCGTCAATCATTCGTTTCACCTTGGCGCCGTAACTACCGTCCATGTCTCCGGCTACGACCAGCCGCAGTGCTGGCACCTTGCGCTTGGCCAACTCAAACGCCCGTACTATATGCGCGGCCCGCTTCATTGAGCGCACCGAGCCAAAGCTCAGCAGCGTAGGTTCAGAATTTTTCCGCACCAGCTTTACGTCTGCCACAGGCAGCAAACAAATACCTTCGGAAATGACATGAATGCCGTCAGCGGTGTATCCATATTTCTGCAAATCACTTTTTGTGCTTTCTGACATTGCCACTGATGGACCGCGCTTTAGACACCGCAGATATAACGGTTCCAACAGATAGCCAAAATATTTCAATGGAAAAGACATCTGATACAACCACACCTCGCGACACAGCTGGTGAAACAACATCACCACCGGTTCACGCACGAACCGCCGACAAAAAAACGGCAGGGTGTTGACCTCGTCAATAACGAGGTTCGCCCAACCGACCAAATTCTTACGATAATAACGATACGCATGCCAGTACATGCTATATTGACTGCCGCGACGAATAATCTCTACACCGTCAACGATTTCTCGTTCGGGCGCCCCAGCCACGCTTGAAGTGAGCACCTTCACCTGGTGCCCGTCTTCTATCAACCGTTTCCGCAGCTCAGTGCCAACCACCTCCGCCCCGCCGGCCCATGGATGACGGGCATCTTTCCATGTGAACCAGAGGACGTTCATGCGTTATATGTTTCCAAATCGTGATTATTCGTTTCCTCCTGTTCGGTTTTGACCGACGCTCGAGGGCGACAGCGTAGCACATACAGCGGGCGATTAACCACTTCTGCGTGAATGTTGGCGATATATAGCGCAATCAAACCCAAGCAAATCAGTACCACCCCGACCAAGAACAACGTCACCACCGCCAGCATGGCCGGACCGGAAAAATGCATATTCCACGGGTCGTTCAGCAAATATTTTTCGATGAAGATAAACAGTCCGAGCAGCCCGGCAATCGGCGTAATCGCCAGCCCCAAATACCCGGCTAACTTAAGTGGCATCAAACTATGCGACACCACGTTAGACATGGCCAACTTGGTGAGCTTGAGCATGCTATACCGACTGCTGCCGTTGCGACGCGCCTTGGCGTTAAAATATACATAATCACGTTGAAACCCCAACCAATCAATCAGCGCTCGAGTGAGGCGACTACGTTCAGTGAATCGATTAAACTCGTCAATCACGATTCGATCCAACAGTCGATAATCGGTCGCCCCAGCCACGAATGGGGTTTCTGACACTGAATTCATCAGCTGATAGTACAGCGCTGTGCCGATTCGACGGAGAATCCCGCTGTCGGAACTGTTTTTGCGCACCCCGATTACCACCTCGGCGCCAGCGCGCCAGCGCGCCACAAATTCAGGCAGCAAATCAACCGGATGCTGCATGTCCACATCGATCATTATGGCCGCGTCCCCACGGCAATTACTTGCCCCAGCCGAGAGCGCGACCTCTTTGCCGAAATTTCGACTCAATTCAATGATGCTGATAGCTTGATCGACCTGCTGTAACCGCCGCAATTCCGCCACCGTCTCGTCTGTGCTGCCGTCATCAATGAATAACAGCTCGTGATGCTCGAACAGACCGGCTAGTATCGGTTTTATGGCAGCGTAAAACACCGCGACGTTCCGCTCCTCGTTGAACACCGGCACGATAACTGAAATTGTCTTATCTGACTGATTCATGTTTGGGACAGAAAAATAACCGGCGAATCCAGCGTATAGCCAACAACACCGAAATGACCGCTTCGCCAATTATGAAATTATAAATAATACTGAGTGGCGTGGCATGATGCAAAATTGACAGCACCAGCGCAGTGCCAACGCCCGCCAGACATACCACAAACAAAAAATAATGCCGCAAGGCCAAATGATAGGCCACAAACACCTGATTCAGCGATATTATAAGCATCAAAGAGGCTAAATAAGGCAGTAGGTCAGCCGCCGCACTATACCGCGTACCCATCAACAGATTTAGCATGAAATCGGGCCATATTACAAATATAAGAAGACCAAATCCACCCACCAAGCTCACTACGCGCAAACCCTTGCGTAGCATGAACCTATTTTTAATGGGTGATCGAAATATCTTGATGTTAGGGGTCAAAACAACTGCGACTGGTCCGGCGGCATATATCACGATACGCGCAATAGTTGCGGCAGCGCTATATTCCCCGGCAACAGTGGGCGAAAAATAATGCTTGATAATGAGCACGTCCACCGTAGCCATAGCCGTAGTGGCAAGCGAAACAGATAAAATAAGCAGGCCATATTTGATCTCACGCTTCATGCGCGGTGTCAGGCGAATTTTTATTCCAGGAAGATACCGAAAGCCGGCTCGACTGCGCGCATACGTAAACAAATAGCCTGCAAACATGGCGATTATCAAGCCGGTAATCGCGCCAAACGAGCGCCAACCGATATATACCAGCAAACTTGCTGACAGCAACCGCACAAACGACACGATAACGCTGGATAGAGTCCATTCCGTAAATCGCAGCTGCGAACGCAGATAGGCCTTGCGGAAAATTCCGTGCATGGCGATGATTGGCGCAGGCGCCAACATCACAAACGGCCAGATTGATTCAAAATGAAAAAATTCTCTCAGCCAGTGGCTGCCCGCGATTATCGTCAATGAAGTCACCACGGCGATTATCAGCGCAAATTTTTTGAGCGCGGAAATCACTTCCATGTTTTCTCGCAGCTTCTGCTCGTTTTGCTGATCGGTGTTGGTGGAAATATTGAGCACAATGGTACCAAATACCCCCAAGAACATTAGATTGTTGAACAGCTGCAGCAAGGTCTGAAATTCGCCGAAATCCTGCACCGACATTACGCGCCCCAAAACCGGGTGCAGCAGATAATTCAAAAAAGCCGCGATCATGCTGCCGGTCAACACGATGGCGTTATGTTGAATGAATTTGTCTTTTAGCAATCGTTTCAACACGTGGAATTTCGGTTAGGTGCGGTTTCGCAACCTGATAACGGCTTGACGAGCGCACTTAGCTGGGACGCCGCGCAATCTGAAAGTTTTAATGATTTTCTCTGCCAGACAATTATACCGCCTGGCTCGCCTAATTGCGTAATCGATATCTTTGGCTAGATCGTGTTGACCGTATTCCCGCGCCAATTCCAGCACATCGTCGGCGACGGGAAGATCAAACTCGTCACGCAATGGCCAAGAACGCACGTCGATATTCACGTCCGGCGGAAAAGTCAAAAACACGTCAGACAACCCCAAAATCCGAAAGGTCAGCATGGTGCGGATGCATTTTTCGCATTGTCCGCAATTCTGAACACCGTTCGGCACCTTCCAGCATACGCGCAACGAATCATGGCAACGCTGGTCGCAGGCAATGGATAGAGTTTTATCTGTCCGAGACGGCCGCCAGTCATCATGCACTATATCCGTAGCTTCGGTCGAAAAATTCGAATCGATTTCCGGGTGCGTAGAATTAGGGAACTGATAAGGCAAATGATAGCTCGACGGAACAATAAATCTGTTAACGAGCCGGCCGAGAGACAAACCCAAGCCAACCAAAGCACAGCCGTTTGCAATCTCCCAGCTTAGTGACTTATTGATGCTAACCTCACGGTAATTTGTTGCGACATCAATTAGCTGCACCCCATATCGCTTTGCCACTTTTTGATAAACCCTCAGCGCCTTACCGTAACTTTCGCGATAGGACAATCGCATATCTAACCCAAGCGCGAACATAATGTATGACAGCTCCTGCTCATGAGTTTGGAGAGTGTAAAATGAGTCTAAACCACCGGAAAATGCCGCGGCGACCGAATCGTTATCTTGTTCAATGTCGTCTGCAGGACCGACTTCATCTGGAATAATCTCAATCAAATGCACATCTTCTGGCCACCAGGATGCGTACTTATGCATAGCTTTCTGCATGCCAGATAACAATTTTGGCGATACCGTACCGCTCAATCGCAAATCCTCGTCATAATGCATGGCGATTGGCAACATAGCTACCGCAAAGGAATCTAATCTGTCGGTAACGTAATTCGCAAATTCCGCCGGAAGCTCATACCACAATTCCTCCGACCAGCCAGGCCGTGCATTCATTGAAATGCGCGAGCTGATGCGGATACGATTTCCAATTATGCTTTTTTTCGGCTTACCTAATAGCAGCATCTGCACGATTTTCAAACTAAACTTGTCTGCGAATTATACAGTTATTTATCGTTTTGTAAACGGTCGGAGTCGATATTCATAACTTCACCGAGGGCAAGGCGGTGTTCTGGAGAACGATGAACGACTCAGATGTGGCCTAACGGTGGCGGTGGCGACCGCAGTTCATAGCGCACCGGAAGCAATTGCGGTAGCCGTTACCGTTTTTTTCGGCGACAAAAATACAGATTGAAGGCGGTTAAATATGTTTCATATGGCGCATGGATTGACAAGCCGCTGTTAGGATTGCAGCAATTAGGGTTACCTTTTCTCGTCAAAGGGTGTAGAGTGGT
>CAZAOV010000050.1:0-5940 GCA_964486995.1 uncultured Gammaproteobacteria bacterium | reverse complement strand
CATTACGTCGTAGGAATTAGGTAATGAAATAAGTATGCACATCGTCAACGAAGATGGCACCGTGTCCGTAAAATGTGGCGATGGGGTTTGGCGGACCTATCACATGAGCGACAAAACTTTCGCCCTGTACATCAAATCAAACCGAATCAAGGGCGTCCGGCCCGAAGTCGAGGAAGTTGAATATGCGAATGAATTATCTATCGTATGAAACTCGGGCAACTAATCAGGCAGCTGCAAAATCTATCCTCTAAGCACGGTGGAGACACAGAAGTCATAATGGCCGATGATGAGCCGGTGGTCCGGGCAGTTTTTTGTGACAAATATCCCACCCCAAGCGTTGTGATAACTGATAGAAAATAATCCCGCACTAAAAACAGCCTGACTGTTTTTAAGGCCAGATGCGGCCATTCGTCCATCTTTGCCGTCAACTACGCCAATCACATCGAACTCATAATCCTCACCAGGCGGCTGATGGGTTTGGTGGCTATTTAATTTTTTAATCGACCAACAGAAATTTTATTCACTAAATTTATATGCCAAGAATACTAAGCGAGAAAATCCGCGTCGGTGTAAGTGCATGCAATTTTGGTGCGCTGGTGCGTTATAACCGTAAGGGCTGGGATCGCATTAAGCCGTTGGGGCGCGAACACGACGCGTTCATTTGGACACCGGTCTGCCCAGAAGTGATGGCTGGTCTGGGTGTTCCGCGTAAGCCAGTGCGGTTAGTTCGAGGCAACGGCGACGATTTCTGGCAGAACAAAGCCATCATGAAAAATCGTTCCGGCCGCGACGTCAGCCAAGAGATGAGGGTCGGCATGCAGGCCTGTCTAGACACCATGAAAACGGCTGGAGTGGAAGCCTTCGTCTTCATGGAAGGCAGTCCGACCTGTGGGGTGTACCGCACCACACTCAAAAATAAACGCCTCGGTAAGCCGCCGGGCGCGTTCGGTTCCCTGCTGCTGCGCGAGGGTTACTTTTTGATACCGGCGGTGGATTTGGAGAGTCCGGTCAAATGGTGGGACTGGCGTCGTCGCTTGCACGCCTGGGCATGGCTTAAGCGCGAGCCCATCACCAGCAAATCACAACTGTACGAAATCTGGCATGACTTCAAGTTCATCTGCCAGGAAGTGGATCGGGTCGAAGCTGATCGCATCGGTCGCGAGCTGGCCGACCTGACTAAGCGTCCTGGTAAGGCCTTTTACGAGAATTGGAAGCAGTCAGTGTTAAATTTACTGCGTCGCCCATCGGACTATCGCCGCATTCAATCGGTCATGCAAAAACATTACGCCCACTATCGCAAGCACTTAGCTGGCAAAACCGGTTCAGCGACGACACCGACTAGTCGCCAATCCAAGCATGGCTACATCGACGAATTGCACGATATGGAGATACGCGCCTTCAAAGAGAACTACACATTCGCTGGCTCACCGGTGTTTTTTCGGGATTGATTGAACGGGGGTGGATTTATGATTTCTGCGGTACATGACGTCGGTCCGCGCGCAAAATGACAGCAATGCAAAAAACCCGCGCTCTATATACAAACCCGCCTGATTCTAATAATGTCAGTAAATTCAGGGGTTAGACACATTTTGCCTATGAAATGCGTGATTTGTCGTGCGACTGAGCAGGTACAGCCCATAGAAAAATACGTGCGACAAGGAATCGATTATCAACTATACGAGTGTCCGGAGTGTCGGATTCAGTTTTGGTATCCAAACGACATCGCGGATCAGCGGCTGTATGACGACTTGTGTGCGACTCGATTTACGCGTCATCTCCCGCCACTAGCCGCTCATCGTCCGCCGCAGCGGATTTTTTTCAAGCAGTATGCCGAGCAGCTGCGTGGGGCCACGCATCTGGATATCGGCTGCGGTGACGGAGGGGTGATGTACACTTCCAAGCAGTGCGGCGCCAGGGTGTGGGGCGTTGACTATAATTCCATTGCCATCAAACGCGCGCGCGAGAAGTTTGGTTTTACCACGGTCGCCAACATGAAACTCGAACAGTATTTGGTCGACCCGCCAAGGTCGGCTTTCGACGTAATAACTGCGTTCGAGGTGATAGAGCATGTCCAGGATCCGATCTCTGTCATGCGAAGCGCACATGCCCTACTTGAACCAGGCGGACTGTTTGCCTTCAGCGTTCCGCCGAAAGACCGACTGCGCATTAACGCCGCCGATTGGGATTATCCACCTCATCACCTGACTCGCTGGAGCGACGAAGCTATAACCCGGGCCCTGCGCAGCATCGGCTTCGATTCTATCAAATTTATTTACAGCGACCGTTTTTGGACCGTTCTTTATTATTTGTCCGTGCGCTATTTGCGAATGGGAGCGTTTTGGGGTGTGGCGAGAATCAGGTACCGCGCGTTTAGTTCGAAGACATTTGGCGAAAAGTTGTTTCGGGGTGTGGTGCGGTGCGTTTCGCCGCTCGCACTTTTGATGCCGCTGATGGTAGGCGGATTGCCGGCCCTGCTGTTGACCGGATATTCAGTTGCAACCAAGAAATCCAAGATGCAATTGTTGGTGACCGCCCGCTCCAGCGGCAGTCGAATCAGGATACAATAAAAAATTTTTGGTCAGGCGCTCACTTGGCAATCTTGACAAAACCTACAAACGTAAGATAAACATAGCTGTTCGTCGATATAACGACGAACAGGGAGGTCATAATGAGATCCTTTTTGGCGGGAGTCGTCTTGCTGGCCGCGGTAGGCGTTACCGGCACCGCTCAGGCCAACTATGAAGTTTGCAATCGGGCGGGAATCGGGCAGGATATTTTTGTCGCCGTAGCCTATCACCATGACGGCGATTGGCATTCGCATGGCTGGTGGCGCGTCAGTCCCGGTCAGTGCGCGGTCGCAATTCCGGGTAATCTTCGCAACCGATACTATTATGTGCGTGCCGACTCTGCTGACGGTCGGATTTCTTGGAATGGAGACCATCAGTTCTGCACGTCTCGAGAGGAATTTTATATTCGAGGAGGAGCGAACTGTCGAGCTCGTGGTTATGACACGGAAGGTTTTCTCCAGGTGGACACGGGTGACGAGCGCACGTGGCAAACTTGGCTCCGATATACCAACCCACCGAGCCAGGAAGCCACCCAGCCGCGTCCGCAGTTTCCGATTCGGGCATCGCGAACGCACACCCTAGACTCGGACGGTGACTGGCGCATGCAAACGTCGGTCACGGTATCGTCCGGTGGCCGCATCGACGGCACCACCCGACTGTGGGCCGACGAGTGGCAGGGATTCCGCGGCACGTTCATCGTGGTTTTCTACGATCGGCAGGGAAATATCCTGCATAGGAACTGGGGGAGCTATGGCCTGGACGGAGCATACTGCGTGGTTTGCGGCAGCGGGCCACGAGGTTATCGCGCGGAACGCTGGACCAGCCACATGCCCAGCAGCGTGGCCGCTCGGGTGCATCGAGTGGCAGTTTACCACGACCTGGCGAGCAACATCGCTAACCCAGCTTCATGGATCAACGGACCGGGTCGCGGGGTGCTCGAGGCAACTGCAACGGTCATTCGGCTCATCTCGGCACTTTGAGGTTGATTCGATCAAGGCGTGCAAGTCACGTCTTTTTTGTTATTATTATAATCACGTTAAATCTACTCAGAATTACATGATTTTCGGCCGTCTAAAAATGATGCTGACCGCCCTGCAGGTCGGCGTTTTTTTTGGTAATTCGGCACCGGCTGTCGTTCCGGGCACATTTGCGCGCCAGGACATCCGTTGAAAGTCCTAAAAATATCCGTCTCCAGCTCGCAGTCTTTACGAAATTTCGATAATCGACTAATATGTTCAGTTGAGCAGGCTGATAAATTTCCTCGTGATGCCGATTAGCCGAAAAAAATATCCGCTATTGTACGCGCTGAATGTCGAGCGGCACCGATTCATTCGGGGCCTGTTTTGGCTGTCGGGTAGGAATCATTTCGCCCGTAAGTGCGACAGACAGAGTGAATCGGTGTCGGTTCGGGTATTTCGTCACAAGTCGGTGCTGATGCGCCATCTTGGTCAGGTGGACATGAGACTTCAGCACAATAAAGTCACCAACCTTCGTCTGGCCGCGGATAGAATCGATGGGGTCATTATCCGTCCGGGAGAGTCTTTTTCCTTTTGGCGCCTGGTTGGTCGTCCCTCGTCTCGGCGCGGCTTTTTGCCCGGCATGCTGCTGTCGCAGGGTGAGGTGATTGAGGGTATCGGGGGAGGGCTGTGCCAGATGGGCAACTTACTGTATTGGATGTTTCTGCATTTGCCGCTTACCGTCACCGAACGTCATCGCCACAGCTTTGACGTTTTTCCTGACTCTGGTCGTGTCTTGCCGTTCGGTTCAGGGGCAACACTTTTTTATAACTACGTTGATTTGCAGGCCCACAACCCCACGGACTGCACATTCCGCATCCGGTTAAGGGTCGGTGGTCGTTTCTTGCGTGGCGAGATACTCGCCAACCGGGAGCTTGAGCACAGCTATAGAGTCATCGAACGAAACCATCGGTTTGTCAGGCCCGGCGATTCATCGCCATGGTTTCGAGAGAATGACATATATCGGAGAATAATCGACCGTCGTACCGGAAACACGGTCGCGGAGGAATTGGTGACGAGCAACCACTCGGAGGTCAAGTACGACTATCAACCCGAGCCAGGGTTTCTCGGCTCGTTAAATAGGCCAGTAACCCAAGGGTGGTAATTTTTTGCGCTGACCCGCGTTGGCTTAATGGCGTGATTGGATTAGAATATAGCCATAATCCAACTATTCGTGTTGGGCGACGGGAAGATTAATTCATAACACGGACAGCGGTTCGAACGATAACTCATGAAAAAAATCATCACCGTCAAAGATAAAATGCAGCGCGGATATCGGTATGAATTGACTGCGCCGACCGGTCGGCAATTCGCAACGGACTTCAAGCCGCAGCTCACGCCCAAGCAGATGCTGGAACTGGGCGTGTTCGGCGGTAAATATATGACCGATTGTCGGCGTGAGTTTCCCAAGTCGTGGTTCACTCGAGCCAAACTGTCGCCGCAACGCAAAGACCCGTCGCTTAACTATTTCGGAGTGGATGCCAGTCAGCCGCTTTCGGTCTGGCGGGCCAAGGGCTGGATCTACAAGGACGACCCGCGCGGCTGGTTTCAATGGTACTGTCGATATTATCTCGGCCGACGTATTCCGGACGAGGACACGCGGCAAATTCGCCGTTGGCGCGCGTTTGCTCGGCATGCCGCGCAGGTCAGCCGCAACTGCCCGACCGGTGATTTGAATTGTCGTCGCAAGCAGCGCCAAGCCCTGTTGCATTGGGCTTACGACAGCCGCAAGATGTGATTTTTCGACATGAAAGTCACTCTACTAGTCGTCGATATGCAGTGCGGCGTTACCGAAAGCAGTCCGCTCAGAAAATATTTCGATGAGCGTTGGGCGTCGTTATGAACGTATTATAGATAAAATCGATCAGCTGTGCTGCGTCTTCATCGCAAAATGTTTCGACAGGAAGGTCGCTGGTCAGCTGAATTCATTCGACATAACCTGATTCGTCTGCAGGGTCTGATGCCGTGGCCAAAATTGGATTTGCCTCAGCGGTCGCTGGCTTTTGCGAGACGAAGGCACTGAGCCGTGGTCGATGAGGCTATAATTTAAAACCCGATTAGTTACATCGGTAACGTTAAATAATCACATGTCGAACCAAGAAAAAATATGCGACTGCAACAAGCGTGCCTACTACAGTCGCACCGAAGCTGAAGAAACCGCCGAACATCAGATGCAAGAAAACGACGCGCCGGAGTTGATTGTTTATCAATGCCCGGACAACGAATATATTTGGCACTTGGCGCGGGCCAATCCGGATGAGCACCAAAAGACCGGTTAACACCGGTCTTTGTTGACATCATTTTGTTAGGATTGCAGCAATTAGGGTTACCTTTTCTCGTCAAAGGGTGTAGAGTGG
>CAZAOV010000049.1:0-5996 GCA_964486995.1 uncultured Gammaproteobacteria bacterium | reverse complement strand
CAAGACTTGACATTTGCCGACTGCTGAGCTTAAATATTATTGCAATTAGCAGTCTTAACTTTTGACTGCTAACCTAATTAGCAAATAATCAATTAGATAATTCTTAACTAAACAGATATGAGCGTACGACCTTTAGCCGATCGTGTTTTAGTCAAAACAGTCACTGAGACTGAAACTGCGTCGGGTATCGTTATTCCTGATACCGTCGATAAGGAGCGTCCGGAAAAGGGTGAGGTAATCGCCGTCGGCCCGGGCAAATTAACGAAAGACGGCAGCCGTTCCCAGATGGAAGTGAAAGTGGGGGATACAGTGGTATTTAAAAAATACGGACCGGATGAGGTTAAAGACGGTGACGAGACCCTGCTCGTTATTGAGGAGTCCGACATCATCGCAGTAGTTGAATAACATCTTAAAGTCCAAAAGTCGGAAAGCGGTTATCTAGGTTTTCCTATCAGACCGTCAAACTTTCAGACTAAAAAACTGCGAATACATCAGATTAATTATTGCAATCATATATGGCTAAACAGATTCTATTTACCGAAGACGCTCGCTATAAGATTAAGCGTGGTGTAGATCAGCTCGCAAATGCGGTGAAAGTCACGCTGGGTCCGAAGGGGCGCAACGTAGTGCTAGATCGCGGTTTCGGTTCACCGACCGTCACCAAGGACGGCGTGACCGTAGCCAAAGACATCGAGCTCGAGGACAAATTTGAAAACGTTGGCGCTGACTTGGTCAAGGAAGTCGCTTCCAAAACCAATGATGTGGCCGGAGACGGAACTACTACTGCGACCGTTTTGGCACAGTCCATTTTCAGCGAGGGCGTGAAGAACGTGGTCGCCGGCGCTAACCCGATGTCCATCAAGCGTGGCATCGAGCGCGGTGTCGAAGCTGTAGTCAAGGAACTGCAGGAAAATATCTCCAAGCCGATTACTGGCGACGAGATTGAGCAGGTTGCTTCTATCTCAGCGAACGACAAGGAAATCGGCGCAATTATCGCCGAAGCTATGCAGTCGGTCGGCGAGAACGGCGTGATTACGGTCGAGGAGTCGCAGTCGTTCGGCGTCGAGAAGGAGATTGTGGACGGCATGCGCTTCGATAAGGGTTACGTATCGCCCTACATGATTACCAATCCGGATCGCATGGAGTCTGAATATTCGGACGCGCATCTGCTCATTACCGACAAGAAGATTTCTTCACTGCAAGAGATTCTGCCTCTCCTGGAGAAGCTGGCGCAGGCCGGCAAGAAGGAGATCGTGATTATTGCCGAGGATATCGACGGCGAAGCATTAGCCACTCTGGTGGTGAACAAGTTGCGTGGTACGTTCAGCGCTCTGGCGGTGAAGGCACCCGGCTTCGGTGATCGCCGCAAGGAGATGCTCAAGGATATCGCGGTTTTGACTAGCGGTAAGGTTATCAGCGAAGATATCGGCATGAAGCTCGAAGATGCCGAGATTGAGGATTTGGGCAAGGCCCGCAAAGTCATCGCCACCAAGGAAAGCACTACTATCGTTGACGGTGCTGGTAGCGAAGACGCAATTAAGAATCGCATTGCGGAAATCAAGACCGCTTTGGAAAATACTGACTCTGACTTCGACAAGGAGAAGCTGCAGGAACGTCTGGCTAAGATGTCTGGTGGTATCGGTGTCATCAAGGTTGGTGCCGCGACTGAGACTGAAATGAAAGAGAGGAAGCACCGCATCGAGGATGCCGTCGCCGCGACTAAGGCTGCGACCGAGGAGGGTATCGTACCTGGTGGCGGCGTGGCGCTGCTGCGTGCCGTGTCAGCTCTCGGCAATGTTGAAGGTCAAGACATGACCCCAGATGAGTACGTTGGTCTCGATATTTTGAAGCGCGCGCTCGAAGAGCCGTTGCGTCAGATTGCCATAAATGCCGGCAAAGAAGGTTCGGTCATTGTGGCTGACGTCAAGAAGGGCGAGGGATCGTTCGGCTACAACGCTCGCGAAGATAAATTCGAGGATCTGGTCGCCGCCGGCATCATCGATCCGACCAAGGTCACCCGCTCGGCTCTGCAGAATGCCGCGTCAATCGCGTCGCTCCTGCTCACTACCGAATGCATAGTGACGGATCTTCCGGAAAAGAAAGACGACGCTGCCGCAGCCGCTGCCCAAATGGGCGGCATGGGTGGAGGCATGGGTTTCTAGAATTACGAATGGAGAAAAAGAAAACGAGGGCAAAAACCCTCGTTTTCTATACTGCCTGTCTGTACTTTTTAAAGTACAGACAGGCAGTAGCGACATTCTAGACTGATTGCGTCATTCTTATCCGGATGCAAAGAACAATACCGTAATTGCGACGCCTTACCCGCAACTACAGGCCAATTGTATGGTCTCCGAGGTCATACAGCTAAATTTTAGGCCTCGGGTACTGAAAATAATTCAGAGAAACTATATAATGTAGTAGTGGCAGGGCTTGCTCCTGCTCAACTGGAGTTTAATTTCAACCAATAAGTCACAGGCACAAGACCTGCCGATAAATAAGAATCATATGCCAGAAGAGAAATCAGAGGAGCAATTAGAGCACGATAAAAATCGACAAGCCACAGAAATATCAATCGACGAAAATCGTCTGGTGGCCGCGTTGTCATATCTCTGGATTCTGTTTTTAGTCCCGTTGCTCTCCGGCCACAAAAAGGATCCGTTCGTCAATTTTCATTTGCGACAGGGAATCGCGCTTTTTATACTTAGTGTCATTGTCAGCTTCATCGCCTGGATTCCGGTCATCGGCTGGCTAATCGCCCTGCTTTTCTCCGTCTTATCCGTCTACGCGTTCATCCAGGCGCTCATGGGCAACAAGTGGAAGCTGCCGTATATCGGTCAGTACGCTGAAAAGATTAATGTTTAATGGTGGTGCATAAGTGCAGAACATCAGAAAGGCGGTAGGCCGCGCGTCTGTATCCACTGGCCCTACCGTTCTTCCGCACTTAGATTTTTCTGCCCTTATGCTCAGTTAGATACGTCATATACACAAGCGCAAGCTTGTATCCTAATTCAAACATAGAGTCACTCAAATGACCCTCAAAACCGACCACCTCCACGCTATCGAGGCACTGCACCGGAAAATCGAGTCCGCGTGGGGGTTACTTTGACCTTGATACCGTAGCCACGGAAATTAGCGTACTGGAATACGAAACGCAACAGCCGGAATTTTGGTCAGATAACGAGAAGGCTCAGCAGGCAAGCCGCAAATTGGCGGACCTGAAAGAGTTTTATGATAGTTGGTCGGCGCTTCGTCAGGAAGTGTCCGACCTTTCGGATTTCGCCATACTTTCGGCCGAGGAAAAGGATTCAGACGCAGACGATGAAGTGGGAGATCAATACGAAAAATTACTCGCGCGATTTGAAAAGCTGGAATTCACCACCCTAATGGACGGAGAGCATGACGCCCACGACGCTATTGTGGCCATTCATGCTGGCGCCGGCGGAACAGATGCGCAGGATTGGGCGGAAATGCTGTTGCGTATGTTCATTCGTTTCGCCGAGAATAAGCAGTGGGAGGTGAAGATGCTAGATGAGTCGCGTGGTTCGGAAGCGGGTATCAAAAGTGCTTTGTTTTCTGTGCGCGGTCGTTATGCCTATGGTTACTTTCACGCCGAGGCCGGTGTGCATAGGCTTGTGCGGCTGTCGCCGTTTAATTCGGACAATCTTCGCCAAACTTCGTTTGCGCTAATCGAGGTCTTGCCTGATTTGGGCGACACCAAAGAAATTGAGATTGACCCGAAAGATTTGCGCATCGATACTTTTTTATCTTCCGGGCATGGTGGTCAGGGAGTGCAGACAACATACTCTGCAGTCCGCATCACCCACATTCCGACCAATATTGTGGTCAGCTGCCAGAACGAGCGCTCGCAAACCCAGAACAAGGAACAAGCCATGCGTGTATTGCGTGCGCGACTGCATGCGATTGCTATGGCCGAGCAGGAAGAGGAGAAGCGTCAGCTTCGCGGTGAATTTACCAGCGCCGAGTGGGGGAATCAGATTAGGTCATACGTGCTTCATCCATATAAGATGGTAAAAGACCACCGAACAAAATATGAGACCCAAGATACCGAAGCCGTGCTGGACGGTGAGATAGAACCGTTTATCGAGGCGTATCTTAGATACGCCAAAGCTAAATAAAACTGTAACGGCAGAGCTCGTCTCTGCCCGGTATGGCGTGCGCCTGCTTTTATGGGGCAGTGGCAGGCTCCGCCGCTACGTCTTTGATTTCATATGTCCAAGAAAAAAATAATCGTAACCGGCGGCGCTGGATTCATTGGCTCTCATGTCGTTGATCAGCTCGTTGACGGAGGCTGGGAAGTGCACGTGCTGGATAATTTATCGACCGGAGCGCGCCAGCTTACGAACCCACAGGCCAAGCTTCTTAAATGTGACATCAGAAGCGATGCGGCTAGACGACATATTTTGCGTATCAAGCCAGCTTGCGTCGTGCATTTGGCTGCGCATATCGATTTGCGCCGCTCGGTGCATATGCCGAGCAATGACGCTGACATCAACATCGTCGGTGGGCTCAAAATAGTTGAGGCTTGTCGTGATGCGAAAGTGAAGCACGTGGTGTTCGCTTCATCGGCTGCGGTTTACAGCGGAGTCAAGGAATTTCCAGTCAAGGAAAATAATCCGGGAACGCCAGCTTCACCCTACGGATTATCGAAATACACGTTTGAGCATTATTTAAGATTGGCTCATGACACGTTCGACCTGTCCAGTTCGATATTGAGATTCTCCAATGTCTATGGACCGCGCCAAACCGTGCACGGGGAAGCGGGGGTTGTGGCGATATTTCTCAATCTTCTGCTCTCCGGCAAGACCTGTAAAATTAACGGCAGTGGGAAACAAACTCGCGATTATATTTTTGTCATCGATGTTGCGCGAATGGTGGCGGCTGCGGCCAACAAAGAACTGCACGGCGTTTACAACGTCAGCACGGGAGAGGAAACGGACGTCAATACCCTCTACAAAGAATTGGCGAGGCACGCCGGTGTGAACAGAGAGGCCAAGCATGTTCCGGCTAAAGCTGGCGATGATCCGCGCGTTTGTCTCGACCCCTCCAAAGCGCATCGTGCGGCTGGCTGGAAGGCAGATGTTAAATTATCCGACGGTCTGCGCTTTACAGCCGAATGGATTAAGAGGTCAATCGATGCCGGCAGGCCGATTAGATAGCATCGAACCAAAATTACCTGACGTTTTTTGGGCGCCAGGCAAGCAATAAACATCAGGCTGTTCGGATACATATCAGCGAATCAACCAGATAATGAAAATCATTAAGATAAACCGCTATCGAATCACCAGGCGAGCGCTCACCGAAGCGGTCGAGGTTTTACGTGTCGGTGGAGTTGTGGTGCATCCATCCGAAAGTTCGTATGGACTGGCGGTTGATCCCCGTCAGCCCGAAGCGGTCAAACAAATTTTTCGCTTAAAAAACCGCCCTTCTGGCAAGCCAGTATTGCTCGCGGCTTGCTCTATGAAACAGGCGCAACAGGTGGTTCGTCTAAGCGAACAGCTAAAAATAATAGCCAAACAGCATTGGCCCGGACCGCTCACTATAATCAATCCGGCCACAAAAAACCTAGACCTAGCCGGCACCGGCAGACCAACACCCTCAATAGCCGTGCGTGTTCCGGCTGCAGTGTGGTTGCGGGCGCTGGCAGAGGAATTGGGGTATCCGGTTACGTCCACCTCGGTAAATCTTTCCGGAAAATCTCCGGCGTATTCGGCGTGTCGAGTGCGTGATATTTTCAGAAATCAAAAACATCAACCGGACTTATTTCTAAACGCCGGCCGCCTACCTGACCGTCAGCCGTCAACCATAATCAAACAATACGGCCGCCAGATTCGGGTCATTCGTGACGGAAGTGTTAAACTGTAGTGGTAATTGATATGGCTAGCCACCTTAAACATTATCTGAGCCACTATTTTGCCCTTCATCCGACACAGGAAATGAAGGAAATGTTTTTGGCGACCGCCATGCGTTCGTTCGCC
>CAZAOV010000048.1:0-6665 GCA_964486995.1 uncultured Gammaproteobacteria bacterium | reverse complement strand
CGCAGCCGGCGCGGTACCCGAGTCGGAGCGAGGGGGAATCCCTCCCTCTCCGCCATGAAAAAAGTCACCGACAGGTGGCTTTTTTCGATAAAAGACGAAAGGGATTCGAACGCCGGCGAGAGAGCGCGAGCTGGCGCAGCGCTCGGTGCGCAGCCGGCGCGGTACCCGAGTCGGAGCGAGGGGGAATCCCTCCCTCTCCGCCAGCAAAAAACAGCCCGACAGAATTTTTTGTTGGCGTACACATCCAACATCTGGCGTCTTGCATTCATCAGCTAATACTGTTTTAATCACCCACTAACCAAAAAGGTTCGCATGGAAGAAAAAAGTTGCAATTGTCGAGAAAGCATCGACTACGTCGGAATCGCCATCGTCTTTCTGTGCCATGACGGGCGTGGAAACGTGGTGTTGGCGCAGCGCAATTCCGGCGCGCGAAACGAAGCAGGCGCCTGGGATATCGGCGGGGGCGCCCTGAAGCTCGGCGAAAACGCAGAAGACACGCTCCGCCGAGAAATCCGCGAAGAGTATTGCACTAATGTGCTCGACATTCACTTTCTCGGATATCGCGACGTTCATTACGACAAGGACGGACCACCGACAAAACACTGGCTGGCGTTGGACTTCTGTGTTCGGATAGACCCGATTAAGGTCTGCGTTGGCGAACCGCATAAGTTCGACGACATCGGCTGGTTTACGCTAGATAGCCTACCCGAACAAATCTACTCGCGTTTGCCAGACTTTCTTGCTAAATATCATCGGGAACTCGAAGGCGTTCTCAACAAAAAATAACCGCTCAAAATGGCGGTTTTTTCGTTTAAAAACTGTCAGACTTATTTTAAGGTAGCAACCTCGTCGCCTTCTTCAGACAAGTCTGACAGTTTTATGGCAATTGATGTAGAATGCAAGTACTGCCTGTCTATACTTTCTCAAGTACAGACAGGCAGTACTTACATATAAAAACCACTTATGCGAAAAATGACGCTTGCCACACTAGCTTTATCAATTATTCTGCTCGGTGTCGGCTGTTTCGGTCCGAATGTGCAAATCGTGCCGATAACGCTCGAATACTGGCGCATCGACGATTCGCCGGATGTGATGGATCCTGTGATTGAAGCTTATCGAAAAGAACACCCGAACGTCACCATCAACGTACGGTCCTTCCGTGCCGACAAGTACGAGCAGTCCCTGCTCGAGGCGCTGGCCGAGGACCGCGGGCCGGATTTGTTTACCATTCCAAACGTAATGCTCAATGCCTGGAAGGCTAAACTTCTGCCCCTGCCAGAAACAACCGTTATCCCAACGCAAGTCGTTGATCCAAACAAGAAAGAAATTGTGGCCGTCAATCAGGAAACCAAATCCCTGACCAAGCTCGAACTGAAAAACAGCTACGTGGAGGCGGTAGAAAATGATGTCATCATGCTGAGCATTCCAGAAAACAGCGAGGAACGCCCCACGGAAAAAATATTCGGACTCCCCTACTCGGTCGATACGTTGGCGATGTTCTACAATGCCGCCCTGCTCAGAAAAGCCAACATCGAGGAGCCGCCAGTGAGCTGGAAGGGGCTGCAAGACCAGACCAAGCAACTTACCGTCCTCGACAAAGAAGATGATGATATCGAAACTTCCGGCGCGGCAATCGGCACGGCCCGAAACGTGCGTCATCACACCGACATACTAACCGCCATCATGCTTCAGAACGGCGCAATAATGACCGACGAAGCTGGTCGAATTTCTTTTAGCCGACAGCCACCAAACCACGAAGGCCTGTACCCGCCCGGTGTGGAGGCGCTAATTTTTTACCAGTCATTCGGACGCCCCGGACTGTCCACATACACTTGGGATAATTCCCTGCCCGACTCAATGGACGCTTTCGTCGCCGGAAAAACTGTATATTACTTCGGCTATCCGTATGACCGAATCGAAATACAGCAACGTGCGCCGCAGTTAGATTTCGGAGTGACGCAACTACCGCAAATCGACGGCTCGAACACGCACAATGTCGCTCACTATCCAGTCGAGGTAGTCTCCAAGAAAACCGCTCATCCGAACGAGGCTTGGGATTTTATTCAATTTGCCGCCAGCAGCGAGGGAGTACGCGAATTCCTACGCGCCACCGACCGCCCGACCGCACTGCGCTCGCTTATCACTGAGCAAATTACCGACCCAGAAGCCAAACCCTTTGTATCACAAGTGCTTACCGCCGAAACTTGGTATCGCGGCAAAAATTGGTCGGCAGTCGAAGATGCGTTCGCTAAAATGATTGAAACCTATCCTACAGTAGAAAATCCGGATTACTTACCGATTGTTGCTCGGTCTGTTGATGAGGTAGAAGATTCATACAGATAAACAAAAGACGGCTGAAAGGCCGTTTTTTGTTTGATGTAAATCGACATCAACCGAATACCCGATTAAATAAGCCGCACCTTTGATTGCATAAATGCTCTCGCACCCCAAACAAAAAACTAACTTTCACTAGCAATTAAAGCTCAACACCCTTATACTTATATGCATATGACGATAAAGAAAGCCATCATCCCGGTAGCCGGCATGGGCACTCGTTTCCTTCCCGCCACCAAGGCGCAGCCGAAGGAAATGTTGTCTTTGGTCGACAAGCCGGTAATTCAATACATCGTGGAGGAAGCCGTGGCCGCCGGCATTGAGCAGGTCATTTTTATTACCAGCCAGACGAAACGGGCACTGGAGGACCATTTCGACACTAACTTCGAGCTGGAAACCCGATTGGAGAAGAAGGGGAAAAAAGAACTCTTAAAAAAAGTGCGCGAGGTAACTAATTTAGCGCAGTTCGTTTATATCAGGCAAAAAGAACCGCGCGGCGATGGCCATGCCATTTTGCATGCGAGGGATTTAATTGGTAAGGACGAAGCAGTCGCCGTTCTATTCGGTGACGACATCGTTGATCACGAAGTACCGTGCATCAAACAGCTGATGAACGTGTACGAAAAATATCGCGACCCGGTGATTGCGGTTCAGCGCATCCCGAAGAAAGACATTTCGCAGTACGGTGTCATCGCCGGAACAGACATGGGTAATCGCACGTACGAAGTAACCGGTTTCGTCGAGAAGCCGAAACCAGAAGAAGCCCCGTCCGACCTCGCCGTAATCGGCAAGTACATCATCACTCCGGAAATTTTCGAGGAGCTGGAGAAAGAACCAGCCGGTAAGGGCGGCGAAATCCGCTTGGCCGACGCGTTCATCAACCTGCTCGGCAAGCGCTCCATCTACGGCTACGAATTCGAGGGTACCCGCTACGACTGCGGCAACAAGATGCATTTCTTGACCGCCGCAATCGACTACGGCCTCAAGCATGACGAGGTGAACGGCGACGGAAAATTCGCGGAATTCATCAAAAACCGCGCCGCATCACTCTAAAATTATCCACACAAACCTGGTTTGCACTTTATGATTCTGGCACGTTCATCTAGAAAAATAATTATCATCCCGTTGTTGGCCATGCTGATATTCGGTGGTTTTGGCTGTAAAGAAACTGACCCGCCGCCCACACCGATTACACTTGAATACTGGCGCGTGTTTGATGACAGCGATGCGTTCGGCGAAATCATAACGACCTATCAGGCACTGCATCCGCACATCAGAATCAACTATAAAAAATATCGTTTCGACGAATACGAAGACGAACTGCTGAATGCGCTGGCCGAGGATCGCGGACCTGATATTTTCAGCCTGCATAACACCTGGATGAACGAGTGGCAACCGCGCTTGATGCCATCGCCGGCAGTGATAACCATGCCTTTCCGCGAAGTTCGTGGCAGTGTCAAAAAAGAAGTATACTACGAAATAAAGCAAATTTCCGGCATGACGGTACGCAAGCTGGCGAATGATTTCCTGGACGTGGTATCACAGGATATGGTCATTGACACCGAGCAGAGCGACCCGCGGGCACCGCTTATTCCACGCGTTTATGGTGTTCCGTTGTCGGTCGACACGCTGGTATTGTATTACAACCGCGACATCTTAAACGGCGCCGGCATTCCGCAGCCAGCCGCCGATTGGGTGGGCTTTCAAAAGCAGGTTGAGAGCATTACCAAGCTGGATGAACTCGGCACCATAATTCAGTCGGCCGCAGCGCTTGGAACCGCCGAGAACGTCGAGCGCTCACCGGATATATTAGCCACTTTGATGATTCAAAACGGCGTGCGCATGATCGATGAGAACGGCATTGCCACTTTTGACCAGTTGCCAGCCGACCTGCCGGGTCGTGAGCGACCACCCGGGGCTGATGCGCTTGTCTTTTACAGCGACTTTGCAAATCCACTCAAAGAAGCCTACACCTGGAACGACAAGATGCCGAACTCGCTGGATGCGTTTGCAAGTGGTAAGACCGCATATTTCTTTGGCTATAACTATCATCTGCCGGTTATTCGTCAGCTTAACAAAAATCTGAACTTCGGCATCGCACCTTTTCCGCAGATTGCCGGAAATACCCCGGTTAACTTCGCTAATTACTGGACCGAAGTGGTGTCAGCCAAAACAGAACACGGTAATGAGGCCTGGGATTTCCTGATTTTCGCGACCAAGGCCGAAATGGCACAAAAATATCTAGAGAAAACCGACAAGCCAACTGCCCTGCGTTCATTGATAAACGCACAGCTGAACGATGAAGACTTGTTTATTTTTGCCTCGCAATTACCGAGCACAGTGAGTTGGTATCGAGGTACCAATATCGATGCGACTGAAGACGCGTTCCGCGACATGATCAAGCAGATGCATTCCGGCGAAGAGCCCAATCCGGTTCGAATCGTCGAATTAGGCGCCACTAAAGTGAATCAGACCGTAGAATAGACCTATGACATACACCCACCGGGCTTGGTCCCGCAAATTAATCATTGCCCTGCTGTTGTTGCCTTTGCTGTTTTTTCTAGCGGCACCTATGGCGAACGCCGAAGACAAGGCCGGCTCACGCCCAGAAACACCCGAGGAAGAAGGCGGCGGCTCCAGCGGTGGCCTACACATCGTGCCTGAATGTGCGACATCAGGAACCGACGTACCGCAACTCGACTGCGTCCTGCTGACACTCGGCAACATCGCCCAACTCATACTCGCGATTACCGGTGGCCTCGCCCTACTAATGTTCGTGTACGGCGGATTCCTGCTGCTATCCTCAGGCGGCAGCAGCGACAAGGTGACGCAAGGTAAGAACACACTGAAAGCCGCAGTGATTGGCATCGTCATAGTTTTGCTGGCCGGCTATCTGATTCGCTGGGGTCTAAGCAGTCTGAACGTTGATACGGAAGGATTTCTGGAGACCGGCGGAGGGACAGAAGAAAGTTCCGGCGGCGGCGATGATGCCAGTGAAAGTGATGAGGAATAATCAGGAAGTTAATCAAATCATTATGACGAAGAATAGAATTAAATTGACGATATTAACTCCTGGTATATTTATTGCGTTATTCCTGTTGTTCCTACCCTTATCGGTTAACGCCGAATGCACCACTCCGCTTGGCAGCACCTGCGAGGAAATAGACTGTGGCGGTGGAGTAACTGAGGGTGAAACCTGCGGCGGAGGTGAGGGCGAATGCCGAAAAGACCATCCGAGCGATGAAGAGTATCAATGCTTTGAACGCGAAGAAGCGGGTGCGGTCGATGCCAACATGGGGGAGCTTTGCGAATCAAGTGAAGAAGGGCGATCTTGCGCCGGAGGTGAAGGAACCTGTACATCAGTTCCTGGAGGCGTGGAGATTACTTGTCAAAGAAACGAAGACACTGCTGATACTGGCACCAGCGCATCAACCGCCGAACCACTGGCGGCGCGCGAACTCCCCAATCCACTCGGCGACATCACTTCTATACCGCAAGTCATCGGCCGGGTGGTTAACATGTTCACCGGCATCGCCGGATCCATCGCGCTGCTTATGTTCGTATACGGCGGTGTGCTCTGGCTTACCTCCAGCGGCAACGAAGAGCGTATCACCGCGGGCAAAAAGGCCATTGTCTGGGCGACTATCGGACTGTTCGTCATCTTCGGTTCTTACGCAATATTGCGAGTCATCTTCATCGCACTCGGAGCAAGACTTTAGCCAAACCACTATGTTACAAAAAATCGACCTACCGAAAAACGTGGCTAAGCTACTTATACCGATTGGCGTTCTCGCTATCGTACTGTTCGCAGCTGACACAGCCATCGCCACTGACCTGAGTGATCCGGCGTTCACCCCAATCGGCCAAGCTTCAATTCCTCAAATCATCGGTCGTATCATCCGCGGCGTTATTGGTCTGACTGGTGTTCTAGCGCTCGCCATGTTCATCTACGGCGGCTTTATGTGGATGACCGCCGCCGGTAATTCGGACCAAGTCGGCAAAGCAAAAAAGACCGTTGTCTGGTCCGTTCTGGGTCTAGTGTTGATTTTCTCGTCCTATGCGCTGGTGAATTTCGTGATGCAGGCACTTAATCAGGTCAATCCATAACAATCATTATGTCGTCCCGAGCTCGCCTGTCGCTGCGCAGACGGGGAACTCGGAATTCAGCTCAGATTCATTCGCCTGCCAAGGAGCTGAATTCCGGATATCCTCCGCCCTCGCTGCGAGTTGCGGGATAAGAATATTGTCGCATTTGCCCAACAAATCTTGACAAAACTATGTTAGGATTGCAGCAATTAGGGTTACCTTTTCTCGTCAAAGGGTGTAGAGTG
>CAZAOV010000047.1:0-6798 GCA_964486995.1 uncultured Gammaproteobacteria bacterium | reverse complement strand
TATAATATTTCCGCCCCCATACACACCCGTATGCGTACAGGCTTCGCGGGAACGACACGACCGGAACGCCAGCGACAAACTCACTCTGGGTTCAATTCTAATTACTCTGTTCTGGCTGTTTCTCTCCTATACCAAGCGCCGCCGCCGCCATCAACAATCCAATACCCAGCGGATGATTCAAATACGGACTAAACACATTAGTCGCCAACATCGCTGCCAGACCCGCAGTAACGCCAATGACTATTAAGGCTTGCTTGCCAAGTCTTTCGACATTATTTTCCAGCTGATAGGCAGAGACAAGCCCTGACGCTACGGACCTGAGGCGCCTTAACTCTAAAACGTAAGGTTTTAGAATTGAAGCAATCAACCACGCATAAACAACCAGCCCAATCACCCCAAACTTCACCCATAAATCATGATAGCCCCACTCGAACGCGAAGGTAGTGTATTGAGCGTCGGGAATATCGGCTAGCAGGCGGGCATCTTCGGTGGCATAGGTTACGGTAGTCCCCAATCCGGAGCCAAATACCGGATGTTCAAAGCCGACTGGCCAGAGTTCACGGAGTAGGTTCCAGCGTGAATTGGCTGCCGCCTCCCCGGCTACCGAAAAAGCCCGCCCGCCCATCAACGAAGCGAACGACACGTCGCCGGTCTTGTCAGGGAACGGAAATGCATACACCGCGGCGATGACGCCCACCGCCAACAGCAACCCGACCGGGGCAATCACTAGCATTCGTTTCCACAGTGACTTCAACGCATCGACATAACTGAGCAGCGCTACCATGGTGATAAAACCAAAAAAGCCGCCAAACCAATAGCTGCGCGACAAGCCGAGTAACATGGCGGCAATCCCTAAAGTGAGCAGCGCAAATGGAATCCAAAACTGCTTGCCGCGAAATAATTTCACCCGCGCTGCCAGCATGAAAACCGCAAACAGCCCGACCAGCACGAATAGATGCGACTGGAAAAACACTCGATGAAAATCCGCCTGCATGATAGTTACTTCCCCCACTCGGGTGTCGCGAACCCACACATACATGTTAGCCGCCACTTCGAAGATGCGGTGCGAGAAAAAATACAGCACAGCCAAAGCTTTGCCGACCGTTACGGTCACGGCGGCGGCTAGCACGAACCACAACCAGTCACGGACCTTCAAATCACGCAGTCCCTCAATGAATGCCGGAAACAGCGCGAAAAACGCATAGCCGTTGGCGTCAAAAAAAACATTGCCAAAACCATTGCCGCGCAGATAACCGTTTATCGCCCCAAATGAAAACACCAGCAGAAGCATCAAATACGGCAACAGTAAACAGCCATCTTTCATGTCGGTCATCCACTGCGGTTTCCGGCCGCGCGCTAGCGCGATAGCAGATCGCGCCAGCCAAGTGCAGAACACCGCCAAAAACAATCCCATCCGCAAAGATAAAATCGCCCCGTCGATATTGGCCGCGCCCAGCGCAAGCATATAGCCGCCCTGTGATCCCACGAACAGCTCGCCGAGCACCGCCAATATTCCTATGCCCGGCCGATACCATGACAGCACCACCACCGCGACCACGGCAACCACAAACAATACGCTGCCGAAAGCCGGAGCGTTATAGCCGATCCATGATAGTAATTCCAGCAGGACATACCCGCCGACTAACGCAACAAATAATCTTTTTCCGTTCATGTGAAAATTCGTCATATTAAACATGTGGCGGCAGAGACAAGCTCTAGCGCTACGCCCTCTTCATTATATGCACTCCCCACGCCAGCGTCATTGACACAGGATGCAACAGCATCAAACCCAACCACGGCAACAAACCATGATGCTTTCTCATATAGGTCCGCATGCTCGCGTTGTACAGGCGCTGTTTCTGTGGGCCGAACGCCTGGACGAAGCTTTCGCTACCGTGATGAATTACCTCGGCCTGCGAGGTGTATAAAATCTCATAGCCGGCGTTATGCGCCCGTTTGCAGTAATCAACTTCCTCGAACCAGATGAAATAATCCTCGTCCAACCCACCGATATCATGCAACATTTCATAGCGAATCATGAATACCGCACCCATAACCTGCTCCACGGTTTGCTCTTTGGAATAATCGAAATCTAGCGCCAGGTAACGCTTTATGACTTTCACGTTTTTGAATGCATGATGCAGTTTCAGCGCTATCAGCAGCTGCGAGCAGAACGTGGGAAAGCGCCGGACGGATGGCTGCAACGAACCATCTGAATTCAGCAGTTTAGCGCCGCAGACGCCAACTTTTGGATGAGCTTTCATCACCTCGATCATTTTGGTGAATGCATTGTCCTTGAGCTCAGTATCAGGGTTCAGTAACAGCACAAACTCGCCACTGCTCTGTTCGATAGCCTGATTATTCGCCTTGGCAAAACCGACATTTCGATTATTTACAATCAGCGTAACTTGTGGAAACTCCTGTAAAACCATCACCTCAATGCCGTCATGCGAGTCGTTGTCCACCACAAAAACCTCGAACGTAATACCCGAGGTGTGTTCATATATCGAGGCGAGGCACTTGCGAAGCAGGTCCTTAACCTTCCAGTTGACGATAATGATGCTGAGGTTCATGGCGGTTGTAGCGGCAAGGCTTGCCTCTGCCCGACCCGTCGAGTGCGTTCTCGCTGCTGTAGGCAGGGAGGCAGGAGCAAACTCTGCCGCCACGCTCATAAGTTATGTTTCTTCCTGATAATCCTCTCCGCCTCCTGAAACTTTTCTATAGCACGAATACGAATCCCGAATTGACGCCACGGAATGCGATAAAACACGCCCGGCACCCAAGTGCTAATGCCACCCTTGTGCGGGATAACCCTAAACAGCACCTCCGAAATCCAGATGCCGGTATGGCCGGCTTCGAGCATGGTTAGCCATAAATCCCAATCTTGCAGCTTACGGATTGACTCGTCAAAACCGGGAAAATGCTCGCGACGAATGAGCGACGAGGTATGAATATAGTTGAGCTGACGCAACTTGTTCGCGTCAAACGGCCACAGCTTGAACTTGAGCCAACCGTACCGAAATGAACAATAGGCGTACGATGCTTCTGGGTGCTGCTCCATAGTACAAAGCATTTGATGAAGGCAGTCTTGACGCATTATCAAATCCGCATCGCAGAACAGCAAAAACCTCCCACGTGCTTCGTGAAATCCGCGGTTGCGGGCCGCGTTGCCGCCGCGGTTTTCTTGTTTGATGTATTTAATTCGGTCCAGATACGGGGCGACAGCGTCGTCTGTATTATCGGTCGAACCGTCGTTCACTACTATCACTTCAAAATCATGCCTAGTCTGTGCGAACACGCTCTCTAGGCACGCCGGCAATTCCCGCCCGTGCTGATAGGCCGGAATAATGATGCTGATTATTGGCGTACCGTGATTGTTCATACTGATTCAGCTGCCTTTCTGACCGAGGCCATAAAGCGTCGCGATTGTTTATCGTCACCAAAATCACGGTCCAGGCGTTTGCGCCCGCCTTCCCCGAGCCGCTGGCGCAACTCCTCATCGTCCATCAATCTGGTGATGGCCTGCTTGAGCTGCTCAACATTGCCCGGATCAACGAGCAAACCGGTTTGTTCATGCAACACCGATTCCGGCACGCCGCCCGAGCGCGAACCGATGACCGGCTTACCGAACAGATTGGCTTCCAGATATACGATACCGAAACCCTCGATGTCACTACCGAGCGCTCGCGGCACCATCACGAAAGTATCGCAGGCGGCGTAGGCGTTTTTCAGTTCGGCGGTCGAGGTCGCGCCCAGGAACCGCACATGTTTGCCAATGCCCAGCTCCGTCACCTGTTCTTCTAATTTATCGCGGAACGAGCCTTCGCCGATTATCACATACTCGATGTCGCGCTTTTTTTTGCGTAGGTCAGCTAAAGCCCGCAAGCAGACGTCAAACCCCTTGCGCTCTACCAGCCGACCGGCGGACAACAACACAAAAGAATCACCCAACTTGTGTCGTTTGCGGAATTCCTCGGCACGGCGCTGTTCGACTGCCACATCGAGTGGCAACGACGGCGGCGGATTTACGATAGAAATGCGGCTCTGCGGAATGCCGAGCGTGCGCGTCCACTGTGCGGTGTATTTGCTGTTGCAGACGACCTGCGCCGCTCCGGACAAAATTTCTTTGGCGGCCAGACGCTTGTTCACCCCGCCGGACGCGGCCAGTGCGATATCCATGCCGTGCAGAATCACCACATACGGCAACTTGAACAGACGATGCATATTAAGAGCCACCTTGCCCATATTCAACAGATGACTTACCACCATTACGTGCGGATTTTCCTTATGGTACAGCCACCACGCCCAGTACATAGCCGGCAACCAACGCGGTCGCAGCCAGTGCGAGGTAAGCGCGCGGCGATAAATCGGCACGTCGGCTTCCATATCAGCAATGTGCGCTTCGGGCAAATTCGGTGCCAACACATGAAATGTGCCGACTGGAAAACGCTCGGCCAAATGCGACAAATACGTGGAGATGCCGCCAATCTGAGGCGGATATTCCAACGTCAATAGCATGATTGGATGATTTTCTCGTTTCTTCATGGCATCAAATCGCTTACTCCCTTGCCCCGTTTGAGGAAGGTCTGAACGAAAGTCCTGATTTCCATAACGGTCACGCCACCCACGCCGACCAGCGCGACCCCATACACGATAGCGCCAAGCGGTACGAGTATGGCCACGTGCAGATGGTCACGTAATAGCACCAGCGCCAGTGCCATACAACCGGCAGAAAAAATGGTCTTACCCGCAACCAGCGCCATGCGGTGACGGTCAATCTTAATGACCGGCCGTATGAACAGCATGGCCGAACCCCAAAGCGTGAAATTGCCGACCAGCGCGGCGATGGCCGCACCGACTACCGAGAGCCGCGGGATCAGAATCGCGTTCAGCACGATATTCACGACCATGGTAATTCCCATGGCGAAGGTGTTCTTGGCTTGGCGATCGCAGGCGTTGAGGAGCGAACCGGCCGGCCAGTACAAAAATGCAAAAATGAGAGAAATCATTAGAATCTGCAGTGGCAAAACCGAACCCAAATATTCCTTCCCGTATAACAACATGATGAAGTCATACGATAAAACTGCAATACCGGTGCCGAGCGGAAGGGCGATAATCAGCAGATAATTCATCGCCGCAGTGAAAAGCCGGGCCAGTCGGTCACGATCTTTGATGTAGTTCTCACTCATGGCCGGATAGATAGCCGCGGCAAACGACATGGGCAGGAACTGAAACGCAAACGCAATCTTATAAGCCACCCCATAAAGGCCGACCGAGGACTCGGAAATAAGCTTAGATAGCATAATCGAATCGATGTAGGAGTAGATGCGCGAAAACACGCCGGCGAGCGCAAACGGGATGGTTACCGCCCAGAAAAATTTAATTACCGTCGGTTCTAGCTTAAACGACAGCCCAAGCCCGAATTTCCGTCGCACACACCAAGCGGCCCAAATCACGTTCCAGGTGCTACCGAACAGCAACGCCACCACCAAGTAATGCAGAGGCATCTTGGTGAACAAAAATATTGAACCGACAGTGATAGTCACCGCCTGGCCGCTGACCACGCCAATGGCCTCGTAGCGCAGGTTTTGGAAACCGCGCATGGCTGCATACAGCACAAGATGGACTGAGTCGAGCACCATCACTGCCGAAGCGATGGTTATCATGAGCCGCGTTTCTGGATGATAGTTGAGCAGGCGCGCGATAATATTGGCTGCTATAACCGTGAGAATCGCCAGTATCACCTTCATGCCCAGCACGTTGGCGAGCAGGGATTTAGCCTTATTGGGAAATTTCGCGACTTCGCGCACCAGTACATTGGCCAGCCCCAGATCCACAAAAATTGACAGCATGGTAGTGAACGAAATCGCAATCACATACCGCCCGGCTCCGTCCACACCAATGGTGCGCGCGATTATCGTAAAATAAACAAAGGACAGCACTTTCTGCCCAACAAATGCGGCCGTTAGATAAGCCGTATTCTTCGCTACCCGTCCATCTGACATACGCTGAAATTGTACGGGTTTCGCCTTAAGGTTTCAACCTTGATAACTCTTGATGACACAGTTCCGTATAATTTAATGCCGTATCCATCTTTGTCGCCCCGGCTCTGAGTTGGAGCCCATCTTTATGGCAAGCGCATGCCAACCGAGATAAGTCCAGAGTTTCCGTGCGCTACGTGATCAGTTGGTACGAGATACTTGATAACTTCGATATTTAATGACATTCTGAGGAATAAGGTTCTTTTATTGATGAGGAGATAATGACAACGACCCATACCCGAAACCAAGATGCCATGTTCCGCCGTGCGCTTGGTCGTGAACACCGATTTCGCCGCAGCGAAGAGGTAGACGGGGCAATCGAAGTAATCCGAGACTACCTCCGTCCGCGCGACGTACCAAAAACCGCGCCCGAGGGCACGCTCCCCGAGCTGAACCAAGCCCAGCTCAACTATATCGCCGACGCCATGAGCGTCAGCGAGGTCCGCACCGAAGAGCTGGATGTGCGTGACTGTATCCTCGGGTACGAGCTCATTATCTACATCAAAGCACTCCGGATTATTCCGGTGCGTTAGCTCTAGACCGGCCCGGCTATTGAGGCCGGTCTTTGGTTGCCGCTCATTGATTGGTTCCGTACCCGTTTCGAATATCTCCTGGAGCGAGGCAAGCCGATCGGAGTCGCCTTCGGCATCATCACCTGTAAATTAACCACCGTGGCGTTTATCATGGCCGAAGAATAAACTTTCGATGAATCAAAAATCTGGCACGGATACCCGAAAAAAATTTGACGCCATGGCCT
>CAZAOV010000046.1:0-7073 GCA_964486995.1 uncultured Gammaproteobacteria bacterium | reverse complement strand
ATAATGTGGAATTCAGAAATATAGCCATCATTGCGCACGTCGACCACGGCAAGACTACGTTGGTTGACGCCATGCTGCGGCAGTCCGGCACGTTCAACGAGCGTGACGTCATAGAAGAAAGAGTCATGGACTCAAATGCGCTTGAAAAGGAGCGCGGTATTACGATATACGCTAAAAACACCGCAATCCGACTCGGCGAAGTCAAAGTCAACATCGTTGACACTCCAGGACATAGCGATTTCGGCTCCGAGGTGGAGCGCGTTTTGCGAATGGTTGATTCAGTACTGTTGCTGGTAGACGCCCAAGAAGGACCGATGCCTCAAACCAAGTTCGTTCTACGCAAGTCGCTGGAGCTCGGGCTCAAACCAATCGTGGTCATCAACAAAATCGACAAGCCGTCGGCGCGACCGACCGAGGCACTCGATAAGGTCTTCGACCTATTCGTGGAACTCGGTGCTACTGACGAGCAGATGGATTTCGAGACGATCTACGCTGACGCCCGGCAGGGATATGCCCTAAAAGAGCTGACCGACGAAAGCCATGACCTACAGCCACTGTTCGACATAATCATAAATACCGTCCCGCCGGCCAAAAGCGAGTGCGATCAGCCGTTGCGAATGCAGCCGGCTAACTTGGCGTACGACGATTTCGTCGGCCGAATGGGTTCGGGTCGAATTTACGAAGGCCGCGTCCGGATTGGCATGCCGGTAACGGTCATTAAACAAGACGGCACGCGCGAACAGCACAAAATTACCAAAGTTCTGGTGACCGAGGGACTGAACAGCATCGAAATGCCGGAAGCTTTGGCCGGCGATATCGTGCAGTTGGCCGGCATCCCCAACATCAACGTAGGCGAAACAGTGGCCGAAGCGGCCGATGCCGAGGCACTGCCGTCGATTAATGTAGATCCGCCTACGCTAACCATGAACTTCCTGGTCAACAATTCCCCGCTCGCCGGCAAGGAAGGCAAGCTGGTGACGTCGCGCCAGATTCGTGACCGGCTGTTACGCGAACTAGAGACAAATGTCGGATTAAAAATAGAATTCCCGTCAGGCGGTGAACTGTTTCGAGTGAGCGGTCGCGGCGAAATGCACCTATCGGTACTGGTCGAAACTATGCGCCGTGAGGGCTTTGAGATGCAGGTCAGTCAGCCGCAAGTAATCCTACGCGAAGAAAACAATCAGATGTTGGAACCTTACGAGACCACAACCATCGACGTTCCAGATATCTATGTCGGCACGGTCATCGAAAAACTCGGCGTGCGCAAAGGCAAAATGACGAACCTGTCGAGCGACAACGGCAGCACGCGACTGGAATATGAAATTCCGACGCGCGGACTGCTCGGATACAGAATGGAATTTCTAACTGACACTCGTGGCGAAGGGACTCTGTCGCACTTGCTCTCGCACTACGGACCGCACAAGGGCAATATCCCGCGACGGTCATCGTATTCAATTATCTCGATGGCTGACGGCAAGTCATCTGCCTTTGCTTTATTCAATATTCAAGAGCGCGGTGTGCTGTTTATTGGCCCAGGAGAAGACGTCTACGAAGGCATGGTGGTCGGTTCGAGCATGCGCGACACCATGGTGGTAAACCCGATTAAGGGTAAAAAGCTGACCAACATGCGCTCAAGCGGGGCTGACGAAGCAATCGCGCTGGCTCCACCGATAAACATGACCCTAGAGCGTGCGCTTGAATACATCGACGAAGACGAATATGTTGAGGTGACGCCGCAGTCGATTCGCATTCGCAAAAAATGGCTCAAGGAACACGAGCGCAAGCGGCATGCCACAAAGGACTAGCCGGCAGTAAGTGTGGAAAGGCAGCAATTGACGCCTGCCGAAGCGGGAGCATTCTTTGTGATTTTATTGTCCTATTCTCAATTATCGGGGCAGGACTCCGCGGTTTCGGCGCTAAGTAAAAACCGACCCCTCTCGGGGCCGGCTTTTTTCTCTTTCCAAAAGCACTTAACGCTTCGACCACTGCGGTGCGCGGCGAGCTTTCTTCAAACCATATTTTCGGCGTTCTTTTTCGCGGGGATCGCGGGTTAGGAAGCCGAGCTTTTTCAGGGTCAACCGATAATCCGGGTTGATCAATAGCAGCGCACGGGCGATGCCGTGGCGGACTGCTTCGGCTTGGCCACGCTGGCCGCCGCCGGATACCTTGACTTCCACTTTGACCGTTTCGTCCAGGCCAACGGCTTTCAAAGGAGCCTTGACCGCCTCACGCATATCGATGACCGGGAAATAGTCGGGCAACGCCTTGCCGTTCACTGTCACCTCAAGCTTCTTCTGCTCTGGATACAGCTTAACCTGGGCTACGGCGCGCTTACGGCGACCGATGGCGTAGTAATAACCATCTGGGCGCTTTTCGCGGGCTTCGCGGCGTTCGACCGCACGCTCTCGAGTTGCGGCTTTCTTAACCACGACTTTCTTGCCGGCTGATTTGTTTTCAGCGGGCTTTTTGGCCGGAGCTTTCTTGGCTGCCGGCTTCTTTGCCGCGGTCTTTTTGGCTGCCGGCTTCTTTGCCGCCGGCTTCTTTGCTGCCGCCTTTTTATCAGCTGAGGCTGACTTCTCGGCGGGCTTTTTCTTCTCGTCCGGCATATTAGTCATTGTGAACCTTTAATCTCTTCATGCGGCCGTTCTGCAATTTATTCTTGGGCAGCATATTCTTAACGGCGCGACGAATCGCATCAGCCGGATCCTTGGCCATGACTTCTTTAAGCAGTTTGGTCTTCAGGCCGCCCGGATAATCCGAGTGACGATAATAGGTCTTCTGATCCAACTTGTCGCCAGTGATCTTGACCTTGGCTGCATTTCTGATTTCGACGACATCACCCATGTCGTGGTGCGGCTGATAGGTCGGCTTATGCTTACCAATCAGGATAGTCGCAGCTTCAGAGGCGATACGACCGATGCTTCGGCCAGTAGCGTCGATTTTGACGATTTCTCTAATAGTTCCAGCCATATTACACCAATTCAATCTGAACCATTTCGGCACCGTCTCCCTCGCGGAAGCCGATTGCAGTTATGCGAGTGTAGCCGCCTTGGCGATCCTTGTAGCGCGGTCCCAGCTCTTCGACGAGTTTCTTGACCGCGTTATCGCCGTAAACGACCCGATTGACCTGTCGGCGAGCATTCACATCACCGGCCTTGGCCTTGGTGATCAGACGCTCCACAACCGATCGAACCGCCTTGGCCTTGGCCTTAGTGGTCTTTACCTTCTCGTACAGGACGACACTCGTGGCCAAACTTCGAAGCAATGCCTCGCGCGGACCCTTCTTCCTGTCCAGAATTTTAGTTGTCTTACGATGACGCATATTAGTTCGCGAGTCGTCTTTCCAAAACCGCTCGGAAGCAGGGCGTGGCTCCTCGGGTCACGAGACCTACTAACTCGTACGACTCATTTTAGTGAATTCATTTGTTGGTTGCCTCGGAAACGGTAGCGGCAGAGCTTGGCTCTGCCCTCGGCTCTGGGCGGATGCTTGCTTCTGTGGGCAGAGGCGAGCTCTGCCGCTACGGATTTTTATTGGCGCTCGTTGTTTTTAGCGAAAACCAATTATGAACTCAGAATTAATTCTATTCCTCCTCTTCTGTCGCTTCTTCGACCGGGGCTTCTTCAACCGCTTCTGGACCGGCCAGCAACGAGAAGTGATCCAGCAGAATCTTCACCGACTGTTCCACCGCCTCCTGCGGAGTGATGGTGCCGTCGGTTTCGATGTCCATAACCAACTTATCGTAGTTGGTGACATCACCGACACGTGCGGTTTCGACACGATAGCCGACCTCACGCACCGGCGAATAGACGGCGTCAACGGCGATTGTGCCGAGCTCCGGCTTCTCTTCCTCACGCTCCTCGACCGGAACGTAGCCGCGGCCTTTCTCGACGATAATCTCCATGTTCAACTCGGCCTTCTTGTCGGTCAACGTGGCGATGACCAGATCCGGGTTGGCGATTTCGACATCCGCGTTGGGGTCGATATCAGCCGCCGTAACCTTCTTGTCGCCCTTGGCGGACAGGCTGAGGCGAACGCGCTCATCCGAGTGAACCTTCATCCTCATCTCCTTTAGGTTCAGAATGATCTCCAGCACGTCTTCTTTGACGTTGTCCATACCGGAGAACTCGTGGGACGCGCCCTCGATCTTGACCGCAGTCACCGCCGCCCCCGGTAGGGATGACAGCAATACGCGACGCAGGGCGTTGCCCAGAGTGGTGCCGTAACCGTAGTAGCAAGGCTCTACGGTAAGGGTAAACTTGTTGTCCTCGTCACCCTCAGTCCAATTAATCTTTGATGGGAGTAATATCTCTTCCATATTAATTTGCTCCTTACGTTTCCCGCTTATCGTGAGTAGAACTCAACAATCAGCATGGGGTTAAAGTTTTGCTTGAGATCCTCGTCCGCCGGGGCGTGCAGCACTTTGCCAACGCCTTCAGCTGCGTCCATGTGCAGCCAAGACGGAGTCTGGTTCTGGTCGAGTCGGGCCATCTCGCCCTGCAGCATATTACTGCCCTTGACCTTCTCGGACACGGTAATCAAGTCGCCTTCGCGCACCTGATAGGACGGAATGGTCACGCGCCTGCCGTTCACCTGGATATGACCGTGATTAACGATCTGGCGAGCCAGCGCACGCGATCGAGCCAAGCCAAGTCGATAGACCACGTTGTCCAGGCGCAATTCAAGAAGACGCACCATGATATCGGTTGTGTTACCGGTCATGCGTTTAGCTTTCTCAAAATAGCCGCGGAACTGTTTTTCCATCAAACCGTAAGTATTCTTGGCTTTTTGCTTCTCACGAAGCTGCAGACCATAAGCGGTCGGACGGACGCGGTTCACCGGACCGTGCTGACCCGGACGATAGCTTCGCTGTACCATCGGACACTTGGTGGTCATGCATTTCTCCCCCTTCAGGTACAGTTTTTCGCCCTCACGGCGGCACTGTTTGCATTTTGGTTCTAAATTTCTACCCATATCATTCAACCGTTAGATGCGACGCGGCTTCGGAGCCCGACAGCCGTTATGCGGAATAGGGGTAACGTCCTTGATTTGCGAAACCTGGATGCCGTTGGCATGCAGGGCGCGCACCGCTGACTCGCGACCGGAACCGATGCCGCGGACAAACACGGCAACCTCTCGTAAGCCGGTCTCGCGAACCTTGTCACATACGTCCTTGACGATTACCGACGCAGCGTACGGAGTGGACTTCTTCGGGCCACGAAAACCGCAGACGCCGGCCGATGACCAACCAAGTACGTTACCGTTCGGGTCGGTCAGAGTGACGATGGTGTTGTTGTAGGTTGCTTGGATGAACGCCTTACCGGTAGAAACGTTCTTGGCGACGCGCTTCTTACCCTTGCGACCCTTGCCTGATTTCTTGCCCTGCACCGGACGAGAAACCGGTTTGGACGGCTCAGCCGCTGAGTCAAAAGCGCTGACGGCGGCACCGGCGGTTTTCTCGGCCTCGGCTGGCGCCTTGGCTTCGTCCTTCTTCGCCGGCTCGTCAGTCGCCACGGTAGGCGTGGTGTTCACTGTTTCTTCTGCCATATTCTTGCTATATCAGCGATTACTTCTTCTCGATCTTAGTCTTACCGGAACCCATGGTACGTCGGACGTTGCCACGGACGGTTCGAGAATTGGTCTTAGTCCTCTGGCCGCGGGCCGGCAATGCGCGGATGTGGCGCAGGCCTCTCCAACAGCCGATTTCCTTGAGCCGTTTGATGCTGGCCGCGATATCACGACGCAGTTCACCTTCCACGCGGTACGACTTTTCAATTACCTCGCGGAGTTTATTTACTGTTGCAGCGTCAAGATCGTTCATCCGAGTGTTCGGATCGATATTGAGCTGTTCCAGAATCTTCTTCGACCGAGAGCGGCCGATTCCCCGAATATAAGTCAACGCAACTTCAACGCGCTTGTTCGGGAGGGTTATACCAGCAATTCTTGCGATAGCCATATGATTACCCTTGCCGCTGCTTATGCCGAGCGGTCTTGCAAATCACATGCAGGCGATTCTTACGGCGAATCACCTTGCAGTTCCTGCAGATTTTTTTGACTGAAGCTCTGACTTTCATGTTTGTGAGCGGGTCAGTTCGTTAGTTATTAGCCGTCCTCATGCGGACGTAACTGGATGCTTCCATTTCAAAGATGTAGAAGTGTAGGTGTGTAGAAGTGTAGAAGATCCGCTCACTTACGACTGACGTCTAATGCAAATAAGGAGATCTTCTACACTTCCATGCTCCTATACTTCTATACTCTAAAAAATAAAACACGCCTCCCGTTTCCGAGGGCATGCATAACTATGCTTCGCCTTCGACGGCGAAACGATATGCAAAATGGAAACGGGTTATGACCGCTTACCAAATCGAACTGGTTCAGATTTTCGACTAGTACCTGAATGTAATTCGACCCTTGGTAAGGTCATACGGGGTCATCTCCACTTTCACTTCGTCACCTGGGAGCAAGCGGATGCGGTACATCCTCATCTTGCCGGACAGATGAGCCAAGATGGTCTGATCGTTTTCCAATCTGACCTTGAAAGTGCCCGCCGGAAGGCTTTCCTCGACGACACCGTTAAACTCGATGAAACCTTTGGAGACCTTCTGAGCCTCTCCTTCGGTATTTTCACCGGTTCGCTTTTTCTTCTTTGCTTTCCTGAATCTGGCAGCCATGTAGCTGTTAGATATTTATCCGAATTAACGGATGAATATTAGCGAAATTATGTGAAAAACACAATCATTGCTGGGGTCAGCGATGATTGGTTTCATCAAGCAGTGGTAGTTTAGCAGAATTTAAGAATGTGTCAAGGGAAATACTGGCGCGACAACCTTAAATCGTAGCTACCGAGCTTGACTCTGCCCATAGCAGCCTGCGCTCGCCGAGCCGGGCAGGGGCAAACTCTGCCGCTGCGATCCCTACGAATACGTCTGCCAGGCCTGCTTTACCCCTGTCAGTCCCGACCCCTCTTCAATATCATTTCTGCCGGAGTTTATGCCCACGTAGAGGGTCATGATTCTGGGAGCAGGTCCAGAAATATAATCCCCTTACAATTTGAGGCGTATTGCGTGTTTATCAA
>CAZAOV010000045.1:0-7442 GCA_964486995.1 uncultured Gammaproteobacteria bacterium | reverse complement strand
GGTGTGCTGGTATCTGGATTCGCGTCGAAAATCAACACGAAATGTTACATAGCTCCAAAAAACCGCTTTATGGCGGTTTTTTGCTTACCATTAGTTAATATTTTTGTGCTTTATTTTATAAAACTATCCGACATCCTGAAAAATTGCTATAATATGAAGGAAAGTAAAGAAAAATTACCTCTTTAAAAAAGTCCGTCACCTTGGATTTTCATAAGTTTTACTGAACCAAATACATGTCGATATTTATTTACGAATTCGTATTTTACATTGTTTCGGTATTTGCGATAATTACGAGCCTCTCCTGCGGGGCGTTATTTTACTTTTCATACCGCAACGAAAGGCTTATCCGGAACGTCTGGCGGGCGCTCGGCTTTTTTATGCTGGCAGCTGCTTTTTTCTTGTTCATTCTGGAACGAAAGAATTCTTCATTTGAGCTGTTTGCCCTATCACTCGAACTAGTCGGTACTTTCTATATCTTCCGTGGCGTATTAGCCGCCCCAGGCTTGGCTCACCTGGCAAGCAAACGCGGCGTACGTGCAGGCAAGGACGCACGAACTTGTCCGTTGCCTGCACGAATGCAGAAACTTGACCGACTACTGGCTAAGGATGATTTTGATCTGAAGAGAGTTAGGTTCACATCGGCTGCCGTATTAGCCACGGCCGTTGTCATGATTTCAATTCTGCTGGCCAGCATCAACACCTTCATTTTCCGTTTCATTAACATAGGAGTTCCCTCCACCTTTACCGCACTAATTCTTTGCTTTGCATTTGCGACCATCATTCTTCAAACCGGTCGGCTGATACGGGAGCGCAGCGACCGCTCAACGGTCGCATTAAACGTTTGGCCAACCCTAGCTTATGTTTTTTTGATGTTGCGTGAACTGGCTTTTACGCTGCATCGCTTACCTGAATCAAACATTGTCTTTCTAAGAAACCTAACCGTGTCTTACTCCATGACGTGGCAAATTGGCGTCCTATTTACATTCGCTGCATTTGTGTTCCTCGCCGTCTGGGCGTGGTATTTCATCAAACAACGCGCATTCCTTCGGACATACGTAATCTTCCTAATTCTTGCGGTTGCCGTAGCCTCTATCGGTGCCCTAATTTTCACCACGCTTGTGTTCAGGATTATCGAGCGCAACAATCTCGACCTGATGACCCGCGGCGTGGAAACCCAGGAAATCCTCTTGGACGACCGCAGCACACTGGCGCTATTCGTAGCCCGGCTTGTGTCTGACGACAATGAATTCTTGGAAATGGTCAAGAATAATGACCGTTCGGCCATGAACAATCATCTCGTCAAGTACGCAAATAACGCCAACGTAGACATCCTGCGTGTCTTCAATAAATTTGGCGAGGTGTTGGTAAGTCCAACCGATCCACGTGACGCCGGGCGGCTATTCAGTAATGATGAGTTGCTGGCCTATGTCATAACCAAAAAAGTTCAGCTGAGAACTTTCTCTACTGAGGAGGGCGTGCTAACACCTATAATCATCGGTCGCGCCATTCATCCGTTAGTATCAAACGGCGAACTGCTCGGTGCGGTTGAAGTGGGATACAAATTCGATAATGCCTTCGTGGACTACTCCAAAGAGCAAACCGGTCTCGATGTAACCATCTACGCCGGATCGCGACGTTCAGCCACCACAATTAAAACTGTAGACAGCGTATCGCGCTGGATTGGCAGTGAGGAAGCTGATGTGGATGTCCTGCAAAACGTACTCAAGAGCGGACGAACCTTCGGTACGGTCACCGACCGGCTTGGAAATATTTACTATAGCGCATACAAGCCAATTCGCCACGTCAACGGTGACATTATCGGCATGGTATCGGTTGGAACACCGACAAACATCTTAATCGAAGATACCCGCCAACAGCTACTGACTATCTTCCTGCTAACCACAATGCTGGCGCTACTGGCCGCGCTTATCGCCTACCGGGCGGTATTCTGGTACAAGAGCGAGCATTCCAATAAGCCAGTCAAGAAGACTGGAGCTAAGCCCAAGAAAGTCAAGGGTGCTAGTGGTAAGTAACGCCAAATCATATGAGGGTACCCAAAAAATCAACAATCTACTTGGGCGCGACACTGATTCTGGTACTGGCGATATTTGCGGTACCATATATCGTACTTAACGGCACCTTAGATATCGTCAAACCGATTTCAGATGCAGTGGCGCCCAAGCCACAGATTACCAAATCAATTTCATTCACCGCCCCACATCACGTCGGCTATAATGTGGAGCGGGTGAATATTGACAACAGCGGCGCGACTCTACGCCGAAGCAGAACCACCGCCGAACTTCTGGTCTTAGAAACTATTAAACTTCCAGAAAAATCGCGTGTATCCGACTTCATTGAGAACGCCGATATTCCACCCGGAACCAGCATTACCTATCAGGTATCTGCTGATTCACAACATTGGCTTTTCCATAACGGCAACACTTGGAAACCAGTCGGCACCTGCGACACCTGCGCCAACACGTCGACGGAACTTGCGGGAAAGTTGAACGAACTGTCTTTTGACACGGGGGCAATTCGTTTGAAAGCAATTCTTTCGAGCACCGGGCCAAGGACGCCGGCCTTACGCTCAGTGGATATTGTTACCGCTGGTGAAGAGCCTCTGCTCCCGCTCAGCCAAGCTCAGCAACAGGACGAAATTCGCTCTGCACTAGCTTGTCACCCCCCTCCCGAAGATGAATGCGAGTGCGAGGGCAAGGTGACGCTTCTGACTCTGCGTTACGATGGTGATGAAACGTCTAGTATTGTCGTCGAGCAGCAAATGCCCGGTAGTCGCATCGAGATTTTCAACGACAATGTATCTCCCGGTGAAACGTTTACTGTTGTTGGGCAAGATCATAGCGGTACACTTGGTCCTAAAATTTGGATATACGAAGATGAGGAGCTGGATACCGAAATCCATACGAGCTGTTCGGTTCCAGTTGAAATCGGCATGGTTTTCGGATCGTTTGCGATTACCTATGGTGAAAGTCGGATAAACGGCCCGCTCTGTGGATCTCCGCCGGGCCCCAACCAGCCGCCGACCGCAAATGACGACTCGACTGTCACAGAAATCGGTACGCCAGTCACTCTGAACGTTATCGCAAACGATGTTGACGAGGATGGCTACTTGGATTTAGAAACACTTAGAGTTATAGGTGGTGCCGAACCCGAACATGGTTCGGTTGACATAAACACGTCCAACGGTGAAGTTACCTACTCGCCCGATTCAGGATTTGTTGGAACTGACGACTTCGACTACGAAATATGCGATGACGAGGGAGCTTGCGATACTGCTACTGTAATGATTACGGTCGAGGACGTACCAAATCTACCGCCGGTCGCAGTTAACGATGAGGCAACTACCCCGTTTGAAACTCCAGTAGAAATCGACATCCTGAACAATGACCATGACCCGGACGGACTTTTGGACCCGACCTCGGTGACCATATTATCCGGACCAAATCATGGCACTGCGGACGTGAATCTATGGAATGGTTCTGTAACCTACACGCCAGGAGGAGGATTTACCGGCGAGGACACTTTCATCTACGAAGTGTGCGATTTCGGTGGAGCGACTGGCGGCGATGACGATTCCGGATCGAGCGGCGGCTCGGGCGATTCGGGTTCTGGTGATGATGGCTCTGGTGAATCAGGCGATTCCGGAAGTGAACCGCAAGTGATGTGCGATAGCGCCACCGTTACCATTACTGTTGGCAGCGATCAGCCCGACGAACCAACATGCACCCTATCCCCTCAACCAGGAAGAATTGTCGTCAATTTTAGCGGCGACTGGATTAGGTCAGATCAAAATGAGGCAGCAGCCACCGAAGGCCCAGAATCAGTTGACATACCTGCAGGTCACTATGAGGTTACACTGGTTTCCTTTGACGACCACATCGGCAAACCCACCCAAAATCAGCCCGAAGAAACCTGGTTTGGTATTCTAAAGAATTCCAGCGGCAGCACAATAGCTACTACCGGCATCATCTCCGACCTGCCTGGCGATATCAATCAAATGACTGAGCAGGTCAATGAAGACCTGCACGTCACTGAGGATATCGATTCACTGAGTGCCTTCCATGGTGCCTACCCCACCTCGAACGCCAATAGCATCACTCCGGTATGCGCGGCTTTCGATGAAATTACCGTCCAACCAGAGGAGCCTGAATGTACTTTCACTAGCATTCCTGGTCGGACCATCGTGAACTTCAGCGGTGACATTATTCGTGCCAATCGTAACGAGGCTGGCGCAACCGAGGGTCCGGAATCGGTGTCTCTGCCGGCGGGTAACTATCGAGTCAGCCTAATCTCATTCGATGACCACATCGGTAAACCGGGTCAAAACCAACCAAACGAACAGTGGTACGGCATCCTACGTGATGAGTTCGGAGACGAAATAACAACAACTGCTACAATTTCGGATTTGCCTGATGACCAGAATCAAATAACCGAAGTGGTTAACGAAAATTTGGCAATCACTTCAGAGGTTGATTCTCTGACTGCTTTCCATGCGGCGTACCCGTCTTCTAACGTAAACAGCATCGTTCCGGTATGCGCGGCTTTCGATGAGATTGAGCAACCCGATGAGCCAGTCTGCACCCTATCACCGCAATCGGGACGCATTCTGGTCGATTTTAGCGGTGATTATATTCGATCCGACCGAAGTGAATCGAAGGCAACAGAGGGTCCGGTTAATGCCACGATTCCGCCTGGTGAATATCGCGTTACCTTAGTTTCATTCGATGAGCACGTTGGTAACACCCACTACCAACCCGATGAAAGCTGGTACGCCATTTTACGTGACGGATCCGGTGCCACAATAGCTCAATCAAACCCAATCAGTGACTTACCCGATGACCAAAATCAGCTAACTGAGGTAGTTGATGAGAGTCTTCAGGTTAGCGCCACTGCTTCTCTGGTGTTCGGCTTCCATGCGGCGTACCCGTCTTCTAACCCGAACAGCATTTATCCTGTTTGCGCGGCTTTCGATGAGGTTTCGCAGCCAGCCCAACCGGTGCGTCCAATCCTAGAATGCGTTGAGCACAATCCAGATGGAACATTTACTGCCCACTTCGGATATTTGAATGAAAATGGTTATTCAGTGAACATACCGGTCGGAAATAACAACAAGTTCACGCCAAATCCGATTGATCGTGGACAACCCACGGAATTTAACCCAGGAAGAACCCCATATTATCCGAATGCCGCCTTTAACGTAGATTTTCCGGGCGGAACCTTGGTCTGGACACTCGAGGGACCAGACGGTAGCCGCCGCACGTCAACTGCGTCAGAAAATCTGGAACAAAAATGCCCCGATTCACCGTGGGATAACTCGCATCTTACGGTTAGTGGTGCCTGCGTTGAAAATAAAGACGTTGTTTTCACGATCACTAACGAGGGCGAACCGGTTCTAGGTGACATGGATGGCCCAGTTCAATATCGTATTTATCGAAATGGCCTGCAGGAATCATTCGGTACAGTCCAACTGGACGGCGGAGAAAGCTTCAATGTAACAGTTGCGGACGCTGACGGCGATGATATCAGCATCCAAGTTGACCAGCGCCCCGGTCACCCAACCGGTGTACCGGCTCAAGACACCGTTCTTGAGTGCGGACAACAGCAGGAGAACGATCCGCCGGTGGCGGAAGATGACTCGGCGCAAACCCTGGCTAACACTACAGTCGACATCGACATCCTGAACAATGACTATGATCCGGACGGCTATCTGGTGCCGTCGACAGTTGTTTTGGTTGGTACCAATCCACCACAACATGGATCTGTTTCTTTTAACTCTACCACCGGTGAGGCCACCTACACACCTGACGGCGGTTTTATCGGCACGGATGACTTTGATTACCGAGTCTGCGACAACGAGGGCGCCTGCGACACGGCCACGGTAACGATAGATGTCATTGCGGAACCCAATGATCCACCTGTCGCTGTCGATGATTCACGCACAACTCCCTACAATACTCCAATAACCATTCCGGTGCTCGACAACGATACGGATCCGGACGGCATTCTTATTGAGAGCAGTGTCACAGTTGTATCGGGCAGCGGTCCGACAAACGGCACCGCAAACGTTAATTTAACCAACGGCGAAATTACTTATTCTCCAAATAGCGGCTTCGCCGGAACGGATATTTTCGACTACGAGGTCTGCGACGACGACGGCGCGTGCGATACGGCTACCGTAACAGTTGTAGTTTCGCCACCTGAAAATCAACCGCCGACCGCCGAAGACGATTCAACTTCAACTCAGGATTGCACTCCAATAACCATTCCGGTGCTCGACAACGATACGGATCCGGACGGCTTTCTGGTATCGTCATCTGTTACCGTGGTGGTTAACCCAACGCAAGGAATCACAGACGTCAATCCGACCACAGGCGAAATCACCTACTCCGTATGCGGCTACACCGGCATCGTGACTTTCGACTACGAGGTCTGCGACGACGACGGCGCGTGCGATACGGCTACCGTAACCGTTACGGTCACCGAGCAGCCAAACGAACCGCCAGTCGCGCTCAATGATTCAGTTTACACGCCTTACAATACGCCGGTGACAATTAATGTGCTGGCTAATGATTATGACCCGGACGGCGTTTTGATTCCATCTACCGTCCGTGTGTTAAGCGGTACTGGCCCGGCCAACGGCTCAACATCGGTCAATGCCACAACGGGTGAGATCACGTACACACCAAATACTGGCTTCAGCGGCGTTGATTCATTCGACTACGAGGTCTGCGACGACGACGGCGCGTGCGACACCGCGACTGTGACGGTAGTTGTCGGTGAATCGCCTAACCAGCCGCCAATTGCGGTTAGCGATATTACGGTAACCCCTTACGAGACTCCGGTGTTAATTGACGTGCTCGACAACGATACGGATCCGGACGGCTTCCTGGTTCCATCGAGTGTAGAGGTAGTTTCCGGCACTGGCCCTAACTTTGGATCTGTATCAGTCAATCCGACCACCGGATCAGTCACCTATACTCCGAACTCTGGATTCTCGGGCATCGACACTTTTGAATATAGCGTCTGCGACGACGACAGTGCCTGCGACACGGCACTGGTGACTGTAACTGTGCTCCAGCAGCCAAACGAACCACCAATCGCCGTAAACGATTCTCGCACCACTCCATACGAGACCCCTATCACGGTTGATGTGCTAGCCAACGATTCAGACTCCGATGGGGTGCTAATCCCCTCTTCCGTAAGTTTGGTCGTGGGTACCGGCCCGTCAAACGGCACGGTCACTAACATCGACTCAACAACCGGTGAAATCACCTATGCTCCGAACAGCGGCTTCAGCGGCATCGATACGTTCCGCTATGAAGTTTGTGACGATGATGGGGCATGTGATGATGCCCTAGTTACCATCCTCGTCGAGGAGCCGCCGAACCAGCCGCCGAACGCGGTGGACGACCAGGGAGAGACCG
>CAZAOV010000044.1:0-7747 GCA_964486995.1 uncultured Gammaproteobacteria bacterium | reverse complement strand
GCAGGTCCAGAAATATAATCCCCTTACAATTTGAGGCGTATTGCGTGTTTATCAAATATAGGATTAGGTAAATCACTGATCTGTTCTTTGGAGGTTAAAGATGCGCTTTTTCACTATGATATTGCTGGTCGCTTTAGCCGGGCTGATGCCGACCCGTGCGGCGGCCCAATCGGAGGAAATCCCCGAACAAATCGTGTTGGATATCCCGCATGTTCAGCAAGAAGGTGACGTCTGGTGTTGGCTGGCGGTATCCGAGATGATTGTCCAGCATTATCAGCACGGCCTGTCACTGCCGCAGTGCATGATGCTGGATATCATAGCCGAAACGCCAGCGGGCACCTGCTGCCGCAATCCGGACGAATGCCGGATTTATGCGCATGGCTTGCCGCCAATCCAGCTGTTAGTCGCGCGCTTCGCCGACCAGCCCAGCGTGATTCTGCCGCCCATGCCGCCGCGAGTGTTATACGGTGCGTTACAGACAAACCACCCTGTCATTGCTCACGTGTTGGGTCATGTGATAATGATTCGCGGAATGCGGTTTCAGCCCGAGATTGTTGAAACTGAATCCGGACCGGTAAGCCTCCTTGCTCCGTATGTGTATGTGAACGACCCGGAGCATTCAGTGCCAATTTGGCTACCTTACGACATCGTTCGCCATAACATGGTCTGGATGAACTCGCTCGTTGTCGGCGACTAAAACACGCACACCAGGTTCCATTGACAAAAAACCGCCTTATTGGGCGGTTTATTTTATTGACCTGAAGATTAGCGAGCGTATTGTCATATATTAAGTGTCGCTCGTTTCATTTTTACCGGGGGGATTCGTTCTGTCTCATACTAGCTCATACTAGTTCCGCCCCCGCACCAGCCCAACGCCCGGGTCATTCTCTTCTCCCCATGTCATTCCCGCAAGGGCAGGTATGGATCAGCCGCATTGAATTGCGCCACGGTCATGACTCCGGTTTCTTTGATTAGCTCGGCTATGTGCGGACCAATATTGATCAACGCTGTAAGTTCGCTGTTCATGCTTTCTCCGGCAACTCTACCATCTCTAATGTCGCCACGCGATCTAGTTTGAAGACGCGGGTTTGCCGGCGCAGAAAACAAAATGCGCGGAAACCAATGAATGTGGTGGTATTGAAGGTGATGTCGCCCAGTTCCTGCGGCGCGACGATGCGTTCGGTGGCCACACCGTCGGCACCAATATAGCCCAGACGGAGTGCGCATCCGTCACGGATGGCGTCTTCGATGGTTTCGGCCATGGCACCTAGTTCATGTTTGGTCTTGCGCGGGAACGCGGAAATTTCTTTGCCGCTCATAAAAGCCCGAACCCGACGATCGGTCAGCAGATGCCCCGGACGAATCGGATATTTCAACACCAGCCCGTCTAGCGTGCGGCAACGCGACAGCGCCACATACGTCTGCCCGGCCGCAAACACCCGCCCGCCGAGATCAAGAATCACCCGATCGAACGTCTTACCTTGACTCTTGTGAATAGTGACCGCCCAAGCGAGCCGAAGCGGGTACTGCGTGAACGACCCCACCACTTCTGTGTCGAGTGACTTTGATTTCTCGTCGTACTCCCATTTGATCGCTTCCCACTGACGTTGAGACACTTCGACAAGTTCCCCATTTTCTAGTTCCACGTAAACCAGATCCGGACCGCCTTTTTGTGATTCAATTTGAGCCACACGACCGACCGTACCGTTCACGTACCGACCTTCCGGGTCGTTACTGACAAACATCACTTGTGCGCCTTTCTTTAATTCGAGGATTTCGTGCGTAGGGTGACTGCGCTCCGGCATGTCGCCGCGAATCCTGGCCTCGTGCTGCCAGAGCTTACCGCGCAGCTGCTCCAGATTGCGCGTATTCAGCGCGTTGGCACGAACATTGGTCGTGGTGAGATATATCCAGAACTTTTTCTGGTGCGGGTTCGGTTCGAAACTGCCGTTGACCCGCGAATTGAGCAGGTCAAAATGTTTTTTGCTCGCCTGACCGTCACGCACGGCGTTCAGCGCCTCAATAAATTCCTGGTCGTTTTGGCGATATATTTTTTTCAGTTCAACACGACGCAATTCCGGCGGATCGTCGATGCCCATCAGCTTGTCCGCCGCGAACACCTGGGCGGAAAAGAAATACGGCGTGGCGTAGTGTGTGCGGAATATCTCTTCCTGATCGGTCGGCACCACCGGTGGGAGCTGATGTAGGTCGCCGATAAGCACCATCTGCTTGCCTCCGAACGGCAGGTGCCGGGCGCGCTTCTCGTGCAAACGCAACGACTGGTCTATGCAATCAAGCAGGTCGGCGCGCACCATCGACGCCTCATCGATAACGACAGTATCGATCTTCTGTATCAGCTTGGCGCGTTCCGCATCCCTGCCGCGTTTCTTGACCTGCTTCACGGTCACGTCCGGCCGAAAACCAAAAAACGAATGAATGGTTTCGCCATGCACGTTTAGCGCCGCCACCCCGGTCGGCGCCAGCACGACCGCATTCTTCTCGGTCCGTTCAATCCAATGCTCCAACAGCGTAGATTTGCCGGTACCGGCGCGCCCGGTAATAAAAAGATGCTCGTCGGTATGCTCGAGCAATTGTAGCGCCTTCTTGAAGCCGGAATTTAATTCAATTTTATGTTTTTTCATACGGCAAAATATTTATCACTACCGATGGCGTTTGCTTAACCGAACAGCACAGCGGCAGAGCTTGCCTCCGCCCGTAGGAGCATGCGCTTGCCGAACCGGGCAGAGCCAAACCCCGCAGCTACAGGCACAGAAATTTCGCACTCACTCTTTAAACTAGCCAATTACCACAATCATACGATATCATAATGCCAGTATAACCAACCAACATTCGACTCACATGCCCGACCCAATTACCGTTCATGTCGTGCGTCACGGCGAAACTGATTATAATAAAGAAGGCCGATACGTTGGGCGAACTGATGTGCCGCTAAACGACACCGGTCGCGAGCAGGTCAAAACGCTGGCCGCCGAGCTTAAACAACTCGGCATAAGCTCTCTAACCTGCTCGCCGTTGCTTCGGGCCAAAGAAACCGCAACCATCATCGCCAATGAGCTGAGGCTGACGCGCATATACTCTGACCGGACGTTTATCGAACGTCAGTTGGGAGTTTACGAAGGACTCACCAAACAGGAGGCGCAAGAAAAATATCCTGATTTTTACGCACAGAACATTACCCGGTTGATGGACGAGGCGCCGCCCAAAGGCGAAACGCCGCGGCAGGTTATCGACCGAGTTTTCGCCGGTCTTGACCGATTGCTATCGATGTCGCCGCCGAATGTTGAGCATCTAATCGTTACGCACGGTTTTGTGTCCAAGGCAATCGACGGATATTTCAACGAGCATAAGACCGCCGCCGAATTTTTTGAACATTCGTTGAGCAACGGAGAAATCAGAACGTACCAAAAAATAACCAGGTTAGAAATTATCGAGCGTTAAACCCCGACTAAAAGACACCCCCAGCGGTGTCTTTTTTTATTGATTTAGACGAACGGATATCCCCAATCAAACTTTAGGACTCGCGATCAATCAGCACTGAACCAATCACCGGCAGCCCGTCCTTGGTGCCGATTATCATTCCCTGCTGATTGGCCTGCTCGCAAGCCTCGAGGAATTCCGCCGGAGAGAGCTCTCTCCCCTGCTCTGCGGCCCGGCGGTTAGCTTGGCAAATCGGACAATCGTCGAAATGCATATCGTGTGGTGAATTAAACATAGTGCGTGGTTTAAGAGTTACCGCCGCGAACCTAGCAGAAGGACGAAAAACGCGCAAGCCGGATTCAATTATAACTGCGAATAACAAAAAGCCCCGGTAATCCGAGGCAAAAAATATCAACCAATCTTGCGCAGGTCGTCTCGAAACTGACCGATCAGCTGCATCATCCGAGCATGCGCCACACCGGGCCGCCGCAAGTAATCGCGAACCTCCATCAGAATCTGACCAAGCATATTCCGACCGGTTCGATCTTCGCCTTCGCCCCAATAGAAATCCACCGGCGACGCCTCGATCAGCATGCAGTCACCGGTACCGAGCAGCTTATGTTCGAGCTCGGAGTTGCCTACGAACTTGCACAGCACGGCCAACCGCATGGCGTCGTCTTTGACCTCGTCCCAGTCCTCGCGCGGCGGATGTCCGGGTTCCCAAGCCAATTCACGCGCGCGGCGCGGTGTCTTGGCTTCACGAATCCGCGCGGCCCACTCGCCATCCACGGTCGAATGCTTCAGCGCCTGATACAGATGTTCGCTTGTCCGCCACTCCTCACCATGAAGCATAAATGCGTCACGCGAAAAATTACCGAGCCAAAAACAGGGCTCGCTTTTACCGTAGAACCGAATCGGCTCCTGTTCTGACATGCGTTCACTCCTTCTAAGGTGCTTATACAGTAAGCAACAATATTAATTTTGGGTCAATACTGTTGACGAACAGCCGTTAACGTGATAAGTTTTCTGGTTCTTTAGACCCACAAGAAAGGCGGGGGCGTGCATCTATCTCGTATGATTCCATCGCTGCTGATACTGCTCGTTGCGAGCCCGGCGTTTGCACAGTCGTCTTGGTCGCCACCGGTGAACATCGCGGTCCCACACATCACGCAGGACGAAGACCATTGGTGTTGGCTCGCTGCGGCTGAGATGATTATCACCGAGCGGCTTAGTGCCGGTGATTCGCAGTGCGAACTGATTGAGGACTGGGAGAACCATCCGGACGGCTACTGTTGCGAGGACTACTCCAGGTGCGACCGTTGCGCCAGCGGCCTACAGGAAATCGGTTTCATGCTGGAAGAAGTAGGCATCAACTCACGTTACAGCATGCCCATTCTGCAGAACGCCCTATACAATCTGCTGATGTCGGACATGCCGGTGATCGCGCAAGTGCGCCACGAGAACGGCACGCATGCGGTGGTCATCCGCGGCATGCGTTACCACGGCCGAGCGGGCATGCTGACCGTAAACGACCCGGCCCGTGACGCGCCACGTGAAATTAGCTACAACGATTTCTCAGTCAACTGGCTGGACGCGCTGGTGATTACGCATTAAAAAATACGCTCGCCACGAAGGCGAGCGTTTTTTATTTACAGCAGGTAGAAGTGATCCAAACCCAGGAATGCGGTGGTGGTATCGACGATTTCTCCGGCACGCAAACGCCGCAGAAATTCCCTAATCGGCATTTCGACCGGTTCGATGAACTCGTTGTCATCCAAGTCTTGTTCATGCGTGCGACGGCAGTTTTTAGCCACACAGTGATGGCGCACCCCGACCGAATAGGCACTAATCTGACTAGTGCAGACATGCACGATATTCCCTGTGTAGCCAGTCTCTTCGCGCAGTTCGCGTGCTGCGGACACTTCGGGTGACTCCCCGTTTTTACTCCTGCCACCCGGCAAATCGAGCAAAATCCGTTCCGGACCGGGCCGAAACTGTCGCGCCAATACCACATTATACTGCGGTGTGAGCGCAAAAACGCAGACAATTTCCCCGACATCCAACAAATCAAAATCAACGTTTCGACCGTCCGGGAGATTAAAGGTGCGAGTCACCACCTTACGATAACCGATTCGATGTCGCTTTTCCGACACCTTATGCCACCAGATAACGGGCGCGGTCCTTTTTTGCGTCAATTAAACCTCCTTGCCAGACTGCAATGTAACGTCTGCTTTATAAATGGTCAATTTTGACGCGACCCGCGAAGAACCATGCCGCATCGCAATCGAAGATTTTAAGAAATACGGAAAACAATTCATCAAAGAGCCAGACTAATCCAAAAAAGAGCGTTGTTTCGCTCTCTTTTTTGTTGCCGTTATTTTTTATGCTCCAGCACTGCACCAATACCGTAGGCGTAAATCGGAATCGCCAAATAGCGAATGCCGATATCAGTGATGTATCTCGTAATCGTATACGGGAAGAAGCCTACCAACACTAAAACCAAATCCAGCCCGATATTAATTGCAAACCAAACCAAACCGACCTTAAGGCCTTCGTTAATATGATTGGTGGTGACGCCATGAAAATAATTCACCAAGAAAAATACACCGACAAGTGCACCGACCACTACCATAATTGACTTAAAATATGTCTCATCAATCCAAAGCTCCCCGCCTTGACCGACGAAAAAAAACGAAACCAAGAACGGAATGAGCCAGGTCAGAAATCCATGAAAAAATATTTTGGGCTTAATTTTCATACTCGCAATATGTTTACGGCATAATTGTACTGAACCTGGCGATTTAATTCAAGACGAGACGCAACACTGTCGCCGCAAAAAAACCGCCCGTACTGGGCGGTTTGCGAAGAGGCTATCCCAACACAACGTGCAGGACCGAAATCCGGCGTCCGGCCGTGCGGCAAATGCAGCGTGCCGCGATGGGCAGAAGTTGCTGATCGCCGTCATCACCCAACACGACAAAATTGTAGGGATGGGTGTTATCACCGACGTTATGGCAATCGTCTTGGCGCTCGTAAGCGGCGTAAACGCCCCGCTCACGCAGATGCAGAACCAGAGTTTCCACGAACCGCACGGATTCCTCGTGCGGTTCCACGTCGTTCATGGCAATGGTAATCTCGAGTTTGCCATAGCGCAGTGCGCCGCCAAACCGATCGAGCCCCGTGTCAATCAGCGTGTCAGAAAGAGCGACAACACACTGATGCATCAAATCGATACGCTTTTCCATTGACTACACCTCGATATTTAGAGTAAGGCTTTTTACTCATACAACGCAAGCGCGAATATTTTTGCTTAACAGGATAATCATCAGTAAATTCATAACGTTGAACTTTAAATCACGAATAATTCTACAGAACAAACCCAAACCCCAACTAAAACCACCCGGGGCCGAAACCAGGAATTATGCGGCAATATTCAACGTGCGGTGATTGATGACATTATTGAAGGTACAGCTGTATCGGCGTCTTCACTTCCAGAAATCTTGCCACAAAAAAACGCGCCAGCGGCGCGCTTTATTTTAGCTTTGAGATGTACGGTTTCGATAAACGAACCACAGCACTAGGGTTACAATCAGTAGCAGGGTCTGCAAAATATTGCTGATGATGAGCGGCCAAATAACAAACATGACCGCGTAGCCAGCCCACAGACTAACCACCGCGAGCGCGGACAGCAGGAAATTCAGGTCCAATCCGGCCGAACTGCGCTCGCATAGAATTTTTATCGGCTGTGGGACAATAAACGCTGCCATCCCGATACCGGCTAGCGTAAACAGCCAATCCTTCGGGGTTTTGGTGATACTAGCAATCTCGAGGTTGCTGTCCGGCAGAAACACCAACAGTCCGACCAGCACAACACATCCGACGAGGAACGCCCAGTCGAGGCGACTCAAGGCCTTCTTTCGCCATAATTCGACAATAACCCAGAACAAGAGCGCGGCGCGCGGCCAGTTGAGCAGTAATGCGATACCGAACACGTAGATGCCCCAAATAGAGCAGCAGGTCACGAACGTGGCGAGATAAACCACCATGACCGTGGATACCGATCGGCTGATGCCGCGACGAATTCCAAGCGCTTGTTTGCCGGCGCCCCAGTAGCTATAAATCATGGTCAGAACTGCACCAACGAAAAAGAACGTTTCCCAGTTTAGCCCTATATTCTGCAGTTCCACAGCCGGTCTCCTTGGTGAATGCTATGCCCGAGGAATTAGCTTGCCGTCTAGAAAAAATGATGTCAACAAATGTACTGTTGCAGCGTTCCAGTTACCAAATGTGGATAATGAATCGTACGGGA
>CAZAOV010000043.1:0-8426 GCA_964486995.1 uncultured Gammaproteobacteria bacterium | reverse complement strand
GGTGTGCTGGTATCTGGATTCGCGTCGAAAATCAACACGAAATGTTACATAGCTCGCATTTGTTTATTTTTTCATGCTAATTTGCATCACGCATTGAATACACTTAGTAAGAAATATTATTCAATAAGTCGAGTTGCCTCCGTTTAAATAGGTGTCAGGTCTCGTATTTTGACATTCGACAGTTGATGCCAAAATACAAGACCTGACACCTAATTGAGAGGCACTGGTCATGGAGGGTGCCTGTCCGGTTTTAGTCGACGCTTTCGGTTGTACCACCGTTTACCGACTCAATCTGGCGGCCTAGCCGCCGCCCACACCAAGCGTGGCGATATAGCGCCAACCAAAAAGAGGATGCTTCTCACCCTCTTTTTTATTGGTGCAGCGATGCAAAAAATTCGATTCAGCTAGAACAATGTCCCCACCACCACTCGGTTCAAATAGAGTTTTTTTTCACCCACTTCCAGTACTGATAGAATTTTTCGTTCCGCAAGTAACTGTAACACCTCGTTGGCTCTATCGGTTTCGCAACCCATCTTGTCGGCCATGTATTTTTTTGTGAACACCGGGCTTCTATCAAGCGCCAGCGATAAAATCCTTCTTTGCGGCGCTGGTAAATCGATTTTATCGAGCTTTTGGGTGGCCATTTGTTGCGCGGCCATATACGACTTAATTATTGACTGAGAGCGACGTGACCCATCAATAACGCCATACAGCATGAACTCAATAATATCCTCGTATTTACCAAGATAAGTTGTCTGTCTGAGAATATCAAAATACTGATTTCGGTTACGCCGAATGAAATCATTCAGGCCGAGAATCGGATGTTTTAGAAGTCCGGAATTAAGCAGAGACAAAACAAACATTAGCCGCATCATGCGCCCATTGCCGTCTGCGAAGGGGTGAATGGCTCCCAACCTACTGAGAGAAATTGCCGCTTTGGCCAACGGATCTAATTTATTATCGGTTCGGCAAAATGTTTCCCATTCGTCTAAATAGCCGTCGATTTTTGTGGGGTCTGGCGCTGTGTATAGAGTTTCTTCCCTCTCCTTGGAATGAACCCTAACTCCGCTGCGGCGCACTCCCGCATTCCCAGACAATTGACCGTAGGAACCCAGCAATAGTTCTTTCCCCATGCCCAATTTTGGCAGATTGTGGTACGACCATAGCAGTGCATTGCGGTACGCCTGCATCAGGTCGATAGATTTTTCTGCACCCCTCGGGTCGAGAACAACGTGTGAGTCTTCCAGCAGTATGCGAGGAAGGAGCAGCATGGGATTGGTGAGAAGACCACTCTGTCTATTCAAGTTCTTGAGCTCTGCGTGAGCTAACGCAAAAAGCCCGGACAGCTTAGAGATGTCCGGACTGGCGTTGGTTGGCAATGGGTGAAGCACGAATGGTTTTGTCGGATCGGTCAGCATTTATCTGGCAACATAGATTTCTTCTCCCTGCTCAGCGTCACAGGCACGAACCTTAATAGTTGTGCCGCCAAGCAGCTGGATGGAATAGTGCGTCTTTTCTGAATCAGCTCCCGGCGCGTAAGGCATTTCAGCCAGATACGTGTCCAGCAACACTCCCTCTAGGTCAACACATTCCGTGGCTGCATCGGAGCAGGGGTCGGTGCCACCGGTTCCGCATTGCCCAATTTGATGCACGGTTGAGTCGATGCCGGGAGGTAATTCTAGGTTGTCGGCTGTATATTTTTTAACCGCGCTCAGGATTGACTCCACTTCAGCCCAGCGCTCAGCGTTTCTCGCCTCTACGAAACGACGTGGTGGGTCAATGGCAACCAATATTCCACCAGCTAGAGTCGAAATAATTGCAGTGACAATCATTATCTCAATCAAAGTAAAACCATCGTTATCTGGTGGTGGGATTGGGCTGATAAGATTTGTCTGTTTCTCTGGTTGCATCGTTGATAATTATACCTTAAAGGGAGTCTGATAGAAATAGCCGCGGCAAGCAAGGCATATTTACAGAAACACGTTGGTAATAATTGCCAGAATGGTCAAGAATATCAGCGAACCAATCGTCGCCAGCTCCAAAAACAGCGCGACCTGCTTGTGGCTCTGCAGGAACAGCAGTATCGGCCAGCCGAACAGCAGTAACCCGACAATAGCCGCCGACATTTTAGTGTTGAAATCTATTTTTTTGGCTAAAATAAGGTATTTTTAATCGGGTAAATACTAACTTTGCTATCAGTTCGGCGGCTTTCTATTGTCAGCATGGCTCAGAATCAGGGGATATGTGGTGGTGTACTAACTATGCCACCAAATATGAACCCAATTTGATGCCAATATTCGCGGTATTTGGTCAATTTCGTAAAAATATTTAATAGCATGAGTCAATAGTCACCCCTTTATTTATATGCCGCCCCGGCATGATTGACGGGTCAAAGGATGAGTTGAGGTCAGGAATGCTAATAAGCCTGCTTTTGCATCTACTTGACACATCAGCTGGGCATTGTTAATATCCCAGCACAACTAAAGCCCCAGACTACGGGTACATCCATAAATCCCGTATAGGCGATCAACCGAAGTGTAATCTTCGGATACCCATGTCTGTGGCTCTGGTCACGGATTTTTTGTTTTAAAGGTCGGATACTCGGGTCGCCCAGAGCGATCCATCAAACAACAACATTATGGCTAAAACAAGGCAACAGAAAGAGGCAGAAGTGCAAGAAGTTGCGGTTGGCTTGAAAGAAGCCAAGACCGTGGTTATGGCTGACCTGTCACCCCTGAAGGTGAACGAGTCAACCAATCTGCGGCACAAGGCCCGTGAGCAGGACGTGTCCGTGCTCGGTGCCAAGAAGACTTTGCTTAGGCGCGCCAGCCAAGACGCAGGCGTGGAACTTGACGAGTCGGCACTTGAAGGCGCAATCATGCTGCTTATGGGTCGAGGTGACGAGGTGGCTCCCGCCAAGCTCGTGGCCGATCTACGCAAGGAACACAAAGAGCTGAACGTCCAGGGCGGAATCCTCGAGGGTCGCTGGATGTCTCGTGATGAGGTTCTTGCGCTCGCAAAGCTGCCGTCCAAGGACGAACTCATCGCCAAGGCGGTCGGTTCGATTGGCGCGCCGCTGTCCGGATTGGTCGGTGTCCTGCAGGGCAACCTACGTAATCTGGTGTATGCACTTAACGCTGTTAAGGACACGAAGTCCGAATAACGATTCATCGTTAGCAAGTAACTGACAAAATTATGTCGGAAGAGAACGAGAAGAAAGAGGTTGAGGTCCCGGAAAAATTTAAGGGCCTCGTCGAGAGTATTGAAAAGATGTCCGTCCTGGATCTGGCCGAGCTGGTCAAGGTTCTGGAAGATAAGTTTGGTGTCTCCGCTGCGGCTCCGGTCGCTGCGGTTGTGGCCGGTCCGGCTGCCGGTGGTGAGGAAGACGCCGCCGAGGAGAAGTCCGCGTTCGACGTGGAAGTTACCGCCGCTGGTGATAACAAGATTGGCGTCATCAAGGCCATCCGCGAAATTACTCAGATGGGTTTGGCCGACGCCAAGGGGGTAGTCGATGCCGCTCCGAAGGTTCTGCAGGAAGGCGTAGCCAAGGAAGATGCCGAAGAATGGAAGAAGAAACTGGAAGAGGCCGGTGCTACTGTTACCCTGAAGTAATTTTCAGCAAGGAATTCAAAAACGGACTTCGGTCCGTTTTTGAATTCCCGGCTGTCTTGAGCGGGGCATGCATATATTGATAATTTCTAACGCCAGTGCGGAGGGGATAATGAGCTAACGCGATAACTTTAACGTCAGCACCGAGGAATCGCAGGCCGAACGCGCTCGCCGGGACGAAACCGGACAGCTTTCATAATCGGCTGTTTTTGGTTGCTCAAAAACCAGGCGCAACAGCCCGGTTGTGATAAACTAAACAACAGAATTAACCGCATTATTATATGCAACGAGCTGATTTTTATTTTCTTGTCACGACGTTAACCGCGCCCTTTGTGGTAATTACTGCGTTCCAGCCCGACTATCCGCTCGCGGTGTTGCAGGCAGCGTATTTAGTTTCGCATATATTTTGGCCCGCTTTTTTGGCGTTGATTGTGACGGCGATTTTTTTGACTCCGCCGGGTCGCGACAAAAAATATCATTTATTGTTCGGCGGCTGGCTTCTGTTAACCTATGTGGTGTACGGCTACTTGGAAGGCGATTTAAATCGGCGTATGGTTACGGATGGCTTTAATCCCCTGTTGCAGTACCCGAGCGAAAGCATGCTTCTGCTGCTCGGTGCTCTGGGTTTGATTGCATTGCTCGATTTGGTGCAGGTGGTGAAGTCAGCTAAGGCTGGGAGCGGCGACGATAAAACACAGGCCTATACTGGTGGTGCCGGCTTTACGTTTATTTTTTCCAATCTATTCTTGGCAGCGATGCTCGCTGGGATAATGGGTGTTTTTCTGTGGTTGCCGTCATGCGAAGACCAGCCTTGGCCCAGAAGAACGATTTTACGGCATGACGTATCGCTTTGTCGGCTAGCCGGATGCCATGAATATGTGGAACATGAAGGCGCCGATTGCGAGCGCGGATCGCGGACACCAGCCTGCCAGCCGGTATATAAATGCAGTAATTAGTTTGAGGTAATCAAAAACCGCCCAGTATTCATCGGGCGGTTTTGTTTTTTGTGATTACTCTTCTTCGGTCCAGGTAAAGCGCAACAGACGGTTGTCTTTAGTTACGATAATGGCGTTCGAGGCCTCATCGATTCGTACGTCGGTCGCGCCGCGCAATTCGTCGGATTCGTATTGCGCCAGCACATTGCCGTTCTCTTTGTCGTATCGCACTACGCGCGGGTGTCCGGTGTCCAGGACGTACAGGTCGGATTTTTCGTCGGCGGTGCGCAGCACGATGGGGGAGACCAGCGGCGGGTCAGTCGGATCAGCGCTGAAGTCCGTGGCGTTACCGCTCAACATTTTGGTGATTGTTCCGTCGCTCGCCAGGGCGTACACAGAACCGTCTATGGCCAGCGATGATGCGCGCGACAAATCCGTGCCGTCCTTTACGTACACAGCCGGCGAGGCATAGCCGCCGGGCACGGACGCGAATTTCAGAATTCGATTATGAGCCGAGTCCAGCAGGTACAGACGAGAGCCATACGTGGCCACGTCATCAATGGCCAGTTCATAATCCTCGGCGCTTATCTTTAGCGGCGTGGCTTGCCCGTTCGGTGACAGCAAATACAGGAAATCCTTGTTGCCGGCCAGGATGCCGTTCTTGTGCGCGATGAAGATGTCTGGCTGGCCGCCTTCTAAAGTATGCACGCCCTCAGCCGAACCGTCATCGGCAATCTTAAACACTGCGCCGCTCGTCGCCACCGCCCATAAAGCGCCGTTCGCTTCAGTGAGTCCGGTCAGCTCCGGCGCGCCTTCCGGTGTGACTACGGTTGATAATACCTCTGGTGACTCTAATATCAGGGCATGTCGCAAGCCGGCATACTTGACTTTCAATTCATCTTCCAGATTGGTTCTGGTGCCGGAACGTTCGTCGTTATCGAACGGCAGTAACGCGACTGCAGCCGCGGCTTCATCCAACAGGCGTCGCGCGCGATCCTCGTCGCGATAAATCATGCTCGCCTCAGCCGAGTCCAGCTGTTGGCGAATCTCGGAAATCTTTTTTTCGTAGTTCGCCACTTCCTGTTCCTGTTGTTTGCTCCAGCCCATGGCAGCAACACTGGTGTTAGCCACAAAAATCAGCACCAATGCCCCGAGGAACAAATTTTGACTATGCCCGTTCAATGAATTCCATTTATCGACCAAATAATCTAACGGATGACGTCGTTCTTTTTTGGCAGGATGTTTTTCGGCTGGTGTCGCTTTCTCCTTTTGGAGTTCTTGCGTTTCCTTTTTTGCAAGCGCGTTTTTCAGCGGTACAGCCCTCTTCGGCGGCTCAACCGGCTTAATGTCATTTAGCCCGTGTTCCTTCTCTACTGTTAGTGCGTTTATCGCTTTCTTCCCAACGGTTTTGCTCGTTTGGGCGATTTTTTGTCCCGCTGCCCTGGCTAATGCCGCAGTCGTCGTTGATGCCTTGGCCAGATTCTTTTTGGCGCTCATGAACATCTTCTTTGCGGCGCTGGTGCGCTGAGCCAGATTCAATTCGTTTTTCTGTCTTTCTGCTGGCACCCCGGGAGGAACAACAGTATTCGCCGGCGAAGTTTTGGTCACTGCCTGAACAGGCGCAGACACCGGCTTGTTCATTTTTACGGCTTTATCCTTCGGTTTTTCTTCCGCTGGCTCTGGTATCGATGTCATGTCGCTGCTAGCGTGTCCATCCAGCAAGAGCATGGCCAAATCCAAGTTTTCATGTCGGGCAACCAATGCATCACGCAGCAGCATGGTTACGGTATCTGTGCGCGGAGCGGATAAAATTTCCTGCAGGGCCTGACGATCCAACAGCTCCAGTAAATTGCGATTCGCTACCACCATGCGATCCTTCCCGCTGATTTTACCGCTAATCAAATTAGTGAAGCCAAAACCCGATTCCGTCGCAGGACCTTCTGCTTCAGTTTCCAGCACGTCATATAATTTCGGACCGCCCTCGATGCCGCGTCGAAACAGTATTAAAGACGGTCTGCCCCAGACGGCGGCAGCCACGTCGCGTCCTCGTTGGGCGATGATAACGCCATGCGCTTCGGCTGGATCAACGGCCAGGCCGCGATCGCTCAGCAACCGCTGAAGCATTACGTTAACTCGACCGACAGCGGTCTCGAATGTAGTTTCGAGGCCGGCGCTGAACGGTAACGTTTTGATGGCCTGGTTCAGGCCGTCACAGAACGACTCTTCGATGTTGGCCGACAAAATATTGCCGGTTTTTGTATCGGAAACCGTTCCGATCAGTCCTTGCACGTCGCCTAACCTCCCGGTCGCTTCACGCGGGACTTTCAACGACAGGGTCCTGACGTAGGACTCGATTTTTTTGGTCTTCCATGGGGCTAGCTTGCCCAGACCGCTCGTTTGTTCAAGCATATCCGGTTGCTTTCATAAGCTTCGTTAACGTTAGATATTATACATTATTCGGTTAAATAGGGGCAAAGGGGGTCCGAACAACAGGTCTAAAGTTTAGAAGGTTTATAGCGTTACTGTATAATCTTTAGACCATTATCTGTTTAGGCGTTTCCTATGAATACTTTTTTTATTTTTACAGATTCGCTATAATAGCCGCGCGAATAGAAACAGAAGCCGTACAAACATGCTTGAGCAGCTATTTGGTTCAAAAACTAGGGTTAGATTATTGCGCCTCTTTCTGGCTAATCAGGATGAGTCGTATTTTGTTCGTGAGCTCACTCGTAAGATTGACGCTCAGATTAACGCCGTGCGAAATGAGCTGGACAACCTAGTTTCGATGGGGGTAATTAAGGAGGTGGCTGATTTCGATGTAAACACTGAGTCAGGTCGATCCGCACAGCAACGAAAATATTATAGGATTAACACCGAAGCGATATTGTATCCGGAGTTGCGAGCGCTGTTTTCGAAGTCGGGCGTGCTGCTGGAAAAAGAATTTGTTCGCAATTTAAGTAAGGCAGGCAAGGTGCATTACCTGGCGCTAATGGGTAGTTTCGTGGGCGATGCGGATGCGGTGACTGATGTGTTTATCGTGGGTAATCTCAGCAAAGAGAAGGTCGCCACCTCGATTCGCGGTTTTGAACGGGTACTGGGTAAGGAGGTAAATTATACCATTTTGACTACTAGCGAATTTCGGTGTCGTAAGGATTTGACTGATCGCTTTCTGTATAGCATTCTGGAATCTCGCAAGATTGTGGTGGCTGACGAGTTAGGTAAAATTCCGCAAGAAACGGCAAGGCTGACAAAGGCTGCCACCAAGTCCGAGTGATATGATACTAATTGTCGATTACAGACAGAATGAAAGCAGGTTACTCCTCGCGGACAACGGTTCCGTGAGGAGATTTAATGAAGGGCCAAACACGGGTTTTTATCAGCTACAGCAGGTGTTGGATGTGCTGGGTGACGCGAAGGTCGAGGGCGTGGCCGTGGTGCTGCCAGACAGAGATGACAAGTCGAACGACAACAAGATGACCTGGAGTGCGGTTCGGGCTGCAGTGACGATGGGAAATTCGTTGGCGTTTGCCTGGGGTGTGCCGGCGGTGCGACTCAGCCCTGAGAATGAGGTTGGTTTGGCTAAAGCTGCGACCAAAGCCTTAGATGATGCTGACGTAAACTCCAGGGTCAGCGCACTATACGACGGCGAACCGAACATCACCAAGCCGAAAGCGAAATAGTCATTTCTGAAAAATCGTCAGACTTGTTTTAAGGCGGCAGCGTTACCCCCCTAAAACAAGTCTGACGGTTTTTGTGCGCGTTCATTCGTCGAAACGGCCAGCCGAAATATATTCCTTCGTACAGCCCCACCATTTGCGTCTTTCCGTCCGCCGCTTCATCAGACCCCGCCCATCCACGGGGATAAGTGATCTGCATATTGAT
>CAZAOV010000042.1:0-8723 GCA_964486995.1 uncultured Gammaproteobacteria bacterium | reverse complement strand
TAAATATTTAACCGTCATCAGGGCGGCTTTTGTCATCACAAGCAATTGACGCATAACGGTGAATTTGCTAAAAATATAAATCGCTTTTTAAACGTAAATAAAAACAGGAGGCATAAATGTCTGAAAGTTGGTTCACTGCGGATACGCATTTTTGTCACGCCAATATCATTCGGCACTGCAATCGGCCCTTTGATAATGTCCAAGAGATGGATGAAGCCCTAATCACCAACTGGAACCAACTTGTCGCACCGTCGGATCTGGTTTATCACTTGGGCGACGTGTTCTGGTGGCGGGCTCCCGTCAAGAAAATTGAAAAGATTTTTAACCAGCTCAACGGACACAAGCATCTGGTGCTTGGTAATCACGATCGTCGTCAGAACATGGAGCTTTTGCGCTGGTCCTGGATTAACGACGTGTATGATCTCAGAATCGGCGGCGGTCAGACCATTTGGCTGAGCCATTACGCTCATCGTAGTTGGAACCGGTCATTTCACGGTGCCTGGCATCTCTACGGCCATACCCACTCTCGTCTGCACCCCTATGGGTTGTCGTTCGATGTGGGTGTTGATAGCTGGAATTATGAGCCGGTCAACCTAGGGACGGTGCGTGACCTGATGGACAAGCTGAAGGCAGAGCTAAAGGCTTATCCTCACCGACCGCTTTGGGATGGTCGCGAGACACTCAAGCCGTGATGATAATTTACCGCGTGTTATGCGCGGTTTTTTTGCGCTCAAAAAACAAACTGCAAAAGTTCACTCGGATTCAGCCCAAGAACAAAGTTTAAATAATTTTCGATTGACCAGTCGAACTGAAACCTAGCAATCTGGCCCGGAAGCCCGACACTGGGCAGGGCTAGACGATTCCAGCTTCACGAGGTCGAATTGCAGACCTCGATCCGAACTGAGAACAACTTTGATGGGATTTGCTCCGTACTGCCTACGTATAGGTTATTCATATGTTACATCTGTAAGTTATAACTATTGGGCTATCTGTTATATCTTATGCTATTTATTACCCTATAAAGTGATTATAGTTTAAAGAATTAACCTATAAAAATTTTGACAAATATTATAGTTTTGATAACATGCACTTATTAATGAACTAATCGCTCAGTATGTCTCAACCCGTAACAGAATCACAGATATTCGATATTCCAATCGACAGTGCTCTAGCCAGTTCGGGACAGCTTCAGCTTTTGGAGGAATCCTCACGGGCTATGGGTGAGGTCAATCATTATTCCTCGAGCGCCATGGGGCACGGCTTTGCTATTCAGGCACTGAAGAACACCGAAGCTCTGTCTAGTGCCCGTATTGAGGGCACTACCGGCAATCTACAAGACCTTTACATGGAAGAGTCTTTGGCGGCTGAACGGAAGAAGGAACTAAAACTGTTTAGCGCCATCAACTATCGGCTAGCCATGAACGAGATTGAAGATATCGTTGGCGGGTATAATAAAATCGATGTCGCACTCATTCGCCATCTGCATAAAATACTGACTGAGAATGATCCAGCAACTTCTGGCAAACCCGGGTTGTTTCGTGAGAGTGATGTGAAGATTCGGAACAGCCGAAGTGGTGACTTCATTCCGCCGCCGCACTTGAAAGTGAATGACTATGTTGGTCGGCTGGTCGATGAAATAGCCAACCGACAGAACCTGCCGTCTCTTGTGCAGGCAGCCGTCACCCACCACCAGTTTGAGTCGATTCATCCGTTCCGTGACGGTAACGGCCGGACTGGACGCATGCTCATCATCGCACAGCTGTTGATAGCCGGTAGCCTGCGGACTCCGCTGCTAAATCTTAGCGGTTACTTTGACGAGCATCGTGATGAATACCTAGATTACCTGCATGATGCCACTGAAAGCAATTCATATCGGGAGTGGGTTAGGTTTTTTCTCACTGCGGTAAAGGAACAGAGTGTTCGAAACTTGGAGTTTATCAGCAGTCTCGGAGATATCGAGAAGAATGATACTTTGCTTCTGAACGAGAAGCTGCGCAGTCCGGCGGCGTTGCATATCTTGCGTCATGCCCTAAACAAGCTCTACATCACCGTTCCGTCGACCGAGGGATTCTTGCGTGTGCAGCACGTCTCTTCGGCCGACCTGACCCAAGTCGCTCGCACTAATATCCAGCGGATGGTCGAGGAGGGGATTCTGGAGCCTGAGGACTTCAAGATAGGCAAGGCTCGGGTGTACGCACACAGAAAACTGAAGGAATTTATGTTTGGTTCAGGAAACCTCGAGCTATAAATCGTAGATTACGAAATCAAAATCTGCGCATAAAGGGTCGGCATTAAAAAAATCAGGCCAGTAAGGTCCCAGCAGGAAAATGTAAAGTAAGCAACAGAAAAACACGCCCTGAGCGTGTTTTTCTGTTTGACCATGCAAATGAGACAAGGAAGACTAACTCTTTCCGACAAACCCGGTTTGCACCGAGCCAGGCCGTTTCTGAGAAAACGACCTTCGACCTAGGAGTCTCATCCCTATTCGGGATGCTCTATTTCTCCCTAGAAAGGAGGTGATCCACCCACAGCTTCCGCTACGGGTGCCTTGTTACGACTTCGTCCCTGCACCGCTGGTTTCACCTTTATTCCGCAATCTTACTTGGATAATTAGACCAAAGCAGGCTATATGTGTATGATATGAACACTATTTTATAATATGTTCAAAATATTGACTTTTTTGAACATGTTTGATATGATTTGAAATGTAAGTAAGGCCTATGAATTTCAACCCGAACATCCCCTATAACGATTTGCCCGCTTTGCCGCCAGATGTGGATTTGGAAACGAGGTCTGTTTTAAAGCAGGCAATCTCGAGCAATCGTGCTTTAGCTGCTCTAGTGAGCGACTGCAAGCAGTTGCCCAATGAAGGTATTTTTTACAATTACCTCTTTTTGAGTGAGGCTAAAGACAGTTCAGAAGTCGAAAACATCATTACTACCAATGACGATCTCTTTGCAGCAAAAGCTACTAGCCGTGCTGATATCGATTCAAATTCAAAAGAGGTTTTGCATTATGTTGATGCGTTGTGGGAGGGGTGCAAAACGATGCGCGAGACCGGGCTGCTCACCAAGAGGGTGTTCATTACGGCTGCCAATACCATTAACGGCAATGATGCCGGAGTTCGCGATATACCGGTGAGCCTGAAAAATGACCGCACCGGAAAGGTGATGTATACGCCGCCCGAGGGACGTACGGTAATCATGGACAAGCTAGACAATCTAGAGCGGTACATGAATGAGGAGAGTGATGTGGATCCACTGATTAGGATGGCGGTGACGCATTATCAGTTCGAGGCCATTCATCCATTTTTTGATGGTAACGGCCGTACCGGCAGAATCATTAACGTATTGTTTCTGGAGCGATGGGGCCTGGCCGATCATCCGGTGCTTTTCCTGAGCCGGTACATTCTCGATAATCGCGATGACTATTATCGGGGGCTGCGTCGAGTCACCACACAGGGCGACTGGGAAAAATGGATTATATATTTGCTCAAGGGCATCGAGGAGACGTCGCGATTCATGAGCGGAAAGATAGCCGATATTGCTGCTACAAGAAAGGAGATTGAGGAACGCATTCGATCCGAGGCGCCGCGGATATATTCTAAGGATTTGGTGGAAGTCATCTTTGAGCAGCCATACTGCAAGATTCATCACCTGGTCGACGCCGGAATAGCGAAGCGGGTCACGGCGAGCAAGCATTTACGGCAGTTGGAGGATTTGGGCATTCTTTCGAGTTTTAAGGTTGGTAGGGAAAACTTGTACGTGAATAAGGTCTTATACGAAATCTTGAAACGCTAAAAAGCAGTCGTAGACGAACATTTTTGGGTCAGCCCTCAGAATGATCACTGGAAACAAAAAACACGCCCTGAGCGTGTTTTTCTGTTTAACCATGCAAATGAGACAAGGAAGGCTAACTCTTTCCGACAAATCCGGCATGCGCCGGACCAGGCCGTCTCTGAGAAGACGACCTTCGACCTAGGAGTCTCATCCCTATTCGGGATGCTCTATTTCTCCCTAGAAAGGAGGTGATCCATCCACAGCTTCCGCTACGGATGCCTTGTTACGACTTCGTCCCTATCACTGGTTTCACCTTCGTCACACGAACATATGACTTCGGGCGCCCCCAGCTCTCTTGACGTGACGGGCGGTGAGTACAAGACCCGAGAACGTATTCAACGCGCCGTGGCTGATGCGCGTTTACTAGCGATTCCAGCTTCACGAGGTCGAATTGCAGACCTCGATCCGAACTGAGAACAACTTTGATGGGATTTGCTCCGTCTTGCGACTTGGCTGCCCTTTGAGTTGTCCATTGTAACACGTGTGTAGCCCTAGGCGTAAGAGCCATGCTGATTTGACGTCATTCCCACCTTCCTCCCCGTTATCCGAGGTCATATATATTATGTTGTATTAAAAATTGACAATCTTTATTATATTAGAGTATAGTAATAATATCTATAATTAGTATATTCTAATATATATGTCTGCTAAAAAGGAATATATCGAATATGTACAGAAACGGCTTCAGACCGCTAGGCGTTTGGCAGAGAATAAGGCTAGCAGTCCGGTAACGAAAAACAGGTTTCCGCAGCGTTTTGTTTTCGAGCGCCTCATCGAACACTTAAGCAGTTTTCTCGATGATAACAATCGAGATCAGCGTTGGGTTGCCATGCCTGGTCTGCGTGGCACCGGAAAGTCGACGCTTATGGCGCAGGCGTATCTGTATCTTGTGCAAGATAGGGGTTTGGATGCCATGGATGTGCTTTACGTCTCAATGGATAGTGCTGTAGACCAACTAGGTCTGGGGGTGCGTGGCGTGATAGATGCCTATGAAGCTGTATCCGGCGAAGCGCTGGATTCAGTCGATAGTCCGCGCTTCATATTATTGGACGAGGTTCACTTCGATCAGAAGTGGGCTCAAGCGGTAAAGGATTTGTATGAAAGGGCTCCAAACGTGTTTATTATTGTAACCGGATCTTCCGCCTTGGCGTTACAAGCTAACAATTTTCTAGGTGCAGACATCCTTCGGCGGATGCAGATCGAGAGAGTCGAACCCATGAGGTTTACCGAATATCTTAAGCTAAAAGACAACGTTGACCCACTGGGATTTGCGGATGATATAGCGGCCGCACTGTTCAAATCCGTAGATTCTTCCGAGGTCGAACAGCGTTTATTGCAGTTAGCCCCAGACATAGCGCGCTACACAGCTAAGTATTCATCGAACGACATTCAGAATTTTCTGGTTCATGGCTCTCTGCCGTTCTCGATAGGTCTTTCTAGGGAGGAGTCGCTGGAGCGCATGGTTGGCGTCACCAAAGAAGCGCTGCGTCGCGATATACAAACCTATGAAAGCGCAAAGTTTGAGCTAGACACCATAAACAAGTTTCCGAAGCTGGTGACGCTGCTGTCGTCGTGGGAAGACGTGTCGGTGAAGAAGCTGAGCGATATGCTGGAATTGAACCATGTGACAGTCACCAACATGGTCGAGACTCTCAAAAAGAGCGGTCTTATTCATGCTGTCCCCACCTACGGCGGTACGGCCACTCGTACCACTCGCCCTCCCAGGTACACGTTTAGCGCGAGCGGAATCAAAGCGGCGTTTCTTTGGAGTATCGGGCAGCTGGGCATCGGACCGGAGCAGTACGGGTTATTGCTGGAGGATTTGTTCGTGCATTATTTTGATGTTCGCGGCCAGCTTCGAGTCGTAGACTTGTTCAGGATTGAAAAGGAAGCCGAAGCAGACTTCATGCTGAAGCTGCATTCGGGCGACTTGATTGCATGCGAAGTCAGTTTCGGCTCTAAGGGTATCGAACAGGTGAAGCAAACAATGTCGCGGGTGAAGTGCAAGTACGGGCTGGTAATATCCAAGAACCAGCTGGCCAGGAAGGGCGATGTCGTGTTCGTTCCGCGGGAGTTTCTGTTCGCGTATTAGGGTTGACAGACGGCTAATCTTGTGCTAATATGCCCAGTCAAGCCTGCCATGGTGGCGGGCTTCTGCAAACGATGGAGTTTTAAAATGGCAAAGTATAAGTTGATGGTTTCTGACGAGTCTGGAAGCAACATTTCGGAGGAAAGCGGCTTGCTCTACGTCGAGGTCGTGTCCGACGGCACGACCGGAGAGGAGTGGATCGCCCGACTGGAGAGAGAGGTATCGGCTGAGCAAGTACGCCAAGCAGCTCCTGCGCTCGGAGGACTTCGTATCGACAAGCGGCGTGACCTATCGGGTTGCGATCATGCCCGGCACGCTTTTCTCGGACGATGACAGGGTCACCTCGAATATTCGACAGGAGGCCGTGCGTCGAGGACTCGAGACCCCGAACCCCGAGGTCGCTTGCCTGCTCAGGGAGCTTATCTCGGATGACGACCTCGATGCCATGGGTCTTTGGTGGATTACGGCCATGCACGAGCCTATCGAGGATTCCGGCGGCGTCCCGCTCCTGCTCGCACTGGACCGCGGTTGGCTGTACGCGGATTACGTCAGGCTGGACGACAGGTGGAATTCCGAGTACGGGTTCGCGTTCGTCGTCCCGCAAGCCGGTCCTTATCGCTAGGTCGCTCTACCCTGCGCTTTGACCCTCTGGGCTTAGCCCTTTGGCCCATTCACAAATTGTGGACGGGCCTTTTTTGTCTGTGCGCTACAATTATGAACGGTACTAGGTGAATATTACGGGCGGCCAAGGCTTCCCGCCACCGAATCCAGCGGCCGCGCGTCGGGAACGTCTGCAGCTACGGCTTCAGCCGGGGTGGCGCGCGCGAGGCTAAAAAATCGAAGATGCTTGGTGCGGCGCGCTAGGGCATTGCGATGCCGAATTATATACAGCCCCGAGAGCGATCGAGGGGCGGTGGCGCGGAAGGTGCGCCGTACGTTTCCGACGGCGACCCGAACCTGCTTGCACTGGACCGCGACGACGGGGGTCGTAGGCTGAACGCGTATTACGACAGGCTGGACGATAGGTGGAATTCCGAGAACGGGCTCGCGTTCGTCGTCCCGCAAGCAGAATCATTTCTTCCCCGTTGATGCGGGGAAGTTTTGTTTGGCAAGCTGGCCGTTCCAGCCGCCGAGCATCCGACCGAACTCGTCGATGCGAGCCGAAAGCGAGATATATTTTCCGCTGTGCAGAGATTTGGTTTCCCATAGGATGAGCAGCAGAACCTTGAGCGTATCGGTTTTCTTGATGGCGAACCGCACGAATGGCAGCTTTTCGTGTCTCTGCATGAACTGCGCCGCCGAGACTGCCTCGATTATCTCGATGAGGATGGTGTCTATTCTCGCGCCGAGCGAATGGCGGTGAGTCTTCGGCAGCGTCGCATGGCAGTCGTGCCAGAAAACGTAAGAGTCCTTAATTTTTCGGATTAGTGGTAAAAGCTGTGGGGGGGTAGAATCTGACATGTTATGCAGAGGCTTATTTCTAAATATTACGATATCGTGTCGACGGATTGCCTGCTTGCGGCCTGGTCTGATTTCCTGCGCGGAAAGAGGCGGCGCGCTCTACCCACCCTTCGACCGGACGTTCATCTATGACTCGTACTCGTGCCGAAACGGCAAGGGCACGCATCGCGCGCTACGGCGGTTCGAGGCGATGTCCAGGAAGGTTTCGAGGAACGGCAGTCGGACGGCGTGGGTGTTGAAGTGCGACGTCCGGAAGTTCTTCGCCTCGATAGGTCACGACATTTTGATGGGCGCATTGAGCCAGCGCATCGCGGACGAGCGAGTCATCTGTCTCATTGAGGAAGTGGTCGGCAGCTTTAATTCCGGCGAGCTGGGTCGGGGGCTGCCACTCGGCAACCTGACCAGCCAGCTGTTCGCCAATGTCTATCTGGACGCGTTCGACAAGTATGCAAAGCATGTATTGAGAGCTAGATACTATTTGCGATATGCCGATGATTTCTTGCTAATGTCGGCGGATAGGCGCGAATTGGAAGAGTGGCAAAATCGGGTTCAGCAATATTTAGAGAATAATTTGAGGTTGTCACTTCATCCGGCAAAGAACGAGATTAGGACGTTGGCTTCCGGCATCGATTTCCTGGGCTGGATACACTTTGCGAACCATCGAGTGCTGCGAAAGTCGACTCGGCGACGAATGGTGAGGACGGTCGCGGCTGATGAAGGCAAGGAAACCATTGCGTCGTACAGGGCATTGCTCAAGCACGGCAACGCGGAGAAGTTAACGGGGTATTTAGATCGTGCTGAGACGATATAGCGATCATATCGTAGCTGCAGGGATCGCCACAGCCGCCAGGGTCAAGACCTGCAGCTACGGTTCCCTAGAAGGGCCGTCAGGCGTACACATTATGAACCAAAAAACACGCCCTGAGCGTGTTTTTCTGTTTGACCATGCAAATGAGACAAGGAAGACTAACTCTTTCCGACAAACCCGGTTTGCACCGAGCCAGGCCGTTTCTGAGAAAACGACCTTCGACCTAGGAGTCTCATCCCTATTCGGGATGCTCTATTTCTCCCTAGAAAGGAGGTGATCCATCCACAGCTTCCGCTACGGATGCCTTGTTACGACTTCGTCCCTATCACTGGTTTCACCTTCGTCACACGAACATATGACTTCGGGCGCCCCCAGCTCTCTTGACGTGACGGGCGGTGAGTACAAGACCCGAGAACGTATTCAACGCGCCGTGGCTGATGCGCGTTTACTAGCGATTCCAGCTTCACGAGGTCGAATTGCAGACCTCGATCCGAACTGAGAACAACTTTGATGGGATTTGCTCCGT
>CAZAOV010000041.1:0-8986 GCA_964486995.1 uncultured Gammaproteobacteria bacterium | reverse complement strand
GCACCGACACCTTCGACTACGAGGTCTGCGACGACGACGGCGCGTGCGACACCGCTACCGCGACGATTGTCATTGAACTCCCCGAAAACCAGCCACCGGTCGCGGATGACGATTCAGACAGCACACCGCGCGACACCCCGGTTGACGTGGACGTGCTCGACAATGACTCGGATCCAGACGGATTTCTGATTGAATCCTCGGTCACCGTCACATCTGGTCCGTCCAACGGCTCAACTTCCATTAATCCGTCCAACGGCGAAATCACCTACACGCCGGACAGCGGCTACACCGGCACCGACACCTTCGACTACGAGGTCTGCGATGATGAGGGCTTATGCGATGAAGCGTCCGTGACAATAACCGTCTATTTCGATGGCCCGGACAATGAACCGCCTGTCGCGAACGACGACACCGAATCAACTGACATGGACACTCCGACAACAATCGATGTTCTAACTAACGACTTTGACACCGACGGCTTCCTGGTCCCGGCCACGGTCAGACTGCTCTCCGGAACCGGACCAAACAACGGCACATCGACTGTCGATACGATACTTGGCGAAATCACCTACACGCCGGACAGCGGCTACACCGGCACCGACACCTTCGACTACGAGGTCTGCGACAACGATGGAGAATGCGATTCCGCAACCGTTACCGTCAACATCTATTCACCGGAAATCAACGAGCCGCCTATTGCAGAAGACGATTCTAGGAGCACCAGAAGGAATAACCCAGTCACGATTCAGGTGCTGAACAATGACTCCGATGCTGACGGCGTGTTAGATCCGACCACAGTGGAATTAGTTCCTGGAACCGGCCCATCAGACGGCAACACCTCGGTCAATTCGATGACCGGCGAAATTACTTACACCCCAGATAACGGATTCGTCGGTAACGATACCTTCGATTATGAAGTATGCGACGATGACGACCTATGCGACACCGCTACGGTTACTGTTACGGTGTACCAAGACAACGGACCGGAAAATCTGCCGCCAATCGCGAATGATGACGGTACAAGTACGGACAAGAACGTTTCGATTGATATCGACTTGCTGATAAATGACTTTGACCAGGACGGTCTGCTCGTGCCCTCGTCAACTGTCGTGCTAAGCCAGAGTTCGGGAGTTTCCATTAGCATTGATTCAGCTGACGGCGAAGCCACCTACACGCCGGCGCTTGATTTCACCGGCACTGACCGATTCATCTATCAGGTTTGCGACGGTGACGGTGCCTGCGACTCAGCAGAGGTAACGGTTGTTGTCAGCGACAAGGACACACCGTTGCCGGTACCGCCGATCGCAAACGACGATAGCGCCACTACTAATGAAGGCGTTCCGGTAGAGATTCAGATTCTGGAAAACGATAGCGACCCGGACGGTTTCCTGGTCGAATCATCAATTTCCACCTTCGAGGGTCCTGGTAACGGCTTGGCGGTAACTAATATTTCTGGAACGGTCACTTATACGCCCGATCCGGATTTCGACGGAGTGGACACATTCATTTATGAGGTCTGCGATGACGACGGACTTTGCGACACCGCGGTCGCGACTGTAACAGTCAGACCTAGTGACCGAAGACTGATTCCACCTGTTGCCAATACCGATGAAGTGTTCGCCGAGTACGAATCCATCACCTCAATTCCGATTCTGGATAACGACTTTGACGTTGATGGCTTCCTGGTAACATCGTCAATGCGCATTATAGTCCCGCCTTCGAATGGCTTAGCCACTCCGTCTAGCGTAACTGGAACGATTACTTATCTTCCCGACAACGGCTTCTCTGGTGTCGATAATTTGCTCTACGAAGTGTGTGATGATGACGGGCTGTGCGACACGGCGAGTGTTGCCATTACTGTACTGCCGCCGTTCGTGCCTCCGCCCCCGCCAATCTCGCCGGATCCACCGCTGCCGCCGGCCATTCCTCCGGTCGTAATTCCGATTCCTTCAGTGCCAATTGCGCCAAACGTCATCTCGCTTAGCTGTGGCGTGCCGGTCCAGGAAATCGGAGACATTACGTACACCGGAACGTTTACCGGAAATTTGGAAGACGTGGCAGAGATCCAATATTCTCTCACCGGAGGGCAAAGCTGGAACGTGATAAACGACATCACACCAACCGCCGGAGGGGCAACGTTCAAATTCAGCCTGACCGACCTGCAGGGCGGAGATTATCGTGTGCGCGCCAGAGTTGTTACGGCTGATAAAAGCACGACAAGCTCCGTATCCTCGACTTCGTGTCAATTTACGGTTGATCTCGGATTGGTATTCGGCGCAAACCAGTTCATCCTTGGCGCTCAGCCGTCACCGATGGCCGATAGCGGAACCGTGCACTTCACCGTAAACCAGCGACATCGATTCTATCTTGAAGCTAAGGGCGCATCCGAGGCCTACCTGCAAGTCATCGATACCGATATAATCTTCCCGCTTGTTTGGGACTCGGAGCTGAAGCTGTGGACCGGCATCCTTTCTTTCGATGAGCCCGGCTTCTACCGCATGGAGGGCACTATCCTGAACGGACGCCGATTGTACACGCGTAAAATTAACAGCATCCTAGTCAGTCGAGGCAACGACGTCACTGACATGGACACCGGAAAACTAATCGAGAACCTAATAATTGCCGTATACGAAAGGGAGCCGAGTTCAGGACAATTCAACCTCTGGAACGCACAAGCCTATGCACAATCCAACCCGCAACAATCCAACGGAAATTTCGCGTTTGTGGTGCCGCCAGGCGACTTCTATGTCGTGATTGAGCATCCTGACTACGACCCGCTTACGTCACTAATTACCAGGGTGCCGGAGCAAAGCGTAATTTCGGCCAACATTCAACTAGATAGCGCAGAGGGTTTCCTAAGTAAGTTTGCCAGGTTGTTCACTCGACAGGGTACGGTAAACAATTTCCCACTGTCTGTTCGGCCGGCACCAGATACCAAATTGCTTGAGAAGGGAGAGTTTCTTCCGAACATCGATCTGACCGATAGCGACGGCAGGCCAACAACGCTTTACGAACAAATCGATGTCGATGAACGACCCGCCGTAGTGTTTGTTTATAGCACCTGGAACACTAACGCCCAGATGCAAATCGATATCTACAGTCGAATCGCCGCCAAGTTCGACAACAGGGTGAAATTCGTACCGGTGGCCACACTGGAACCAGAACGGCTCAAGAAAACCCAAATAACTCGCGGTGCGTACGGATTTGAGTTCTTCCAGCCAGACGATGATTTCTATGACGACTATAGCATCATCAGTCTTCCTGCGTTCTACGCCGTAGATGCGGACCGTGTCCTACGCGGCACGCTATTCGGTCCACGTTCTCAAGACGCAATTGAGGCGTGGGTTGAATCCACGCTCGATGTAACCCTTTAGGCTCACTCTTCAACTAAAAAACCGCCGGAGTCCGTCCCGGCGGTTTTTTAGTTGAACTTAATGTTGACATATATTGCCATAATGAGTAAGCTATATGTTTCCTGGAGGCCAATTGATGGGCTGGAACAGTAGAAGTTGGTTGCCCAACAACCTGAACATCGTGCTTAGAGCCAAGCCTTACCGCCCAAATGCCTGCCTACAGGCGGTACAGATGATGACGGAAAGTCATCGGCTACAAACACTGCGCCTGGTGAACCAATCTGCCACACACGAGGCTGGGCACGCCATCGTGGCCTGGCAATCGCAGCACGTTAGCCAAATCCTGGAAATTTATTGTGATGTCGATGAGGGCAGTACTGAGCTTGGCTGGTCAAACCATGTGCACATGAACGCGCCAGAACTTTGGGATTGGATCGCTATCGACCTGGCCGGTCTAGCGGCGGAACTGCTGGTCTTTAATAAATTCTGCAGCCAGCATAGTCGCAGTGACCTACTGGCGGCTAAGAACGACGCCATCGCCATTCTTCACTCGAATGCCCGTCAGCAATGGTGTGATGAAGCCAATCTCGGCAGCCTGCTTTTTGAGCGCATGTACGCATCTAGCCGACAACTGACCAAACCAGTAGTGCAGGTTTTAAATGTCGCATATCGCAGAGCTAAAGCACTCATTCTGTGCGAAAGCAATCGTTTCGCGAAACTAGTCCTTCAATTACATAAAAATGGTTCATTGGAATCATATGAAATTGAACAGCTGTTTGGAAGGCGTTTCCCAGTAGATGTACCCTGATATCTTGCCTTGACTGAAATAAATTAACCCCCTCACATCTAGAGAGGGGGTTTTTATACACATTGCATACTGAGACACCAACGGATAGGGTAAATACGCTCGTTAAATGAAGATAAAATCGATAGTTCAACTCAAAATAAATGTCAATCTCGTAACGATATTTTGCATACTTGGCCATAAAAGAAAAGCGAGAATCCTGTAGGAGAACAATGAAATCAATTCGGGTCGACAATCAGGATAGGTGGCGTTTCAATGTTACATGCCACGAATGTGGCGCGAAACTTACGCTTAATGAGTCAGAACTTTTTACAGTCAGCCTTGATTGCGTACCCATTCCGATTGGGGCGTTTGACTGCCCAAGCTGCAAAAAGACTTGCGTCATCCGGAACGGCGACATGCCAATTCATGTTTACAACCGCCTTCCGTATCGGGGTAAAATCTAATCACGGGCAAAATATCCGCATAACAAAAAACCACGACTTCATGTCGCGGCTTTTTTTACCACTAGTAGCGCACCATGTATTGCATCGGATCAACCGGTATGCCTCGCAGGCGTGTTTCAAAATGCAAATGCGGACCAGTCGTCAAACGACCGGCACCGGGGGTACCGGGCATGCCGCCTGAGTAGCCAATGAGCTCGCCGCGCTCCACAAAAGTATCCTCGGAAACGTCAATCTTTGAAATGTGTCCGTACACCGTGGATATGTCATTGTTGTGAATCAACATGATGTAGCTATAACCCATGCCGGCGTTCTTGGCTCGAGCAACGATACCGGCCGCCGCCGCACGAATCGGCGTACCCTGATATGCACGAATATCGATACCAGGATGCTCAAACACATGCCGGTAGGGATAGTCAGGATCATGATAGGTAGCTGATATTCCCCGTACAGGCTCTATTGGCCATGACAACACCGTAACCTTCTCAGTAAATCGATCGGATAAGTCTATCTTTTCGCGGAGCATCTTTTCCAGATACGCAATTTCCGCATCAGCCTCGTTTTGTTCCCGTTTCAATTCAGCCAACATATATCGATATTCCAATTCGGACGCCCTGGTTTCATTAAGCAAAGACTCTCGGAACCCCATTTCATCCTCAAGCTCCAGCCGAGCCTCTTCCAACATCACTTTTCGTTCATTCACCGCCAAAAGCTTTGTTCCACGCATTTTACGCTCATCCTGAAGCTCTCGGCTCAATTCCTGAATCCTATCCAGGGATTCGTCCATCTTTCTTTGCAGCGAGACAATAGCATACATCTCATCAAAAAATTCAGCGAACGTTCCGTGCGTCAGCAGAATCTCTAGCGTGCCGTGACCTGATTGACGACGATACAGCTTTCGAGCTAGCGAACCAAGCAACTCACGCTCATACTTCATTTTTTCTTCCGCATCTTCAATTCGACCGTCCAGACGCATCACCTGAAGCTCTAACGATGAAATTTCCTGCTCAGCAATATCAACACCAACTTCGGTCTTGGCGATTTGATTTTCAATTAGTGTCACTTGATCTTCCAGGGAAGCAGTTTCCAATTTCTTGCTGCTAATCAAACTTTTGTAGTGATTAATACGGTCGCTGAGCTTGTCAGCCTTATGCTTCTTTTGCTGCACTTCATCGTTTATTTCGTCAATTTGCTCCCGGATACTTTTGCTTTCAGCGCGCACTTCGAGCGGTGCTTGCAGGGACAATCCGGGCAACAGCACACCAAAACCAATCAAGATGGCTAATCCGATTCTAAGATTCCTCCTTTTTGGTTCAGATAAAAACATTACAATAGCTGTAGCGCGTCTCTAAGGCGCGCGATGGTGGCGTCTTTACCTAAAACCCAGGCCACTTCGAATGGGCTAGGTGAAGCTTTTTTTGCGGTCAACGCTACGCGCATCGGCCATAAAGACTCGGCGTTGGTCCAACCCTGATCGGACACAAAACTAATAACATCTTTTTCCAGACGTTCAACATCCTCGAACATCTCCTCGGGCAAATCTTCTACATATTTTAACAGGCCTTCTAGCCTATTCTTTGCTTCAGCCGATGTTGATTTCTTCCAAAAAATGATGTCTCTATCATACTCCAATCTATCCGCGAACAGAAACTCTGTGCATTCAGGCATTTCGGCCAAAGTTTTTACACGCCGCTGCTCCACTGAAACTATCTTTGCCAACTGTTCCAGCGGCAGATCCGCACCAGTCTTAGCGTTCTTAAATTGACCACCGTTTCTTTTAACCAGTCCAGACCGCTCATAAAACGGCAGCGCCAAGGCAGCTAAATCTAGACTGTCATATTTTTTGATATATTCTCCGTTCATCCAGTCAAGCTTCTGCAAATCGAACACTGCGCCGCCCTTGTTGACCTTGGACAAGTCAAATCCGGCAATCAATTCATGTTTTGTGTATATTTCGCGATCATTTTGCGGATTCCAGCCTAGTAAAGCAATAAAATTTATTAGCGCTTCGGAGAGATAACCCTTATTACGGTAATCCTCGGCCGCCACATCACCCTGACGCTTGGAAAGTTTGCTCTTGTCAGCATTCAGCAATAATGGCAGGTGCGCAAACTCAGGTGATTGCCAACTAAATGCTTCGTATAGCAAAACGTGCTTCGGCGTAGACGGACACCATTCCTCGCCGCGAATAACATGAGTCACTCCCATCAAATGATCGTCCACTACATTTGCTAGATGATATGTCGGGAAGCCGTCTGATTTAAGCAAAACCTGATCATCGATTTCTGAATTTGCCACCTCGACAGTCCCGCGTATAGCGTCATTAAACGAAGTGACTCCAGTCTCCGGCACTCTAAGTCGCACTACATACGGCGTTTTCTTTTCCATCTCGGCCGCAATTTCTTCATTGCTCAAATCGCGACAGTGCCGATCATACATGGTACGCCCTCCCTCGGTTCGCTGTTTTTCTCGCATTTCATTTAGACGCTCAGTGCAGCAAAAACAACGATAGGCTTTTCCTTCATCAATCAACTTGTACACATGCTCTTTATAGATATCGAGACGCTGGGATTGAATGTACGGACCAAACTTACCTTTTTGCCTGATTTCCCCATCCTCTAAATACGGACCTTCATCAATCTGTATGCCGGCCCACTTTAAAGTACGAATAATATTTTCTACCCCTCCTTGTACTGAACGTTCCTGGTCGGTATCTTCAATGCGTAAAATTAGCGCACCGTCATGTTTACGGGCGAAAAGTTCACTATATAAGGCTGTACGCAAACCGCCGACATGCAGAAAACCGGTCGGTGAGGGTGCAAATCTAACTCTAACCATAGCTATCAATATTGCAGAAGGTATAAATCCGTAAAGACACAATGTAATTCCTATGTATCTCTGCTTATCTTTCCCTCTTCCTCTTTAATAATACCAAGCCGTTCCCCTATCACCAAGCAGGGAAAAACGACCGTGGCAATCAGTATGCGCCTTATCCTCCAAGGTTGCAAGATGAGACGCCAGAGCCACTCTAAATGGATTTTCTGAATGATTTTTGGTGCTCTCCTGACATCTCCGGCGATGAAATCAAACGCGCCACCGACCCCCATGGCAATCCGAACTGACGGAAATTCCTCTAGATGAGCTAATATCCATTCCTCTTGCTTTCCGTGGCCAAAAGCCACAAAAAGAATATCCGGTACGCAACTATTCAACATCTCATAAACACCTGACGTCAGCACTGGCACGCCATTTTCATCCCTGACCACATCACCGCCGTCAGATACGCCGGCAATTTTCAGCCTGGGATATTTTTGCGCTAATACATTGGCTGCTCGTTCGGCTACGCCCCAACGGCCACCTAAAAAGAAAACCGATTTGTTGTTTTCTGCGGCCAGCTGACAGACGCGTTCGACCATATCGGTGCCGGTTACGCGCGCCGGCAATTTTTTGCCGATGAGCCAAGCAGCCCACAGCAATCCTGAGCCGTCTGGTATGGCCAGGTCAGCCATTGATAGCGCTTTCCGAAAACGCAACTGTTTTCGCGCCAACACCAACATCTCCGGATTCGGCGTAAAAACCGCGTGACCGCGTGGCTCATCCAAAAAAAGTTTTAGGCGTTCAACTGCTTCTTCGGTGGTGACAGCGTCAGTCTTAACGCCGAGTATTTCGATTTTCATGTATTAAGTCTATCATGTTGATAAAAAAACCACGTCTAGCGTGATTTTTTAGCTTAATTTACGAAGACTGCCGAGAGCAAATCCATCATGGCATAATATTCTGGGTTCACCAATTTTGCAATCCCCAGCGCCATGCAGGCCACAACTACGACAACAAACAAGAATATCTGCCAAGTCCGAATTGGAAAACGTTGGACAAAGATGGGCCAGATCAGCAAAAGCAGCACGAGCAACGCCGGCACAACGAGAAACAAAATGCCCTCAACGTATTGCTGTCGAACGCTCAAACGCCAGGCCTCGGGAGCCACCTCGCCGAAACTGGCGCTGACACGCTGATCCAGTTGAACAACATACTCTAGCAATTCACCCGCCACCTGCACCTGCCCCAACTGCTCCTCTATATCGGATTCAACCTCTTCACGCAAACGTTCGGCTTCAGCCTGAGCGGCTTGTTGCACCTGATTACGGATTTCATTTTGCAGCTCTTGCCGTGCCTCCGGTGGAAGCATATCCAAATACGAAGCTTGTGCTTGCGCCATTCCGGCACCGGCAAACACCAACAATCCGATTAGCACTGCCGATATGCGCTTCATCAAAACCTCCAACGCAAAGAACTAGCACGTCACAGAATCTTAACGAAGGAATCCGGCCACGTCAATAAATGTACTGTTGCAGCGTTCCAGTTACCAAATGTGGATAATGAATCGT
>CAZAOV010000040.1:0-9397 GCA_964486995.1 uncultured Gammaproteobacteria bacterium | reverse complement strand
ATCTGCACAGCGACGTAAGCACGGTAGATCGCGTTAAAATTTTGACTGAATTTCGTCGCGGTACCCATGACATCATCGTGGGTGTGAACTTGTTGCGTGAAGGTTTAGACCTGCCCGAGGTGACGCTGGTGGCGATCATGGACGCGGACAAAGAGGGTTTCTTGCGCAGCGAGACATCGCTCATTCAGACCATCGGTCGCGCCGCTCGTAACGTGAAAGGTGAGGTGGTGCTGTATGCCGACAACATAACGGGTTCCATGAATCGCGCCATCAAAGAAACCGAACGCCGTCGCGCCAAGCAGTTGGCGTATAACGAAAAGCATGGCATTACCCCGCAGACAATTGAGAAAGAGATCAAGGATATGATGGCCGGTCTAGGTCTGGAGGCCAAGCGAGTGTCAGAGATTCTGGATTTGGAATTGGAAATCGATAAACGACCAGTCAAGGTGGTAATCAAAGAAAAAGAGCAACAGATGCGCGAGGCGGCTAAGAATCTGGAGTTTGAGTTAGCAGCGATTTTGCGAGATGAGATTGCGGAGTTAAAGAAAAAATAATCGCGCTAGTTCTCCTGTTTGTTTGATTTATCCCCAGAATAGGTGCCAGGGACCTATTCTGGGGATAAAAAAAGCCTCCGTTGGGAGGCTGAAAAGTTTATGCAGATTCCGATTCGGTCAGCGACAGGGCATTCTGTATGTCCGGCGCGAGATAGATTTCGCGATAAGTGACAAACAGATGCACCCAGGTGTGAGTGGCACGAACCTTGAATTCCTGTAGACGCCCCTCATCCGTCGGCGGCTTGAGTGCGATCGAGTAGAGCTTGTTGGTCTGCTCCAGACATTCGTCCGTGACCTGCTTGATCCACTCGCGTGAGGTCATCGTGCCGGGCGGGCCCTGGCGCGGCGGAAGCGTAATGTGATGAACGGCCAGATTAAGAATCGGCCCGATCAGCAGTGCCACTTCCGCGGCGCTCCACTGGCGTCCCTTAGCGACCTCTTCCGAGATTGCCTTCAGATTAGCCATGACAGCGCGCAGGTCAGGCGCCATGCGTTCCATCTTGAAATGAACCTTGACTACCATGTGAGCCTCCTCGATAAGTTGCCTGGGGCTGTAGTCTGCAGCCGGACCGTCAATGGCGATGATTGGACGACTGGTGTCGCCGTGCAGGGCTCGCCGAATGTTGTCGCAGCTCAGTACACCGTACAGGATGATGCCGATGGCCAGCAAGCGGTTACGCGCTGGTTTAATCAGGTTTTCAGCTTCGGTCGGATTGACCTGATAAGCGGTGATGAATCGAGCCAAGTGTGGAACGTGCGGCTTGATGTCATGCCAGATTCCTCCAGATGATATATCACCGGGTGCCCAGCGCCGCCGTATCTTGATTGGGGTCCAATCGTTGATTATGGATGCCGTGCTTGAGACGATTTGCGCTACAGTCGCGATGTCTGGCTGATTAGCCTCGGCCTGTGCCTGCAGCACGCGCAAGTTTGCATGAACCTGCCTGGCTACCACGAGCAGTTCTTCTGGATTGATTTTAATCATCGTTTTACCGCGTTCTTTCGTTCGATGCACCATGCCCGGTCGGATTGACCGCAGCAGAGAGATACCTTATAATAGCGACTCGGTAGAGTCAAAAAGTGCAGCTACAGTGCTTAATATGCTGGAAAAAATAACCATCCGCGGAGCGCGGGAGAACAACCTCAAGAATGTCTCCCTCGATATTCCGCGGAACAAATTTATCGTTTTTACGGGGCTGTCCGGTTCGGGCAAGTCCTCTTTGGCGTTCGATACTATTTTTGCCGAGGGGCAACGGCGATACGTGGAGTCATTGTCTGCATATGCGCGACAGTTTTTGGGGCAGATGCAAAAGCCGGACGTGGATGAGATTGAAGGTTTGTCTCCGGCGATATCGATTGATCAGAAGGCTCACTCGGCGAACCCACGCTCTACGGTTGCGACTATTACCGAGATTTATGACTATCTGCGCGTGTTGTATGCGCGAATTGGGCGGCCGCATTGTCCGCAGTGTGGCGAAGCAATCAGGAAGATGGCCGCTGAAGAAATGGTGGATGAGATTCTGGCCGGTGCCAAAGAGAAACAGACAGTAAGGGGCAACAAGAAACTTAAGGAGGTGATGATCATGGCGCCGATCGTGCGCGGCCGGAAAGGGGAGTACCACCAGACTTTATACGATTTATATAATTTTGGTTTCGCCAAGGTTCGGGTGGACGGTCATGTGCGGTCACTGCGAAATCGTTTAGTGCTCGACAAAAATAAACGGCATGATATCGATTTGATCATCGATATGTTTGCGCCGGCGATGTTTGACGAAGTTAACGAAGACATTCGTCAGCGTGTGGCCGAAGCGGTGGAGATGGCGTTGGATCGAGGTAACGGTTTGGTGCGGGTGAATTATCCGGATTGGTCGGAGCGATTATTTTCTAGTTCGTTGAGCTGTCCGGATTGTGGCGTATCGTTCCCGGAAATAGAACCGCGGTTGTTTTCGTTCAACAGTCCGTATGGCATGTGTCAGACCTGCACCGGCCTAGGCGTGAAGCATGTGTATTCGACCGAAACGTGTGCGGTATGCGAGGGGCGGCGACTACGACCCGAGTCGTTGGCGGTAAAAATCGGCGAAAAGAACATTATCGATTTGGTAAGCCTGTCCATAGCTGATGCCCATAAATATTTATCCGAGTATAAACTGCAAGGACGCGAACTGGAGATTTCCGAGAACGTAATGAAAGAGATTTTGAGTCGGATGGAGTTCATGCTGAACGTCGGCTTGCATTATCTGACGCTGAATCGCAAAGCCGGTACATTGTCCGGCGGTGAGGCCCAACGCATTCGTTTGGCATCGCAGATTGGCTCGGGTTTGGTGGGGGCTTTGTATGTGTTGGACGAGCCGTCGATTGGACTGCATCAAAAAGACAACGACCAACTGCTGGCGACTCTGAAACGTCTGCGTGATATCGGTAACACCATCATCGTGGTGGAGCATGACGAGGACACCATTCTCGAGGCGGATTACCTGGTTGATTTTGGTCCGGGCGCGGGCAAACATGGCGGCGAGGTGGTGGCCGCCGGCGCAGTGCCGGAGATTTTCGATCATCCGGAATCTTTGACCGCCAAGTATATCCGCGGTGACCGGTCCATTCCGGTACCGGCTATGCGACGCACTAAAATAAAAGAAACGCTGCGCATAGTCGGACCACGCGAACACAACCTGAAGGGTAAGGAGGTGGAAATTCCATTGCGGAAGTTTGTTTGTGTATCCGGCGTGTCCGGCTCGGGCAAGTCCACGCTGGTGGATCATATTTTGTATCGGTCGTTGTCGAATCGACTGAACCTATCGAAACATAAAGTGGGAGAGCATAAGCAGATTTTGGGCGTGGAATATATCGACCGAGTGGTGATGGTGAATCAGTCGCCGATTGGTCGCACTCCGCGGTCCAATCCGGCCACTTACACCGGCGCGTTTACGCCGATTCGTGAGTTGTTTGCGGCGACCGAGGAAGCGCGGTTTCGCGGCTATAGACCGGGGCGGTTTAGTTTCAACGTGCCTGGCGGTCGCTGCGAGAATTGCCAGGGTAACGGGACAATCGCCATCGAAATGCATTTCCTGCCAACCGTGTATGTGACTTGTGACGTTTGCGGCGGCAAGCGGTTTGATCGCGAAACGCTGGAAGTGAAATGGCACGATAAGAGCATTCATGACGTGTTGAAGATGACCATCGAAGATGCGGCTGACTTTTTTGAAGAAATTCCTCAGGTGTACGATAAGATTTCCGTCTTGAATAAAGTCGGTCTCGGATATCTGGAGCTGGGTCAGTCAGCGACCACGCTTTCGGGCGGCGAAGCACAGCGAGTGAAACTGGCGAATGAATTATCCAAGCGGCAGACCGGTCGCACGCTGTGCATCTTGGACGAGCCAACCACCGGCTTGCATTTCGAAGACATTCGGCAATTGCTGAAAGTACTGCAGCATTTGGTGGACCGCGGCAACTCAGTGGTTTGTATCGAACATAACCTAGACGTGATTAAACAAGCCGATTACATCATCGACCTCGGGCCAGAAGGTGGAGAGGGTGGTGGTAAGGTAGTAGCCACCGGTACGCCGGAAGAGGTGGCAAAGTACGCCGATACCCACACTGCCAAATATCTGAAGCGAGCGTTGAAAATTTAGTGTGAGGGACAGCAAGCCATCTCCGGCGGAAACGCAAGTATCCGAGACACCCACCTCAACCCCCAACCAGGAAGCGGCGCCCGATACTGTCACCACGAGGTTTGTAGGCAATCAAAAGACGCACCCTGCTCGGTGCGTCTTTACATGTTGTTAGTTTGTTTTCACCGGGTGAGGTTCTGGAGCGCCGCCGTCAGCACCGGCACCGCCCATCTGTCTCTTGATTAGCACACCAAGCAGCGGTGGCGTGAGCAGGGTCGAGAGAATCACCATGATGACCACAATGGAGAACGTTTCATCCGTAACCACACCGAGCTGCTTACCGACGTTGGCGAAAATCAGACCGACCTCACCGCGCGGCACCATGCCGAATCCAATTATGGATTTATTGACGCCTTTGCCGGCAACGTAACCCGCGGCTACCTTACCGAGGAATGCCACGACAGTTATGGCGATGCCAATGCCCAACACCTTCGGATTGGTGAATGTATCTAGGTTAACCTGCAAGCCCGTATAGACAAAGAAGATTGGCATGAAGAACCAGCCCACCTGTTCGACCAAGTTCTCAACGTGCATATGCTCCTCTTCGTGGGCGGTTTCTATCATTTCGATGCGCACTTCTTCCGTTTCTGTGTCGTCACCGCGAAGTTTGTCGACCCAGCGTCTCAGTTTTTTAGAAATTTCCGGAGCAACGAAATCATTGAAGTGTAGTGGGTCGAGCACCAGACCGGCGGCAAACGCACCGACGATCGGAGCCAAACCAGCGAGTGCGGCCGCGCCGTATGCATACAAACCACAGAACAGCAGGGCTAACGCCATCTTCATCCCGATTCCGGAGTGAATCTTGGAGAAAGCCAGGCCAATTCGTTTAGCAAACAGTTGGCCAAGCGCAATGGAGACCACCAAGAAAATAAAGGCCTTGGCGGAAATCCACGCGATATCACCGGGGGATACCGAACCGCCGGAAACAATGCCAGCTACCACCGCTAAAATTAGCAGGCCCAGAATGTCATCGAATACGGCTGCGCCCAGAACGATTTTAGCTTCCTTGGAGGACAGCACGTTCAAGTCCTTGAATACGCGAGCAGTAATACCGACCGAAGTGGCGGTCAAGGTCGCACCGATAAACAGGTAAGTGTTGCTATCTAGCCCCGGAATCATCAGCTTAGACGCAAAGTAGCCGCCAACAAACGGCAATATTACGCCTACGATTGCAACAAGCAGAGCCTTAACGCCCACACTTTTCATTTCACGGATGTTGGATTCAAGGCCTGTACGGAACAACAGGATGATTACGCCGAGCTCAGCGACCAGGGCGATGAATTCCTCATGTTTCAGGTCATCAATAAAACCGAAACCCGGCAGGAAGGCGAGCGCACCGAGCACTACACCCATCAATAGCTCACCGAGTACGGCCGGCTGGCCAATCCGCTCCATGAGCGCACCGATGCGGGCAAACATCAGCATCACGAATAAGAAAAATATGAGAGTTATGGCGTGAAGTCCATGACCGCCTTCCGCGGCATGACCCGCTTCCTCGGTCGCATGCGCGACTTCCGCGCCATGATCGCCGGCGAATACCACGAGCGGAGTGAGCAGGGCGACCGCACCGGCCCCAATTGCCATCAGGCCTCGCTTAAGAGACATATAAGGTATTAGTGGGTTAGTTAACGCAACGCGGAGAATGATAACTCATAAGTTCAATACTAACAAGGGTTTAAAAAAACCGACGTTATGTCGGTCGTTTGTTTATCGTCGTTTTACGATAACCTCATCGATTAGGCCATACTCAACAGCTTCATACGGATCTAGGAATCGGTCGCGCTCGGTGTCTTCGTTGATTCGTTCGATAGGCTGACCGGTGCAGTCGGCCAGCATCTGATTCAGGCGCGTACGCATTAGCAGAATGCGCGAAGCGTGAATCTCGATGTCTGTGGCCTGACCCTGTGCGCCGCCCAGTGGTTGATGAATCAGGATTTCCGAGTTGGGTAGAGCCGTGCGGTGTCCTTTTTCGCCACTGGTGAGAATCACCGCGCCCATAGACGCGGCTCGTCCGACCACCATTGTGTACACAGGACAGCGAATAAAATTCATCGTGTCCACGATAGCCAGGCCGGCCGTGACTTCACCACCCGGACTGTTGATGTACATGGTGACGGCTTTCTTCGGGCTCTGACTTTCCAGGAAGAGCAGTTGCCCCACAATGATATCCGAGGTGGCGGAAGAAATGGGACCGCCCAAGAAAATAATGCGGTCAATCAGGAGGCGGGAAAACAGATCGTAGCCCCGTTCTGATCCGCGTGAGTGTTCAATCACCATGGGCATGTATTGCCCCTCGCTTTTGTTGTCACTCATCTTTCTCACCCTTTCCAAAGAGCGAAGTAATCTTTACCCTTCGCATCGCTAACGGTCAAATGTTTTTTGTAGTCGTCATGAGGATGGACAGGACAAAGTTCTTTTGGCATAATGCCAGGCGCATATGGCCATACCAGAAAACGTAAAATTGATAAAGGAAGAGCTGCCACCGCGTCCTGGGGTGTATTTCATGAAAGACGCGGCCGGCAAGGTCATGTACGTAGGCAAGGCGACATCGCTGCGCACGCGGGTTTCGAGTTATTTTGTGCGGCCGGCGGACGAGCGCATCGCGCAGATGGTCAAGAAGATTCGGGAGATTGACTGGGAAGAGACGCCGACCGCGGTCGAGGCGCTGATTTTGGAATCCAAATACATCAAGAAGTTGCAGCCGCCGTACAACGTGCGCGACAAGGACGACAAGAGTCGGGTATATTTGGCGTTTACGCGCGAGGATTATCCGCGGCCGGTGTTGATACGCGAGCAAGAGTTGGTACGCATGCCCAAGAAACAGTTTCTTAAAACGTTCGGGCCGTTCAGGTCAGCCGGTGCGGTGCAGGCGGCGCTCGACGCGTTGCGCAAGGCCTTTCCGTGGTCAACTTGTAAACCGAATCGCGGGCGGCCGTGTTTTTATGTTCATCTCGGTCAGTGTTCAGGGGTATGCACGGGCGACATTACGTCACGCGATTACAAAACCATCATCCGCGGTCTGATGCGCTATTTCGAGGGCAAAGGGGGAGAGGTGGTGCGTTCTTTGAAACGCAACATGAAAGCCGCGGCCGACCGCGAGGATTTCGAAACCGCTAAACAGTATCGCGATCGCCTGTGGGCGCTCGAACACATTCGCGACATGGCGATTATGAAAAAAGACGACGCCGAGATGTCGGCGTTCGTGGACGTGTTTGGTCGCATTGAGGGTTATGACATTTCTAACATCTCCGGTCAGGATGCGGTCGGCTCGATGGTGGTGTTCGTTGATGGGCGACCGAAGAAATCTGAATACAAGAAATTTAAAATTCGGACGGTGGAGGGTCCGAATGATACGGCGATGTTGGAGGAGATGTTGGTGAGGAGGTTTGCTAGAGGGGTGGGGAGTGAGCAGTCAGGAGTGAAGGGTTGGCCGAAGCCGGATTTGATTCTGATTGACGGCGGCAAGGGCCAACTCAACGTGGCCAAGCGGGTGCTCGAAACCTACGACTTAGACATTCCGCTGGTCGGCATCGCCAAGGGCATCGACCGCAAACAGGACGAACTGGTCTACGACAAAAAAGACAATGAGCTGGCGCGTTTGGTGCGCGCCTTCAAGCCGTTGCTGCAGCAGGTGCGTGATGAGGCACATCGGTTTGCGGTTTCGTATCACAGAAAACTGCGCCGCAAGCGTAAATAATATGTTCAACACCGCCCACGCAGCCATCGGAGTGGCCGCGACATCAGTATTTGGCATCAACGAACCAGCCATGGCTTTCACTGTCGGCTGGCTGCTTCATTATGTCGCGGACGCCGTCCCGCACGGCGACGAGCGGCTGGGTTCGTGGGCCATGCGCCACAAGCATCCGACGCGCATTATGGCCCTGATATTCGCAGCCGACTTTCTGGTTGCTTCGCTATCGATCGCAGTTATTGGTCTGGTGAACGGGTTCTCATGGCCGATGCTGTTCGCGGCAGCTGGTTCTATGGTGCCGGACTTTTTGCTCGGAATGGAGATGGTGTTCGGACTGCGGACGCTTAGCTGGTTAACCAGGTTTCACATTTTGTTCCACAAATTCACCGGCTTCATCTACTCACTAAAATACGGCCTACTGCTTCAGCTAATTGTGGCCGCAACAGCTTGGCATTACGCCTTACGAGCCTTGACATCTATAGCCTAAAGTGCCATAGTTACCAGTCATTTTTTATGACGTGACAAGTTGCGAAAGGAGAAAGCAATGAGCAACAAGTCAGTGATGGGACTCGGTCAGGCCCATGAACTTGACCTGGCGTTGGCAAGAAACAAGTGGACGGCTGAGGATGTGAAGCTGTTGTCCGAGGGAGGCCGGCTGGCGCAGTTCCGCGAGGTCATCCGCGGCAAGGCGCAGATAGTCAGCTTGCCGGAGGACTTATGCGGCGGAGCCGGCGGCGGCCCGTACCGCGGCGGGCGCTGCGAGGAGAGCGGGAAAGTCATCGACTGCTCGGCCGATCCCGATGTCACCGACGGCTGGAGCGTCATGCCTGGCGACCAGATTGCCTCGCGCTTCACCGGAAGGCTGGTCTGGACCCCGGACGCGGTGGGGCTGCACTCGGATTAGGAGCAGGAGATAACTGGCTGCATCGGCGGACGCAAGCTCAAGAAGGCCCTAGAGGGCCAACCGGTCCTCCCGGCCAACGTGCTGGAATGGCTCTACAAACACCCCGACCTTATTCCCGAGTCATGGAAGGACAAGGTCGTCTACTTCTGGGGAACTATTTTCCGAAATTGGGACGGTGTCCCCGTGGTCCGCTGCCTCAACCGGCTCGGCTGTCGCTGGTACCGGGATAACTGTCCGATCCACTACGACTGGCACGACCGCGAGCCGGCCGCGGTCACTGCGGGCGTCTTCTAGCCCTCGGCGCTCCGGCCCTCAGCGCTCAGCCCTAAGACCCTTTGCTCTTTGCCTAAAGAAAAGCAAGACCCAGCCAAATTGGACGGGTCTTTTTTATTGGTTTATATCTTCAAAAGCCAAGTATCCTCTCCGGTGTCATTCCCGCGAAGGCGGGAATGACATGTTAATTGTGCTTGCTGCTAGAGAAATATTTATGTTTTCAAAAACCCCAGCATAATTCAGCTGGGTTTTTTTGTTGACGCAGGCCAAAAAGTGGGGTATTCTGAAAGAGAAGTGGGGAAGAGTG
>CAZAOV010000039.1:0-9557 GCA_964486995.1 uncultured Gammaproteobacteria bacterium | reverse complement strand
AGCAAAGCTCTCATATGACCATTATACCCTATGGGTGATGGTCTAGAGCCATAATTATTGACGCGACCAGCTGATTACCAACATTATTTAACCTGTTCAGCAACGTACGTATTCCTCAGCCAAAAACAACGCTTGGTGGTCGTCGAACCGTCTGGCATCTCATCAACATCAGCCTTATTTTTTCCGTGCGGTCGCACATGAAGAATCGGGCTATTTTTACCTTTCGGGAAGTTTTCCGGGTCGGATTCCCTTACCGCTTTCTGCATAAGCGTCCAAACTCGGTAGACCTCGCCGTCGAGCGTGGTAACCGGCATAGTCCAAAATTTTACTTTGCATAATCGCAGCTCGCCATGCTCATCTTCCTTAAACACCACGAAGAAAAATCTTTGTGATAATCGTTCCCGCAATGTCGATGTTTCCCACTCTTCCTCGGCCAACTCCCTAAACCTAAAGGACGAAAAAGACATGCTTTCCTTGGGGATGCCGTTACGCTGCAACCGAATGGTCTTCATCTTTATGCCGGCCTTGTCGAATTCCTCGATATGCCGAGTCTTCACGCCTAGTGCTGCCCTAGTTATGACCTCAACGTAATTCTTGGCGGATAATGAGCTGGTCACACCTAACTCTTCACGCAATTCAGCGATACTCTTTCCGATATATGGCTGAAATTTTCTGGCGACCAAGCTTTCAAACGTCTCGCCGTCTTGATAATCCTTGCTATTGGTGACCGCCGGTTCAGCAACTTCTTCCACTTTACCCAGTATCCTCTGCACGATTTTGGTCAGGTAAGGCTGCTTCAAAGAAAAGGCCCTGGGTTTGGCACCGCTTATCGCACGCCGATCCTTGCTAGTAGAAGCTTTGGTTACGGCGCCCAAATACATTGTTCGCCCTTCGGATAGGTACTGTGGCCCCTCCTCTTTTATGATTCTGACGATCTCATTCCAGTCGTCGCGAATAATCTTCAAATCTTCCTCCGGAAACTCCCACAGCTGGGCTATCTTTATGACATAATCCATGAAATTCACCTCGGGGTCGAAATCATGCATGTACGCAACCAGCAACAGCAGAGCATTTTTCTTCATGACCGAACAGTTTTCCCAAGTCTCGCCAACTACCTTCTCATAATCAATCATCGATAACGCCATCCTCTCTTTGGCTACAACCTGCCCGTTCTTCAGTTTCTTGAGTGGAAACGATTTCAACTCAACACCAGCCCCAGAAAAATCAGGCTCAGGCGAATTGCCCGGATCAATCTCGAAATAACCCTTCTCCAGCACCTGACCAAATCCCCCCTTACCCTTGGTCTCGACCGTCGCAAAAATTTCCTTCCGCAAGGTACTCTGAAGAAGTCTGGTCGCGAATTTTTCAATAGATTTAGGGTCGGTTTGATCGTATTTCGAAGGCATGGTAATATATGTTAATCATGTGGATAACGTGGGCTATTTATCCGCTTGTGTAATTCTACCATCTAACGTAAGAAAGCCACGTCCAACACTTAACACAACCCAATTATGGCTGCAAGCAACAACCGAATCCGTGTCGTAGAGCTGTTCGCCGGTGTCGGGGGATTCCGGGTCGGGCTTAGTCGCGCCTCAAAACAATTTGAGTTCGTTTGGGCCAACCAGTGGGAACCAAGTTCTGGCGACAAGCAGCATGCGGCTTGGGTGTATGAATACGCGTTCTTCCGTAAGGGCAAAAAGAGGATAGACGAGAAAAAAATCGCCCGTGAGCTAGCCAACGTAAATATTGAGGATATCGCCTACGACCCAGCCCGCATCGATGCCGAAATTCCGAATCATGACTTGCTGACTGGCGGTTTCCCTTGCCAGGACTATTCGGTGGCCAGACCTCGTCGCCAATCCGCCGGCATTGAAGGCAAAAAAGGTGTGCTATGGTGGAGCATTTACAATATTCTGGAAAGAAAGATAAAAACCGGACATCCGGTTAAGTACCTTTTCCTCGAGAACGTCGACCGATTGCTCAAATCTCCCGCCGAGAAGCGCGGCCGTGACTTTGCCATAATGTTGTCTTGCCTAAACTCACTCGGCTACACCGTCGAATGGCGGGTGGTAAACGCTGGAGAATACGGGTTCCCCCAGCGCCGAAAGCGAATATTTATTCTCGGATTCCTTAAAGGTTCAGAAATTGAACAAACATTTAGAGATGTGGTGCGGTCACGAGGAAATAAGGGTATTTACACCTGGATGACGGGTTTGGGTGTGCATGCGAAATCCTTTCCAATCAAAAGCAGGGTCATGACCGGCGAATTTAATATCGACCCCGACCCGACGCAAATATCGAAAAACTTTACTATAGACGCAAATAGCGGAAGCGGAACGATTGATGTAGCGAACCCATTTCAAAATGCGGGCATCATGGCTAACGGACGAGTCTATACTGCTAAAGTTGAGGCGCGCACACCAAAGGAAGTACTGACACTCGGAGACATCATCTCTGAAACTGACGAAAAAAAAGTTGACCCATCGTTCTACATCTCAAGGACTGAACTAAAAAAATGGAAAAACGAAAAAGGTGCGCACCGCTACGAGCGTACCAGCAAATCCGGCCATACCTATATGTATTCCGAGGGGCCAGTAGCGTTCCCGGATTACCTAGACCGCCCCAGCCGCACAATCGTGACCGGTGAAGGCGGACGTGGAGCGTCGCGCTTCAAGCATGTCATCGATATCACCAAAAAGAAGGGTGGCAAGCCCCGCAAGATCGGAAAAACGACCTACACCCACCGCCGTTTGATTCCGCAAGAACTGGAAGCCCTCTGCATGTTCGACCGCGAACATACAAAATGGATGTGGGTCCCCGATAAGCAGAACATCGAACCGGTTTCGGATAATAAACGAGCCTTCTTTATGGGGAATGCGTTGGTTTGTGGGGCGATTCAGCAGGTTGGTAAAACTCTTACTAAGACAGCTACCCCCACACAACAAACCACACCCAGTACAAAAACTCACCAAAAGGATAAAGCCTAATGTCAATTTAATCTAGCAACAAAAAACACGCCCTCAGGCGTATTTTTTGTTGCATTGCGGGTTAAAAACCCGACCTCAATATACTTAGCTAATAGCCCTAGTTATTATCCTGTAATGACTTGTAAATACTTATTAAGTCGTTAATATTCATTTCAGTCGCTTGTAATGACATTTTTCTATTTGAAATCTTGCCGATATTTTCCAAATCGATATTAAAGTTCACTTTAAATGGAGGTATGGTTGAATATTTTAGAAAATCGTGTGGGGTAAACTCTATAAATTCAAAATTTAAGCCAGAATCACTAGTTTTTGCAATAACAAATTTAAATGTGTCCGGTTTTTTTAAGGCCTGCTGCCATTCCGTGATTGTTGCTGCACCAAAATAGTTTCTATTTTGTTGCGTCATCTTTATCTCAAAATAATAAACCTTATTTTGTTTTTCTGCGATTATATCTGCAGGACTGGCAATAATTCGGACATTGCTAAAACCTTTTTTTCCCAAATATGCTTTATAAGCTAATTTTGCATTTACATCTGATTTTTTATTCATATCAATCATTTTAATTGGTATGGCGGGGTCAGGTCTTACATTCTATCATTCCATACACCAAATAAAGTGATGCAATGCGAGATTAGACCCAAAATATTTTAGTTTATCCTGAGCGAAAATACGCCTATAAAAGCATTTTTGCTTAATGCTATAGAGTAGAATTCCGACCCCCGATTCCAAGACATTTAATTCACTAATACCGCCTTAATGCGCCGCACGCCGGCGCTGGAGGACTCCTCTTTCTTGAGCTTGAAATGGCCAAGTTGCCCCGTCCGCTCAACATGCGGGCCGCCGCAGATTTCGCAGGAGAAATCACCGACGCCGTACACCTTTACCTTGTCGCCGAGGGAGGCGTACTTGTCCTCAAAGAGCCCGATGGCGCCGGCGGCTTTGGCTTCCTCAACCGTCATCATTTCCATGGTGACCGGTAGATCGCGGGCGATTTGTTCGTTTACTATTCGTTCGACTTCGGCTTTTTGCTCGTCGGTCATTTTTTCGCCGTGGTTGAAGTCAAACCGCAACCTATCTTTCGTGATGTTGGACCCCTTTTGCTCCACATGATCCCCCAACACTTTCCGCAGGGCCTGATGCAGCAGATGCGTCGCGGTATGCAAAGCCACCACTTCCTCGCAATCATCCGCCAACCCGCCGGCGAACTTTTTCTCCGCACCACTCCGCGACAGTTCCTGATGCGCACGGAACCGCTCCTCGAACGCCGGCACGTCGACCGGCTTGCCAAGCACCTCCTCGGTCATCTCGCGCGGAAAGCCGAACGATTCATACAGGTAAAACGCCGCCTCGCCCGGAATCACCTTTGCATCCGCATATTTGTCGCGCAATTTTAGCGCTTCGGCCTCGCCTTTTTCCAGGCAGGTCGCAAACTTCTTTTCTTCCGCCTCTAGTTCGCTGATAATAAAATCTCGCTTGCACAGAATATCCGGATGCATCTCGCCGTAGAACTGCAGGAGTCCGACCGCGAGCTGGCCCAAGAACGGCGCTTCCATGCCGAGCTGCCGCCCGTACCGATAGGATCTTCGTATCAAGCGTCGCAAAACGTAACCCTGATCGAGATTCGATGGCGTTATGCCCCGCTCGTCGCCGAGCATGAACACCGCCGAGCGCATGTGGTCGGCGGTGATGCGCATCATCCGGTCGTCCGCGGCGCTGTTGCCGTATTGCTTTTTGGTCTGCCGCTCCAGCTCCTCGATCACCGGCCGGAACAGGTCGGTCTCGAACACCGAATCCACGCCCTGCATGATCATCGCCAGCCGTTCGAATCCCCCGCCAAAATCCACGTTCTTCTGCTTGAGCGGCTCGAACCGGCCGTCCGCGTGCTTGAAATACTGCATCAGCACGTTATTGCCGATCTCGACGTAACGGCCGCAGGAACACGACGGCTGGCAGTCCTCGTCACCGTCCCAACCGGAGCGGTGCACGGTCAAGTCCTCGTCACCGAGCACGTCATAAAAAATCTCCGAGTCCGGTCCGCACGGGCCGGTTTGGCCGGCGGGACCCCACCAGTTTTCGGATTTGTCGTAGGCGTAGATGCGCTCGCCGAGTTCGGCTTCGATGCCGTGCTTGTGATAAATTCCCTGCAGCACTTTAATCGAATCTTCGTCGCGCGGCGCGTCGGCATCACCCTCGAATACGGTCGCATATAAACGCTTCGGATCCAGACCCAAACCCTCTTTCTTGGAAGTCAAAAACTCAAACGTCCACGAAATCGCTTCCTCACGGAAATAGTCTCCGAGCGACCAGTTGCCGAGCATCTCGAAAAAAGTCAGGTGCGTAGTGTCCCCCACCTCGTCGATATCACCGGTGCGCACGCACTTCTGCACGTTCGTGAGTCGCGCACCGGACGGATGCGGCTCGCCGAGCAGAAACGGCACCAGCGGGTGCATGCCGGCGGTGGTAAACAGAACGGTCGGGTCGTTTTCCGGAATCAACGACGCCGAAGGGATTACCGCATGGTCGCGCGCGGCAAAAAATTCTAGGTATTTTTTTCTGATTTCGGATGATTTCATAAAAGGCAATGCTGTTGTGGTCGTAAAAAACTTTTTTATGACAAATAATATCGTATCGTCCTGAGCTAAGCGTCAGAATCCCGTTGATTTTTGGTGGACGTTCATCTTGCTGTCACGGGATTGCCCCGGCTCGGAGGCCGGGATCGCAATGACAGGTGGGGCGGGTGGCAGGTTAGTTGATGTGGATTACCGCCTTCGCGAGAATGACAAGGAGGGGGACGAGGATAGCACGAGGATTATTCACACAACCCCGACCCGTCACCAAAGCAACGCCAATTCGCTTCGTTGCCGTTCAAGATGATTTCGTAATTAGGATGATACTGCCGTACCGTTGCCTCTATTTGCTCTTTGATGCGTGGGTCAGCGCAGACGCCCGGCGACACCAGCTCGCCGGTCAGATAAATTTCCACCCGCTCGCCGAAGTATAGTATTTTCTCCACCGCAATTTCTGAATCCGGCAGAGAGTTCAGCATCCCTGGACCAACGGTGTATTCTGTTTCCGCAAATAGCGTATTCAGGGCATCGTGCAGCACGTCTCCGGTGCCGGTCTCGCGCGACACGCGCACGTATCCGATGCGATCGTTACAGCCAAACGTTTCGTCCGCCAACCGCTCCGCGCCGTCGGCTGGTTCCTCGTGCCCGTCCGGTAAAACCATCGCCACCGGCAACAGGTTGGCCACAGCATCAGCCTCGCGCAGCTCGCGCGCCTTAACGTCCGCGGACAGCTCCTTGGCCTGATCCAGCGCGCTGAGCGGCACCTCGACCGGCTTAACCGCATCGTCAGCCAACTCATCGGCCGCACACCCAGCGCCGAGCAATAATAAGGGTAAACAAAGGTAAATCGCGATTCTAGTCTTCATATATTTATATGATTCTTTACTGGTCAACATTAGCGAAATCGAGCTTAACGTTCAAGAGAAAAAAGGACCACCCAATGGATGGTCCAGGAATAAAGGAAGTCGAGCGCAGACAAACTATTTGGCAGTCACCTAACCTAGGCGACTATACTGCTTCCAAGTGACGTATGAGAAATACCCCCACACGATAATCAGGAAGCCGGCGAACGGTGAGAGCGTGGCGATAAACATCACCACCTCGAACATCAGCACGACCGTCGCGGAAATGGCAGAAATCAGCGTCCAGACACGCGCGGTGTCGTATTCCTGACCGGCGATATAACGGTTCGCCACGACCATGGAGATGAACGCCACCGCGAACGCGATGAACGAAAACGGCCAGAGCAAATGCATCAGCATGGCTAGTTCTTGCATTTAGGACTCCTATTCTGGTTGAGTAGCGACAAACTCTGCCGCTACGGTTAAGATGCTGTATTAGCTTACCCGACAGGAATTTGCGGTCAACTTCACAGATACCCGAGCTGACCCAAACTCGTTACGAATACCCAGATCCACAACGCCGAACAAATCAACCACACATTAAACGGCGAAAAGAGACCCTGACGCTCATTCAAATCCAGACCGCGAATCTTACGATACAGCGACACGCCGAACGCAAGCACGCTAAGGCTGGCCACCACACCCTCGCTAGCCATCTCGGCATAGGTCGTGTCCGCGGCGGAACAGCCGATACCGATTGAGACAAGTGCGGCCACAAGCACCAGGAAACTCAGTGCGCTCTGGATAATCTTCGAAGTGTCCATTTTCTACCCCTTTGACGAAGGCCGTCGTTAGATGATGCCGTAACTGCTCAGATCGAGCACTAAAATCAGAACCGTGATGCCGACCAAGAAAAGCCAGGAAACTGGCAGCCACTTGATTACTCCGTGCCGGGCGATGACCTCGCCATGCGCCACACCGATACGTACCAGTGAGAGCAAGAGCGTTGCGATGGCCATAATAACCACGACAACATCCGCACCTAAATCGACATTTACGGAAACCGGGATGAACAGATCCAGAAAGGTCGCGAGCATCAATGATCCGAAGGTCAGCAAGGTCATGACGGTGAATGCGCCGCTCAAGGGGTCTCTAAAATTTCCAACGCCCATGTGATTCCTCCGGCTGAAATGAGCCAAGGCTATCTTACTTGGTTTGGAGGTGGTGTCAATGCATGGCTCTTGGGCCGGAGAGAAAAAAGACCGTAGCCGATAAGGACGCGTGCATTAAGACCCCTCACCCCGCCAAACCCTACCGTCAAAGCAGGGTATGGATAATCTAAAACAACAACTCACCTAATCACGCCCCCACCCAAACACACCTCTCCGTCATAAAACACGACAAACTGGCCGGGCGTAACGGCGCGCTGAGGCTGGCCGAACGTGACCCGTAGTGTTGTCGGTTTCGTCTCGTCATCATCCGGAACAGACTGCTCAACCGAACATTCCTGCAGGGGCTGACGATAACGAATCCGCGCCTGGCAGGCATGAGGATATTTCGGCGGCTGGCCAGAAATCCAGTGGGCACTTTCGGCCACAAGCTCGTTCGAATACAGCTCAATCGGATCCTCCCCGCACGCCACCACCAGAGTATTGCGCACAATGTCTTTATCCACCACAAAATACGGCTGACCATCGCCGATGTTCATGCCGTGTCGCTGACCGATAGTAAACGGAATGACGCCATGATGCAGGCCGACCACCCGACCGTCGGTGGTCACAATTGGTCCGGGACGCATGGCGATGTCCTGCGCCAGAAACTCCGACATGTTCTTCTCGCCGATAAAACAAATGCCCACGCTGTCTTTTTTGTTTGCCACCGGCAATTCCAACTCCCGCGCAATCGCTCGCACCTCGGACTTCTTCAACTCCCCCACCGGAAACACCACATGCCGAAGCTGCTCCTGCGACAGACGATGCAAAAAATATGATTGATCTTTATTATCGTCCAGACCAGCCAAGAGATTGACGTTATCCCCATTCGAAAACAGGTTTGATTGGGGATAAGTGTTGGTTCGGGCGTAATGTCCGGTTGCCACAATATCCGCACCCGCTTCCAAGGCCTGCTGCAAAAACGGCCCGAACTTAACTTTCTCGTTGCATAACACGTCCGGGTTCGGGGTGCGGCCAGCACGGTATTCGGCGAGCATGTAGGCGTAAACGTCACGGCGGTAGTCTGCCTCGAAATCGAACGTCATCAATTCGATACCGAGCTTGTCGGCCACTGCCTGAGCGTCCGCCCGCTCCCAACGCCAGCTGCACATCCGCCCGTCTTCACCGTCCGACCAGTTCTTCATGAACGCGCCGGTCACGTCATAACCCTGGCGCAACAGCAAAGCCGCAGCCACGCTGGAATCAACGCCGCCGCTCATGCCGACTACAACTTTTCCTTTCTTGCTGGTCATAACTGAGGATAATAGCAGAAAATATTATTTTTATCAATACAAAAAGGTAGCTGTAGGGATTGCCCCTGCAGCTACAAATAAATATTAAACCCGCATCAGATTTTGAGCAAACTCTCGCCAGTCGGCTACCGTGGTATGCGGATGCTCTAGACCAAACTTGGTGGTGGAACTGTAATTGTCGAATAAAAATTTATGAACGTTATCATCCAGCACTTCCAGTACCTTCAACTTGTCATCCAAAAAAGCTTCGATGCCGAGACGGCGGCAATAATCCCCCTTCTCGCTGCTGCTGCCGCAGAAAAAAACCCGCTCGGACGGAATCACGTCAAAAATCCCGTGCTTGTCCATCCATTCATGCGCGAACCGCACCGCGGTGGGCCGGCGCGCCGAAACTATATATAATTCGCCACCCAAAGACTTAATCTGTTCCAATGAATCGGCGACCGGCGGCGCCTTGGGTGTCATGAAAGTATAAATCATCTCTTGCACCTCGGCGTAATGCGGCTGAGGCACAAACTGCTTCATGATATTTGTATTGGTCTGCCACGGCTCAATCTCATAACCCATGTCTTTAGACAGCCGAATTTTATGTTCGCAGTGGTCGACTATGACGCCATCAAAATCTAGTCCAATTTTCATAATATGTATTTACTGAATTCATCGCCATCATACAATGCATCGACTCAATTAAAAAGA
>CAZAOV010000038.1:0-9963 GCA_964486995.1 uncultured Gammaproteobacteria bacterium | reverse complement strand
TTATTTTTATTGAGATATTTTTTCATTTAGCGCAGATATGCCAAAACTACCGCAAGCGTACCAAAGAAATTTTTACTCAATATTCACTAGAGTTAAATATAATTTAATTTCTTATATTGATGAGTGATATCACGGCAATAACCGCGCAGGGAAACTTCTTTAATCGCTGGCAAAAAATACTTGTGGATAACTTGCTAATCATTGTGCTTACTTATTAATTTTTGACTCAACCCAGCTTTTCTTGACGCGATTTAAATTTTCATGGTAAGCAAGCGGCGCAACTAACCAAACACGTATGTCAAACAACGAAATCAGTTCAACTAACCGAATCGCTATCTGGTTAATCACCGCAATCTTAGCGATTAATACAATCATGCTGTTCACGGGCGGCTACATATTCGTCAAATTAGAACGAATGCAGATGCGCACCGATCTGTCGCTCTGCGGCAGCCTGTCTCAGGAAATTTCCAGATAGGGTTGGATGACCATTTCCGTCGCATCATTGAGCTGGTGCGACGATATGGGTACCTAACTATTGCACCTTAAAAAGGAGGTCCGAAATGACTTACGGACGTGGTATGAGCCTAGTGATTGCTGTTTTGTTGGCCGGTTGTGTCGACGAGATACCAACCGATACCTTGGAAGAGCCGGTGATTAAGGGTCTGGACGAACTGTCCGCCCCAACTGATCTGGTCCTTCCCTTCCCGCCCGACGAACTACACGTCGTAACACAAACGCACGAGCAGATTACCAGCCATGCAATCCCCGGATACGAACAGTCAATTGATTTTGCCGGACGTGCGGGTTCACCAGTAGTGGCGCCGATGAGCGGTACGGTGTTACTGTTGGAAACGAATGAGGCGGCTTGTCCGGAAATTTCCGGCATGCCCGAAACCGGACGAAACAGCGGTTTCGGCAACCATCTATACATCGAGAACCAGCGAAGCCGGGTGCATCTGGCGCACTTGGGCGAAATCGTAGTTCGAGACGGTGAGGACGTGGTGCAGGGTCAGCTACTGGGCTACGAGGGTTCTACGGGCTGTGCCACTGGGCCAAACATCCACCTGGATTGTTCAGTCATGAATTCGGGTAGTGTTTGGCAGTCGGTGGATTGTATGCCGCTGTCAGGATATGAGTCGTTCGAGGTTGGAGAATCGATTGGCGGTGAGGTTTGTAACAGCTTGCCTGTAGGAACCACGGTGAAGACATACGACCGGCCGGAAATTTATCTGGTTTGTGCACCGAATAGGCTATGCCATATCGCCGACTGGGATGCCTATACCTCCCGACGATTCTTCTATTACTACTTGAATCCGACTGATCAGGTCGTAATGATGAGTGAGTCCGAGCTCAATTGCTATCAACTCGGAGAACCAATCGAGGGCGTTTCGGAACGATATCTGGTGGACTGCATCTTTGGAGAATATCTTATTATTCGCGAGGGAGGACGTGCGGTGCGTCGGTGGAACATGTACGAAGAAGGTGTATGGGGCGTGGAACGAGAGGTTCTGCTGATGTCTTGGGGTATCGATCCAATTCTGCCCGAATATCGTCCGTATAGCTTCGAGGACTGCATTCGAGTCGATGAAGGCGATCCGCTGTGGCTACGCGACGGAACGGTCATTGAGTTCCCGGATGATAATGACTTTTATGTCATCACCGGTGACGCTTACGAGAATGAGGCTGACCCGCGGCCGGAACATGAGCACGGCGTGGCTTTACGACTGTCGCGTGACATCGACGGCGAACCGTTCTTCCCGATGCTTTACGGTTCGTTCAACCGAGTGCTGATGGTAAATTCGGCCAGCTTTCACAACCTGATTAATCGAATTCACCCGACCAACGCATACGATTACGAGGAGGCGTGCGCCTGCTCGTACGGTTCCGCTTTCGGCGGACCAGGCCAAGAAGTATGCGGCGATGGCAACTGTTCTGTGGGAGAGAGTTGCCATGACTGTGCCGCTGACTGTGGAGCCTGCCCATCAACTTCGGTTTGCGGCGACGGGATTTGTCAAATCGATGAGGGACTCTATGTTTGTCCGGTCGATTGCTCGGAGGGTCCGTTCTGTGGTGATGGCATATGCGAGAACGACGAAAACTGTCGAAACTGCGAGCTTGATTGTGTCGTATGCACGGAGCCGGAAGAGCCGGACGTGCCCGACCGACCGGATGCTCCAGGTGACCCACCTTACACAATTCGATGCGAACTTTCGGATGATATCGTGGACGTGCATATCACTGGTCCGGTGCTTGACCGACTGATTGACGGTGAAGCACTGACCGGACCGCCGACCGGTATCTATATCGGCAGCAACGGCTTGGGTCGCTGGAGCGTACCATACCCCATGTCTGACCCTCGCCCATTCTTACACTGGCCCGGCGGTGACGGTTCGGGCTCGATCTCTGTGCCGGTGTCCGTCGGCGGGCTGAATTTAGCGGTGGCTGATGCGGACGGCCATGTGCGCTGGTTCGATATCGAAATCGCGATGACTCCACAGACTTGGCGAGTGGTCGGCGACTGCCAAATTGATGGCACACTGATTTATTTCGAGTCGGGCGGTGAGGGCGTAGCTCCCGAACCAGAGCCTGAACCTGAACCTGAACCATATTGTGGCGACGGAAGTTGCGATGCGGACGAAACGTGCTCGACCTGCAGCGTAGACTGCGGGGCGTGTCCGGTGCCGGAGCCCACGAATGAGGAGCATACTATCGAATGTTTGCTCACCGAACACGGATTGGAGATGCTAATCTACGGTCCGATTAGCGATATGCTGATCGGTTCCATGCCCGCTGAGCCGGTCGGTATCTATGCCGGCTGCAACAACTGCGGCGGTTGGTCTATTCCGTATTCGTCCGGCGACCCGCGACCGCTCGCGTATTGGGTCAGCGATGACGAAGTTTATTCGCTGGTCTTCCCGACGCACGCCAGCGGAATTAACTTGGTCGTAGTGGGCGCGGCCGGTCATCAGGCCTGGTTCGACATCGAGACGGCGATGAATGCGGAGCGCTGGAACGTAATCGGTGATTGCCGCATCGAGGGAACGCTCATTGTGCAGGACTGAAAATTTAAAAAGCCGCCCGATGTTCGGGCGGTCTTTTTGATGGTGCCGTCAAATTTCCCGTATCCCGTCCTTAACCGAAACCCATAGCGGCAGAGCTTGCCTCTGCCCATAGAATTATGCTCTTGCCGAACCGGGCGGAGGCAAGCTCTGCCGCTACGTTTTTGATTGCGGGCTCGGGACGACAGCCGTAAATACTCCGGGCTAACGCCACGAAATTGCGCATAATCAAAAACGCGACTCGTTATGGGTCGCGTTTTGGATGTTTGGCTACATCTCTTCCGGAGCTTGAATACCGAGCAGATACAATGACCGCGCCAATGTTGATCTGACAGCTTCGACAATGGCGAGTCGCCGATATGTATCATCTTCGTTGTCGGCACTCAAAACCGAAACATCACGATAAAAACCGCTCGCCTCCTGAGCTAACTCGAAAGCGTATTGCGCCAACGCCGATGGCCGGAATTTAGTCGCCGCTTCCTCAATCACCTCCGGCAGTTTCGCCACGGTTCTCAATATCGCAAATTCCTCCTCAGAAAAATCCTTTCCCGCCTTCCCGCCTTCCCGCCTTCCCGCCTTCCGTAAAATAGAACACATCCGTGCGTACGCATACTGCACATACGGCCCAGTAAATCCCTCAAACGCTAGCGCTTCCCCCGGATCAAACGTGATCGGCTTGTCGTTGTCCTGCTTGAGCATGGCGAACTTCATCGCCGCTTCGGTGATTAACCAAGCAGTATTGCGCACCTGTTCGTCAGACCAATTCTCATGGCGCTTTTTGGTTTCCGCCTGCGCCAACTCCATCATCTGATCACGAAACTCGGCGTATGTAATCACGTTACCCTTTCGTGACGACATCGCACCTTCCTTAAGGGTTACAAAGTCATATGCCAAATGCACGAGCTCCTTGTTGAAATTCATTCGCTTGAGCGTAGCAAAAAACTGCTGGAAATAGAGCGACTGCCGCGTATCTACTATATGTATAGATGTGTCGGCCTCGTATTCCTGAAACTTTAGCTGAGCGAGTGCGAGTTCTTTTGTCGCATACAGTGAGTTTCCGTCTGACTTCAGAAGCAAGAAAATACCGAGGTTCTCATCTTCCAAATCCATTACTATGGCGCCCTGCGATTCTTTGGCTAAGCCATCTTCAAGCATCTTCTTCACAAGTTCTTTGCCCGGACCTTCCACTTCTGACTCGGTGTAGATGCGATCGAACTCACAACTGAGCTCGGCGAAAATATTGTTTATCTCGTCGAGCGACCATTGGCGAGTTTCTTTCCATAATGCCGTCCATTCCGGATCGCCGTTCTCTAGAGCGCGCTGCACTTCGGCGACTCCTTCCTTCAGCGTTTCGTCTTCATCAATTTTCAATGACGCTTCGGTATAAATTCCACCGAGAAACTTACCTTCCCTGCCCGGCTCGGGTTTCTCGCCGGCATGAAATTTTTTGTAGGCCCACAGACACTTAGCGACATGCGCACCGACATCTCCGATATAGCTTACCGGAATCACCTTGTGGCCGGCCGCTTCAGCGATACGGACAACCGACAAACCGAGAAAGAAATTCCGCAGATGCCCAACATGAACTTCTTTGTGTGTGTTGGGCTGACCATATTCAATTAAAAATCTCCTGGTTTCTGGGCCTCTGAGCTTCTGCGTTATTTCCTCAGAGACATCATCAATTGTCGCCGCAGAAAAGCTGCTGCGATTCAACTTAAAGTTTACATACGGTCCTAGCGACACGGCTTCTGACACCAATTCCGTTGCCATAAACTTTTCAGCGAGCTCTGCCGCTATCGCTGGCGGAGCTTTCTTCATCTTCTTCGCGAGCGGAAAACATGGATATGCCAAATCTCCCATGTCGCGCTGCGGCGGATCCTCCAATTCGCGCACCGAAACAGGGACATCTTCAGGAACTAGACCCTGAAGCTGTTTGACGATTTCATCTTTTGCTTTTGCTAGCGCGTAATTCATGCGGACTATCTCTTAACCACTTTCAAGAAGTGTCGTTTACCTTTTTGAATAATGGTTCCGCTCTTACCAATCGCAACTGTCGCTTCGATATCGGTGACGGCTTCGTCGTCAATCTTTACGCCACCCTGTTCAATGACCCGTCGTGCCTCACTCTTGGATTTCACCATCTCGGCGTTAATCAGCACGTTAATCAGCGCGATTTCATCTGTATCTACCTCCAATTTCGGCATATCTTCCGGCTTTCCGCCTTGCTTAAAAATCGTTTCAAATCTTTTTTCGGCCTTTTCGGCATCTTTGTCAGAATGAAAATCGGTCACAATCATACGTGCCAAATTGGCTTTGGCGTCACGCGGGTTCATCTTGCCGGTCTCGCAATTCTTTCGCAGCTCGGCAATTTCCTTGTCCGGCAGGTCAGTCAACATGGTGTAATAATCCCACATGATGGCATCAGGTATGGACATCACCTTGCCAAATATATCAGCTGGCTCATCGGTGATGCCGATGTAGTTACCGAGGGATTTAGACATTTTCTGCACGCCGTCAGTGCCGCACAAAATTGGTCCGAGCAGCATCACTTCTTGCTGCGGCTTGCCCATCTTCTTCTGCAGATCTCGTCCGGCCAGAATATTAAAACGCTGATCCGTTCCCCCGATTTCAACATCTGCATCCACCATTATCGAGTCATAGGCCTGCATCATCGGATAGAACAACTCGTGCATGTGAACATCAACGCCGTTCTTCAGACGATTTTCGAAATCATCACGTTCAATCATGCGTGCGACCGTAAACTGCGACGCCAACTTGATCATCTCAGCGAACGTCATGCTGGCGAACCACTCGCTGTTGCGGCGAACCTCCAATTTGTCTCGATCCAAAATCTTACCGACCTGTGCTAGATAGGTTTCTGAATTCGTAATCACGTCCTTTTCGGTGAGCATCGGTCGCGTCTTGGACTTGCCGCTCGGGTCGCCAATACGAGCGGTGTAATCACCGATGATTAACACGACCGTGTGACCGATTTCCTGAAACTCGCGAAGTTTTTTTAGCGGCACTGCATGTCCTAGATGCAAATCCGGAGCGGTCGGATCGGCACCGAACTTAATGCGAAGCGGTTTGCCGAACTCCAGCTTATGCCGTAATCCGTCGTCGGTAATATTTTCCGCGACGCGACGCGACAATAATTGAGAAATTTTTTTCTTGTCAGTTGATGTTGCCATAGATACCAAACGTTAATTCCGTAACAGGTGGACATGACGTGAATGTAGCGTGAAAGTGCTGTTATGTGAAGGCGGGCGGAAATTGACAGTATAGCTGTTGATTGCTAAATTCTGATATTGACCTTTAGGAGGCAGGGTGAATCTAATAGTGGATTTCTTCGCCGGTTATATCAGCTGGAATACGTTGGCTTGGGTGATTATCGCCACAGCGACTATCCTGACTGCGCGATTGACGACGCGGTTTGTGTCGTGCAATTTACATGAAACCGGCGCGCTGATTCATGGTGTGGCAGCGATGATTGCTGGAATATCGCTAGTGATTCACTTCATGGCTGGCGGAATCGAGGCTAACATGGAGCCCACCAAATGGATCGATCACTTTGTCGCGCAGTTCACGCCGCAGTCGATTCTGATTAATGGCGTGGTGGCGTTCGTGCATTTTTACCTGCAGCCCCGGAGAATCGGTGAACAGGACGCCGAAACGCAAGATTAGGCTGCTGCGAATGCGGTACCCGAAACGTAAACGGGGACACCCTGCAGAGTTGCCGGCTGAATCGGAAACGAATTTAGATGACGCGTAGAGATTGCAACCTCGCTTAAGCGAGGTTTTTTTGTTGATAACATTGCGACTCGCCCATGATATTGACGCGAAAGTTCGTCATAAAAACCTAGATTATGCCGGCGAACACACCGCACTGAACGAACGGCAGCGCGTTCTGAAACTAGCCAAGTCACCGCTTAGTCTGCTGGAGCCGAACACCCGCCAGCAGATGAGCAGACCGCTCGATACTTCCATACCCTAAACGACACGCGCCACGGCAAATCCGAACCCCTCCAACTACCTCGCTGTGCTGATCAGCATAGGTTGCATAATCTCGCTTGAAGCTGCACGAAAAACTTAGCAGATACTTTTCCTGCCAGATAGCTAAAGGCTCTCAATTAGCTTGCCGGATGCGCATCGTGCACCGCCCTCTGCAGAGTAAGTTATGCTTTTTCTGTAATAGCAAAAACGGATCTCCGTGATCCGTTTTTAAATATTGACTAGCCGAGCGCTTTTAGCTGCTCCTCCAGCTTGGTGATTTTTTCTTCGGTGTCGGCGAGCTTTTTCTTTTCGGCTGCGATCACTTGCTCCGGCGCGTTATCGACGAAGCCGGCGTTTCCGAGCTTGTTCTGCAAGATCTTGGCGTACTTGCTGGCCTCGTCCAGCTCTTTCCGCAGCCGCGCTTTTTCTTCATCCAGATTCACCATACCAGCGAGCGGCACAAAAATCTGCACGCCACCGGCGACCACGGACGCGGCGCCCTCGATTGGTTCGCCCGACTCGGCAATCGTTAAATTCTCAATCCGCGCCAATCGTCTAATCACTTCAGCTTGATCGTTCAACAATTCTGCCGAACCGTGGAGCGTTGCATCAATTTTCTTTCCGGCTTCGACGTTATAGGTCGCTCTTATGTTGCGGACGGAAGTAACAACGCCACGAACGACACCAAAATCCTCCGTCCCCACATGGGCAAACCCTGCAGTTACGGGCCATTCGGCGACCATTAAAAAGTCATCATCGCCATCGGCAAACAACAGCCGATAAATCTCCTCGGTCACAAACGGCACGAACGGATGCCAGAGCTTCAGCACGTTCAACAATATATAAGATAGTATATCCGACTTGCCGCCCTCAACTTTAGCAATCTCCAAATACCAATCCGCCAACTCATTCCAAGTAAAATCACGTAAAGTCTCACCTGGCCGCGAAAAATTATAAGTCTCGATATCTTTGGTAACCGATTCAATCACTTCGTCTAGCCGACCTAGGATCCACCTGTCGGCAAGCGTAGCCGGTTCGGGCAACCCTGCCCCTCTGACCTTCTGCCCATCTGCCCCTTCGATATTCATCAAAATGAACCGCGAAATGTTCCAGAGTTTATTGGCGAAGTTGCGGTAGTATTCGATTTTATCCTCCGACATCTTCAAATCGTTGCCGGGCGTATTGCCAATCGTAAGCGACAACCGCACCGCATCCGTGCCGTATTTATCGGCTACATCTAGGGGATCAATGATATTTTCGAGCGATTTGGACATCTTCCTTCCCTGCTCGTCGCGCACCAAACCATGCAGATACACCGTCTCGAACGGAATCTTTCCGGTGGCGTAAGTAGTCATCAAGATCATGCGCGCAATCCAGAAGAACAAGATGTCATAACCGGTCTCCAGGCATTGCGTCGGGTGAAACCGGCGCATGTCACCGGTCTCGTCCGGCCAACCCAACGTAGAGAAAGTCCAAGTGCCGGAACTAAACCAGGTATCTAAAGTATCCGTGTCTTGTGACAGGTCGCCGATATCTTCATTTCGGCCGCAAGTCGGACACTCGGTCGGTCGCTCGACTGCAGCGATTAGTCCGGGCTGGCCACCGCGTTCGTAGCTGCTGGTGTCCCCTACCCGCTCTGGTTCCGCCTTTTCGACATAGCACGACTTGCAGTAATAGACCGGGATGCGATGTCCAAACCAAATTTGCCGCGAGATGCACCAGTCTCGCAGGTTGTTCATCCAGTTGAAATACACTTTCTCGAAACGCTCCGGCAAAATCTTGATTTTCTCCTCGCCTTCACCGACTGCGTCAAGCGATAGCTGTTTCAATGTCTTGCCGCCGCGCGCTTCAATCGGATGATTCACATCCACGAACCACTGACGCGACGTGAGCGGCTCGACCGCGGTGCCGCAACGATAGCAGATAGATAGCTTGTGCTGCATGTCTTCTTCTTTTTCAATCAAATCCTGCGCTCGTAAATCTTCAATCAGCTGTTTCCGCGCCTCGACGACATCCATCCCCGCGTACTTACCGGCCAGCGCAGTCATCTTGCCGTCCTCACCAATGACCTTTTTCATCGGCAACATGTTCTTCTCGGCCATGGCGAAGTCCACCGCCGAATGTGCCGGAGTGATACCCACCACGCCGGTGCCGAATTCCATGTCCACTTCTTCATCCGCGATAACACGAATCTCCTGCGGGCCGATCCCAAAATCCACCTCGAATACCCGACCGATCATTTCTTTATGGCGTTCGTCTTCAGGATGCACGGCGACTGCGGTATCGCCGAGCTTGGTTTCCGGTCGCGTGGTCGCCACAACAAATGGCCCGTATTTCATGTACACCAGCTTGGTCGCTTCTTCTTTATATTCGACCTCATCATCCGCCAAAGTAGATTCACACCGCGGACACCAATTCACAATTCGATATCCACGATAAATCAGACCGTCATTAAACATGCGCACGAACATCTCGCGCACCACACGTGACCGCGCATCATCGAACGTATAGGTCTCGCGCGACCAATCACATGACGAACCCATCCTACGAATCTGCTTACGAATCGTGCCCTGTGACTCGGCGATAAACTCCTGCACGCGCTCCACAAAACCTTCGCGGCCCAAGTCGTACTTGGTCTTCCCCTCTTTCGCCAAAATCTTTTCGACCTTCGTGTTCGTCGCAATCGCCGCATGGTCAGTGCCCGGCAACCACAGCGCGTCGCGCCCGCGCATGCGATGAAACCGCGTCATCAAATCCTCTAGCGTCAAAAACATCGCATGCCCGATATGCAACGTTCCGGTGGCGTTCGGCGGCGGCATAATAATACAAAACGGATCGGTGCGCTTTCCGCCCGGCAGGTTATCTGGATTGAACATCCCGCTTTTTTCCCAAGACTCATAAACCCGGCCCT
>CAZAOV010000037.1:0-10282 GCA_964486995.1 uncultured Gammaproteobacteria bacterium | reverse complement strand
CGACCGTTCCGGAGTCAAATGCCGTTCCGCTAGTACCGTCTTCGCTGATGAACTGGCTTTCATCTGCCGCATCAAAATCCAGAGTGGTGTCTGTATAGATCTGAACCGTTGATGTTACCGTTAAACTAGCGGTATTTTCGTACGTCACTGAATCATCGACAATCGCTGCTTTGATGGTGTATGTGCCAGCAGTTTCCGGTGCACTCAGTTGATAGGTGTAATTGCCAGAACCGTCGGTCCAAACGCCGCTACCACCGGAGGGGGTCGGGAAGGTGCGAGTGTATTCATTCGCATCGGCATAAGTTATGGTCACTTCTCGACTCGCCGGATCAACACTTAGGCTACCGGCTAAGTTTGGATAATAACTAGCAGCAGATGTGAAGCTGCTATGATTGTGCAACCTAATCGTCTCCGAAAATATCGTCTCACCGCTGAACAAGTCATAAACGAATAAACCTGAAGCGGTTTGACCGTCACCGTTGCTGCAGGAGGTGCGAGACCGCTGCAGAAGAACCACCACCCCGTTATACGTATCCAGATATTCATCGGCCGCTTCCTCGAAATGAGTTTGAGCAGCTCTAGATGCGATGCTGCAGGTTGTGGTGCGCCCGACATAAACCGGAATAGCGTCGAACGGACTAATCTGCTTATACAACCACTCGCGCTTTCCGCTGTCGGTGTACTGCTGTTCGCTGGTATATGTTCCGGATTCGGCGGTAGTGCCTGTTTCAATGTCGGAATCAACCCAAATCTGCATGGCTTTATTAGCCACTGGCGCACCTCCGTCAGTAACTGAACCAGAAACGGTCACGGCCCCCCATCCACCGACAGAGGTCGGATTCAACGAAATAGAAACCGTGGTAGCAGCGTTAGCCGGCTGAGCCAGGAACGCGAACTGCTGAACCATCAGCAACGAAAAAACGAGGGCGCTCAGCAAGCGTTTCCTCGTCGTTCTAAACGCAAAACCTTTTCGCATAACGCGAAAGGCATCGCTAAAAATGGAATTTGAAAAATTTTGGTTTTTCATGGGCTGGTTTTTACCCTTTATTATTATAGCAGGATTTTGGGATACTTTTTAGGGTAGCTTTCCACACCTATTTTTCCCTAATTTGAGCGATTCCTGCGATTCAATTGACTGATTTAATGCCCGTTCGGTTTTCTATATAATAGTTATCCACAAAAAAAGATGCCTTATTGGCATCTTAATTTCACCCTTGATTGGTCAATTGAAGACCATGTTTTTGGGCAACAGCTTCGGCGTCGGCGTACTTAACTCCGAGATGCTTTAAATCGGTGTAGACATCCGGATGGATTTGCTGCAACAGGTCGAGATAAGTGTCACTGCCGGTCCAATAATCGATAAGCAGGTCTTTCCAAACCAGCGTCGGATTTGTCCATTCAGGCTTAACCTGAGCGGCGGCCAGCTGGCGTGACAGGGCGATCATCAGCTTAGACATGCCGGTGTACGCCATAAGTTTGGTCGCGGTGGCACCACACTGCTTGGCAAAAGGCCCAAGACCGGCACTCACTTCCCGCCTTATCAGCAGGGCGAGATACTCGGTGACCGCCTCGTTCAAACCGGTAAATTCCGGCTGGCCACTGTCGCCTAACCGCTGCAGACCGGTCCGTTTTTGCAATACTTGAGCGACCCGCGCCTGCTTACCCTGCCCAGCGAGTTGCACCCAAACCGACACAAACGACGATAGATGCGCCATCTCATGAGACAATGAGTAGGCAAATAATTCACCTTGGTTGCGCTGGCTTTCCGGGACATAGGCATGCCCAAGCATTTCGAAGCCGTTGACTTGACCAATTTCCTGCCTGAACTGCTCGGTTTCGATGATATGCAGCCGGTCGGGCGAGATAGCCACCTTTTCCAAGCCGCACTTTTCCCGAATTTCGTTCAGGCCATCCACCAGCGAAACCATCGCCGAAAGCTCGCTATTCTTAAGCGGCAGTTCTATCAATCCCGGCATGGTGGGCAATCCGCCCCGAACAATATGCACCCCGAGCGCCGAAGCGGTCTCGGTATCCACGTTATCCGGCTCAATTTCCAACTCATCAAGCCACTTCTCGTGAATCGGTTTATTGGCCATTACGGCCTCCTTTCGGCTCTAAAAAGAACCTTTTAAGCTTGCCTCCCCGAGGGTGAAGTGACAATCTGGATAAGTTGGTTTTTTGGAGTTTCTTAGTTTCTGAGCTTTTTGAGTTTCTTAGTGGCCCTCTGGCAACGTAGCGCCCCGGACCGGGGGCGCCCGGCGTTTAGATGGCCGTGCATAGAGGGAGGGCGAGCGAGGGTGTTGGGGGTGTCAGTTGGAGTGGGTGGCTGTGGTTGGTGGTCGCGCTTGTTGCTTAGACCCCCCACCCCCAACCCCTCCCCCTGCAGGGGGAGGGGGGAATTATTATTAATATATATATATGTTCCCCTCCCCCCTGCAGGGGGGAGGGGTTGGGGGTGGGGGGTCTGAGGCTCGAGCGCGTCCCCCGCCTAGATGACATGCGAAGCAGCGCCCCCCGCAAAGCCGGGGCGGAATGGCGAAGGGGCGGAGCACCCGAAAAGAATAGAGCCACGGCGAAGCCGGCGGAGAGATGTGAGGGCCGTAAGGCCCATATTCCGCTTAAGCTAAGCGCCAAACCGCTACCGACGCGCGCAAACCGCCACCTCTCCGCAGCCGTAATGGTGCGGCCCTGGCCGCTTCCGCTTTCCCCCGCTCCCACTCCGCAAGGCTGTCCGATAAAGCGAGAGGCGGGGGTGCGGCGGGCGCAAAAGCGAACCATGATGGTTCAGATTGCGGTAAACTGCTGCGGAGAAGCTGTTCGGCAAGCGCTCCCGTAAAGCAACACCAGACTTAAATGCACGAGCGCCAGCAAATCTGACGGTGAGCGTTGCGTCCGCCGCACGCCCGCCGTCCCCCATAACACCACCCCAGCCCTTGCATAATTTCACCCAAAATGCTAATCTCCCACCGTCAACAAAGCTGAAATTCTATGAAAAAAGATATTCACCCAACTTATCATCCAGACGCCAAGGTAACTTGTGCCTGCGGAAATAGTTTCACCGTCGGAGCAACAGTAGAAGAAATCAACGTTGAGCTATGCTCAAAGTGCCATCCCTTCTACACCGGCAAACAGAAGCTGGTGGACACTGCCCGTCGCGTCGAAAAGTTCCAAGAGCGCGCCGCCAAGAAGTCCGACAAGGACGTCAAGGCCAAAAAGGAAAAGAAGGCGGCTCGCAAGAAGGCGACCCCCAAAAAGTCCGCCTCAGCGGACAAGTCCGACAAGTAGATACAATTAAGCGCGGATTGATGCGGCATAAAATTTTAATTGTGCCATGCATCATCCGCGTTTTGCTATGAACATCGCAGAACAAATTCAAATCAAGCGCAATCGCCAGACCGAACTTGAGGGACTGCTGTCCGACCAGGCAGTTTTATCAAACCCAGACAAAACGGCTGAACTGAACCGTGAATATTCGGTACTCAGAGAATGCCTAGAGATAGCAGAAAAACATGAAAACCTGGCCTCCGCACTCGAAGAGGCCGAGAATACTTTGGAAGAATCAGGAGATGATGACATGAAAGAGCTGGCTGAGCAGGAAATCGAGCGCCTCACCGAAGATCTAGAAGCAGTCGAACCAGAGCTGATGGCCGCACTCGTACCACCAGAGCCGCTAGACGAAAAGAATGCCTACATCGAAATTCGTGCCGGAACTGGCGGCGACGAAGCCGCGCTTTTTGCTACCGATTTAACTCGCATGTACCAGCGCTACGCCGAACGCAGGGAATGGAAAACCAGCATCACGTCAAAAAACGTAAACGAGATCGGTGGCGTAAGAGAGTTAATCATGAAAATTGAGGGTAACAATATTTATCGCCACCTGAAATGGGAGTCTGGTGTGCATCGCGTCCAGCGAGTACCCGAAACAGAAAAATCCGGTCGAATTCACACTTCCACCGCCACCGTTGCGGTAATGCCGGAGGCAGAGGAGGTGGACATAAAAATCGAGCCGAATGATATTCGTGTCGATACATTTTTAGCTGGCGGACACGGCGGACAGAGCGTGCAAACCACGTATTCAGCGGTTCGAATCACTCATATTCCGACCGGCATGGTGGCATCATGCCAAGACGAGCGGTCGCAGACCCAGAACAAAGAACGTGCCATGAACATCCTACGCGCTCGACTGCTGGCGGCAGAGGAAGAAAAGCGCCGCACCGAAGAGGAATCCCTGCGCCGCGGACAGATTGGTACCGGCGACCGCAGCGAGAAAATTCGCACTTACAATTACCCTCAAGACCGCATAACAGACCACCGAATCAAGAAATCCTGGCATAATATTAATAAAATACTTGACGGCGATCTTGACCTGGTAATAAACGCGTTGCGTTCATCGTTTATCATGGGCAAAGACCAATGAGCAAAATAATGACTACTCCAAACACCACAATTCGTCAGGCCGTGCTGATGGCTGCTGGTCGCGGCAAGCGCCTGCGACCGCTCACCGATGACCGCCCCAAGCCGATGGTCGAAGTCGGTGGACGCCCAATTCTGGAATGGACCATCGAAACCCTGCCGAAATCAATCGAGGAAGTATTAATCGTTGTCGGATACCGCCAGGATCAAATCACTGATCACTTTGGTGACAAATGGGGCGGTCGGCGCATCAAATACGTCGAGCAGAGCGAGCTGAAGGGTACGGGGCATGTAGTTCATATCGCCGCACCACATCTGGATGAGCGATTCATGATTCTGAACGGTGACGACCTATACATGCGCGATGACCTGCTGCAATTGACACGGCACCCTCTGTCCATCTTGGGTCTGGAAGTTGGGAGCAACGGACGGTTCGGACTGCTCGCCATCAATGACGAGGGTTTTTTGTCAGGCGCGTCTGACGATACGCCACAGAGCACGTCCGGCATGATTAACATCGGGGCATACGTGCTGGATCGCGGATTCCTGGATTATGACTTGGTGCCGATCGGTGACGGTTCGGAATATGGTCTACCGCAGACGCTTGGAGTGATGGCCGGCGATCGGCAAGTTCACATTGTGGAAGCATCAGCATGGTTACCCATCGGTTTTCCCGAAGACATCGAAAAAGCAGAAGCTTGGCTCAAACAATATCGCGCCAGGCAGATTGCATAAGAGGACGACGGCCGCAAGGTCGTCATTTTCTAATATGAAAGTCAAAGAAGCCATAATATTGACCACAGAAAAATTGAGACTGCACTCATGTATTGGAACTGACGCGTCACGCGAAGCGATGGAGTTGATTGCTTTTGTGACCGGCAAAAAACGCGAGCAGCTGCGCGAAGATATAACCCTAACCGACGATCAACAGGAATCGCTAAACGACCTAATCGCCCGCCGCATCAATCACGAACCACTTGCCCACCTTCTAGGTACGGCGGTGTTCCTCGGTCGTAAATTCGAAGTATCACCAGACGTCCTAATCCCTCGCCCAGCCACCGAAATAATTGTGTCAAAACTCATTGACGACTGGTGCAGCAAGGAAATAATAATCTATGACATCGGCACCGGCTCCGGCTGTGTCGCCATCTCGCTAGCCCTAGAAATCCCTGACTCACAAATCATCGCTACCGACATCTCACTTCCCGCCCTATCAATCGCCAAAAGAAACGCAATGAGTCACGGAACAGACAGTAAAGTCACGCTGATCCATAGCAATTGCCTTCCCGCCTTCCCGCCTTCCCGCCTTCCCGCCCTAATCTTCGCCAACCTCCCCTACATCCCCACCGCCGACATCGCCAACCTCGAACCCGACGTCCGCGACCACGACCCCCACACCGCCCTCGACGGCGGCTCCGACGGCCTTGACCTCTACCGCATACTGTTCGACCAACTTTCTTCCCCGCCAATGGCTATGTATCTAGAGGCGCTGCCCGATCAGCTTTCATCACTCGCGGACATCGCCAAACAGAAATTCCCTGATACAACTTCCGAATCCATCTACGCTGACTCTGACCAACAATCCCCCATCGGACTCATCATCAGAATAAAATAATTTACCACCGGACTGAGGTTCGGTGGCTTTGTTTTCGCCGGCTTGCGTGGGCGGGACCGGCTGTACAGGCTCGGGCAATCGGTGGCATTCCCCCGCTCTGCATCAGCCCCGCCCCGTGTCATTCCTGCGAAGACGGGAATCCACATCAATGAGCCGGCGCACTAAGAGCAACCAAAACCACCCCGTCAGAACGGCTCCGAGGTGCAGCTGTGTCTTCAAGCGCACGCCACGCCAGGCCGCAGGACTATAGGATAAAAAACACCCCATCAAAAATGAGGTGTTTTTAGCTTATTTTAGCCCCAAAAAACGCAATGAAAACTCTGCCGTCCAGACATTTTCATCCATAGTGCGAAGAGTATAAAATGCTGCAGGCCAGGTAGCCAGACAGAGATCGAGCCATGCTGTACTGCCGGACCAATAGTCTTCCAGAAGCTGTGCCCAGCCCGTCATGCCATGATCGTCCGGATACAGTCGGCAACAAATACCGTCAACCACTAACGCGTGCGGTCGATACACGCTTACTACAGGCGGCAGTTGCTCCAGCGCCTTGCCAATGCCGAGCAACTCCATTGTTCCGGCGCGAATCAATTCGGCCGCGCGGTCAGTGACCGCTTCGTTCAAACCGGTGAAGTAATTCTGATCTTCGATGAGTGTCAGCCCGTCACGTATGCGTGCCGTGCGAACCGCTGTATCACTCGTGCGCTCCATCTCTACCACGATGGCCGATGACAAATGCGCTGTTTCGTGACACAGGGAATAGATGAACGAAGTCAGCATCTCCTCGGGCGTATTTCGGCGGCGTAAATATGAATAGCCGTTTCGCACCGCACCACTAATCGACTCACCGAGATGATGGTTGAACTGGGCCGCGTCCAGTATGTGATACAGCTGCGGTGTGAGTCCGCGCGGCAGCAGCCCCATGCCGGACAGAATCATGTCGAGAGATAACGATGTCGCCTCGATTGCATCATGCTCCAGCTTGGTTGGCGGCAAGCCGAATACTCCCCGTAATCCGCTCAAGCCGTCAGTCATCTGCGCCACAATCTCCGCCGCCAGTTCGGACATGTCGATATCAGACATGCCCGAACCAATCACACGAATGAATCGACTCTCGCCGCAAATTCCGCCTTCGCAATCTACGATGATTTTTTTGGGCATTAGCCACCTCTTTCAATGAGCCTTTTGAGCTTATATGCCGTAAAATAAACAGTCAAAAAAACGCCTTATTAGGGCGATTTTTATGTGCACTAGTATTCAACCGAAGTGTCTTCCGCCACCACCTGAATCCAAGTCGTGCCGACATTTATTGGAATCTCTTCATCGCTCCCGACGAATAAGAAACGGGTGCGACTACCTTCATCTTTGACCCAGACCGCTTCTATCGCCCGCCCGTCACGGAACACCACCGCATCACCTTCTCCCTCGGTGGCGATTTCCTTACGGCCCACATAGTCGATTACTTCGACTTTAGCGAACTGCACAATAACATTGTCCGCGGTCACCGGCTGATTGTCCTCATCTGTGAACTCACCCTTGCCCTGATAGCGAGCGTAGGTATTGGTATCGCCGTCGTACTTCCAGGTGACATGATATGACGCGGTGGAATAATCGATGCTTACAGACTCGACCGGCGGATCGCCCACCGGACGCCCGACGAACCCACCCTGCTTGAACGGACGGCTGGTATCAAAATCCAATTCAGCGTAATCCAATTTCTCGCGAGCTGACTGCAGCAAGTCTGTCGAGGAGTACACGTTGTGCGGTGCATACCTGGCCCGGTCACGCCAGAAATACGCGCCGTGGACCATCTGATTCAGATTATAAGATTCTTCGTATTCAGTGAGCACTTTCAACGCCTGTGGACTGCCGCCCACATGAACCAAAATCGCGCCGTACTCCTGTGCCCACTCCACATAATATGGTCGCGCTGACCGAACCGGACCGATGCGTTCGAGATCCGAACCGCCGTCTGGGAAAAACATCATCATGCGGGTGATACCACCCTCGACCGGCGCTTCTATCACCAACGGCGCATCGGCTACTGCCGCGCCCGGACGAGCATCGCTATGATTGTCCAACATCACCGCATAGTAGTTCAGCCCGCCGTCTTCAGCCAACGGCGTGCCGTCCACCGGACTGCGTGGACCCTCTAGCAATATCGTTCCGTTTGCACCCGACGGATGGCCGTATTGTTCGTCGGTCTGACTCTCGACCACCAGCTCGCCGTATCGACCATCGTTTCCTGCCAGATAGGAATAGAATATCGCCGCCACACCAGCCACCACCATCAGTATAACCAGGACCCAACCAGCTGGACCCTGCCAAAACTCGCGGCCATAATCAAAAGCCGCCCGGCTCTTGGCGTCGTCGGTCGTCGCCTCCTTCCGGACGGTTTTTTGCTTAATATTTGGCATGGCGGTTTTGTTTCGCTCCGACCGTTCGTCGGTCTTCACCTCCAGTATAGCACGAAACTACTCGGTCTTGCCTTCGCCGTCTTCAGTGCCGCTTTCTGCTGTCGAATCGCCACCTTCGGTAGCCGCCTCGCCCTCAGCGTGTTCTTTACCTTCTTCAGCCGACACATCTTCTTCTGCCTTCCTCGGAGCCTGAGTCATGACAATGGACACATCGTTTTCGGTCAGGATCTCGATGCCCTCGGGCACATTCAATTCTCCAACCGTGATGCCCTGGCCGATTTCTTCCAAACCTGACAGGTCGACTTCGATCTGCGAAACCAGTGCGGTCGGCAGGCAGCGTACCTCCACGCTATCAAGATTATGCACCATCATCGCACCATACGTTTTCACCGCCGGCGCCTCACCGACCAGTTCCAGCACGATGCTTGCCGTAATGGCCTCATCCATCTTCACCTGACGCAAATCCACGTGCGTGATTTGATGCTTTAGCGGATGGCGCTGAATTGATTGAACAATAACCTTAACCGACTCGTCACCGTCAACCGACAAGTCAATCAGCGTCGATTCACCGGCCTCATCATAGATCTTTTCGATTTCTCGCCGATCAATAGACAAATTATAATTATCGATTCCTGGACCGTACACGACCGCCGGAATCATACCTTCACGACGCAGCGCCCCGACCTGATTGCCAGTCGCTTCACGTTTTTCCGCGTTCAACTTTAGTTCTGCCATATATTATATAAGTAGTTGTTTTCACGGGTGGATTTATACCCCATACGCAGAAAAATGGCAAGTGTTCGAGCGTCCGCTTTACTTATTCGGCCAATCAATTATAATCGCTGCACGGAGGAAAAGATGATTATAAGCTTGGCAACCTATCCTGATATTCTGGCGAATGACGAGCGATTTGAGGCGGCCGAAAAGGAATGCTGCCGTCGCCTTTCTATCGTTAAGGGTAAATACGAAGGCATGCGAGCCAAAATGCAGAGCATGCAGCGGGCCGTTTATTTGATGCAGGGGCTGCGATGCGGTATGATCGCGCCACCAAACACCCCTTGGTCTGATCCGACCCAACTGCATTGGCTGTTTGTGGAGCAGCTGGAAATCAAGCTGGTCGGTAAGCATCTTCGACTGGATGAGCTGGAGTGCCTAGTGGTTCCGGAAGTGCTACAACCGCAAGTCCGGCACGAGCTGCCACCGGGTAAAACTCATGGCCGATGTGAGGATGTGACGCATTCTCCCGATGAGCTGGCGCAAGAGATCGCCTCTTCGCTCACTTGCGTGGAAATCGGCTCCTGGCCTGATGTTCTGAGTGTGCCGTGTGATGAGTGCGGTCACGACTGTGCAGTAATCTGCGAACGCGCTTACAACCACGACGGCAGCGGACCCAACCGAATCATCGCCGGCGTGCTGTGCGTGGAATGCCCGTCTTTCATAATGCTGGTTCAGCACCCTCTCAAGACCGACACGCCGTTTTTGGCACACAGATAGGGATGATACTTATACCGGACTTTGTTGGTTCGGTATTTTTTTGGAGTTTCTTAGTTTCTGGGTTTTTGAGTTTCTTAGTGGCTCTCCGACGGCATAGCGCCCCGGACCGGGAACGCCCGGCATTAAGCCAACAGACTAAACGGGAGGGGGCGAAGCCCCCGAAAAGAATAGAGCCACGGTGAAGCCGGCGGAGAGATGTAGGGGCCGTAAGGCCCATATTCCTGTTGAGCAATGGGCTGGCGGGTGCCTAATGGGCGAAACCGCCACCCCTCCGCAGCCGGAATGGTGCGGCCCTGGCCGCTTCCGCTTTCCCCGCTCTCCCCCGCCCGGGGACGCGGGGACGTCC
>CAZAOV010000036.1:0-10286 GCA_964486995.1 uncultured Gammaproteobacteria bacterium | reverse complement strand
ACTCTACACCCTTTGACGAGAAAAGGTAACCCTAATTGCTGCAATCCTAACACGGCCACGTCAATAAATGTATAGCTGCCGCGACGTTCTAGACCGGTTGCATGACCCCGAAGACCGCTCGATTAGCCCATTATTGCGCTGTCTGCCTTGACTCCTGCTGAATTTAAAGTAAAATACAATTAGCACTCAACATATGAGAGTGCTAATAGCCTATCAATACTATGATTCCAAAGAATTTTACGACAAAAGCCCGTGAAGCCTTAGAAACGGCTCAAATGCTGGCATTTGAAAACGGTAACGCCGAATTGAATCCCCTGCACCTATTGTCTGCGCTACTGACACCTGATGAGGGGGTGATTAACTCCATCTGCGATAAGTTGTCTGTTAATCGAAAGACTCTATTTAGTAGCGCCGAGGCTGGCGTCGATGCGTTGCCCAAACAGAACGGCACAGCGGAATCGACCCAAATTGCACTGCATCCAGCAACTTTGCGAACGATAAGAAATGCGGATAAAGAAGCCAAAGGTTTTGGTGATGAATATATTTCGACCGAACATCTGCTGCTCGGCTTACTAACAGCTCCATCCCCGGCCAAGACTATTTTGGAGAGCGCGGGGATAGACCACGCTAGAGTCATGAAAGTTCTGGTCGATATTCGCGGTTCACAAAAAGTTGACTCACCGGAACCGGAACAAAAATATCAAGCGCTGGAAAAATACTCCCGCAACTTAACCGAGCTTGCAAAGCAGGAAAAACTTGACCCGGTAATTGGGCGTGATGAGGAAATTCGTCGTGTGATGCAGGTCTTGTCGCGACGCACCAAAAATAATCCGGTGTTGATTGGCAAGGCTGGTACCGGAAAAACCGCTATCGCTGAGGGGTTGGCGCAAAGAATCGTTGACGGTGATGTGCCGGAACTACTGAAAAACAAGGAAATCGCCTCGCTGGATATCGGTTCGTTAGTGGCCGGCTCAAAATTCCGCGGTGAATTTGAAGATAGGCTGAAAGCAGTACTAAAAGAGGTGGAAAAATCTGACGGCAAAATAATTCTATTTATCGATGAATTACATACTTTGGTAGGGACCGGAACTACGGACGGTTCTTCTATGGACGCGGCTAACATGCTTAAGCCGGCACTGGCACGTGGCGAACTGCGTGCGATTGGTGCGACCACCCTGAAGGAGTATCAAAAATACATCGAAAAAGACGCCGCACTCGAGCGACGGTTCCAGCCGGTGTATGTGGCTGAGCCGTCTCAAGAAGACGCAATTTCGATTTTGCGCGGCATCAAAGATCGCTATGAGCTGCATCACGGTGTTCGTATCACTGATCCGGCTGTGGTTGCGGCGGTTATGCTGACCACACGCTACATTCAAGATCGTTTTCTGCCGGATAAAGCCATCGACACAATTGATGAAGCCGCATCTGCATTGCGGATGGAGATTGATTCAGACCCGCAAGAACTGGATAACCTGAAACGCGATATCATGCGCCTGGAAATCGAAAAGAAAGCCCTGGAAAAAGAAAAGGATAGGGATTCGATTGCCCGGCGTGAAGATGTTGAAAAAGAATTAGCTGAATTAAAGGAAAAATACGGTGGCTTAGAACTAAGTTGGAAAAACGAAAAGGAAGTAATCACAGAAATCCGCGCCAAGAAGAAGCAGTTGGATGAGCTGCGCCAAGAAGAGGAGATTGCGGTGCGTGACGGTGATGTGGAAAAAGCTGCGAAGCTGCGCCATCAGCAAATTCCGGAAATATCTAAACGGGTTGAAGAGGCGGAAAACAAGCTCAAGGAATTACAGCAAGACCACCGTTTCCTAAAAGAAGAAGTCACGGAAGAGGATATCGCCAAAGTGGTATCGCGCTGGACAGGTGTTCCAGTCGCCAAGATGCTGCGCGAAGAGGCTGAAAAGTTGGCCGAGATGGAGTCCGAACTGCAAAGACGCGTCATCGGACAGGACGAGGCAGTGCACGCCATAGCCAATGCGATTCGTCGATCACGCGCCGGAATTTCTGAAGAAAACCGGCCGATTGGTTCGTTCTTGTTCCTGGGCCCGACCGGCGTTGGCAAAACCGAGCTCGCTCGTTCGCTAGCCGAATTCATGTTTAACGATGCAAACGCCATGATTCGATTAGACATGTCTGAGTACGGAGAAAAACACGCCGTTTCGCGGATGCTCGGCTCTCCTCCGGGTTATGTCGGTCATGAAGAGGGCGGTCAGTTGACTGAGTTAATCCGTCGTCGCCCATATTCGGTCGTTCTGTTAGACGAAATCGAGAAAGCACACCCGGATGTTTGGAATACTTTCCTGCAAATTCTTGACGAGGGCCACCTGACCGATTCCAAAGGTCGCAAGGTGAACTTTAAAAACACCGTAATCATCATGACTTCAAATATTGGCTCGGACATGATTCTGGAAGCCGGCCGTAAATTGGATTCTATTGGTTTTGACGACGGCCTGGAAAAAAAGGATGACTCCACCAGAAGCAAGGTGCTGAATATGCTGAGAGATTACATGAAGCCGGAATTTTTGAATCGCCTTGATGAAGTAATTGTGTTCAAATCATTAACCGAGGAACAGATCGTGCAAATCGCCGAAATCCAGCTGAAGCGGGTCGCTGACCGGCTGGCTGAGCAGCATATTGAACTGGAGGTGTCCCCAACTGCCAAGAAATTACTCGCCAAACGTGGTTTCGATCCGGCGTTCGGCGCCCGTCCGCTCAAACGAGTCATCCAACATGAAATCCTAGATCCGCTGGCGCTAATGATTATAGAGGGTAAATATGAAGACGGCGGCAAAGTTAAGGTTAAGGCCACAAAGGATAAAATAGAGTTGAAATAGCATCAAACAAAAATCCCCAGAGGGAGACTGGGGATTTTTGCTACCTTGATATGTATCGCCGTATTGTGGAATTCGGCATGCACGGCGGTGACCTAGCTCGCATTAGCGAGCGATAATTACATCAGCCCAGGCACCTATATATTGGCGCCAAAAAGCCTTGATTTTCCTTCTGCTCATAGCTACAACTTGGCTAAACTACGGCACCGTGATATATTTCAGGTGCCACAGTGCGTGGTTTAGGTCCGACTTACGTCGGTTCTACAGAGAACATCGTGCCAATCTCCCACGGGCACGATGTTTTCTTTTTGTCAAAACGACCTTTGATAAGTTCGCATTGCCCTCGGCCGCTACTTCGTCTCAATTTAAGTCCGTCCAATCTGGCCTAAATGACCCTTTCGATATCCGTGAAACTCATTCATCTAACGGTCACCAATCCTCTGATGGGCATATTTTAATTCTTTTCGACATCTTCTCGGTCTTTACCGCCTTTACCGCTCCTTACATCGACCCACAGCTCGATAACCGCCCCATACACACCTAAAATTACGTCAAGATTGTCGCCTCCCCCACTGAAACGACAATCCAACAGCAACTTTTTTTACATCATTTTTTCATAACCCATGAATTAGGCTCGCATATCCCGGATTACCGCCCGCACCACACCCTGTACCGCAATGTCTTTTACATATATCGGTTTCATGGTGCTGTTGGCTGGCTGTAATCTAATCCGATTCTTTTCACGGTAAAACCGCTTCAGCGTGACAAACTCATTCTCCAACAACGCCACTACAATCTCTCCGTTGCTGGGCACCGGCTTATCCTCTATGACCACATAGTCACCGGACAAAATACCGTCCTCTATCATCGACTCCCCCTTCACCTGCAGTACGTATGTATTATCCGGTCGACCCACCAGATTCTTCGGCACGTCAATCTGCTCATCTTGTTCAACCGCTTCTATTGGTTCACCTGCCGCAATCAATCCCTTCAACGGCAGCGCAAATGCTTCAGCAGATCGTTTGATATCTTCGACCACATCTAACGACCTTGCCGCACCATCTCCAGTCAGATACCCTTTCCGTTCTAAATTCTTAATGTGTTCATGAACCGTGGCCGTGGAGGACACTCCGAGATGCTCCCCCACCTCACGATAAGACGGTGCGTAACCGTTCTCGCTGATGAACGACGTAATGAACTCCAGAACCGCACTCTGTTTTACTGTTAGCTTATCCGACATGTCGTTATCCACAGTTAATTTATCTCTGCCATCATCATACCCGAACAAAAACCGAACAGCAAACAAAGGGTGTGGAAAAATAGTTTATTGGCTTTTTTTCGTTATGCGGACTGCTTAACTGATTTGCTATGCAACGGCGCAGGATTTCATGAACGAGGGGGTTGAGGGAAGTGAAAACTGAAAAGAATGTTCATTATTATTGTGTCCCTCATACCATTTTTAATTATCATCTATAAAAATATGCACGCCATTCAGGCCCATTCACTCCTAAACTTCAATCAAAAAACCAGCCGTTCAATTGAACGGCTGGCAATAATGACGAACTACTTTTTCTTCACCCTCTTCCGCTTGCGTTTCCTGCACTTCTCGCGGTTTTTGTTTTGAACCTTCTCGGACACATCTTCCTTAGCCTGCTCCACACGAGCTTGCTGCGATTTTCGCGTGCCGCCGCCGACCATTTCAGCCGCTACAATTGGACTGTTGTTACATGCGGCGGTCTCAGATTTGGTCATCAGTCCATTAACCCGAACCAAATCAAGCAGCACCAGCGGCCAAAGAAATGATTTTCCAAACAGCACCATCAGGCACAGGCTAGAATTTTCCCGTCGAACTCGCTGATCAAACAACAGGTCCAAATATGTCTGAATCGCGATGCCCGCATAGAACGATACGACGGTCAACAACGGCACGCTAAAAACTTCCATGTTCTGCCTTCATATCTGTAAAAGAAAAAGGGATGCAAAGCTGACATCCCTACGCCTTATAAAATCGGTCGACTCAACCCGATACCTGCTTCCGGCCGGCTCGCTTTCCGAGCCAAAACACAACGAGAACCGGCGAGAATGCGATACCGAGAAGCAACGCGAAGCTGTAGCTGAACGCCTTCCGAACGCCACCGCCAGCATAAGCGCCCATGGCGTACTTCTTTCTCTTCTCCCGAATTCCGTTAATCCCGAAGATGAGTCCAATAATGAGCCAAATGCCCGCACCAACGAGCAGAACGACTGTTCCGATGAAACCGAGCCCGAACAATTCAATCATTTTCCCTCCTGCAGCAGTTGTTACCAACCGCGACGCTTATGTGATCGCCAGAGCTGCCCCATCACCGTAGTGAAGCGCTGAGCGCTGCGCTTACGCTTGCGCCACCAATCATAAATGACCTTGCCAATCCGCTTCAGAAGTGGAAGCAAAATTCGCATCCACAGCACAGTAAGCAGCCAGCTGATTAGTCGTCGCTTCATTGGACCTCCTCGCGTGACACTTTAACGTCACCGCATTTTTCATTTGAAAAGTTCATTTTGGCAATACCAGAAGGCAACTGCCTAGCGTTTCAATCTATATCAAAAAAGCGCCACCTGTCAAGCCTAGCCTTAAATAAAAACACTTGCAAATCCCCGTCGCCAAATTAGCCAAAATATGATAAAATTAAGCCATATGGGATTAGTATTCTCAGGTATAGCAGCGCATACACCCGTCCTAATGCCAAACGTCGGCAAGGACGGTCTTAAGCTAATCGAAAAAACCGTAAACGCCATGGAGCGGCTGGAACAGGAGCTGTACGTAAACCATCCAGACATCCTGATAATAATCTCTCCGCACGGCGAAGCGCTGCCCGAGGCAGTAAGCATTAACCTGCAAAGCAAGTTCTGCAGCAAGTTTGATGAGTTCGGAGATCTGACCACCAAGGCCGAATGGAAGCCGGCTACAATGCTTATTGATAGATTCCGCGAAGATTTTATTCGTTATGACTTGCCGATTTCCCTAGTAAGCGATGAGTGTCTGGACTATGGGGCATCTGTTCCGCTCTACTATTTAACGCAACACCTGCCGGATATTAAGATTGTGCCGATACGCACGTCTTCCGAGCTTGACGTAAAAAAACATTTCGAGATTGGTAAGGCTCTTCGCAACGAAATTGGCAAATCAACCGTGCGAATCGCCGTAATAGCCTCGGCAGACCTATCTCATCGGGTGGGCGAAAACTCTCCGAACGGCTTATCGCCTAAAGGAGTGGCCTTTGATGATAAAGTGAAAGAAATATTGAATGAAAATAGCCCGGTCGGTTTTCTGGATATTGATGACGAATGGATTGCCGAAGCTGATGCTTGCGGTGCCATGTCGCTGGCCTTGCTGTTCGGAATACTGGATGGCATAAATCATGAATCGGAAATATTGTCATACGAAAAACCGTTCGGCGTCGGCTACTTGGTGGCGGCAATGCACATAGCGTAAAACGATCGAAAACTTAGCCTAAACGGCAAAGTTTTTTTGTTTTATGTGGTATCTTAGTTGAGAGCGATAGCGGGAGCCACCGCCATGCTTGGCAATAAAAGCCTCTGTCAGTATTTGTATCTATGTACGCCAAAGTTGTCCCAGCTGTAAGGCTACCAAAAAGCTTTGGGGAATATGATTATGCTATCCCCGAACAATATCGTGCTTATGTAAAGCGCGGTTCTTGGGTTGTGGTGCCTTGGAGGAATAAGCCGACCGATGCGTTGGTGACGGAAGTGACGGACGAATCGACCATTGACCCGAGCAAAGCCAAAGAAATACTTGGCTTCGGTGATCTGCATCCGGTAGGTGAAGACTTGATGAATGTATTAAACCGCGCCGCCGACCAATGGTTTTCATCTCCCCCGTCATTAGTAAAAGCTTTTTTGCCGACAACACCTAAGACTAAAATAATCGAGAAAGTTGAATCGGCAGAGAAGGCGCCCAACAACAGCGGCAGAGGCGGGTCAATCGAGAAAAAGCTGCATATCTATAAATCCCCGCCCGATAAAATCAATCAAATAGTTGAGCAGACAAAACAAGGTGTCGAATCAGGTTGTGTGCTGATAGTTACCCCCCACAGTGATGAAGTGCGGCCGCTACTAGAGACACTGCGAGCGGCAATTCCCGATTGCCCGGTAATCGAGCTGCACGGCGGTCTGACTGGCCCAGCACAGCGTCGCGCTTGGAAAAAATTGCTTGGTTTGCCGCATGCAGTTGTGATTGGAACACGATTGGCGTCTTTTGCGCCGCTGCATTCCCCTTCCCTGTTTATGGTGATTGAATCCGACAGTTCGGACTTGCGGCAATATGATCAAAACCCGCGCTACGATGCGCGAGATGTGTGTGGTTGGCGAGCTGAGGCGGCACAGGTCGGACTTGTTATGCTGTCTCAGACGCCTAGACTAGAAGAGTATGTAGATGATTTTAAGCTTGAACAGCCGGATACTGTCGGCGAGGCTATTCTGGTAGACATTGCTGGCAACCCCAAAGGCGCAGGCAACCCCCTGTCGCCGATTGTAATGAGCAGAGCAGAGAAGGCTTTACGAGACGGGAAAAAAGTGCTACTATATCATAACCGCCTTGGATCGGCTGGAGCACTATTCTGCCGAGACTGTGGACGCGTTTTTCGCTGTCCGGCGTGTAAAATCGCGGCGACAGTGCTAGAAAAGACAATTCGCTGTGGTCGATGCGGCCTAGAGGCTCAACTGCCGAAGGTATGCCCTGACTGCAACGGTGCCAATCTAGGAAGCGCTGGATTAGGAACAGAAACTATGGTACCAGCCCTACAAAGGCTATTTCCGGACTATAAAATAGGTGGATACGACTCGACCACATCAGCTGAATTGCGGCGGCAGATTTTGACGGATTCGGATGTGATTATCGGTACTAAATTGCTGTTACATGATGTTTCTGAGCTGGGACCGAGTGATTGCTGGGGTTGCGTTGCCGCTACCAGTCTGGACGAGGCCTTGGCCCACCCGGGATTCAGAGTGACCGAACATGCCTGGCGAACGGTGCAGATGCTGCGCAATGTCGCCGGCGCATCAGGGTGCGGGCTGCTGCTTCAGACCGTTGATCCAGATAATCCGAAAATCCGTCGACTCCTGCATGACTTTACTGAATTTATGAAAGCCGAGGCCGAAGACAGAAAATTGGTCAGCTATCCCCCGGTAGGCGAACTGATAACGGTCACCATCAAAGCCAACAATGAGGCTGAGGCAGAAGCTGCGGCCTCCGAGTTCCGCCATCAGGCCGAGCAACTAATCGCAGACGCGTCGTTTGCAGGCCCATTGCGACACAGTCGACCGTACCGCGACGGCAAATGGCGGCGGGTGGTGGCAATCAAGACCCAACAAGTAACCCCGGAGCTAACCAAATTGCTCCGCTCGCTCCCCGAAGAATTTATAATAGATAGAAACCCCGAAACTGTTGGATAAAGGATTAAGACTCTGGGCTTATCCCAAAGTCTTAACCTCCTCTCTGGCATATGGCTATCAAGAAAGTAACTACAATTGGCGCAAAAGTGCTCCGCACAAAAACCGAAAACCTCGACCCGCAGGAACTGCAGACCGAGGAGTTTTCCGGTATGCTGGATGACATGATTGACACGATGTACGCCGAAAAGGGTGCCGGCTTGGCGGCTCCACAGATTGGTATCAGCAAGCGCGTGTTCGTGGCAGACACTCAAGACGGCCCGATAGCTATCATCAATCCACATATTATCAATCACTCTAAAAAGACAGTGAAAACCGAGGAAGGCTGCCTGTCCATTCCAGGGGTTTTCGACGAGGTTATTCGCTATAGCGAAGTGACCGTCCAAGGCCTGACCGCCGACGGTTCCCCGATAGAATTCACGGCCAAGGGATTTTTCGCCCGGGTGATACAACATGAAATTGACCATCTGGATGGTGTTCTGTTTGTGGATCGAATTGAAGAGAAAAAAAATATCCACAAATAGGTCCCTGGCACCTATTTTGGGGATAACTTAACTGTTGTTGGAATGGATAAACCCATCAAAATTGTTTACTTTGGTACTGCAGATTTTGCCGTGCCGCCGTTGCAGGCCTTACTGAATGATCAGGGGGCTTTTGAGGTCGTGGCCGTGGTGTCGCAGCCGGACCGGCCGGCTGGCCGCAAGGGCGAACTCAAGGCTTCCCCCGTGTCAGCCGTAGCACGCGAGAGCGCTCTAGACCTGTTCCAGCCTGAGAAACTGGACGAGAAGGCCATCTGGACTCTTCAGGAGCTTAATGCGGACGTATATGTGGTAGCGGCATACGGATTAATCATGCCGCGAGAGGTTTTAGATATCCCACCCGGCGGAGCGCTGAACCTCCATGGTTCCCTACTCCCCAAGCAACGCGGTGCCTCGCCAATTCAGGCCGCGATCCTGGAGGGCGAGACAGTGACCGGTGTGACGCTTATGAAGATGGACGCAAAGATGGATCATGGGGCGATTCTAGACATGATTCGCGTAGCAATAGATGACAGCGATGACTATCTGTCGCTCACCGGCAAACTTTCCGAAGCCGCAGCCAATCTCCTTGTAGAGTCACTCCCCAAATACCATGCTGGCGAATTGACTGCCGACGAACAAAACCATGAAGCTGCGACTTACACCAAGATATTAAAGAAAGAAGACGGACGCATCGACTGGTCACAGCCGGCTACGCGAATTGAGCGACAATTGCGGGCGTATCGTCCATGGCCTGGCATATTCACTGAAACTGATTGTTTACGCCTCAAATTGCTGTCTGTGGAAATCATGGACGCCCCCCTGCCCGAAGACACCAAGCCGGGCCTAGTTGCCAAATCAGAGGACTGCCATCCGCTCGTTGCTTGCGCCGATCGCTGGCTGAAACTGCTCGAAATACAGCCCGAGGGTAAGCGCGCCATGTCCGGTCAGGAATTCATGAACGGTAATGCTGACATCGCTGGCAAGATTCTGTCCTAACCATTGACAACCGCCCCAAAAAAAGATAAAAAGACCGGTCGATCACCGGTCTTTTGGTTGGAGGAACCATGTGCAATGAACATCGTCTAATCACCGAACTGCGCGAGCTATATCGCCGCCTGGACAACCTCGAAAGAATTACCTTCAAGGACAATCCAGCCGGCCTCAAACATGCCAGTGAGCATCTGTGCAATCAAATCACGCTCAAGAAAAACCAATGCCGCCAAGTTGGTATTGACCCGACAGACTACATCTAACCTAAAACCGACCTCTCGTAGGTCGGTTTTTTAGTGATCTCATGCTATGCCCTTCATCCGGAACAAAGCGTCGGAATCCCGTTATATTTGCGCGGACGTCTGTCTTTCTGTCACGAGATTGCGACGCCTTAATCGGAATAAATGATATGGCGAACAACAAGCGCGATAATATAATATTTCCGCCCCCATACACACCCGTATGCGTACAGGCTTCGCGGGAACGA
>CAZAOV010000035.1:0-10996 GCA_964486995.1 uncultured Gammaproteobacteria bacterium | reverse complement strand
TGAGCAAAGCTCTCATATGACCATTATACCCTATGGGTGATGGTCTAGAGCCAAATATATTAAGTTGACGAGATATATCAAAGATAAGTATGGCCGACGATAAAGTAACAATCGCCGTCGCCACCGAGGCTGATTTTGCGGATATCGTGGAAGTGCTCAGGCATTACCATTTTTCGTTATTGCCGGTGGAGCAAGCGGCAATAATAGATGAGCATGAGAGTGATACGTTTAAGGTTTACAACGAGGTGTCGCATTTTGATTTTGAGCACGCTTACGTAGCTCGGGTTAATGGCGTAATTGCCGGTTGCGCGCATTGGAGACTAAATAGCCCGACCGAAGCCAAGACCACGCTGATATCCGTTGATCCGCAGTTTCGCGGGCGGGGGATTGGTTTCAAGTTGCAGGAAGCGCGGATGCGCGCGGCGTTTGATGCCGGCGCCAAGAAGTTGGTGACTTTTTGCGATACGGAAAAATCAACCAATTGGTATACCAAACATTTTGGCTGCGTGGCCGAGGGCGAAGAACCGGACAATCATCGGCTGCATTATTTTAATGTGGGCGGAGAAATTATTTGGGGAATACATTTTGGTTTCCCCGGACACAAGAACGGCACGAAATTAGTGTGCGACTTAGAAAAATATTTTATCCACAAATAGGTGCCTGGCACCTATTCTGGGGATAAGTTAATCGATATTTATGGCGATTGATGTGACGAAACTTGGACCGGAATATGATATTCAGTGGTTCATCGACGAGGGGTTCGGCAATCCGTTTGAGTTGGAGCTGAACACTGCAAAAAAGCTGGTGATAAATTCTTGTTTGACCGGCATGGTGCCGCGCAAGAAAGACACGCCGCATGTTCCCGTAACAGCGGATGAGATTATTGCGGATGCCAATAAATGTTTCGATGCTGGCACCACGATTGTTCATATACATGCGCGGGACGAGGATGAGAATCCGACATATAAAAAAGAGGCTTATCGTGAAATGGTATTGGAGATTCGCCGGCAGTGTCCTGGGATCATCGTCAATCTCACTACCAGCGGTCGAGATTTCAACGAATTCGAGTATCGGTCGCAGGTGTTGGAGTTAGAGGGGGAGGCCAGGCCGGACATGGCCAGTCTCACCGTGGGCTCGCTTAACTTTCCAAAACAAGCGAGCGTTAACTCACCGCAGATGATAGTTGCGCTCGCCCAAATGATGAAAGAGCGCGGAATTAAACCGGAGCTGGAGATATTCGAGACCGGGATGATTAACTACGCGCTGTACATGCTGAAGAAGGGGATTATCGAGGAGCCGCCATATTTTAATTTTCTGCTCGGGTCGCTCGGCACTATGCCGGCACGGTTGATTGACCTGGCACATTTGTTGAAAACCATTCCCGTCGGCGCAGCGTGGGGCGGCACAGGCATCGGTCGTTTTCAGCTACCCATCAATTTAGCGTCGATTATTAAGGGCGGACATGTGCGTGTCGGTCTGGAAGATAACATCTACTATAATAATGAAAGAACCGAACTCGCCACCAATCCGATGCTGGTAGAGCGGCTCGCTAAATTTGCTCGACATATTGGGCGAGAAGTAGCTAATCCAGAAGAGGCTAGACAAATCATCGGATTGTCTGCTAAGCAGTAGGCGTTTATAAATTTAATAACAAGTATGATTGAAAAAATCTGTGAGAGGTGCGATCAGGCCATGCGTTTGATACCGGCGGGAATCAGTAAAAAAACCGGCAAACCGTATAATGCGTTCTGGACTTGCGATAAACGTAACGGCGGTTGCGGCGAAACGGCGCGCGCCGAAGGCGAAGCGGCTCAGGCTGCACCTCAAGGTATGCAGGCTGGTTTTGGTGGCGGTCGCCCGGCCAGCAATGAACAGCTTAACCGAATCGAGGAAAAACTTGATCAGATATTGAGTATTATCAAAGGGTAGTCGTGCGGACTTGCTTGTTTCTTGGCTGGCATGCTAAAGCTGGCTTTCGAAACAGGTAAACCAACAACCATGGACAAGCATCACCTATTGAAACAATATTTTGGTTACGATGAATTCCGTCCCGGACAGGAAGCCGTGATTGATCATGTGCTATCCGGTCGGGACGGTTTGGTTATAATGCCCACCGGTGGCGGCAAGTCGCTGTGTTTTCAGTTACCAGCGTTGATGTTTGAGGGCGTGACCTTGGTGGTATCGCCGTTGATATCGTTGATGAAAGATCAGGTAGATGCGTTAAATGCGGCCGGAGTGTCGGCGGCGTTCATTAATAGTACGCTTACTCCGATTCAGATAGCTCAGACTCAGCAAGCAGTTCTGGCAAGAAAAATCAAAATATTATATGTGGCCCCAGAGCGTTTTGCAGTTTCATCGTTTGGCAATTTTCTGTCCGAAATCCAAGTGTCTTTATTGGCAGTTGACGAGGCGCATTGTATTTCGGAATGGGGTCACGATTTTCGACCCGACTATCGCAACCTGCGTTCGGTTCGGCAACAACTTAAAGATGTTCCGGTGTTGGCTTTAACCGCCACCGCAACCGAACAAGTGCGGCGGGATATTGCACAGCAGCTCGAACTGTCTGGCGGTCGGATATTTATCAGCAGCTTTGACCGGCCCAACCTGTCGTATTCGGTTTGGCCAAAAAAGAAATCGTTTCCCAAGATTGTCGGGTTATTGCGAGCATACGAAAACGAAAGTGCCATTATTTATTGTTCTTCGCGAAAAAATACCGAATCCATTGCCGGCCAGCTTCAGGCGCGCGGTATTGCTGCCATGGCATATCACGCCGGTTTAGAGAACTCCGAACGCCATCGCGTGCAGGAGCTTTTTATTCGTAGCGAAATTCAAGTGGTTGTGGCGACTATTGCCTTTGGCATGGGCATCGACAAGCCTGACGTTCGGTTGGTGATTCACTACGATATGCCTAAAACGATCGAGGGTTACTATCAGGAGACCGGTCGTGCCGGGCGCGACGGTTTGCCGAGTCGGTGCGTTTTTTTCTACACGTTTGGTGACCGACAAAAGCAAATGTTCTTGATAAATCAGCTGGATGACGCAAACGAAAGACGCAAAGCGATCGAAAAGTTAAATTGGGTGAATAAATACGGCAAGCACAATCAATGTCGCCGCAAGTTTCTTCTCGAATATTTTGGCGAGGGTTATGCCAAGGCTAACTGTGGAGCCTGTGACGTTTGCGAGCCCGAACTGCGGGTGGCTGAAGCTGTGGAAATTAAGACCGGTCGTCGTACGGTCAAGAACAGCGATCCGATTCTGTTCGAAAAATTGCGGCGTTTGCGTAAGGAAATCGCCGACAGCAAGAACGTGCCGGCATTTGTGATATTCGGCGACCAAACCCTGCTCGAGTTATCGGCTCGTCGGCCGCAGTCCCTAGAAGAAATGTCCGGCATCTTCGGTATTGGTGAGAAGAAACTGGCCGAGCTGGGCAACAAGTTCCTGACTGTGATTCAAGAACACGTACCAGAGCCGGAACTACTCAAAGAACCGCGACCATCTACGGTCGACGAAACATTGCGTTTATGGAATGAGGGTTTGACCATCGATGAAATTGCCGAAGCGCGCGAGCGAGTTCGCAGTACTATTATCAGTCACTTGGAGCAGGCTGTGCAAGATGGAGAGAAAATAGATTTGACTCGAGAATCATATTCACTTGAGCGCCTAGAAATTATTCGCGTGGCATTCAAGCAAAAAGGCTTCGAAAAATTAGGTCCAATAAAGGGATTGCTTGGTGACGACTACGATTGGGATGAGCTCCGTTTTGCGCGGTTGTTACTACAAGCCGAAGCTGTGCGTATGGGTGAAAAAGTGGCATAATTCAAGCAATTACAATTTTTCATCTTTATATGGAGTTTCTCAGCAATCTAAAATGGTCCAATGTTTTGAAAGGGGCAGTGGTCGCTTTAATCGCGATTGTGCTCATTGCTTTGGGTTTCAGCATCATTACCTCCACGTTCAAACAAAGTCATAGCGTACAATTCGCGCCGTCGGGTATCGGCATGGGCGCGTATGATAGCGGTTACGACTACGATGAGTCAGCCGATTATAAGTTATCGACTCGCAACGTAGTGGGCGAAGCAGAGCCGGTGCCGCCGGGCGAACCGTCACCGGTCGTGGGAGACGATGCGGAAGACTTTGAAGTTACTGAATACAGCGCTTCGATCGAAACGCGCCAACTTGAACAGGATTGCGACGCAATTGCCGGCCTGAAAGTGCACGACTATGTCGTATTCGAAAACGCAAACGAGTATGACCGCGGTTGCAGTTACAGTTTCAAGGTGAAGAGTGATAACGTGGATGAGATTCTGGCAGTGGTAATGGGTTTGAACCCGCGCGACTTCAACGAAAATACTTTCACCATTAAACAGACCATCGAGGACTTCACTAGCGAGGAGGAAATCCTGCTGAAGAAACTCGAAACCATTGACGACACTTTGGAGCAGGCGACCGCTTCTTATGACGAATTGACCGAGCTGGCCACGAGAGTGCAGGATGTCGAGAGCCTAGCGACCATTATCAACAGCAAGATAAATATCATCGAGCGGCTCACTCAGGAACGCATCAACATCAGCGCCCGACTCGAAAATCTGCAGCGCGCCAAGGCCGCACAGCTCGATCGATTAGAATATACGTATTTTTATGTCAGCATCTACGAGAATAGGTTTGTTGACTGGAAGCAAATTAAGGATTCGTGGAAGTCGGCCGTGCAGGATTTCGTCTGGGACATCAACAGCATTATCCGCGGAATCAGTCTTGATTTGGTCAGCGGATTATTGCGCACAGCGCAAATTGCCCTGTACCTGTTTATCTTACTTGTTGTAGTAAAATACGGATGGAAAGCAGCTAAATGGATGTGGCGTAAATAAATAGTTAGGCAACCAAACCGTCCAGCTCGGCTGGGCGGTTTTTTTACTCCGATGACATGAGTTGACAATCACATAGCAAAATGATTTAGTTTAATCACATGCAAATTCAGAGAAACACAACTAACTGGTATCACTATCGCCGACTGACGACGTTCGTCGCGCGGTAGTTTGATTTGCATCTCCTAAAAAATCAGACCAGCGCCCGGCGAATGTCGTCGGGCGTTTTTGGTTCTTTCAAGGAGAAGATGATGAACGTGATTCTGGAAACTCAGGGCATCCTCAGGTTGGATTGCTGGGCTGACCGTTTGGCCGAACTGACTCGAATCGCCTGGACCGGTCAAGATGGCCAATGCTACTTCCCGTACCTACCGCTTACCACCGCTGAATTCTGGCAGAACGAGGTGGTTCGTGATTGGGGTGCGGGGATTATGTCATCTTGGGCGTTGCTAGAAGATGGCCGAATAGTCGCTCATGCCGCGTTGGTAAACAAGGGCGACTACTGGGAGTTGGGGCGATGGGTGGCACTGCCAGATGCACCACACGGAGCGGTGACCACGCTATGCCGGGAAATCATGCAGCATGTTCACGAGGCCGGAATCAACATTCAGGTGGAATGCACTCAAGCTCACACCTCATCGCAATACATCTGCGAACAAATCGGATTGCGTTTTGCCGGAATCGGCATCTTGTCCGAAGTGGATGGTATCATTTGGGATATCATCTACTTCGACAACCAAAAACTTCCGTCGTTCACGCCGCGAGTCGGAGTGCTCGGTAATCCGCACGGATGTGACATCAGGTGTCTTCCCGAGCATCGGGCACGTCTTGCGCAAATCGCGGACATCATCTCCACCGAGCGCGGTGGCGAACTACCGCCCAAGATGTTCCATACGCTGGTGCATCTAGTCGAGCCGATTCGACGCATTATCGCGTTGAATCGTTAACATAGCGTGTTTGCCCCGCTCGTGTGGGCGGGGCAAACACCATTTCTGAAAGTATGAATTTAACTCAAACTGAACAAACATTAATTGAACTGATGAAAGTGCCATCGGTGTCGGGTGATGAGAATCAGCTGGCAGAACTATTGGTTAAGAAACTCAGCAACAATTTTCAGGTTACGAAGATTCCGGTGTCTGATGGCCGCTTTAATGTATTGGCGACAGTAGGAACTCCAAAGAAATTGTTGGTGGCGCACATCGATACCGTTTCGGGCCAACTGGAAATTACGAGCGATGAAAATAATATCTATGGTCGTGGTAGCTGCGACAACAAGGGTGCGGCCGCCGCCATGATTTCAGCCGGGCTTGTGGCGTTGGAAAAGAAACTAGATAATTTTGGATTGTTGTTTACCGTTGGAGAAGAGACTAGCTGTGACGGGGCGCAGGCAGCGGTAAAATTTCTGAGTCAGCAGCAAATTAAACCAGAACTGGTGGTAATTGGTGAGCCAACTCAATTGCAGATTGTCACAGCGCAAAAAGGAATACTCGCCGGAACCATTTCATGTACTGGCACACGTGCTCACTCTAGTTTGGCCGAGCGAGATTCAGCGACTGAAAAATTAATTAGGATCCTCAACGAACTTCACGAGACATGCCCAGATGACACGCTGTTTAATATTGGCGAACTCAGTGGGGGAGAGGCAGAGAATATCGTGGCTGACAAAGCAGCTGCAAAAGTCTCATGGAGAACTTCGCAACCCAATTTCCAGCAACAGGTTGAGAAGGTGTTAGCTGAAGTAGATATTAAGTGCCAAGCGGATTTTTTCATGGAAATGCAGCCAGTCGATCGCACACAAAACGGATTCGAGCGTAACGAAGTGGCCTACTTCTCGGAGATGTTCTTTTTTGAGAACAGCATTCTACTCGGACCTGGAGATATAAAAAACGCCCATACTGACAGCGAGTACGTTCCTAGGTCGGAACTGAACTCTGTAGTAGAGCGTTACGTCTCTCTATTAGCTGACTAGCCCTTGGGCTTGTTGGCGCGCAGCCAGTCTACTTTGTAGGAAGCTAGAATCAATCCGGCACCCATGACAATTGTCACAATAGATAAGTAAATCTTTAACCAGATGCTTGGTGGTTCTGGCGGGTTTGGAATTGGCATGTTTTTTTGTTCGGAATTCGGAACTGATTCAGGAGCAACTTTTTCGTAGAATTCGGTCAGGTCTGCCTGTCCTTGGTATTTTTCTCCGTTGAGTGGATAGATTCCATTGGATTGCAAAAATTCAAACCGTTGATCGCGAGACCATTCATTCCAAGCCTCGGGTTTTTGCAATCCAATGCTTTCGAATAGTCCGTCCATGCCGGTTGCGTCTCCGGCCAGTGTTGGGGTGGGCAAAACCAAGCATAACAAGATGATTGCTGAACCAACCTTTCCAGCCATGAATATTTTTTTTCGACTCTGTTTATCGAGCTTGTTGACCAGCAACAAGTAACCCAGTGCGTAAATTCCGATAGTAGCAATGGGCTCCCAATCAACCGCACCGCCCCGGACATACGGCAGAAGACCGATGTGCAGCGCGGCAAAAATGAATGATATATGAACCAGCCGCTGCAGAATTTTCCATTTTTTAAATCCCAGCTTTTTAATGGCCGTGGCGCATGATGTCACAAAAGCGGGCAGCATGAACAGCAGGGCTAGCCAGGCAAAAAACATCGTGTTGGCTGAGTCAAAAGTAAGACCAAGAAATTCAATAATGCCAATGTCGCTCCAGCTAGAGCGTTTCATGTACTCACCCAGCAAATGCAACAACGCAAACATAAATGCAGCGAGTCCAGTATGCTTGCGCATCGAAAACAGTTTGGCCAACCAAGTCTGTTTTGGAAATGCGCGTGTCAGCAGACTGATATAAATAGTAAACACCAATAGATACCAGGATATATGGCCAGTGTATTTTACGATTGGTCCCCAATTAAGGCCGTCAGCACTGCGATTGGCCAGTAGCAAACCAAGCCATAAGCCGGAAATGGCGATCCAATAACTCCAGTGAACCGGTTTAGAGTTGAATACTTTGCTCATATACATATATTATTTCATATTTTTTGCTTTTTTGCTCGGTCGTGTTATTCTCGCCACGAGTTCGTTGGAGGACAAATGCACATTAAACTGGCTCGACCCAAGGATATTCCGGCGTTGATACAGTTATATCACCATCTCTCGACCAACTATCAGGACAATCCAGACGCGATCGATTCGGCGATCAAACATCCAGCAACGTTTGTTTTTATCGCGGTGCTAAAAGATGTCGTTGTTGGTACGGCCACACTTTCGGTGCGAGCCGTTCCTTGCAAGGGATTCGTCGGCTACATCGATGACGTGGTGGTGGATCCTGGGTATCTGCGACAGGGGATTGCCGAACATTTAATCAGCTACTTGATTGAATCCGCACGCAATTTGGATTGCGTGCAGGTCAGCCTGACTTCAAACGCTACTCGCGTGGCAGCGAACCGTCTATATGAGAAGTTGGGCTTCGGTCATTACAAAACCAAGGTGTATGCTATTCAGCTATAGGCATCGACAACTCGGCGTAAGTCGGGTTTTTGTTATCCCCAGATACTTAGTGTTGATAATACACTAAGTATCGTGTATGGTTGAGCTGACGGGGGACAAACACCCCATAACCTCCGAGCCTATGCCGGACTTTCTAAGTGTTAATACAATTTTTTTCACCGTCGCTGGATACCCGATGAGCTACATCGAGTTCTTCGGCACCGCGCTAAATCTGCTATGCGTGTACTTGGTGGCGAAAAACAAAATTTGGAACTGGCCGGTTGGCATCGCCGCGGTCGTTCTGTTCTTCCTGCTGTTCTATGAAATCCGATTGTATTCGGACATGGTGGAGCAGGCGTATTTCTTCGTCACCGGTTTCTGGGGTTGGTACATGTGGAGTCGTCGCAAGCGCACTCAGGACTCCGACGACAAAGGTGAGTTACAAGTTACGTCTGGTCGCGCTATAGAAATCGCGCTGGCCGGAATCTCCATCGTGCTCGGAACTATCACCATGGGCATGCTGATGGCACGCATTCATCTAATACTGCCGAGCATTTTTCAGGCTCCTGCTGATTACCCATATCTGGATGCACTCACCACGGTTATATCATTCGTCGCAACGGTGCTCATGGTGCGCCGCAAGGTCACTTGCTGGTATCTCTGGATATTCATCGACTTCATCGGTATCTGGCTTTACTGGGTGAAGGGAGTTAAGTTTATAGCAGTGGAGTACATGATCTTTTTAGTGCTTGCCTCGTACGGGCTATACAAATGGCACAACATATATACGTATAGGATGCGTGAAGAAAATAACGGTGAAGAAGCGCGCGCTGACGTTCGTTCTAAATTAAGCACGGTCGTCAATACATAACCCACGTGAGGACTGGCAATGCGGAGCGAAGCGGAGTCTGCCTGTCCGAACCACCTTATTCAACTAAAACACCACCTATATGAAGTTCAAGACCGGCGTGGTGGTCGGGAAGTTCTACCCGCCCCATCGCGGACATAAATATCTCATCGACACCGCAATCGCGCAGTCGGAGCGGGCCGTGGTTTTGGTCACCGACACGCCGAACTTGGATATACCGGCCGAGACGCGCGCTGGCTGGTTGCGGGAAATTCATTCCAAGACAGAGGTGCATATCATACCCGACATCTGTAAGGACAACGATTCCCTGGCCTGGGCAAAGCACACGATAGATTTTCTCGGTTACACACCTGATGCGGCGTTTACGTCCGAGAATTACGGCGCGCCATGGGCCAAGGCCATGGGCTGCGAACATGTGTGCGTCGATAAGGCACGCATCACCTATCCGGTTTCCGGAACAAAAGTGCGGGCAAATCCGATGAAGAACTGGGAGTATCTGGAACCGCCGGTGCGAGCGCATTATGCCAAACGCGTCTGTGTGCTGGGTGCGGAGTCCACTGGTACCAGCACATTAGCCAAAGATTTGGCTGGCCATTACAGTACCGCTTGGGTGCCGGAGTACGGACGCGTTTTTTCTGAGGGCAAGTACACTGCGCCAGGCGTGGAATGGCGAACAGAAGAGTTCGTTCATATCGCCACCCAACAGGCGGCCATGGAAGATTGGTTAGTTCGTTCGGCGAATCGCGTACTTATTTGCGACACCGACCCATTTGCTACCGGCATTTGGCATGAGCGATACGTGGGTGTGGCTTCGCCAGAAGTTGAAGCAATCGCGGACAGCAGGCAATATGACCTATACATATTGACTGGCGACGAAATTCCGTATGTACAAGACGGCATACGAGATGGCGAACACATTAGGCGACAAATGACACGCCGTTTCGAACAGGCGCTATCTGAAAGCAGTCGGCGATACATAAAAGTAATCGGTACGCGTAACATGCGATTGCGTGAAGCGATAAAAGCGATTGATTCAATTATATGGGGAGAAAAAAGACAGATATCGACCAGAACATCCAGGTCGCGACCGATGCGGCCATCTTTACAGTTCGCGACGGCACATTAAATGTGTTGTTGATTCAAATGAAGAAGAAGCCATTCGCTGGTCAGTGGGCGTTGCCTGGTGGTTTGATTGACAACGATGAGACTACTCTCGAAGCGGCTGAGCGCATCTTGTACGGAGAAACCGGCGTGTCCGGGGTGTTTCTTGAGCAGTTGATGACTTTTGACGATCCCAAGCGTGATACATTTGGGCGAGTCATCAGCGTGGCTTGGTATGCGTTGTTGCCAGACAAGGGCACGAAGCTGGAAACGTCTGACAAATATGCTGGCGTTGAGTGGCGACCGATAGGCAAGGCGAAGAATCTGGCGTATGACCATGACGATATTCTTAAAGTGGCTGTCGAGCGTCTGCGTTCCAAATTGAGTTACACTAACGCTGCTTGGAGTTTGTTGCCGAAGAAATTCACGCTGACTGAATTGCAGACCGTGTATGAATCGATAATGGGCCGAGAATTAGACAAGCGGAATTTCCGAAAGAAGATATTGGCTTCTGATTTGCTCCAAACCACCGGAGAAAAAAGCGCCGACGGTGCGCATCGTCCGGCTGCACTATACAGTTTTCGAACACGTAAGCTGGTGACGGCGAATATAATATAGAAGGCTCTAGACCATCAATGTATTAGTTTCGGTCGTACCGCTTGAAGATTTCCCA
>CAZAOV010000034.1:0-11379 GCA_964486995.1 uncultured Gammaproteobacteria bacterium | reverse complement strand
AATCCTGCGGATTTTGCTCATACAATGTTCGAACTTCGTCCAGAAAACACCGCCATGAAAAAAGCCACCTGTCGGTGACTTTTTTCATGGCGGAGAGGGAGGGATTCGAACCCTCGATACCCGTAAAGGTATACCGCTTTTCGAGAGCGGCGCCTTCAACCGCTCGGCCACCTCTCCATTTCGTAACTGTCGTTCCCACGAAGGCGGGAATCCACATCAATGCACCGTCTGCTAACACCGTAGATTCCCGCCTTCGCGGGAATGACAGAGGTAAGATTGTTAATGACACTAAGTGTGCGGTTGCACTCTGATGTAGCGCCCAAAAAGTTATCACGACTTTGGCGCTCGGTCAACTGCGGCATGTTGCCGCCGCATGCTTTCGGCGAGACCGAGCAGGACGAAGAACAGCATGGCTAAATCGTTTTTGAAATATGGTACATCGACTAGGCCGTGGATTAACAGCGCGAGCATGGCGGCGATGAGTGCGGCTGGGAGCCATTGGTCAGTCCGGGCAAGTGTGATGCGGCCGGTTATTTTGAAGAACGTCCAGATTAGCAGGAGGAATCCGACCACGCCGACCAGGCCGGTCTCGGACCAGAAATTCAGGATGAAATTGTGCGGGTACTGGAATATCTCGATGTGCTTCGCCTGGTGATACGGTTCGAGTGCGGCTGGATAGCCGGACAGTCCCGCGCCCCAGACCGGTCGGTCATATAGCATGTCGAGCGATTCCATCCAGACGATTTTGCGTACCGCCCACGAGTCGTCGCTCATGGTGATCATTTGGGTGGTGTAGTTGCGTAGTGGTGCGTATGCCATGATGGCGACACAGCCGATAATGACTGCGACCTCGGTGATTTTTCTGAGCGGTTTCATGGCGAGCCCGAGTACTACCAAGCCGACCGCCAAACCAATCATCGCACCCTCGGATACCGCGAACAGAATCGCGAACATGCCGGCGATAGCTGCAAGTCCGGTGAGCGACGGCCAGATTGCGTCGAGCGGTTTTTCGATTTTTCGCATCAGGTGCACGGTCCATCCGGCGAGCAAAATTGTGATCGGTGCAGCCATCAAACCGATGCCGTTCGGGAATCCGTAGAACGCAGTCACGCGACGAGTCTCCGTCGGAACCCAAACCGGATTTGGAATCCACCAGCCGGTTAGTTTTTGGATAAACGCGACAACACCAACCACGAATACCGTCGCGCAGAGCGCGGCCAACACCATCCTGCGCGCCCGCGCATCGCGAATCACATCAACAAAAATCAAGAAGAACAAAAACGGCTCCAAAAAATACGCCCGCCACAACCCGAGCGCGGCGAGCGGCTCCTGCGACATTGCCACCCCAAACACTCCACCCACCATCAACAAACACAACCCATTCGCCCACGGCCTAAAAGAAATACCCTTCTCCCCCTGTGGTGGGGAGGGGCGGGGGGTGAAGGGTCTCGACGCCATAAACCGCCCAATAATCCACCCCAGAAACAACGCCCCAAACAAAACTTCCAATAACGTACTAGGAAGATTAACCGCCGGCACCGCAAATCGAATCAAATAAACCGGCAGTAAAGCAACAAACAATGCCACCGCAACTCGCCGGTTAATAAGCGTCAGAACCAGATATAGCACGGCCGCCAAGCCGATTAGCCAGATCGTCATAATAAATATTTCTGAATAGTATTGATGTAGCTGCAGAGCTTGCCTCTGCCCGGTTCGGCAAACATGCGCTTCTGTGGATTAGAGAGACAAGCTTTGCGGCAACGAACCAGAAAATAGTTATCGTCTAAATACCGCCCGTACCGAATTCACTGGAACGCCGCGTATCAACCACAGCGCGCCGGCATAGATAACCGCTCCGAGCAGTACGCGCAGCAGAACATTCAGTGACGGAACAGAATACACGACGCCAAACATGATCGCGCTCGCACAAGTTATTTTTGCTAGCTGTCCGAATCGTGGGGTAAATCGAGTCATGCGGGTCACAATAATCGTGACCGCAACGCCGATAAACAATTCCGAGAATGCGGTAACAATCGCCGCACCCATGCCGCCGATACGCGGTATCAACGCTAAATATAGTCCGACAGAAATAATGGCGTTAATCGCATAATACACCACCATTTTTCGCTGCTGCCCCATAGCGACCAGTGCGTTTGAATATAGCGCATGCCAAAATACGGCTAGCCCACCGATCATCAACACGGCGAGCAGTCGACCTGAATCCGCAAAGTCCGTGCCCGCAACCAGCGTCATCAAATCACGCGCCACCGCAAACGAACCAAACAGCAACGGTATCGCCACCAGCGATAGCGCATCGAACGACAGCGAAAATTTGCGATTGAAGTCCGTAAAATCATTTCGTGACCACGCCGCACTCATCAGCGGCAAAACCAACCCCATATATATGTAGGGCAGAACGGTCACCACATCCAGCACCTTATAAGCCGCGCCGTACAGTCCGACTTCATGTTGTGTGCGCATCGTGGAAAGCAGAATCACGTCGCCCTTCAGATAAATCAGATTGAACATTACCGCTACGCCAATCGGCCAGGATTCACGGAATATTTCGCGCCAGACCGACCAATCGAACTCTAGGCGAATCGGCGTGATGCGCCGTGCCAATAAATACGACAACAAAAACTGCAGTAAGTTGCCGGCGGCGAGTGCGGCGACGATAGCCACCACCCCGCAACCCTCAAGAACGGCCCAGGCAGTTCCGATTAACAAAATCGAGCGACCCGCCACCTCAGAAATCGCCACCTTCCAAGTGGTTAGGTGTTTCTGGAACACCGCGACCAGCATTTCGTGCAGGGTCAGTCCGAGGAATGATAGCGTGCCGACCGCGATGCCGAACTTGATATCCGCAGAGTAGGGAAACAATAAGCCAATCGCCGGTGCTAGCGCGAATACCACCAAACCGGACACTAATCGCATCGCAAATGCGTTAGCCAGTAATTTTTCCTCATCCGCCCCGGCGCGTGAAATTAATTTTGCCAGAGTAATCGGCAGCCCGAAGCCCGCCAGAATCGCAAACATCTGCAAAAAAGACAGTACGGTGGTGAACTCACCGTACCCAGAAGTGCCCAAGTGACGGGTCATGAGCGCCACGGTCACCAAACCGATTACCGTTCCGCCCATCTTACCGCCGAAATGCGCCATTGCGTTGCCTAAAATTTTTCGTTGCAAAGCCATGTGAGAAGTATATCACGCAACATAGCTAGCTTTATCAGCTAGAGCAAATTTGGTACAATTATATTAGAAGATGAACGGTTGAGTTATGATTTCATTTTTTCGCACAAGCCGTTTTGGCAGATTAAATTTCAGCGAAACCGCCATCGCCATGTTGACGGCGTTTTTTGTTGTCGGATTAGCGATGCCGCCGGCGCCGGCGCAGGCCGCACTACATGGCTATGCCGCACAAGAAATGATTCGCACCGCTCATACAGTCACCGTGCAACCAGGTGAGGTGAAGGAATTTACCATTGGTTTCAAAAACACCGGCAGTTCGGCTTGGAACAGTAGCAGTGCGAATTTCGTTTCGATTTACACTCACGAACCCAAGTACCGCGAAAGCGTTTTTCGCGACAGCTCTTGGTATCGCAGTGACCAGCCGGCTAGGATAGGCGGCACCACAACACCGGGGCAAATTGGCTTTATTCGATTTAAGTTGCGCGCGCCAAGTACAGAGGGAAATTACCGCGAAACGTTTCATCTGGCGGCCGAAAACCTGGCTTGGATTCCCGGTGGGCAATTTACGATTGATATAAACGTGCAGCGCAGTTATGCGCCACCGCCCACTCCGGCTCAGCCAGCGGCGAATACCGTTGATGTTTCAAATAACCGCAACGCTTACTCGGCGAGCGAGATTAATCGCTCGGACCAGGTGCTGAAACTTAAGCCCGGCGAAAAGAAAATGTTTACGATTCGGTTCAAAAATGCCGGTCAGGCCACATGGTTACCAGACGGACGACGTTTTGTCTCTATTTACACCTATGAACCAAAATATCGTTCTAGCGCTTTTGAAGACGTCTCGTGGTACAGGCCTGACCAGCCCTCCAGGATCGCCAGTGTCATAACACCGCCCGGTCAAATGGGAGAGGTGAAATTTTATCTGAAGGCACCGCAGACACCGGGTACATACAACGAAACGTTCTGGCTTGCGGCCGAGGATTTGGTTTGGATCCCTGGCGGGAAATTTACCGTACGGATTGTGGTTGACGGCGATAGCACTTCTGATGACGGCAACTGGAACAGCGAGCCAGAAATCATTGATGAGGAACCGATGCCGATTGTTGCCGCAGATGGTTATGGCGCAGTTAAAATGATTGCAACCAGCGAGCGCATGCGGATACGTGCCGGTGCACTCGAAGATTTTCGCGTGGCGTTTAAAAATACCGGCATGTTGCCGTGGGTGCGATACGGAAGCGAACCGGTCAACCTAAAGTCCGTGTCCGATAGTGCGGCGGCGTTTAAAAATTCGGCTTGGAGCGGTGATATCGTCAGCGGTCTCGGTCAAGATCGCGCCGACAGCGGCCAGATGGCGTTTTTCAATTTTAAATTGCGGGCGCCGAATTCGAACGGTTTGTATAACGCGCGTTTCACTTTGCATGCCGGCGACCGTCCGATTGAAGGCGGCACGGTCGAGATTCCAATTGAGGTGACGGGCGGTTCGACTTCGGCTACAGCACCCTATGATTCGGGCAGTGAGTTCTCCAGCGCCGGACCTAAAGGTCCAAACATTCGCGTCGGGCTGTTTAAGACCACCGCTCCAGTTACGTTCAGCGCTAACGGTACCTATACCCTGGTGAGCGGTGAGGATCATCAGCCGGTGCGTCAGCTTTCCGGCACCACTACGGTGACATTCGATTTTTCGCGCTTGCACTACACGGTAAGAAACGGTTCTTTCACTTATGAAACCGATTATCACGTGCACTTGGTTCCCGATAATTCAGAGACCACGATTCTGCAAATCACGAGCTACAACAACCGCGCCGCCTGGGATACCTCGGTCAACTACAACATGTTCCGCGGCGATTTGTCGGTGCACTACATGCGCGCAACCGGAAATTTATGGGTCCTTGAGGAACTGCCGATTGAAGATTATATGCGCGGTCTCGCCGAAACCTCAAACGGCTCACCGGTCGAATATCAGAAAGCGCTGGTTACTGCGGCGCGAACCTATGCGCTGTACGTCATTTCCATCGGCGGCAAGCATAAATCCGAATATCATGACGTGAATACAACGGCTGGCGACCAGGTTTATAAGGGTTATATTTCCGAAACAATTCGTCCGAACGTGGTCGCGGCGGTCGAGGCTACACGTGGTTCGGTGGTGACCTATGACGGCGAGCTGGTTGTGACGCCCTATTTTTCTCGTTCTGACGGGCGCACTCGCGCTTGGTCAGAGGTTTGGGGTGGTTCTAAAGCTTGGTGTGTTTCAGTGCCAACTCCTTATGACCAGGGAAAGACTTTGTGGGGTCATGGCGTGGGTATGTCCGCATCCGATGCTTTGGGTCGGGCACGCGACGGCGCCAGTTGGACAGAGATACTGAAGTATTATTACACTGGAATAGTTGTGAAGCGTATTTATTAGCATCATGCGTACCGGACAGACAACCGAATTAAAATTAATTGCCGCGATACTGTTTACAGCCGTGGCATTTTTGACGTTGCCGGCACAGGCGACTGATGACGAAGCATTGCTAGAGGCACGCGCTGAGTTACGCGCCGTGTATCAAACCCGTGGCGACTTGCAGTCTTTGTTCGATTCCGGCACTTGGTTGCCCGCTCGCACCGAACAGACTATCGGCATTCGGGATTTAGAAGATTGGGCTCTGCAGTATGGCTTCAAAGAACACGACGAATTACGGTGGTACGGTACTTCGACTGCGGAGAGCATACTGGTGGCAGTTAATAAGGAGAATGTGCCGGATAAGCCTCGCGCTCTAGTTGTCGATAAATCAGCCGAAGTGCCGCGTAAGATTTCTGGTGACCCGTTTGATTTTAGTTCGATTACTGCGACATCAGTGTTTGTTGCCGACGAAGCCTCGCGGCGGGTTCTTCTGACGCATAACGCCGACGAGTCCAATGCTGACGCAGCCACCGCCAAGCTGATGACCGCGGCAGTGGCATTAGAGAGAAGCGTGAATTTGGAGAGCTATGCCACATCCACTTTCGAAGACGAGATCGGCGGTTTGAGCGTCAATCTGGTTGTCGGCAGCCGTATGAGTGTGGGTGATTGGATGTACGCATCGCTGATCGGTTCGGCAAATAACGCTACGCGCACCTTGGCACGTTCAACCGGTCTGACCGTGCCGGCGTTCACGTCAGCCATGAATTCCACTGCTCGAGAATGGGGTTTGGTCGCAACATCGTTTGCCGACCCTTCCGGCGTGATTGATGGGTCTGCCACCACGGTAACCGAAGCCGCCGTCGTACTGGCGGAAGCGCTGGAGCACGACGCCGTTCAACGCGTAACCACTACTGGTATGCGCCGCTTAGGTTCCGGACTGACCGTACATAACCGCAACGTCTTGCTGACCGATCCGAACAACGGTCTATATGTTTATGGCGGGCAAATCGGCTATTTGCGTGAATCCGGTTGGCACATGTCAGTCAAGATGATGGATCTTAAAAAAGAAAAACCGCTGCTGATCGCGGTCGCCGGAGCGGACAGTAAAGAGGATCTGTTCGACGATGTGGCCGCGATTGCGCGCTGGGCTTGGGCCAATCACGAATGGGGGCAGGCCGACGAAATGACGTTGACCGAAGCACGTGTGGCATTGCGCGGCATTTATGATAAGCGCGGAGATTTGCGGCAGCTGTTTGATTCCGGCACTTGGCGGCCGGTTCGCTCCGAGCAAACTGCGGGCATCGTCGATTTGGAAGATTGGGCGATGCAGTATGGCTTCAGCGAGCATTCGGAATTGTGGTGGTACGGCACCGAGCGCGCGCAATTGGTGGTTTCGGGCGAGATTGTCGAAGAACCACCCAAACAGGTAGTGGCCTCATCGCCACGGGCGCTTGATGTTCGACCGACCACTCATGTTCCGGTCAACGCCACGGGTGCGGACTTCCCGATGATCAGCGTTACTTCGGAATCGGTGTTCGTAGTCGATGTTCCGTCGCGTCGAGTGATTCTTGCCGAGAATGCGGATGAGTTTCATGTGATGGCGTCGCTCACCAAGCTGATGACCGGCATGGTTGCACTCGAACAAGGGCCGCCCATGGGCGCGTCGGTTCAAATTTTAGATCAAGATGAAATCGGCGGCGCAAGTCTGCGGGGCATACCGGAAGGCGGAACAACGCTGTCCATGCAGGATTTGATGTATTCAATGCTCGTTGGTTCAGCCAACAACGCTGCACATGCAATTGCTCGTGCGACAAGCGGCAGCGTCGATAGTTTTGTTGGGCTCATGAACGAAAAGGCCGAATCGTTTGGTTTGAAAAATACGACCTTGGCTGACCCATCGGGCTTGGATGTAGATAATGTTTCCACTGCCCGCGAAATTGCGGCCGTCGCCCTTGAGGCGTGGGACATATATAGCATGCGCAAAATGTGTTCAACTGATAAATACGCATTGACTGTCGCCAGAGAGGACCGCATCATCAACAACACCAACGGATTGCTCACCGATAATGTCCCGGGACTCGATACCACAGATTTAATTGTGCTCGGCGGCAAGACCGGTTTTCTGTATGAATCGATGTGGAACCTGGCGGTAAAGATTATGGATGAAAGGCAAAAGCCGATTTTGGTCGTGGTACTCGGCTCGGACACCAAGAATCAATTATTTCGCGATGCACATACTGTCGCTGATTGGGTTTGGGAAAATTATCGGTGGCGATAGTTGTGTTGCGTAAATCAAAAAACCCGCATCCGAAGCGGGTTTTTCGTTATAGGTGTTGATTCTTGAGCTCCTCGGCCTTTCGGTTCACGCTGCGAATTTTCTTCTGTTCCTCTTCGACCAGCACTAACAGTCGTTTGCGAATCTCTTCCGGTCCGGGAACCTGCTCAAAAACGAATCTCCCTTGTTCGGCCGCAGTTTGAATTTGTACGTCGCCGTAGCCGAAGAAGAACGGAAGTACGCCGTGGACCTCGGAAGTAATATCCTGAATGTTCAGCAAATCCAGCTCGGAAACCGTTCGTTTGAACAGTCCCTCCTGTTCAATATTTAAAATGCGGTCATTAGTCACGACCCAGGCGTCAAGATAGTAATCGACGAAGTTCGAAAACATGAACAGCCACGCCCAGAGGTAATATGCGCTGGCCAGAAGTTTCAGCGACGGGCCGATCAGTTCATGGGTTAGAAGTTCCGGCCAGTTGAGTTTTATCATGATGAGCGCTCCGAGGGGAATCAACATCATGAAAGCAATCAGCAGAAGCGTCCCGATTAAGACAATCGCATGCCGACGCAAAAAGAAAATTACTTTCTCATCTGGCTTTTTGTGTATCAACTCGTCTATTTCCATATTTTTCAGCTTAGAGTTGTGGTAACTCACTCGGGCTACCCGAGAAAGGATTGATGCTAACGCCGGCGGACCAGTCCACTCCGCCCAGTGACTGCCAACTCAGGAAGGCAATCAACGCCGCACCGGCGATAAAAACGAACGTGAAAATAAAACTGGTTCGGGTAGTTGCGCCATAGCGCACCAGGTGATACACGTTCAGCACCGCCAGTATCAGGAATAGCAATATTATTATCGCATACGGTATGAGTAATAATCCGATAGGGAAGGACATAGTTCTATTCGGTAAGTTGCAATTGGGGATTAGTTTGCTCTTGGCGGCAGGGGAGGCCGAGATGTTCGTAGGCGCGCGGTGTGGCGACCCGGCCGCGCGGCGTGCGCTGCAGGAAACCGAGTTGGATTAGATACGGCTCATGTACGGTTTCGATGGTTTCGGTCTCTTCTGATGTGGCGGCAGCGAGTGTTTGCAGTCCGACTGGTCCGCCACCGAATTTTTTGACAATGGTTTCAATAATTACGCGATCTGCCTGATCTAGGCCCAGGTCGTCTATTTCGAGCATTTTTAGTGCGGATTCGGCAATCGAAGCACTGATTTTACCGTCTGCTTTTACGTCCGCGAAGTCACGCACGCGCTTGAGCAGGCGATTGGCGATTCGCGGCGTGCCACGCGAGCATGAGGCAACTAAATCGGCGGCTTCACCGGTAATTTTAGAATTTATAATATTAGCACTGCGCCTGACGACCGACGACAAATCTTCAATATTATAGAACTCCAGTTTGTGTGTTGCGCCGAAGCGATCGCGGAGCGGGGAGGAAATCAACGATAGTCGCGTGGTGGCGCCAATCAGCGTGAATGGCGGCAGGTCGAGTCGCACCGTGCGTGCAGACGGTCCTTTGCCGATGACTATATCAAGCGCGTAATCCTCCATGGCCGGATACAGCACCTCTTCTATGACTTTGTTCATGCGGTGAATTTCGTCCACGAACAAAACGTCGTTCGGTTCCAGATTAGTGAGAATCGCCGCGATATCGCCGACGCGTTCAAGTGCCGGACCGGAAGTCGTGCGAATATTAGCCCCCACTTCGCCGGCGATGATATGGGCCAACGTAGTTTTTCCGAGACCCGGCGGTCCATACAGCAATACATGCTCTACCGGCTCACCGCGCTTTTTCGCTGCTTCAATAAAAATCGCTAGATTCTCGCGTAGTTTTTTTTGCCCAACGAATTCTTCCAGTTCCTTCGGTCGTAACGCATTATCAAAACGCCCCTCGTCAGCTTTAAGTTTGGGTGTCAGGACCTGTTCGGTTTCTGGTTGTTCGGGCACAATCTCCATATTTTTAGCTTAAATTTAGGCAAACTCTCCTGATGCTAGTTTAGCCGATAAGCTCATAAAGAAAAAGTGACAGCTGCCGCATCATCTAGACAAGATTATTTGCGAGAGGTAAGTTGCGGGTGCATCGAGAGGGGGACTGATGTCTGAAGAGCTGAAGTATCCGTTGGCGGCTATTTTATTGGCACCCGAAGAACCGATGTGGATTGCCGCCTTGCAGGGAAAGAAGCAAATCACTATTCGACAAGGCCATCGTGATTACCGTCCGGGTACAACGGGCATCCTGTGCTGCCATCATCTCTGTATTGCCGTGAAGATTGATATTACAGAGGTGCGACACTGTCGGTTGGTCGAGCTTACCCATGATGAGCTTCACGACGACGGCTTTCTCGATTACCGCGACTGCGTCACGCAGATGCGCCGTTTTTATCCGGATATGGATTTTGATTCCAAGGTTACAGTGATTCGCTGGAGCAATGTCCGCGGAACCGCGGTCGATAAGTTCAGGAATGAGTCCGGCGAGTAGTTTTTCAAGCAGTCCGATCGGGCTGTTTTTTGTAGCTTGTATTATGTGCACCCGTCGCCGCCGCTGATAATTGACGCAGGCTCCAGAAAGTGCTAAGATTCCAGGTTCTTTAGAAAGGATGGTGTCTGATGAGATTCGTTAGCAGCATGATTTGCCTAGCGATGCTCTTGGTCGTGGCAGTGCCGGATGTTGCACATGCTCAGGTCATACGCGAACGATTCGTTGAGGATGATGCTGAAGGTGGTCCCAATTTGCCGCGCATGAGGTTTCGCGCGGACCAGCAAAGGAGATTCATGGGTCAGGTAATGATGGCCCCGGTGTACTTCTTAACCCATGTGACGGTTCATGAAGGTGGTCATGCGCTGGCCGCCCTATCCTACGGGCTGGAGGTGGATCGCTTCGAACCTTATCCGCACCGGGTCAGTGTCGCCGAAGACACGAATGACTATGGCTGTCGTTCGGTTGCCAATCGGCACGACTTCGTGTGGGGATACATGCATATCAGGTTCAACGACGAAGAGCCGAGTCGTGCTCAGCTGGCGATGATTAGCATCACGCCCTACTTAATCGACCTGGTTTTGTTCACCACTTCTGACCTGTTGCTGCAGTATGTTGTCGATCCGACCTCGGCCGGGGCGCCGTTCCTGCTGGTCGGCGGGATGATTGCGCCGTTCGTGGATTTTGCGGTCGGCATGAGTTGTTTTCATGAGGGCTGCGACATTAGTAACTTTTCCGAACAGTCAGGTATTCCGCAGTCTGTTGTTGGCCTAGTCGGTTACATGATGGTGGCTACCGCGTTCTGGCGCATCATTCACCAGTTCCGCCGCGTCTTCATGGAGCAACGGTCCGCCGAATCGTCGCGCGCCATCTCGGTAACTCCAGTGGCGAATCGCGACAGCGTTGGTGTGGGTGTTGCGGCAATGTTTTAAAAAAAGACCTCTGGTTTTTCCGGAGGTTTTTTATGCATAAAAAAACCAGCAGAGCCGGTATTTTTTACGTGGTGTCTTTATTGTACTCCGCTCGAACTTTTTTCCAAAATCGCTGACAATGTGC
>CAZAOV010000033.1:0-14269 GCA_964486995.1 uncultured Gammaproteobacteria bacterium | reverse complement strand
GGGAAATCTTCAAGCGGTACGACCGAAACTAATACATTGATGGTCTAGAGCCTTACTGATTGCTTTGCGCTCAACAGTGGCGATGTGGGAATTCTGATGGCTATGGTGGACGATATCAAGCGTGGCATTCCGGGAATTGAGATAATTATCGAAAGCACTCATCCACACAAGTTGCGCGAGTTTAGCGAGTTTGCCGGCCATGAAATCGTGCCGCGCATTTTTGATGTCAGCGGGCATGAATATAAAGACGTCAAATGGAAAAAATATCGAACCATGGCTATCGGCGCATTTGATTCGTTGATGTTTCTAAAATGGGCCATGCTGACGCGGTTGGGCCTGAATGTGGATTGGTTGATTCGCAAATCACGCCGTTCTCAGGCGCGACTCATAAAGTCTGTCGATGCGGTGGTGAGCGTCGGAGGGGGATTCTTGAGTTCGTTGTATAACTACCACTTTCGGCTTTATATCTATTTGCTCGGGATGATTTTAGGCAAGCCAGTAATAGTTTATGCGCAAAGCGTGGGGCCGTTTGATACTGGGATGTCGCGCTGGCTTATTCCAAAGTTTTTGAATCGTTGCCAGATGGTTTCGATTCGCGAGCCGAATTCGCTCGAATACGTAAAAAGAAACGGCGTTACGGTCGATTGCAAGCAAACCGCCGATGCGGCTTTTTTGTTGGAGCCGAAACCAGCCGCTTGGATTGATGAACTGGTTTTGCCGGGAAAAACGGTCGCCATCGGCATGAAACATTATTCAACCAAGAGCGGCAAGCGTCCGCATTTTGTCGCGGCCGTCGAGCAGGTGGTGCAGTACTGTCTTGGGCGCGGCTATCGCGTGGTACTGGTCAATCACGTTCAGTTTTCGCAAATAACAGCCGAGAAAATTGCGGCGAAATATGACCGGGTTACTAGTATCGCGTTTGGTAAGAACCCGCGCGAACTGAAAGAATTTTATTCGCGTTGCGAGTTTGTGGTGTCCGGCATCATGCATCCGACAATTTTTGCGGCCGAGCGGTCAGTGCCGTTCGTTGCGATTCGTTACGAGCCAAAGTTGGCGGGCCTGATTGAAATGCTGCAGTATGATCAACGATGCCTGTTGGACGGTCGCAGAATCGCTGAACCGGATTTCAAAGATGAGTTTCTGAGGGCAGTGAAATATCTAGAAGGCAACCGAGCCAAGTTGACCCAGTCTTTGTCTGAACGTATGCCCGCGGTTCGCGAACTCGCCAGAAAAAACATTGATTTACTTAAGCAAGCAATTTTTTAGTCGGCTATGCCAGATATCAGCGTGATAATACCGTCGTATAATGCTCGAGATTTACTGCTCGAGTGTCTTGAATCGTTAGAGAAAAATTCGCTAGACCGAGAGCGTTTCGAGGTTATCGTCATTGATGACGGTTCGACTGACGACACCAAAAAAATGATTAACGAGTATCGTCGGCGCAGCACCATGAACATCGTCTATTTGCTGCGTGACCGGTCTAATGAGTGCGGTCCGGGTCCTGCACGTAATGAAGGCTTGACAGTGGCGCGCGGCAGGATTATCGCGTTTACCGATGCGGATTGCCGACCAGATTCCGGTTGGCTGGTCGCGATCGAACGAGCCATCCTAAAAAACGGTCACGCCACGGTCAGCGGGTTAACCTATTGTGATGATGTTTTGCTGTTTCCTTGGAAGATGTCGCCGGCAGGACAGGTGGGCGTGACCGCTAATTTTGCGTTCGACCGAGAACAAACCAAGCCAACGAAATTTTCCTTGTCATATAAAGGTTTGGTCGGCGACGACACTGATTTTCGTCTGCGTCTCATGGATAATCATGAAGACATGTATATCGATAATTCCATGCGCGTGTTTCATGCGCCACGGTATATGACCTTGAGACAAGTTATTCGTCGTTCGGTTTATCGCATGCATGACGTTCAGTTGGTTAAGCATCATGGCAAGACCGCCCTCTACAGTATGCATCCGATTTTTCAGCCGTGGTTGTTTGGTCGGATTTCATCGATATCGATTATCACCGTCGCATTTTTGGGTGTGTTATTGCTGTTGCTACAGGAATCTTGGTTCTGGTCAGCTTTGCTGATTTCTGCGGCGTTGTTTTATTTTTTGTTTCTGTTAGTGTTCTATCGCTTCTGCATTATGTACGTTCCGAAGAATCCACGGCCTGTGACGCTATGCGAGCGAGTCAAGACATTGGTGGCGCTCACTGTATATATACCCTGCATATTAGTCGCTCGAATCGCGGGTTCAATCAGGTACCGCCATTTCATGCTATGACCAACCATCCCCCAGTGACCGTAGTTATCGTCACCTGCAACCGAAAGGATAAACTGCTGCGCCTGCTAAGTTCGGTGCTGGCTTCGGACTATCCAAGCGGGCAACTGGAAATTTTGGTTATTGATAACGTTTCCGCTGATCGAACCGCAGAAGGTGTAGCTGAAAATTTTCCCGAGGTAAGGCTGTTGCGACAAAAAAAGAACCTATACAGCGCTAGGGGAAGAAATGTTGGTGCGATGACAGCGCGAGGCGAATACGTTTTTTTTATCGATGACGACAATATTTTGGAATCGGACTGCATTAGTAGGCTGGTGGCGACAATGGGAGCAGACGAAACTTTGGGTGTGGCGGCTCCGCTCATGATGCTCTATCCCGAGCAAGATGCAATTTGGTGCGCGGGCGGTAAGCTCAGCCAGTTTGGCATGCCGAGTCATTTGCATGAGGGGCAGAATAGGTCAGCTATCGAATTGCCGTCGCTGATTCGCGATGTTGATTACTACCCGAATTCGTATATGGTGCGCAGGACTATATTTGGTCAGGGCTTATTGCATGATACCGAAAATTTTCCGCATAACTGGAACGAGCAGGATTTTTGTCGTCGAGTTCGGTTGGCGGGGTATAATCTGGCAACGGTTACCGACGCCGTGACATATCATGACGTCGGCTATTCCACGCGTATTACGCGAATCGGTCTTAGCAGAACATTTGATCAGGCGCAATCCCGAGTTTTATTTCGGCGGTTGTATCTGAATTCGCCGGCACAATGGCTGTTTTTCTTTTTTGTATTGCTGCCGGTTTCGACCGTTTACTATATGAAGATGTTTCTCGCCCAAAAAGAGGTTGGGTTTTGGGCGCTGCTATCCGTCTATTGCCGAGGGACGTGCAGCGGAATAACCAAGAAACTATGAACAGACGAACGAAAATTTTTTTGCTGATCGGCTGCTTGATTTCGGTGGTCGCACACTTCCGTTGGTTTAACAGCTTTGGGTTTTTGGCTAACGGAGATTGGCGGATTCAGCTCAGCGAATCTGCCGCCGCAGCTTTTCAGCTGCCACAATTATGGGGCGGTTGGGGTTTAGGCGGAGTGAACGTTCACGCCCCGTTTTATCTGCTTCATCTGATACATGGGGGCCTGGCTTCGCTAGGCCTGTCGTTTGGTGTGGTGGAGCGCTTGGCGTACTTGTGGCCGATAACCATATTTTCTGTTTTGGGTGCATTTTTGTTGATTCGGCGGGTTACGAAGTCTGACATCGGGGCGTTTGTTGGCTCGTTAGTTTATGCTTTCAGCGTATATTTTTTGCTCATACAGACCCAACATATCTATATAATGCTAGCCGACGCGTTGGCGCCTCTGGCCATTTTGGCATATTTGAATGTATTGGATCGGCGTCGGCTTAGCGATGTCATCTGGGCCGGACTCGCTTTTTTTGTGGTTAGCTCTGCCGACTTTCGCATCTTCTATATTTTAGCGCTTGCGTTTTCATTTTATGCGGCAGCCAGGGCGATTCATGAGGGGGCGTTTAAGAGTTTCAAAAAGCTGCTCGTCTTTGGTGTGTTTGCCGCATCACCTTTCGTATTGGCGGTTCTGCTCAACATGTATTGGATTATCGGCTTTAGCTCCACTACCACACTGACTAGTAATCAACTGTTGAATCGCCCGATATTCGGTGGGGGAGTAGCCATGACTAGGGTACTCAATCTGCATAGCGGTGCCTGGACTGGCGGAGCCACCGAGTGGTTTGGGAAAAATCCTGTGCCGTGGTGGTTTTGGACATATTCGATCGCGGCTGTCATGGGTTTTTGGGTGGCTAGGCGCAAGCGTTTTGCGACACTATTCTTATTTCTGGCTCTATTCGCGGCGTTTTTCGGGAAAATGACCGGACTTCCGTTCGGTGAGGCTTACACCTGGATGTACGAGAACTTTCCTGGATTCAATGCTTTTCGCGAAGCTTCGAAATTCAAGTTCTTATTGATAATTAGTTACGCAACGCTTATAGGATTTTTCGTCGCATGGCTTCGGGCAAATATTATGAGTCCGGGTTGGCGCCGATACGTAAAAATCGCCGTGATAGCGATATTGATAGCTTTGCCGATCTGGAATACCAAACCTTTAATTACTGGGGAGATCGGGACGCTGTACGTTGAGCGCGAAATGCCGGCTGATTATGCACGGTTCAATGATCATCTTCGCGCAGAGAAGGATGACTTTTTCCGAGTACTTTGGTTGCCGCGACACAACACTTGGACGCTGGCAAAATATCATCCGCGATTATCATCTGGCCACATTAAAGCGGCTGATGATGTGCAGCTGGCGCTGGAAAACAGTGAAGACCAAGAAGCGCCGCGCGAAATGAAAGTTGTGCAGGTTGTTGCCTCCGAACTCGGCAATGCAGTGATGGATCTTCAGTCCGTTCGCTATATTGGAGTGCCTCTAATTGAGGACCAGAGAAATCCATTCAAACCATATCATATTGATAGAGACGAGGTCATACAGGAGCTTTATACCTCTCCTTATCTTACGCGTCCGGCTTTAGGGTTGGAGCAATTTATCGTTTTTGAGAACGAGGAGTACCGACCGAGGGTGTATGTAACCAGGGAGCCGGAGCGATTTGACACCATTGATCAGGAAGTGATTCGTATCGAAAACAAGCGCCTATCATCCACTGAACACGTTTTTTCTGTCCATAACGTATCTGGTGAAATCTACGTTAATTTCACCGAAACATATCACCCTAATTGGTATATTTATAGCAATGAGCTTAGTTGGTGGCAGAGATTCACGGCTCAGAATACTGAACAGGCTGGGGTTGAACATGAAGAGAGTTGGGTCGGCTTTAACCAGTTTCGCGTTAACACAGAAGAATACTGCTCACTGAATGATTGTCATAAAAATGACGACGGAACATACAGCTTTGGCATGACGTTGTTTTTTCAGCCACAAAGGCACTTTTTTACTGGGGTGACGTTTAGTTTTTTTGTCTTGCTCGCGTGCTTGGCCTATCTGGGGATAGACAGATCAAAGCGGAGTAACAATAAAATCGATGGTAAAGACAGTTAAAAGCAGAAAGCACAACTGGTTTTGGTTGTGGTATGTGGTCGTGTTAACGGCGGTCGTATTACCGTGGTTTTTATCGTCTGGATTTTTGTTTTTTACTGATTTTGTTTGGGGGCCGCACTTGCGATTGTCTTGGGATACGGCGCCGCTGTGGAAGAATGTTTTTCTGTGGTTTTTTGGTTTGATCTTTTCGGCGGATGCCGTGCAAAAAATCCATATCGTTGGTGCGCTAGCTGTGGTGCTGCTAGGTGGGCGCAAGATTGCAGCTGTCGTACTGAAAGACCGTCGGCTGGTTCTGCTGGTTAGCATATTCACTTTGTTTAACCCGTTCGTCTATGACCGTTTAGGGTATGGGCAGATTAATTTAGTCGCAGGGTTCGGTTTATTTCTTTTGGCCTTCGGGTATTTGATCGACTATCCAAGGCGGGGTTGGCCGCAGTTGGCATTAGCTGGGCTGTTCGCCGGAATGAGCATCCGGTTGTCGCCGCATTTTTTGTTCCTGCTGGCGCTGGTGTTTGCACTGGGTTTCATCGCCACGGTAGTTAAACGGCGCAAGCTAGCGGTTGTTGGTCATTTCTTGTTGCTCGCGGGAGTGATTTTAGTATTGAATTCAGCTTGGATAGTGAAGTCATTTGTCCTGTCTCCGTCCGATACACCGAATAGCACCCAGGCAACAATTTCGACCATCAACCGTCAGGATCTTACGGCCTTTAGGACATCGGGGAGGACCGGTGAAGAGGCATTGGTTAATGTTGTAATGATGTCCGGTTTTTGGGGTAAGGATCAGTATCGATACACCGACCTGAGCAAGCTCAAAGACGGTTGGGGAAGAAGCTTTGTGATATTGCTCCCGTTTCTTGTCTGGGGTGTCTATGTGGGGTTACGTAAACGAGAGAGCCGTACACTTACCATCTGTCTTTTGGTCGGTTATGTAATATCGGCGTCTCTTGCGGTCGGCATTCGGCTGCCGGTTGCAAACGAGGTTACGATTTGGCTGTTCGACAATGTCCCATTTTATAAAGGTCTCAGAGAAACCCAAAAATGGGTGGCAGTCATAGTTGCGATTTACGCGATATTTTTATCGTTGGGGTTGCGCGAACTGTTTCGTATTAAAATAGTCGGGGAAAATCGGTTGGCCAGCCAGCTGTTTTTATCCGGCGTAATCATCATGCAGGCGCCGCTGATTCTATGGGGTATGGGCGGGCAGATTCGACCGACCGAGTATCCTGAAGACTGGAAGCAGGCTGACCAAAGAATTGTAGAATTGAGCGGTTGTGAAGGAGCTACCCTTTTTTTGCCTTGGCATTTATACATGAGATTTGATTGGATCGGTCGAGTGGTTTCCTCACCGGCAAAATCTTTCTTTACCTGCCCAACCATCAAGGGAACCAACATGGAATGGGGGGGGATCAATGACAGCAATCGCAGTTCGCTATCAGCCTCGGTTAGTGCATGGATACAAAACGGTGGTCAGACTGACCTGCTTGAAGCTGGCGAAAAAGACATTCGATACGTACTGCTGGCTAAGGATGCCGATTGGTCGCGGTATCTTTGGCTAGACACGAGGAGCGATATCGAACTGATCGAGGAATGGCCCACATTAAAACTGTATGCGGTTAAGAAGCAGGATGGCGAAGAATAATATGAGAATTACGAATTGGATTCGAGAAAACATGGTCGCGATTTATACCGGGCTTATTGGTATTCCGAGCTGGAATCGCCGCGATAAGGTGAAGCTGGCGCTAAGCGGGATAGTGGTTATCATCGCCATATATTTCAAAATAGATATGTATGCACTGGCGATTTTGATATTCTCCATAGCTTTGGTGGTTTTTCGGGTGGTTGACCAGGTTGTCGCCATTATGTTTGTTTTAGCCTTATTTATCATAGCTGTTCTTTTGTCGGCATTTGGGCTGGAAAAGCAGACCGATTTCGTTTCCTTGTATCTTTATTATGGATTGTTGATGCTGTTGGTGAATCAGTTGGTTCGTAACTTCTCGACAAGGTTAAAATAGGTTTATTTTTATCCACAGTCTAGGCTAATAAAAGCGGAATAAAGTGATAAACTATGTTTAGAAATTATTATCATAGAAAACTTATGCACCAATCTGTTTTGTCTAATATAAAAGTGTCCAGGCTAATCTTCGGATTGTTCTTGGCCGTGATTTTTAGCGTTGTCTTTGGGTCGAGTGTGTACGGACACTTTGTTCGTCAGACCGGTCCGGTGGGATGGTACACCGGCTACGGTTACGGCTACGGCTACGGCTACGGTCTTGGCTGGGAGCACGGCGTGTATGCTGGATATAAGATGCAGTTCACGAATTATCTCACGTATTCGATTACATTTGATCCGTACGAAATGACTTCCGGCACGTCTGTTGGCCTAAATGATGATGAAGTCAGTGACGCGATTCCACTGCCGTTCCCGTTTGAGTTCTACGGAGAGACATACTACAACTTCCGTATCAGTAGCAACGGCTTTATCACTTTCGTTGGAAACAGTGGCTCTGGCTGTTGTTCTGGTCAGGTGATACCAGACCAAGATAGTCCAAACTGTCTTATTGCTGGTGCTTGGACCAATCTTTATCCGCCGGGTGCGGAGTCAGGTTCCATTAGCTATCAGGTATTTGGAACAGCCCCGAACAGGGTGATGGTTGTGGATTTTGATGATGTTCCCGAATGTTGCTCTCTTATTGAAAATGCTGACAATTGGGCCAATTTCCAGATAGCCATGCATGAGAACGGCATGATAGATATTCATATCATTGAGCACGAGTTGGATGGGCGAACGGTCACAGTGGGTGTGGAGTCACCAGGTGGCTATGCAGCGACCCCTGTACCGGGAATAAACGGACAAAGTTCCACCGTCACCGAGCAGTCCTACCGGTTTGTTCAGCAGGGATACTCCATGGCAAACGTGTGGGGTTATGGTTACGGATACGGATTGATGCTTCCAGACGCGAACGGGCCGGCACCCGCGTATGATCAGGAAACCGATTCATATCATGTTTCTTCCGATTATATTCCGTTCGGGTTACTGCGGTCTGGCTTAGTGGCTCCGGTTGGTGAGCAGTTCGGTAACACCACCGCAATTAGATTCTACGCGAACGTAAACCTGTGGGTTGGTGAACACCGCGTGTATATTCCGGAAGGCACGATTTTCGAGGCGGGCGAATCGACCAATTTCGAAGATTTGTTCATGGACAACGATGTTGATTTGGAGAATTTAAGCTTCGAATCCCTAGCGGATTTTGCATTCGGCCTACCAACCTTGGGGCTTTCTATTTCGCCGGCCATCGATGTTTATTTGGCTATCGATGATGAAGGCGTTCAAGACGGGCAGATTCTGAGCATTTGGCGTCAGGATGCGGGTGAGAAAACTTGGGGTTTGACATCGATTTGTCAGATGGATGAAGGCATCTGCTCTTTCAGCACCGCGCATCTGTCTTCATTTGCGGCTGGTCCGTACAGCGATGACGATGAAGTTGTTGGTGATGTAGCTCTCACATTGACCCGACCGAACGGTGGCGAGACCATCACTGGTGGCACTGATTATCAGATTAACTGGGCTTCTACTGGCTCAGGCATCGACAGGATTCGCATCTCGCTCTCAAATGACAGCGGCGCAACATATCCGTCAGTGATTACTACCAATGCAGCAAACACCGGTTTCTACACGTGGAGCGTGCCGAGTTCCGCAACTACCACGGCTCGCATCAAGCTCGAAGCTATTGATTCTGATGACGAAGTTTTGGACGATGTTGAGAGCGGAAACGACTTCACCATTGACGTCCAAGGCGGCGGTGGTGGCGGCGGCGGCGGGGGTTTGCCGCCGGCTGATGATGGCGACGATGAAGAGGAAGATGATAACACCGGTACCATCCCAGGCTGGACCGATCCGCTAGATCGTCAGAGCGCTAACGCAAGTTTTGTCGGCAGCTACGCGGTTGATGATATCGTGAAGCTACCAGACGATCAGAATCCCAGCACCACAACCGATTCAACCGTATATTACCTCGGACTGGACGGTAAGCGTCATCCGTTCATGGATCGTCAGACCTTTGACACTTGGTATCCGGACTTCTCATTGGTGAAGCCGATTACCGAGGCTGAACTGGCGGCGATTCCACTTGGTGGTTCGGTCATGCCGCGACCCGGCACCATGTGGGTCAAGATTACCAGCACTCCCGAGACTTATTACATCGCTCCGGGCGGAAACACCCTGCACTGGATTATAGATGAACCTACCGCTCTCGCCATGGCCGGTCCGGACTGGAACACCAAGATTATGGATGTGGACGTGAGCATGTTCAGCCAGTTCAACATGGGTGACCCAATCACTCTGACCGATCTGGCCTCTGGTTATCCGGCAGGACAGCTCCTGCGTTCTGCGCCGGGTGAGCCGGTCTGGTACACCACGGAAACTGGTCGCAGACTGGTCGCCGATGCGGCAGCAATGGATGCGAACTACTTCCAGGAGAGATTCGTTGAGACGCTTGATGAACCAGGTTGGCAAACCATGATTGCTGAGACGTTGATTACTGGATTCGAAGAAGCGTTAGTGAGTCTGGCGCACTTCTAACCGGAAGTTAAGCAATAAAAAACGGGTGAGGAGAAATCCTCACCCGTTTTGATTTTTTTAAAATCGGCCGACTACGCCGATGCCCTGCATGTCCTCGTGGGCAATCGGTAGGACCGAAACAGCAATGCCACGCTCACGTTCCAACGCCTCTGGCGTAGGTTCCATGAACACGCGCCGAAACTGGTGTGCCACGCGCCACAGACCGACAATGACCATCGCCCAACCGATGCCGGCGGTAATGCCGTAGGGCACTCCAGACGCTTCTGAGAATTGATGCAGGTCACTGCCGTCGTGTGTGCTTAGCAAGCCAACGATGAAGTCGCCTAGCGGTGCCATCATCAGGCCAGCCAGCAGGAACGGTGCACCGACCGAATGCGGATTCGCCGCGTATTCCAGAATCAGGTCGCCGGTCAGGAACAGTAGGGTATCCATCATGAATGGAGCGATGGTCGTTAGGGCCACCTGCCAATCTTCCACCTCGCTCACCGGACGCGGTTCGAAAATGGTCAGACCCCAGAAGAACGTGTCCTGAGGCTCGTCTTCTGCGGTTTGCTGAATCGGAACCGTGACCGGATACGGGTAAAACCGATCGACCTCGAATCCGCAGGCCATACCCATGAGCGCATGACTACCTTCGTGCATCAGGATGTGCCCAAAGAAATAGACCGGCGCCATGAGCGCTTGCCCACCGAAACGCCAACCCTGATTTGGTCGGAGCTGCGTATCGACGGACCAGTCGGTCATGCGAAAGTCATACGGCTCTGATTCATTCGCCGCCGCAGCTTCGTCAGATGTCGCCGTTGGCTCGGTGTCAGCGGCAGTTGCCTCTTCAGCCCACGCAGGAGAAGACAAGCAAAGCGATAGAATAACCAAGAAAGGTACAACTCGGAACATGGTATCCTCCTAAGCCGAGGCGTCAGCTTAGCACGCGGTTATTAATAGTCAACAAAAAACACCCCACAGGAGGGTGTTATTTTTAGAACGAGCCACTTACGTCTAGACCAAACTGCTCTGAATCAGTAATCGGTGCAACTGATAGCGCTAAATCACGATTAATCGATCGGGGCCGTATTTCCATGAATATTCGACGAAAATGGTGCATGATACGCCAGACAGCAATAGCCGCCAATGAGTATCCAATCATCATTACTGCACCGCGTGGCAGGCCGCTGTGTTCCGAGAAGCGGCTCATGTCGCAGGTTTGATTCATGCAATTTAGTCCAGTGATGAAGTTTACCAGGGGGGTCACCATGCCACCCACGAGCAGAAAGGGTGCCACGAATGAATGGGGGTCAACGACGTATTGTAGCAGCAGGTCGGCCGCACCAAACCAGATTACATCGGTCAAGTATGGTGCGATATTTATCAGCGCGCCTCGCACCCGCGAGAAATCATCAGGAATATTTTCGTATCTCACGGACCCCCAATAGAAAACCCGCTCTTGACGATCTACATAACCATCTTCATCGTCGTCGATGTCGCGCATTTCGTAGTGAGGATAGGGTTGGAATCGCTCAATCTCAAGACCAAACGCCATGCCCCACAAGGCATGACTACCCTCATGCACGGTGATATATCCCATGAAATATATTGGAGCAATGAATAGCTGACCGAGAATTCGTTGCTGCTGTCCTTCGCGGAGCTGCAGGTCTGTTGTGGCGATTCCGATTTCATCATCCTGTTCGTCGCGAGTTTCTTGTGAGTACGCAGGTGTAGCGATAGCAAATATCATGATAATGCAAAGAGCCGCTCTATACATCGATTTCCTCCTCCAAAATCAACTTGTTAATATAGTTGAAATCTAGCGGTTCGTCAACGGCTCAGAACAAAAGCCGCACTTATATGTGCGGCTGTGCGCTAGTCTTTCTTGGGTGGGTGATGAAGCTTGATGTCTTGCAAGACCCATCTCCAGGGTTCAGGACCGAGAATCAACACATGAAACCCTTTCAGGAAGCGCGGATGAACCGTGTTCACCAGCTCTTCCGGCGTGCGGATTTCGTTATATATCGCCGGATGCCACTTGTACTTCTCTTCGTACCAGAGGACTGGCAGGGCTAGGGTTTCTTTGGTTTCAGCGATGCGGCCGACCCGCAGAAAAGCTTGGCTGGCCTTGTCGGAATCCGGTTGCGGCACACCACGGTGATACTTACCCCAGAAAACCATAATTCGGGTTTTTGCGCCCAGCACCTCCCAGATTCTGGAGGTGGTGGGTAGTCGCACCAGCTGTTTGCACCAGACGAACGCATCCCGAGCCATGCTCAGGAGCTTGTCTCGTTCCAGTTCACGCAAGCGCTCAACTTCATCGTTGGTTAGGCGAAAGCCCATCGCCTTCAGGCACAGTTGGTCTGATTTTGGCCAGTTGGCTCGCTCGATTTCATCCAATAAATCGCTCGCTTCTTTAGGAATTCGTATAGTCATCTATCACCTCAAGGAACTGCGACTACATCATAGCAAAAACCCGCAGTATGCGGGCTTGTGGATTATCGCGCGGTTTGTAGTGCCTGGGCATATTTAATTAGACGACCCAGGGATTTTTGCGCTCGTTTCGTGTGACTTTCGTTGCGGGCCTGTCCGGAATCATCAAACAGCTGTTCAACGTCAGAAAAATATAGCGGACCCGGAATCGGGTACATGCCCAGTGCGGTCATAACTTGATTCAATTGTTCGACTACTCGTGCCCCGCCCAAACCGCCGCTCGAAACACCGCACAGCAGTACCGGGCGACCGCCGTATTGCTTAAAACAGAGATCGAGTAACATTTTAAGCTCACCTGGATAGCCGTGGTTGTATTCTGGAGATACTATCACCAATCCGTCCGCAGCCACTATTTTTTCGATATATTTTTTTGCGATGTCGGATTGTTCGCTGTTATCCGAAGCCGGCAGGCGATAATGGCGTACGTCAATGAGTTCGGTCTCGGCTCCAGATTCTTCAACCCGGCTAAGCATCCACGTGGCTACTTTTTCTGACTGGCGGCCTGTGCGTGCCGTACCTAAAATAACAGGAATATTCATACTCTTTGGTTAATGTTTCGCGTGTGAGATATTATATCTCGACAGCACCTTAACAAGAAGGGGGATAAAATGCGTTATCGAGGTCGCTTCGGCATTCTGATTTCCGGAGCCGGTTCCAATATGCGGGCGCTTGTGCGGGCGGTCGAACGGAGCCAGATTCCGGCGGACGTGGCTTTCGTCGGCAGCGACAATCCGCGCGCGCCAGGTTTTGAATGGGTGCGGCAACGCGGGTTAGAGACGTTCGTGGCCGACTATCGCGCCATCATTCGGGCAGCGGTACATCCCGCCGTGGGGCGTCGCCGTGCCGAGGCACAGCTGCTCGGCCGGCTGCAGCGATATGATTTCGACCTGCTTTGCCTGGCCGGCTTCATGCGGCTGTTGAGTCCGAACCTGGTGGACGCCGTCAGCCCGGACCCGGACCGTCCGCGCATCATGAACATTCATCCGTCTTTATTGCCGGCATTCCCCGGCATTGATGGTTACGGAGATACGTGGCGTTATGGCTGTAAGGTGGGCGGCTGCACGGTGCATTTCGTGGATCATGGCGAGGACACCGGACCGATCATCGGGCAAAAAACCTATTCGATTGAGCCAGATGATACGCTCTATAGCATTAAGGCCAAGGGTTTGCGGCTTGAACATCAGCTCTATTCGACTTGTGTGCGATTATTTTTTGAACGACGTTTAAGGTCGGCAAACGGAACGGATAGCCGGAAATCAGTTTATGTTTTACCGGCAAAGTATTGACAAATTGTCTAGAGCGTGGTAAGTTTCTTCGTTCCAAAAACCGAGGAGGAGGAGGAGGGAACATGCCAAGGACAAAATTTTTTCCGGTCGAGGCCACGCATGAGCGATTTGCCGGGATTGAGTCTGAGGTCGGGCTGTCCGGGACGCGCACACTCTATCCGCCCGAGATGGTCGGCGCGATGCTCGTCGCGCGCCAGGTCAGCCTAAACTATGACGACTGCACCCTGCAGGTCGGCTGTATCCAGATTCTCGGCGCAGTAATTAACAGTGCTCGTCCAGTGCCCCACAAGGGTAAGCCTTGCTTTCAGGTAATGACCATGGAACGCGCCTCTGATGAGTGGCGCGAGAAGGCCAGGCTCAGAGCGGCCGAGTATTTTCAAGTCATGCCCGAGGAGGTGCACTTCTACAACGGGCACGTGATCGAGCGTGAGGTTTTCATCATTGAGAACTGACGCGGCTCGTCCATGGCGAAAACGCGTACAATATTTTTGGACGCGTTTTTATTTGTGTGAAGCCATTTTTCAGCTCTCACCCTTGACAAATCCGTGTTAGGATTGCAGCAATTAGGGTTACCTTTTCTCGTCAAAGGGTGTA
>CAZAOV010000032.1:0-14867 GCA_964486995.1 uncultured Gammaproteobacteria bacterium | reverse complement strand
CACTTTACACCCTTTGACGAGAAAAGGTAACCCTAATTGCTGCAATCCTAACAGCGTAACGTCAATATTTCTTGATAAAGGTCGGCTTGGGCGACATAATAATTTCAGTATTTTTTGGAGAAAAGCATGAGATATTTCAAAATCCAAGTCATTGTAGCAGCAGAGCTTGCTTCTGCTCGGTCTTACGAGCGAACGCTTCTATGGGCAGAGACAAGCTCTGCCGCTACAATATTATTAGGAGGTGACCATGACTCTCACTACCGAACAGATGGTCATTTTATTGCGGCTAAAAAACGGTAACGCCGTCACAGGTTGGGCGCTGGTGCATGCATTGGGCGACAAATTACCCCGCGCCCCAGAGCGTTCAGCCGGCTGGGTTGAAGAATCCCTGCTTGTGTTGCGAGAAATCGGCTTTATCGCCGTCGAAGGCAAAACCAAGAGCAAGGATTACCGCATGCTCATGTATCGCATTACGACAGATGGGCATGAGTATCTGCAGAATGCGATTCACTAATCACGACCGGACTATAGATGTCCGGTTTTTCTATCGCGCCCTAAATTGAATCGCCTCAGCCAAGTGTTCGCGGGCGATTTTATTTGATTCGCCGATATCAGCTATAGTACGGGCGACCTTTAGCGTGCGCGATACCGCACGCGCTGACAGCTTGAGTTTATCGGTGGCATTACGCAAGAAATTTTCCGTGTCAGCGTTAAGCGTACAATGTTTTGAGATTAATTTATGATCCATGTCTGCGTTGGACACTGCGGAATCATTTGCCAGTCGCACCGCCATTTGTTCACGGGCTGCCACTATCCGTTTGCGGACTTTTATGGAGGGCTCTCCGGGCTTTCGGTTGAGCAGCTCGTTAGGATCGACTTTGGGGACCTCAAAATGTAGATCAATGCGGTCGAGCAGGGGACCAGAAATTTTACGGCTGTAACGTTGTGCCTCGGATGGCGTGCAAGTGCATTCGTGCGACAGATCGGTGGCATAACCACACGGACACGGGTTACGCGCTGCAATCAACGAAAACTGCGCCGGAAATCGCAATGTGCATTGCGCGCGCGAGATTGTTACAAAGCCGTCTTCCATCGGCTGACGCAATGCCTCCAAAACATGCCGTTGGAATTCCGGAAACTCATCCAAAAATAACACTCCGCGATGCGCTAGGCTGACCTCGCCTGGCGCCGGCCAACTGCCACCGCCAATCAACGCCACACTAGACGACGTATGATGCGGCGAACGAAATGGCCGCTCGGTCGCCAAGCCAATCTTAGCGAGCGTCCCAGCTACACTGCGGATTTTTGTCACCTCCAACATTTCCTCCCGAGACATCGGCGGCAAAATCGACGGTAACGCTCGCGCCAACATGGTCTTGCCCGAACCCGGCGGACCGGTCATCAAAACGTTATGCCCGCCCGCCGCCGCAATCTCGAGTGCACGCTTGGCCTGCGCTTGACCGTACACGTTCGCAAAATCAACCGGATATTTAACATCCGAAACATCCAACGACTTATCCGATGGCTGCAGCGGTTCGATTTTTTGCATTCCACTGAGATGCAGCAAAACCTCGGGCACGCTCCTGACCGGCAGCGCCTTCACTGTCTGGTCCTTGGCTCGCAACGCCAAAGCCACCTCTGCGGAATTAGCCGCCGGAAAAATCACTTCCTCGGCTCCGCTCTCCATAGCCGCTAGCGCGGCGGGCAGCGCACCGATAAACGGCCGGATCGAGCCGTCCAACGCCAGTTCTCCCATGAACACCCGGCGTTTTTTATCGTCCACCCTCAGCCCGCCCGACGCGCTGATTATCGCCAGTGCCATGGCTAGGTCGTGCATCGGACCCTCTTTTCGTATATGTGCTGGCGCTAGGTTCACCGTGACCCGCGCGTGTGGAAAAGACAGTCCGCTGTTTTTGATGGCTGCCCGCACCCGCTCCTGAGCCTCTCTCACCGAAACGTCTGGCAAGCCGACTATCTTAAATACCGGCAATGTAGAGCGCGAAATATCCGCCTCCACCTCTATCGGCACCGCATCCAGGCCGATGAGTGCGGTTGAGTAAAATTTCATCTGCATAGCTTGGTTTTTTAATGAATATGCGCCACATCCTTAGCACGCCGAATAACAAATGCGCAAATTCCGGGGTTCAAGATAAATTTGCGCAGTCTTTGAGGCCATCAGTTAGCTCGCAATGACAAATTTAATGGTGGCGCCTGTAGTTAAGGGTTGGCTGAGACAAACGGTCTTGAATGCCGCATCCAATCCAGGACGGTTGACGTGCCGGACAAAAACCGCTATATTTCTCAGTTCCTTACAGAAAAAGGAGACGAGATGAATTGGTATCGTTTGGCCGGAGAGGTCGTTTCGACTATTCATATCTTTTGGCAGATTACGACGTGGTTGGCTCTGGTTCTCGCTGTCGGCACGTTCGGCATGGGAATTCTGTTTGCCTGCAATGATGAACCTCATCTGACCGCCATGAGTTGGCCGTTCATTCGGTTCGCATTGTGTAGTGCGGCGTTCTGGTTCGCTCAAGGACGCGTTATGCACATGGCGAATTGCATCTGGCACGATTGCCCGGCACTCATGTTGGAGAGGTCGTTGTTCATGCGCGACAGCCAACACTACGGCCACCGCATTAAGTCGCCGTTCTGTGAATGGATCGCTCGTCGATTTAGTGTCAATCTGTTACCCGATGCCGTGGTGTTCACGGCGATGATGTCGCTGACACTCGCAATAAACGCGGTGCTGTTTGCGCCGGTGGTGTACATGCTGTATTTCTGGCTCTAAAGCTGGTTCGGGAAATGGAGACGTGAGATGTCGTTTTCCGGCTGTCGACAATCATATGATTGATGCGGCCGCTACGCTGTAGCGGTCGTTTTTTGTATCTGTGGATTACTTTCTTGACTATTGTACGAACGTACAATAAACTAAATCTTGCGACTCCCGGGTGGGGCGGTCCCTGTCCGCCAATCGGCGGCATGCCCGAACCGAAGAATTATCTGATCAAGTACCCTCTCCATTTCACTTGGTTCAGAAAAAAATTCCTTGGTGGGCAGCTTTACCCCATCCGGGAGCTTTCGCCGAAACAAACCTCAAAAAGGGGGTTTGTTGTTTTGTCTCCATCGCTCTGAACATCGCTGCCTCCCGCGTCATTCCCGTCTTCACGGGAATGACATGGTGCTAAGCACGGCACAGGTGGTCGAGATGGTTGCTATACAATAAGGCAAAAAATAATTAATTCTCCCAGAAATAACCCGGCGCGGCACGTCGTTCGCGAATGACGTGCCGCGGTATGCGCCACACCATATGGCCGCCAAGGTTGATCATCTGCGAAAGCTGAAGAAGTTTCATCGGAACAATAAGCGCATGCCAAGTTACGCCGAGTTGGCTGGGCTGTTTGGGTTTGCGTCTAAGAATGCCGCCAAATATCGGGTCGATAAGTGGATAGAAGCCGGAGTGCTGACCAAAGACGATGCCGGCAAGATTCTGCCAGGTAAGTCATTCTGGCCGATGCATGTCTTAGGAACGGTCGAGGCCGGCTTTCCTTCACCGGCCGAGGAAGAAAACGTGGATACCATGTCCTTGGACGAGTGGCTCATCGGCAACAAGGAAGCCAGCTTCATGCTGCGCGTATCTGGAGATTCTATGGTGGACGCCGGCATCCGACCGGGAGACATGGTAATTATAGAGCGCGGCAAGACACCGAAAACCGGCGACATCGTTGTGGCCGAAGTTGATCACGAGTGGACCATCAAGTACTACGCCAAGCAGGGGAGTCGAGTGACCCTAAAACCCGCCAACAAAAAATATCGGCCTATCATTCCACAGGAAGAATTGCGCGTGGCTGGTGTGGTAACCGCAGTAATCAGGAAGTATTAGTAAGAGCTAACAATTAAATTGTCATCGGGCAAAGTCATATTGTTCGCGAACGATGTGGCGTAGCGCGGCAATTCTGTCAAAATTGCTGCGGTCGGCCTTTTAGGGGCTCCTCGTAAAGGCAAATATAGAGGTATGTCGTGGGAGAAACCTCTGGCTATCAGTTCTTGGCCTCGCGCCGTCGTGCATATCGACGGCGATGCGTTTTTTGCGTCATGCGAACAGGCGATGCATCCCGAGTGGCGCGGTAATCCCGTGGTCACCGGCAAGGAGCGTAATATCGTGGCCGCCGCCAGCTATGAAGCTAAAGCGCTCGGCATCAAGCGCGGTGTCCCGCTTTGGGAAGTCAGGAAAATATGTCCTAGCGCGGTTATCGTGCCGTCGGACTACGAGTCGTATTCGCTTTTCTCGAAGCGGATGTTTGAGATTATGCGGCGGTTCACTCCTGTCGTGGAGGAGTATTCTATCGACGAGGGATTCGCCGATATCACTGGCCTGCGCCGGCCGTTGCGCGCGTCGTATGAAACCATTGCGTTGCGCATGAAAGAAACAATCGAAAGTAGTCTCGGCATCACGGTTTCGGTTGGCGTTGCGCCGTCTAAAGTATTGGCTAAAATTGCGTCCGACTACAATAAGCCGTCGGGTTTGACTATAGTATCTAATTCGCGCATCAATTCATTTTTGCGCGACTTAGATATAGAAGAAGTCTGGGGGATTGGTCCGCGTACCGGCGAATGGTGTCGCAAGCTCGGTTTACGTACGGCTCTCGCCTTCGCCATGAAATCCGAAGAATTCATCAAAAAAAATTTCACCAAGCCGCATCAGGAAATTTGGCGCGAACTGCGCGGGGACTCGGTTTATGATGTCGAAACCGAAGAGAAGACTTCTTACGCGAGCATCAGCAAGACCAAAACTTTTACACCTGCGAGTTCAGATCGGCGATACGTATTCGCCCAGCTCTCTAAGAACATGGAAAACGCCTGCATCAAAGCGCGGCGTCACTCGCTGGTCGCCAAAAGCACGCTGGTGTTTTTGCGTCGCGCCGACTACAAGTGCTACGCTTACGAAGCCAAACTCACTCGCGCCACCGCGTATCCGGTGGAGATAGTTGATGTGTTGCGCCAGATGTTCGATCGGCTATTCGACCCGCGAACCGAATACCGCGCCACCGGCGTGGTGCTGACTTCGCTCGTGCCTGACGACGACATTCAAATGTCGCTGTTCGAAAAAAAGCCCGGCCTAGAAAAAATGCGCAAAGTTTACGAAGCGGTCGACAAGCTCTCCAGCAAATACGGCAAACACGCGGTCGTAACCGCCAGTTCCCTCGCCGCGCACAAAATCCCACAGCACCTGCATCAACGCGGTGACATCACCCAACGCAAACAAACCCGACTGCCCGGAGAAACTAAGCGTCAGCATTTATCGATTCCACTGCTGTTGGGGGAGGTTAAATGAGCCTAGGTTCAGGGTTCAGTTGCGTCACTCCGAATGTCATATGAGACCACATCGGGTTGACAAGCGGGATAAATTATACGAAACTTTATAGTTCATTATTTTATCGGTCTCAAGCCCCGCCCGTGCTGGGAGGGAGAAAGGCCACAGAGGAGGAGTGGAAAATGGGCAACAAGAAGAACAGGGAATTTGTCGGCAATTTAGGAACCGGAGCCGACCTGCTGCAGAAGCTGGCGCAGGACGTGTACGCGCGCGGCGGCGGCGACGAGGATCTGCGTCTAATCATCTCCGACGACGGGCTGCGCGGCCGGCTGGCCGACCTCATCGTCGGGGAGCGGCGTATAAAGACGGATATCTATACGGTTGCCATCGACTGGAGCCAGTCGCCCAAACAGATGATTGCTTCGGGGAGATATGACTACGTCAACGAAGACATCAACGAGAGGAACTTCCCGCTGTCGCCGCCCGTCCAGGAAGACGGTTCGGAACGGTCGAACCGCGGCGAAACTGAACTGGAGCTGATTTACTTTGACCGACGTTTGACCACCGCTGAGGTTCTGGACGAGCTCGATAGCCGCGGCCTGCGGCCCGCCGTAGTTTGGGAGCTGCTAGCCTTCGGGGAGAGGTACCCGGACGTGCAGCGGAAGTTCCCTGTGGCGGCGCTGGGCTCGTCTTGGACCGACCCGAGCGGCGACTGCCACGTCCCGTACCTCTACGACGTTTCCGGCCACCGCCGCCTGAACCTGCGTTGGGGCGACCCCGTCGACAGATGGAACGACGACTACCGGTTCCTCGCCGTCCGCAAGTCGTCCTCAGGCTGACCTCAGACTCTCGGATCCTCGGTGCTCGGCCGGTCCTTTGACCCTTGAAAACTCGGCAATAACGCAAGACGCCGCTCGTCACGAGCGGCGTCTTTTTTAATTCGGCAAGAAAGCCTGCCCGGTGAAACTGTCTGCCACACTTCTCGATTCTGCATCTCTTGGCCGGTGATTCTATTGCGCAGTTTCGCGCACAAATCGTAGAAACGTACTGACCGATCGGCCCGAACGCGTTGTCGATGTAGCACTTCAGCCTCCTGTCTTTTTTTGCTGTCCCAGCGCACACGCTTATCCCACGGACAATCATCAGTGAACCGTTCGTCCAGCCCACCCGTTCAATCCGACCGCAATCCAGACAAATCTGACGCGGATTATGACAGCAAATGATGTAATCACCCGCATAAAAATCATTTGCCTCGGTCACATACGCCAGACTACGAACACGCAGCACTCTCTCATGCCGGCACCGTTATCCTGTTTTTTGGTGAATATTTCTAGAGCGAATATATAGCACAACTCCCAACAAAATCATTCCATCAGCCAAATTAACAGCAGAAAGGTCAAAGAATACTAAGTAATCGACTGTTGCGCCGTATGCCATGCGGTCAATTAGATTTGAGAGGGCACCTAATAACACGAAAGATAATCCGAAGGCGGTAGAGAGTCGGCACTTAATTGCCGAGACGAACAAGAAAAGAAAAACCGCAAAAATCGCAACCGCTATCGGCAAATAAAACCATTGCGGAACGGGAAGGCTGAACACGATCCCGTGGTTCATAAATTTTGTGAACTCCACCAAGCCTAAGTCAGCGGCGCTCGAAAAAGAGACTACTATCCATTTAAGGAATCTATCCGCCAGAAACAGCCCGCCAGAAAATACTAGTGACCAGCGAAGCCACCGGCGCCATTGTTGCACATCAAAATCCCGAACTTTGGTTCGGGTTTGATATTTATTGTCGGTAATATCCGCTGTTACATCTCTTGTTTGAAGCTCTTTTTGCATTCGATGCACGAGCTAGAGGCTGGGCGGGCGCGCAAACGCTTTTCCGCAATTTCTTTGTCGCAGTATTTACAGATGCCGTATTTTCCGTCCCTGACTCTTTTCAGGGCAGATTCAACGTCACGCAAAGAAGACTCCAGAGTTCTTTCTAGCGTTAGATTGGTGCTATAAGTTGCCACCTCTTCGGCGTTTTCGTCCTCTTTGTCGCCGATATCTGGAAACTCGGCCAGGTAGTCCCCTTCGGCGTTAGGATTCTTCGTAGAAATTTGAGCTAGCTCACTTTCTAGCCGGGTTTTTTCTTCAGTCAGGAGCTTTTCCATCTCCTTAACAAATTCTTTCTTCATAACGGCTTGGTCAATACTTGATATGAAAATGCTACCTCAAGGGGGCGAAATTGGCAATACTAATAAGGTGGAAATTGTCACCTATTAATGACAGTATTTTCTTGGTTGGGGGGTGCATGTAAGCGGGTCAGGGTGTAAGCGATCCTCATGCTGCTAAAACTCTAAAGCAAAAAGCGATAGGTTAGCGCAATTATGTTCACATAGGCATCGCCATCTTTTAAGCGAGGACGATCGCTTACACTCTCAAACCCTTACACGCTCAACTATTTTAAATAAAAAAAGCGGCGTACATGCTGACCAATTTAGAAGACTATTGTCAGCTCATACGCCGCGACCTCTGGATATGAGTCGGTCGCGGACGCAGTGGCTCTTCTCCCGTATTTTTTTATTTTTTGTTTTTGGGTCTGAAGAAGAGGCAACGCGCCCGGACAAACATACGCACCAGGGGCAGAAAGGAACTAAACTTCTCAACCACTCCACGGCATAGGTCCTCTAATGAGGTGTACCAACACGTTTTCTAATTTTATTTTGATTTTTGAAAAGTGAAGGAGTAGTAAAGAAGAGGGAAATACCTCCAACTTGAGGTTGGGGACACTTCTCTCTGATAAAAAGAACTCTTAACTGCTTTAAGTATATCACTGAAAACACTAATTTTCAATCTTGCCGCCACGTTTTAAAAAGCCCTTATTTTAGATAAAAAACAGTCTGTGTAAAAAGTGCTTTTATTAACCTGTGAATAACTTCTTTATGCTACACTGGATAACTTATCCACAAATTAACAGGTCTATCCACAGAAATATACCCACTTATCCCCACTTTTTTGGATAATCATGTCAATAACTTGTTCAAAATCGAAAAACATCCTCAAGAAAGGTAAACTCTCCTCTATTTGAATTGGATTATTTAAATAAATAGTTTCAGAAGCGTTTAATGTACAATAATTCGAGTAGTTGAAGTATTTTTCTAGCGATTTTTCGCCTAAAAGCAGCATTTCTGTGTCTGAAGCTAAAATTACTCCTGACTCTAGATCTTTAAGGGGATATTTGATTTCCTCATCATCTTCTGTAATAAGCATACGAATTCCACCGAATGCTTCGGGACCATACATAATCAGTTCTTTATTAAGAAAAAATTCACGCTCGGTTTTTCCGTCCGGCCGCTTGAAAGTTTGAGAAGCCGGAAAAGCAGTATTGATATATTTTTCGATACCGCTCATCAAATCCTTGGCGTTGAGATTGGGGTAATACACCGCGAACCTGATTTTAGCATCAGCTGATTCGTAATTCGCCAGCATTAATGATGTCGGGCCACTAAATTGTCCGAGCAAATCAAGCCAGGCTTGATCGCGCTGGTTGCTGTCTGGCACGTCCAATTCATCGCTTCTTTCTATCGTATCCGCAAATAGCAGTTCGGTTATTAGTTCAACCGATTCACTCAGTGACAAACTAACGCCAATCTGTTCATCGGGCAGAATCATCAACGGTGGCAACATGCCAGCAGGTTCTTGATTATTTCGGTTTGTAAAATTATTCCAAGAATCAATATCGGCACTTCGTATAGTGATTCGGTTAGAATTTTTTCTAGTGATTGCAAGTACAATTTTATTCGCCGGCATCAAATCGCGAATACCTTCTTGGCCGATATCCATTGACGATAAGTCAACAAAACTTTGTGCGTACGAAAGCCCACGGGCACTTGAGAGCGCGCGTCGAATTGAATTATTGTCAGACAAACTATGCCCATCGTTCGTAATAAAATTCGTCATGCCAACCAGATAAATATTTCGACCGATTTTTTGTGCATCGAGAGCGTTGAGTTGAGTCAGCTCATGTTCAGTCGGACCAGAAAGCCAGTGCCAACGAAGCAACGATGTCCACTGTAATCCGCCGTCTTCGGTTAGGGCGAAAGTCGCCGCCTCGGTCGGGTGAAGTGCGGATAGTTCCGGCATGAAACGCAACGCAATGTCAGTTTGTTTGCCCTGCGCATGGACATATATTTTCGCTTCGTTCGGTACTTGCGTTAACAGCGTATCGCGCGAACCCAGAGTAAAGTGCGATATCGCAATCGTTGTTAATGCTAACAGCACCAGACCAGACCAAAACAGGACAGCGGCTTTTACACCGCCGTCCTGATTTTTTGAGAACCGAGTTTTAATTTCAGTTCCGGTCATCGCTCTGATTACTCTTTGCTTCCGTCATCTCTGTTAATAATCGGAATTTGTGGAGGAGTTGGTCGTTTCGGGGGTGGGCCGCTCGGTCCTTTTGGGCCGCGTGGTGGGCGACCGCCGCCGTCACGGCGCGGACCGCGTTGGTCAGCACCTTCAGGTGCTTTCATTTCACGACCAAGCTCTTTCATTGCCAACTTATGTGACAGGTTCACACGACCCATATCGTCAATTTCTATTACCTTTACTGGAATTACGTCGCCGACGTTCACCACATCAGTCACTTTACCGACGTGCCACGGCGCCAGATGCGAAATGTGCACCATGCCGTCTTGGCCAGGAATAAGTTCGACGAATGCACCGAAGTCCATGATGCGAACCACCTTACCTTCCTCAAACATTTCCCCCACTTCAATCTCGCGGGTCAAATCTTTAATGCGCTTTATTGCCTTCTCCATGTTTGGGCCGTCATTGGAGCAAATCGTCACCTGACCGTCGTTCTCGATGTCGATGCTCACGCCGGTTTCATCGATAATTTCATTGATGATCTTTCCGCCCGGGCCGATAACGTCGCGAATTCGCTCCGGATCAATCATGAAGGTCTCAATACGCGGCGCATGCGGCGACATCTCCGCGCGCGGTTCAGCAATCGCGGCAGCCATGGCATCCAGAATGCGGTGACGGCCATCCATTGCTCGAACCAGAGTTTCGGTCACAATTGCTTTCGTTAAGCCTTTGGTCTTGGTGTCGAGCTGGACGGTGGTGATGCCTTCCTTAGTGCCGGTCACCTTAAAGTCCATACCGCCCTTACCGTCCTCAAGGTCTTGAAGGTCAGTCAATATTTTCCATTGTGACATGTCATCATTGGAAGCCAGACCCATAGCAACACCGGCCACCGGGCGTTTAATCGGTACACCCGCATCCATCAACGCCAGCGTGGAGCCGCAAGCGCTAGCCTGCGAGCTGGAACCGTTCGAAGACAGCACCTCGGACACTACACGAATGGTGTAAGGGAAGTCAGTGCGGTCCGGCAGCACCGGCAGCAATGCGCGTTCGGCCAAACCGCCGTGGCCAATCTCGCGGCGACCACCGCCGCCGAGGCGACCGGTTTCGCCAACCGAGAACGGCGGAAAGTTGTAATGATGGAAATAGTATTTTTTGCCGTCCTGATCCATGCCGTCCAGAATCTGCGAGTCACCCGGCGAACCGAGCGTAACGGTCGACAATACTTGCGTAGCACCGCGCGAGAACAAACCAGAGCCATGAGTTCGCGGCAGTAGCCCCACTTCGCTCACCAGGGGACGAATTTCGGTCAGTTCGCGACCATCGACCCGGCGGTCATTCTCCAGAATTGCTTTCGTAACCACATCATCGGTTATTTTTTCCGTGTGCATCAATACGCGCTTCAGCATTCCCTCGTCCATTCCCTGCTCCGCAAGCTTGGCTGCGGTTTGTTTTTTGGCCTCCTTTTTAGTGGCGCGCCGTTCTATTTTTGAGCCAGTAGTCGAAGAGAACAATGCCTGTTCGATAAGCGGCCGGTAAATTTCCGCGGCCTGCGCAATACCGGCCTGAAGGGCGTCATATTGCTCCTGCTCCTTACCCTCCTCGAATCCCATCAGCATGATTGGATTAACTTTTTCTTTGCCGACAGCGGCGACCACTTCCATCACCAAATCCTGCACTTCCTTGAGGTGTTTCTGAGCAAATTGAATTGCAGTGTCCATGTCGGATTCTTTTGCTTCGTTGGCGTTGCATTCGAGCATCAGTACGCGATCCGGCGATCCCTGAATCACACATGTCAAATCGGCTTTTTTCTGTGCTTCAAATGTCGGGTTGATGACTAACTCACCGTCGACGCGAGAGACGCGGATACCGCAAATCGGACCTTCCCACGGGACGTTAGAGATCATCAATGCGCAACAGGCACCAATCATCGCTGGAACGTCAGTGTCGTTTTCCAGGTCTGCCGATAGGCATTCAGTGATTACCTGCACTTCGTGACGCACTGCACTAGGGAACATCGGGCGAATGCCGCGGTCAATCATGCGGCTGGTCATAACCGCCTCGTCGTTCGGTCGGCCTTCGCGCTTCATGAAGCGTGAACCTTTGATCTTGCCGGATGCATACATCTTCTCTTCGTAATCCACGGACAACGGAAAAAAGTCGATACCCTCACGGGCTTTATCCGACATGGTGGCCGTAGCCAAAATTACCGAGTCGCCGTAGCGCACGGTACAAGAACCACCCGCCTGATTGGCGAGCTTACCGGTTTCGATCGTGAGGGTCTTACCGCCCCACTGGGTCTCGAAACTACGTACTTCCATACGTGTTAACTGCCGTTGTCTCGAATCCCCGAAAAACTTTAGACCATAGGCGGCGGCGCCTCCTAGTCAGGTCTACGTGTCTTCCGGCGAATCTTCGCTCGGCAGGAATAAATTTTTAATAAGGCAGCGGGCAGCGGGCTGATTGAAGCACTAATTGATAATGCTACAGTCTGCCAGCTTCCTACTGCCCAACATTATTTCGGATATCTCCGAATTTGTCCTTCCGTCCCGACACCTGACCTCAATGTGCCAGGCAGGCCGGAGACGGGAAGACAAATCCGCAGACATCTTTTTGCGGGTGAAAAGTTTAGAGAAAGAAGCCTCGAATCTCTACAGCTTGGAGCCGCTGATATTTGTAGAAGATATCTTCGGATTCGCCCTTCCGTCCCGACACCTGACCTCAATGTGCCAGGCAGGCCGGGGACGGGAAGACGAATCCGCAGACATCTTTTTTCGGGTTAAAAATCAGAGAAAGAAACCTCAAATTTTAGCTTTAAATCTGCAGAAACTAATTTATTTTTCGTTTAATGCTTACCTTTCTTGTCAGACGAAGTCGGACGCTTTACAGTATTTCTTTCTGGTGGAAGCCAGAAACTGTCGATACTGCCATCAAGTGAATCGCTCTTTTTGGACGAACTCTTCTTTATCGTCTTTTTAGTCGTGCGATTGTGGCTACCAATAAGATATTTATTGTCCGCACCCAAGTCAACAAAATCATCCGCCGCCTCCACCAATCGTGAGGAAGCTGACTTACGGAAAGCCACCACCTCTACCTGTTTACCATGATGCTTTAAATATTCAACTAGTTCGACGAAATCTCCGTCACCAGACACGATAACTACCACATCCAGAACTTCACTAATACGAATCGCATCCACGGTAATACCAACGTCCCAATCGGCTTTCTTTTGACCACCATGAAATTCCTGTAGTTCTCGCTCTTTTGTCTCAATTCCGCGCTGATTTAGGGCTTCGAAAAAAGGATCTTCATCGCCAGTGGCTCTGACAACGTAGGCTAATGCTCGAATAAGTTTGCGGTCGGCCACCGCAGAATCTAGAATTGCGCCAAAATTAACCTTACGGCTATACAGTGCTTTAGCCGAATAGTACATGTTTTGAACATCGATAAACACGCCGACACGTTGGTCTTTATGTTTAATGCTCGGGTTGGAAATATCGGTTGCCATAAAATATGTATTTATCCACAGTTCGGTGCCAGGGACCGAAATGTGGATAAAAGTTTTTGAACTATGAAAAGTCGAAAACGCCGGATTTGGCCGGCGTTTATTGTTTAATGCTTTAATTTAAGAGCTGCGGCCAAATCGTCGTATGCCTTCGGTTCTTCTCGCTTGAGGTATTTCATCAGGCGGCGGCGCTCGCTAACCTTGCGCAGCAAACCCTTGCGGGAGGAAAAGTCCTTTTTGTGTTCAATCAAGTGGTCAGAAAGATCCTTGATTTCCGCAGTCAGAATCGCGATCTGGACCTGCGGCGAACCGGTATCCTTGTCATGCGTGCGGTATTTTGCGATTATACGATCTTTTTTCTTCTTGTCTAACATATTCGGTTGGCTTAGGAGCCATTAACGTGCCGCTTAGCGAACGCCGGGCGACCGCATGAATAACGCTTAATGCCTGCACACTCTATCATTATATATATATTTTGGCAAGTCTGATTGATCGATAAGATCTCCGAGCCTTGACAGCATCGTTTTATTGTGATGTATTGACAAATCCATCTCAAGACCAGTCCCAAGCCGTGCCCATGGTGGGCAGGGAGGGGGAAGGGTCGAAGCAAGGGAGAGATGAAATGGGCAGTAAGAAGAATCGTGATTTTATGAGTGCGTTCGGTACGGCGTCCGATGCGTTCCAGAAGTTGGCGCAGGACGTGTATGCCCGCGGAGGGGATGATGAGGCGCTGCGTCTCATCATCTCCGACGACTGGCTGCGCGGCCGGCTGGCCGACCTCATCGTCGGGGGGCGGCGTCCGGAGGCAGGTAACTACACGGTTACCATCGACTGGAGCCGTTCGCTCGAACAGATGATTGCCGCCGGGCGATACGATTACGCCAACGAGGACATCAACCAGAAGAACTTCCTGTTGCGACCACCCGCCTCGGAAGACGGTTCTGAACGGTCGGACTGCGGCGGTTCGCACCTCACGCCCGGGCAGGTGTCCGGTGACGGAGAAACCGAACTGGAGCTGGTCCACCTCGGCCCAAACCTTGCCACCGAGCAGGTCCTCGCCGAGCTCGACCGCCGCGGCCTGCGTCCGGCCACCCTGCCGGAGCTGCTGGCCTTCGGCGAGGCGTACCCCGACGTCCAGTGGGAGTTCCCAGTCGCGGCGCCGGGCTCGTCCTGGACTCGCCCGGACGGCCTCCGCCTCGTTCCGTGCCTCGGTAGCTACTCCGGCGTCCGCTACCTGCACCTGTACTGGGGTGCCCCTGACGCCAGGTGGAGCGACGACTGCCGGTTCCTCGCCGTCCGCAAGTCGTCCTCGTGCTGACCTCGGACGCTTGGGCGCTAGGGTCTTGACTGACGCCCTGACCCCTTGCCCTTTGTCACTTGGTTCCGCACTCTCGTGGTGCGGAACCTTTCTTTTTGCTAGAGTCGCCCCGGACAAGGCGAAACGGTCCGCGGCCACGGCTTCGGGCGGTCGAGTCTGGATGCAGAAGCTTGACGGCCGCCCGCCCGCATGCTATCGTGACCGGTTCTTTCAGGGAGGAATTGATATGAGCAATTGTCCGAGATGCAACGGCACCGGCCGGATACCGGACTTCTTCGGCGGCCTCGGTGGCGAGGCCTGCGGCGACTGCGGCGGGACCGGGCGCGCCTCGGAGCCGGCCGCGGTGGACGGCGGCTACATAGTGACCTTGGGGCGTCATCGTACAA
>CAZAOV010000031.1:0-15093 GCA_964486995.1 uncultured Gammaproteobacteria bacterium | reverse complement strand
TGGTGCCGCGGGTGGGACTCGAACCCACACGAAGTTGCCCTCACTAGCACCTGAAGCTAGCGCGTCTGCCAATTCCGCCACCGCGGCATGCGATAATTGTTATACCTCATTACGGGAGGGTTGTCAATATCAGGACCACCAAAAATTTTGCCTACCTAGAAAGTCTAAAGGTCAATACATAAATGGTCATCAGGCTGTCGGACCTTCAGATTAATATATGGAAAACTACCTCTTCCAAACCTTCTTCGTTTTCAAATACCAATTTTTAATGTTGGCGAATCGGTCGGCCGGAGCGAAAATAGTGCCGCCGGTTTCGATGCCCTGCACCGTGTGGCTGACCGCGTAAGTATACGTTGGACTGTACAGGAAAATCGCCGGTAAATCCTCGGCCAAGATATCTTGGAACTCGCGGTAATACTCAGCGCGCTTCTCGACGTCATTGGTGGTTCGTGCCAACTCCAATAGTTCATCTACGCGACGATTACTGAATACGGCCAGGTTCAAGCCGCCGCTCTCGTTCTGCGACGAGTGCCAGAAAGGATACGGATCCGGATCCGGTCCGATAATCTCACCATATAATAACACGTCATAATTTCGCGGTCGGATATTATCCTGTTGTATCCGTGATGCCGGAACGATTTCTAGTCCAGTTTGAATACCCAAGCTTTCCCAGCGGCGTTTCACAATCTGCGCGACGGTGATATTCTCCTTTGCATCCACGGTGGTGAGGGTAATGGCTAGGGGAGTGTCAATCTTTTCATCGTCCGCGCCCGGCAGCAGCTTGCTGCGTATTCCGTTTTCGCCTAATTTCCATCCGGCATCGTTCAGCAGCTCCGCTGACCTCTCTAAATCCTGCGTGTATTTCTGCACGTCAGCGTGAAAGCCTACGAAACCAGGCAGAATCGGACCGTGTACCGGCACGCCGTTATACCCTAAAGTTTCTTTTAGAATTTCGTCGCGGTTCAATGCGTATGCCATTGCCTGCCGAACCTTCTTGTTTTTCAGAATAGGATTGTGATTTTCATTCACAAATAGTGCCGTGTATTGCGGCAGTCGAAAAGTATAAGTGCGAATCGAGCTGACTTCACCCACCGTGTCGCGAAACTCTAGCGGCAAAAAACTCAGACCATTAACTTTTTTATCAATTAGGGCTTCGGTCGCCAGACCAAAATCAGGATAGAAAGTGAATGTCACTTCGGCGAGCATGGGTTGATCGCCGTGGTATTCGCTGTATCTCGCTAAGGTATAAGTGTAAATGGCACCGTTCTTGTCTTTGGTAAAATTTTTGAATCGGAACGCGCCCGTGCCCACCGGCTTGACATTCAGCTCAGCACGCGAAGCATTTTCCGGAATCACTTCTTGCCACAGATGCTTTGGCAGAATGCCGACGGTCAGCAATGACAGGAACGGGGCAAACGGTTCTTTCAGGTTGAAAATCACAGTTTGTGCATCTGGTGCTTCAACCTCGACGTTTCTAAATTGCGCCAGTAGAGGGCTCTTCCAGGCAGGATCCTTGATGTAACTAATGGTCGCCACCACATCGGACGAGCTGAACGGAGCGCCGTCATGCCAGGTAACTCCGCGCTTCAGGGTGAAAGTATAGGTCTTACCCTCTTCGTCAATTTCGTAAGATTCGGCTAGGTCTGGCACCAGTTCGCCGTGACTATCGGTGCGCATCAGGCCAGAAAACATTAAACGCACTATATCCAAATCCGCATCGTTGGTTGAAGCCAAAATTGGATTCACAAATCGCGGGCCGCCAACTGACGCTTCGACAAACTCGCCACCCGTGGTTGGAACCTCAACGATGTTGCTCCAAGCATACTTTACACCCATCGTAATTCCGACAACTAAAATAACCGCAACCAGCAGAGCGATGAGCGTTTTTTCTTTGTCTGATAGGTATTTGGGCAGATGTTTCATCTGACTGCCGGTCGGCACGCGGCGGTCGGCCAGCTTCAATAAAAGCCGCCTGTTGTGACTGGCGTCATTGCGCACGGCTTTCTTAATCCGGCGAGTTTTTCCCGTTTTGTCTCCGCTATTAGGTTTGCGGAAACGGCCTAGGAAATCTTTCATGTCGAAATAAATCACCGACGGAATACCCTGAGCATGCCGTCGGCTATTATGGTTTTTCTGTTAGGCTGTCGGCACCAACACATTTACCAGAGCGAGTGCAAAGAATGCAACCGCAAAGAAGATGGTTGAACGGAAGAGGAGCTTCTCAACTCCGCGCTTAGTTCGATAAACGTTGCCTTCGCCACCGAATGCGGCACCGAGCCCGGTGCCTCGTGCCTGCAATAATATGCTGGCCACGAGAATAACAGAAACTGCAATTTGAGCGATGTTCAGTACGAATTTCATAGGATGGTTCAAACTTGGAACTGAAATTAAAGTATCACGGAGGGTTGGGGGTGTCAATGCATTTGAGTATAGGTAACAGGTAACAGGTTATGAATACACGTCATACTACCTACCTGCATCCTGCTCCCTTATTCCTAAGAAACCTATCCCCACCCACCCCATCCACCACAAATCGACGATGCTATATAATAATAGGTAGATATGTTTCAAAGCGCATCTCGCCAATCAGGAAAAGTATCGACCCGAACCATCGTTGGATGGGCGGCATTTTTTCTGTTTTTGGCAGTGATTGCGATGTTTGGCTACAAGGTACAGTACTACTATCGGCACCTGAAGGCCGGTAATATTGTGGAGCTGCCCAGTCCGCAGGGGCGTTTTACTGTCGCAAGAGACAATGGCGCGCGCTCGGCTGAGCAGTTGACCGAGGTGCCAGTTGACGAGGCAGATGCGCCGCACTTGGGTGCGCCGGCCGAGCAAGCCGAATTCGTGGTTGTGATGTTTGGCGATTTCGCTTGTCCTTATTGCGCACAATCCGCGACCACTTTTCGACGCATGGCGGTCAAGTATGCTGATCGTGTGCGATTCATTTACCGCGATTATCCGTTGCCCGAGATTCATCCGGAGTCGTATCAAGCTTCGCTCGCCGCGGAATGCGCCAACGAACAGCGACGGTTCTGGGAGTATTTTGATCGTCTGTATGGTCAAGGTGCTGATTTGAGCGAGGCCGGTTTGTCGCGGCATGCGCAGGAGGCGGGTCTGGACCAAATTCAATTCGACAAATGCTACGCGGACGAACGCTATGAACGCAGGATAATCGACGATATGGCCGCGGCCGAAATGCTCGGCCTGCGTGGTACACCAACTTTTTATATAGATGGGCGCAAAGTCGAGGGATCGCTAGAGGAAAAAGATTTTGCACGTATTATCGATAAGTTGTTAGAGCAATGATAGTTCTCGCGCAAAAAAAATTCCGTCGTTGGCCATCTGGTGTGGTGGGCATGTTTTTGGGGTTGAATATTTTGCTTGCCCTAGTCGTGACGGTTTCACCGCCATCGAGCTCGGCGGCCGGGTTGTGCGATGGTAATTATCCCTGCTATACAACTGCGGCCTGCACCAAGGCCGGAGGTGATTTTGCAGCATGTCCGCAAAAATGCGACGGCTCCTCTAATCATGGTTTTTGCTATGTCCGGCAAAGTCCGATTCCGCTGACAATCAATATCGCCGGGAAATCCACTGTGCTGGATATAGGGCAATACGTTGAACTAGTTTATAGATACGCAGTTTATGTCGCCGGCATATTTGCGGCGGTGATGTTCATGATTGGCGGCCTGCAGTGGCTTACGGCGGGTGGCAACACCAGCTCAATTGGTACCGCCAAGAAACGAATTGTCGACGCAAGCATCGGGTTAGCTCTTACGCTATTCGCTTGGCTAATTTTGAACACGATAAATCCGTCGCTGGTGCGCCTGCAAATGCCTCGAATACCGATGGTACAGAAGCAGAATTTTGTCGCTTGCGATCAGTTCAGAATGCAAGTGCCATGCGGTCGGCCATTTGGCTTAAAAGAGAAGGAAAATGCGCCAGATACCGGCAGTGCGACTGAGCTATATGAAATTTGTTCGGTCGATGATGAGGACGCTATTACCACCGCCTGCACAGGCATGAGCTGTTCGCTCGCTGGTTCACAGGACGGTTTGAACACCTGTCAAATCGGTGGCTCGTCCGACGGGGAAGAGGCGTCATCATCCAGCGAAAGCTCAGCTGATTCATCCTCCGACGATCCAACCGCTGAAGCCTCAGCTCCCGTTACTCCATACCAGTGCGTCCGCTGTCAGCAGTGGGCTGAGGAGTGTATGGGCATTGGTACCAATTCCAGTTGTTGCGGTGGTTACTGTCGAATATCAAGATCCAGTGTTGGCGACCAAGCCGTACGCGAACTGGCGTTACAGGCTCAGGAATATTCAGGTGGTCAAATAGCAGCCATCATGGCTGACCGAAACGGCGCTCAGGGCATGTGCTCTAACGGTGAAAACGGTTCGCCCTGCGCCGTCGACGTGGAGTGCTTTGGTGGATACTGCGTTGATACGTCTGGTTCGCGGGCAGGTGGTATATGCATGAACGGTTCAGTCGGCGCCAGCTGTACCGATGACGATGAATGTCAGGTTGGCTTAGCTTGCATAACAATGACCGGCTATAATTTGTGCACAGTTCCTCAGGTCGGTGGCCCCTGCGAGGACAATGACGACTGTCCAGAACGATCAAGATGCAATGATAGTCGCTGTGGGTTTCCAGGTGGGTATGACGTAGCAGCAACCCCATGTAGCAGCGACAGTGATTGTGAGAACGCGGATGGAGGCAGAAAGATTTGCAACACCGAACAGGAGATAAATGGCGAGGGCTATTGTACCGCCGGTGGACCCGGAACACCCTGTGATAACAATGTTAATGTCGGCGATTCCATATGTAATAAACGGGTCGATGAAGAGGGTAGTGTGCGCACTGGTGCGCGTGGAGCATGTTTCGACATTTCGGTTTGGAGTGGCGGCGGCATTTGTGTCGAAGGAAAAGACGGTAACGGTTGTGACACTGATGCTGACTGTCGCGTTCAAGCTGGGTCATATACTGCAAAGTGCCGTGATCATGGCGCGTCGTTGAGTACGCTATTTAACGGCGGCATCTGCAGTTTTGGCGATGAACCGAATGATCCGTGTTTTAAGGCGTCAGGCGATAGCGGAAGAGGTACATGTGCCCCAGGCCTGACGTGTGATGATGCAAGCCAGACTTGTCTGCCGACAGAGAATTAGTGAAAAGGTACCTATCGGCACGTAAAACCGCGCACTGATGCGGTTTTTAAGTACAATTAAGTTCGTCAGTTTTTTTTGACACCCGCCACTCTTGCCAAAAAACAATCAATGTTGTAAGCTGTTCGTTGACTTGACTCTTGATTTATCCGCACGGTTATCGCCGGGGCGGAGTAGAACTAAGATGAGCAACAACAACGACTTTATTTCCATCAAGGGCGCGCGCGTCCACAACCTAAGGAACATCTCCACCAAGATTCCGAAGAACAAATTTGTGGTGGTAACTGGTTTGTCCGGTTCAGGTAAATCTTCGCTAGCCTTCGACACAATTTACGCCGAGGGTCAGCGTCGTTATGTCGAATCATTGTCGTCCTATGCGCGGCAGTTTTTGGAACTACAGGACAAGCCGGACGTAGACGAAATCCGTGGCCTGTCCCCGACTATCGCTATCGAACAGCGCACCGCTTCGTCTAATCCGCGCTCGACCGTTGGTACGGTGACGGAAATCTATGACTATCTGCGTGTTTTGTTTGCCCGTGCGGGTCGCCCGCACTGCCCGGAGTGCGGCAAGCCGGTCACTCAGCTCGGCGCGCATTCTATTGCTGGCGAGATTCGTGAGCTCATCGACGAAACTCCGCTGGCCATTCTGTCTCCGGTCGTGCGTGACGAAAAGGGTATTCACAAGGGAATGCTCGATTGGGCCGCCAAGACCGGCTACACCGAGGTGCGCTACAACGGTCTGTTCATGGACATCAACGAAGTGCGCGCCATGAAGCGCGACAAGGAACACAAGTCCACTATCGAAATTGTGATTGCTCGCTACGAACAGTTCGATGAGTCGCCGCAGCTCGAGGAGGATCTCACTAAGGCATTTGATTTGGCGGACGGCTTCCTATGTATATATAGAGACGACACCGGCGACGAGATGAACTACAGTCAGCGGTTGACCTGTCCGACCTGTAACATTCACATGCCGGAAATCGAGCCACGCATTTTCTCGTTCAACAGCCCGCACGGCGCATGTCCGGCCTGTACCGGTTTGGGTACCAAGCTAGAGGTTTTGCCGGAATTGGTGATGCCGAATCCGCGTCTCACTATCGAACAGGGTGCGATTAAGCCGTGGACCCGAATTGCCGGCAATCAGCAGCACAACATGAAGGTGCTCGAAGAGGTTGCCAAGACCCACGGATTTTCGTTGGCGATTCCGGTGTCGAAGCTCGACAAGAAATCTAAGGAGATCGTGCTGTATGGTACGGGCGACGAGCTGTACACCGTGGACGGCAAGCGTTCGACCTACGACGGTGTGGTGCCGAATTTGGAGAAGCGTTATCGTGAAACCGATTCCGATTACGTGCGCAAGGAGATTGAGAATTACATGAACAGCGTGACTTGCCCGACCTGTAAGGGTAAGCGCCTGCGTCAGGAAGTATTTGGCATCAAGTTCGGCAGCAAGAACATCGCCGAGGTGGTTACCATGTCGATTGAGGAAGCGTATGAATATTTCAGCGGTTTGATTCCGAACGACAAAGACAAGAAGGCCAAGAAAGGCAAAAAATCAAAGGACGATCTGTCCGAGAATGAGGAGAAGATCGCTTCGCAGGCACTGCGCGAGATTTCGGTGCGCCTGAAGAATCTGGTTGGTGTTGGTCTGGGGTATCTGTCGTTGGACCGCGCCGCAATTACGTTGTCCGGCGGTGAGTTGCAGCGTGTGCGCCTGGCCACCCAGCTGGGTAACGACTTGTCTGGTGTGATTTACGTATTGGATGAACCGTCTATCGGTTTGCATCCGCGTGATAATGATAAGTTGATTGATGCGCTCAAAGCTCTGCGTGACCAGGGTAATACGGTAATCGTGGTGGAGCATGATGATGCGACCATGGAAGCCGCGGACTGGGTCATTGATATGGGTCCGAAAGCCGGCGCATATGGCGGCGAGATTATCTCCGAAGGCACGGCCGCGCAGATTAAGAAGGATCCCAGGTCGTTGACCGGTCTGTACATGAGCGGCAAGGAAGAGATTTCGTTACCCAAGAAATACCGCAAGGGCAGTGGCCGCAAGCTTACTATCAAGGGTGCGGACGAGTTTAACTTGCGCAAGATTGATGTAAGCATTCCGCTCGGCATGTTGGTAACCGTTTCCGGTGTGTCTGGTTCGGGTAAATCAACTCTGGTAGTCGATATCCTGAGCAAGGTGCTGGCCAAAAAGTTGTATCGTGCCAAGGACATGCCAGGTAAGCACAAAGAAGTCAAAGGCCTGAACGAACTTGATAAGGTAATTACCATTGACCAGTCGCCGATTGGTCGAACCCCGCGCTCCAACCCGGCTACCTATACCGGCGTGTTTACCGCGATTCGCGATTTGTTTACCGAGGTACCAGAAGCCAAGATGAAGGGCTACGACGCCGGTAAGTTTTCGTTCAACGTAAAAGGTGGCGGTCGCTGCGAGGCGTGTTCTGGCGAGGGCTTGATTCGTATCGAGATGCAGTTCCTGCCGGACGTGTTTATCGAGTGTACCGAATGTCGCGGTGCGCGCTACAACAACGAGGCGCTGGAGATTCACTATAAGAATCACACTATCGCCGACGTGCTGAACATGACGGTGGAGGAAGCGGCTGAATTTTTTAAGGATCAACAGCTGATACATGACAAGCTTTCCGTGCTGAAGGATGTGGGTTTGGGGTATCTGAGATTGGGTCAGCCAGCCACCACGCTATCTGGAGGTGAGGCTCAACGAGTTAAACTCGCTACTGAACTGTCACGTCGTGCAACCGGCCGAACGCTGTATATCTTGGATGAGCCGACCACTGGCCTTCACTTCGATGACATTAAGCGCTTGCTCGGTGTGCTGAATCAGCTTGTAGATAAGGGTAATTCGGTTTTGATTATCGAGCATAACGTCGACGTCATAAAATCTTCCGACTGGATTATTGATATGGGTCCGGAAGGGGGTGTCGGCGGTGGATTGGTGGTGGCCGAGGGTACGCCGCAAGATGTGGCCAAGGTGAAAGATTCCTGGACCGGTAAATACTTGAACGAAGCGCTGAAAGCCGCAGGAAAGGGAACTTCGGCCAGAAAGAAGCCGGCTGGCATGGTAAAGAAGAAGGCACCAGCCAAGAAGATGGTCGCCGCGAAAGCGTAAGAACAAAATAAAAGCCGCCCTAACAACGGGGCGGTTTTTGATTAATCCTCTGGAGGAATCCAGCAGTCATCTTCTTTGCTCGATTGGTATTCGCACATCATTGTCAATAGCTTGGGCGGCGACCGCTGTCAGCGGACCGAGGACCGAGCGCGAACCAAGTGTCATTATCAGGCTCGGTGCATGTAGGATGCCGTCAGGACGCAGTTTGCGATACAACCTGACATAACTACGCGATCGATTGGCAATCATCGCCAGCGCCCGACGGTAGCATGCGCCAACGATTCTCTGGTGATTGCGCAATCGCAACAGTTCCTCTTCCTAGATTGCATTTAGAATCTCATGGTTCTCGTCATGATTCCATGGCGGCTGTGAGTCCGTGCTCAGGCGAACGGCCATTTCCAGCCATAATTCCGCATCCACTCTAGCGCCAGTTACCCTAGCCAACAATGCGCGTTGGAGCAATTTGCTCGGAATAGTTCGGCTCATTATGATACGCCCCTTGCGCGAACGAGTGCAGCAATTTTTCGAAACAGCCACACGAACGGTCGGTGCGCATTCAGGATGAAGAAAATTACCGCGCACATCACCAATGCCAGCGTCGAATAAATCCACCAGACCAGAGTAGCGAGCCAGAAGCCGTGCATTATCGCCAACGGCAACAGCATTCCCAAGCCGAAACTGTAAATGAACTCTGATGCGTAGATGAAATTAAACCGCTGATTTGGGCGAATGCCGTTTTCGAGCGCGTATCGCTCATCGATTAAATGAATGACGCGCGCGATAATCAGCGCCGGCAGAACCATCATCGGCCAAAAAACCACGCCTGGTTCACCCCAGAACACGAGGTGAATTCCGCCAGATGCCACCAACCCGAGCAGTGGGGACCAGTGCAGGCCGTAATAGTGAATGCGGTCGATGATCATCAGCGTCGGAATTACGGTCCACGCCGCGGCCAGCGCCGAATCCCACCAGCGGTTTTGGTCGCAGTAAACTACGAAATTATCCCAAAGCCAGATTACCGGCGTTTCGGTCGGCTGGAATGGTCCGCCGACAAGATGTTTTGTGAGCAGGTACAGGGCCATCAGCGCGGCCGCCGCAACCATCACAAGGAAAACGTGCAGCATGCTGCGCCAGAATCCCATGGCCAATCTCCTCCCGCTTTAAATCTCGGCACTAATGCCAAAAATTAACTCATGTGGTAATCCTCGTCTGTGTGGGGACGGGCATGTTGTTTTGCGTGTAAAGAGCGGTAATCAGCGTGTCTGAGCCGCCAGTTTCGACTATAACACCACATTATAATGAGCCCGTTTGAGCTTAGCCAGCCGGTTGATTAGTGTCAAAAAGAATAGCGACAGGATTGTCCTCGCTCATAGAATCGAGCGTATGCGGCCAATGCTGAGCAGAGATAAGTCCTGCCGCCAAGCTATCCTTGACAAATGAGTATATTTATGCTAAAATAACCCGTCATTCTGCAGAAAGTGACAACTAACTAGTTAGAATAATATATGAAATTTAGATATAAGATGTTGACCGCTGTGTCAGCCGGAACAATGGTTGTCACCCTGGTAATGGGTGTCGGCAGTGTAAGCGCTGCTACCGTTGAGGCTCCGGACGGCATCCACGGGCCTTGGGTCGTGCAAATGCTGGCAAACGACAGCTACCGTGGTCAAATCGAAAGCTTCAAAGTCGATCGTGACCTGGTCGCTTGGACTGAACGTGACGACGCCACCGGCATCCGCTACTTGCGGGCCTGGGACGGCGGCGACGTTCGCCTGCTGGCTGCTCTCGACGAGCAGGATTGGCGGGGCAGCGACTTCTATCACGAAGTCGAGGGCAATTACGACGTTGCTGATGGTGTTGTCGTCTGGACCATGAACGACGGCCATGACAATGAAATCTATGTTTATCGAAATGGTCACGTGGAGCGCCTCACTGACAACAGTTATGAGGACATCCATCCGATTACTTCCGAGGGTCGCATTGTTTGGACCGCGGACATGGATTTCGTCTACAAGTTGATGGTGCTGGACTCATATGGCCTACGGGCGCTTGATCAGTATCATGTATTGAACTATGTGCTGTCGGGCAACAACCTATATTGGTTGAACCTGGTGGCTGGCGGTGACACGTTTTACGTACATCGCAATGGCGGAGTCCACACCGAGGTGTTGGGCGAGGCCGAAGTTCGTCCGCTTGATTACGATTACCTGATGACCGACGGCAACGGTGCCGTGGCTTGGGAGGTTCTCGACGAGGACCGCGGTAGATTCGGCATGAATATCGTTTATGGTTCGGACACTGGCCATAAGGTTTACACGTTGATAGAGCGCGTGCGCTGGTTCAACGAAATGCGCGTCGAGGACGTGCGTGCTAACACTCTGTTAGTTAATGTACATGACGTGCAGGCCAAGAGCCTAAGCGACATCTACCTATTGCATGTCGGCGGCAGTTGGGAGGAGTTTGTTGATACTGTACGTGACATGGGTCCGGCTCGATTCACCGAGGACGCTCATGTTCGACATCTAATGCCGAACACGTCAAGCCCGCTAGTGGTAATGCATGACGATGCGACCGGCGGCATGATTAGCGCGGATCGCATTCGTTATGAGATGTTTGACGCCAATGACGGCACTGTCGCGGCGGCTTATCATGAGAACGGGGGACTTATGCTGTATGCAAACCGTACCGTAACACGTATCCTGACTCATGGTTGCGATGTAACCGCGCTTGCGACCCGCGGCAACACTACCGCGTTCGTGTACGGGGAGGCCGGTTCACAGTCGCTGGCTGTAGCCACTCCGGCTGTGCTGGTCGGCAATTCCTATGGCGCGGAGCATGTCTCCGGTCGTCTGGTGACTGTCGGCTTGGGTCAGGCGGTTTATCTCGCGACCGAAGACGGCGAGCGCTACGTGTTTCCGTCCGAGGGTCAGTTCTATAGCTGGTTTGAGAATTTCGACTCGCTGCAGGTACTGAGCGCGGATGAGCTTTCGGCGATGCCGTTGGCTGGTACGGTGCTGTATCCGACCCGTACTTTGGTGAAGACTCCATCCTCTCCGAAGGTGTATGCGGTTGGTGCTGACGGTCAGCTGCACTGGGTTACTGACGGATTGGTTCTGTCTGCGTTATATGGTGACGACTGGCACCGCGAGGTACGCGACATCCCAGCCTCCTTCATTACCGCCTACCTCATGGGCGGTTCGGTGGAGAACACCAACGGATACTACACCTTTGCATTGACCGCAACCAAATAACCGGGTAGTGATACTCGATGAAAAACTATCAAAAAACCGCCTGAGGCGGTTTTTTGGTCGAGAGGTTTAAGACTCTGGGACAGGCCCAGGGTCTTAAACCTCCAATCAAAAAACCACTTCGTTGTCGAAGTGGTTTTTCTTTTCTTTATTGCTTGTTGACCGCGACTTCCTTTATTCGCTTCTTGTATTTGCCACGTAGGAAAAACAGCTTGGAGCGGCGGGTGCGGTATTGCTTGATGACTTCGATTTTCTCGATTGCCGGCATCTGCAGCGGGAAGATTCTTTCCACACCAACACCGCCAGACACCTTGCGAACAGTGATAGTGGCGCTTTGCGCGTCCTGACCACCCTTATTGATGACCGTACCCTCAAATACTTGGATGCGCTCACGTTCGTCTCCGCGTGGGGTGACGTCCTTAATCTTTACGTGCACCCGCACCACCATGCCGGTTTCTATCTTCTGCTGAGCTTCTTCTGGCTTGACATTCTCAGTTTCAACCTCTTCAATCGTAGCTTCCTCCTCAGCCGGAGTCTCCTCAGCCGACAGAGTCCCTTCTTTGGTGGTATCGTCAGCGGTTTCCTCCTCAGCCTCCTCTTTGGGGGCTTTTTTGTCCTCCATAGATGCAGGGGATTCAGTTTTGTTTGCCTCCGCAGGGGTTTCAGCCACAGGAGCCGCCGCTTCCTCAGCCTTAACCTCCTCGATGGTCTTCTTATCTTCGTCGGCCATAATTAGCTTAATTGACGTATTTTTTCAATATATATAACAGCCTACCTAAGACTGCTATTCAGAACGAGGGTATCATACGCCAATTTTGCCTACAAGTCAAGCCCATTCCGTTAACTTAGCCTTGTTTTTCTGCTACCATATAACGGTAAGTACAAATTCAGCGTATGTCCCCAATTCGTATTCATAAGATTAGGAACCTCACCAGACTTACTCCAGCCGAGAAAAAACGCCGCCAAAAAATTATTTTGGTGGTGGTTTTAATATTTGTCGGCTTCACACTGCTGGTTGACGGCTATTTGCTCGGTCGTTACCTAGGCCGCCGTACTCAGTTGGTTAATTGCCAAACCACCTCTTCCTGCATTATTCCCAAGCCGTTAGTGAGAGGGCAGATTGTGGCAGAAAAAGATCAGTTAGAATCTTTGACCCTAGGATTTGATGCGGTGTATTACCATGACGTGTTGGGGTTGTCGGTGTCATATCCGCCCGAATGGGGGAAAGTTTCGATTGCCGAAGAGTATGGTCAGACTATCGATAATCGAAATATCGTCATCGGATTGACGTTATCATTTTTCAACGAATCCGGAGATGGTGCGTGGCTGTTTCTTCATGCCGCCAACCCGAATACCGAGCCAGTCACAACCTCAAATTATTATTGGGGTTCGGTAGGAGAGAAGATAAAATCAGTTGAAGACGTGGTGAACTGGTGCGACGATAAAGACAACTGCGATACTTTCGTTAATCAAAAAGGCTTGGTGGTGGCATATGTCGATGATACCGCCGAGGACATCAATGGAGTTTCGTATGATCGGCGCACGTATTACACCTATAATCCAGTCGGTGGCTACCATGGTATCGTGCTGTCAGCTGAGCAGTTGCATGGCCAGGGCATCGATGAGTTAGAAGACAAGTTTGAGAAGTTGGTCTATCGAATCGCTCCGTTGCATCGCTGATTTTTTTCTTAATTCAAAAGAGAGCTTCGCAGCTCTCTTTTTATACTTCAGCCTTTTGCGGAAACAGCTTCCGATGAACTTAATGATTCGATGAATCGCTGCAGTTCGGCGGTGATTTCCGACTTATATATCAATCGCTCTTCGGTGGTGGGATGGGTGAAGCCCAGTGTCTGCGCGTGCAGGAAAAGCCGCGGCGCGTTTAGATTTTTTTTGCGGCTACCGTATAATTTGTCTCCCGCGACCGGACAACCCAAGGCACGAAAATGAGCTCGAATCTGGTGTGTGCGACCGGTTTCTGTGCGTGCCTCAATCAATGTTGCGTCACGGTTTAGATATCGCAATACGCGATAGTGAGTTCGTGCTGGTCGATCGCCTTCTAGCGGATCCTTGCGGGCTGCCATACGACGTTCGGTGGATGCGCGCCCAATCGCCAAATCAATCATGCCTTCGTCATGCGGTGGCCGGCCGTGAGTCAGAATTATGTAGCGCTTCTCTACAGAGTGTTCCACAAATTGCCGCTTCAGATGGGCGTAGGACTGATGGTTCTTGGCAATCACCATTAGTCCAGACGCTTCCTTGTCCAGTCGCTGCATGATACCCGGCCGCTCCGGACCGTCGCCTACACCGGCGATTTCTGGTGCGTGTGACAGCAGTGCCGCAGTCAATGTACCCTTCTCGTTGCGTACCGTTGGATGCACTAGCATTCCGGACGGCTTGTTGATTACTAAAATATCCTTGTCCTCATACACGATATCCAGTTTGATTGGTTCTGGTTCAGGCTGTTTGGCCTGGTTTGAAGCAGGTGTCAAATCAGGAATCAAAATAACATCACCCTCACGTAATGCGGTGTGTGGTTTGGTCGGACGGTCATTGACGATGATTTCACCCCCCTTAATTGCTTTCTGAATTGTGTTGCGCGAAATCGAACGCAGCACCATAGTCACGAAGACATCAAGGCGCTTTCCGGCGTGTTCATTTTTGGCGATATACTTATTGTTCATGAAGTAAAAATATAGCAAAAAAAAAGGTTTTTGGCAAGGGTTGCGCTCAGCTGGGCAGTATACAAGGTTAAGACTCCGAGCCTGTCTCGGAGCCTTAATTCCTCCACGATTTACTTGAAAAAAAAGATGCCGTTAAGCATCTTCAGAAAAGCGTTTAAATATTGATATCAGTGTCGAGGCTTATGGCGCTGCCGAACCTTCTTGCCGTTACCGCTGTCCTTGCGGTTTTGCTGGCGCTGATCGGCTTCAGCTTCCTTGAAGGGTTCCCGTTCTTTGATGGCCGTCTTAAGCTCTCGTCGTCGGCGTATGCGGTCGGCAAGCTTGCGCATCGCAATTTCGTCCTGCTTCAGGTCTGCTCCGCAATGGCGACAGCGGTTTTGAGCGAAGGCATGCCTAAAACACAGTACGGCTTCGCCACGAGTTAGACAACCACATTCTGTCGCTTCGGTGGGTTTTATGCCGAGATCCTTTTCTCGACAGGCAGAGCAGAGCAGAAGGTCGCAGGTGTTTCGACTTATGCTGAAGCGGGGTCGAAACATCGACAGCGGTTTCCGCCTTCCTCGTTCTGGTTTAATAGAAGCCTCCGCATCAAATTGTGAACTGGTCAACGCACCGATATTTTATATTTAGCAAATTTTTACAAATCGTTCAAGGTGTTGAATGTTATTTGGGTACGTAAAAACACCAGCGTGAACTGGTGTTTTTACGTGGTCGGCCCGGGTGGAATTGAACCACCGACATCTGCCTTATAAGGGCAGCGCTCTAACCCCTGAGCTACGGGCCGTTCAATGCGTTAACGGGCATACATTACCAGAACTTCGCCACCTTTTCAAGCGCTAAGGCCACATCTTTTGACTCAAAGC
>CAZAOV010000030.1:0-15824 GCA_964486995.1 uncultured Gammaproteobacteria bacterium | reverse complement strand
TGAGCAAAGCTCTCATATGACCATTATACCCTATGGGTGATGGTCTAGAGCCTTAAATAATAGCACGTGTGCTTCCGGCGCATAATATAAAAAAGAGAGCCTAGCGACTCCCTGTTGCCGTCATATTGTCGGGTTGAGTGACTTCTCAATCGATCTGAGTTTAGCCAAGGCCGTCATCAGTCTGGTGTAGGCTGATTCGGTACCGGCCTCGCAAATTCGATTCAACCACACAGGCGCAAAACCAAGGCTCTCGCACGCCACAGATACTCGATCACTCATATCAAGTGCGGATTCGATGCGCGGAACATATAGGCCCCAAGGATAATCGCGCCGCTCTCTCAACTCTTGGGTGAGCTGCTGGCACACGCCATCGCTCGACCCCTTTCTCGCTCTAACGTTGAAAATTAGCGCCAGCACTACCATGTCGTGCAAATAACGAGTCACGCCCTGCAATGACTGAATTACACTGTCGTTGTAGTCATCGAGAGCCAGGTCGATGCCGCGACCATACGCTTTGATCACTTCGACGTCGCGCGCGCTGACCAGGTGCCTGTGCCGCAAGCTCGCTGCATATATCTCCAGACAAGTTCTGAACAGACGACCAACGCGAAGCAATTCGGCCACCGCACCGCGTAGCGCCATCTGAGAAAGCTCGGAATCCGTCTGGTTGTAGATAACAGCCTTAACGGCTGGCTGAATATCTGCCTCGGCTCTCCCCCCAGTGGCCCTCACGGGCCTGACGGACATCGCCGCCGCAATCGGCAAGCCATTGCCCCAGAAATTACACATCAGCACGGTGACGGTCAATGCAACTAATACCACAGTAAGCAAAGTGAATAGTACGAGCATTTATCACTCCTTTTGCCGCCTCTCATCCCTTGCGGGATGCCCTTAAGGCAACGTGTCAGGTTAGCCAATCTGTACTGCTTTGTCAAGTCTGCTGACAGCAGGGTGTGCGTGCTGTTACGCATCGTCAAATCAGGGAGGGAACGGTATGACACGGGAAACACAGAAACAAAAAAATCGCATGCTTTTTAGGGCGTGAAAACTCGGTTGGCAAGCGTTACCCGGGTCGAGATGCGTCTTTAAACACGCCATTATATATCCGTAAAAGAATCTTTATTGCCCATTCCTACACCTTCCACGTTCCTTCCCGAATTAAAAAACCGCCTTCACTAGACGGCAGTGCTTAGGCTGCACACAAAATCAACTAACCAGCTAATCCCCAAACACCTGCACGAACATCATCCCCGTGGCTCCAGAGTTTTGTACGCCAATACCGACACGGGTGAACTGGCTGGATAAAATATTGGCGCGATGCTTGTCGCTACGCATTAAACCGGTGTGGGCCATAGTTACATCGGGGGTGAAAGCTAGGTTTTCACCGATTTTTTCGTAGTTGACACTGGCTTCGGTTGCGCGGTCGCCCACATATTTACCTTCCGGAGAAATATGCGCAAAATATCCGCGCCGGAACATGTCCGAACCATGCAGGCGCGCGATTTCTACGAGTGACTGGTCAATTACCAAAGGTTCAGCGCCAACTCGGGCTCTTTCGGCATTTACTAAATCAAACATCCGTCGTTCAGCCCCTGGGTCAGGAAATATCTCCTCAGTGGTAAAGCCAAGATCTACAGTTTTGTTCTCCTGTCGGCCAACGGTGAGAAACGCCAAAGTTTCCTTGTCTCTTTCACCAAATATACCGGCCAATGCCGACTCCATAACTTGTGCCGACCGAACCATCGGCTCACCAGCATACGAAGAGAATATCTTTTGCTTCAACACCGGTGGAAAAGGAAACGAAACAGCTAGCGACAATAAGAAAGTGCTCAGCAATAGCGCTTCGACAGTGGCCGGTATCGTTCCGATGAGTCGATTCCACTTAGATTGCAGCCATAACGCCGGCAGTCGAAGATACAAATGTGCAGTGAGCGCCGGAACAACCGCCTCAATCGCCAGCCAAATCAACAAGAACGACAGCACCTTAGAAAACGCTCGCGACATACCAAACACACCGGAAATAAATCCTCCCAGATGATTATAAAAAAGCAGGGCCACCAAAATGCCCAGTACAAAACTGAGCATCTCCAGCCCCAGCGCAAAAAAACCCTTCCGGTAACCATCCCGAACAAAGAAGAGCAGCACGAGCAGGACACCAACATCCACTAAATTGATGCCAACGTTATACATACATATCTATTATAGCAGATGTTTTGATGGTTAGGGGTTGGGAGCGAAGACTCTTTGATTCGCAAACCCGTGCAGTCTCGGCCATCCTGAATAAGCTAAAAAACAGTCAGACTTATTTTAAGGCGGCTACCCTTCAAAACAAGTCTGACTTTTTTTCAGGCGCTGCGGCGAAGCCAGCGGAGAGATGAGGAGGCCGCGAGGCCCGTATTCCTATTAAGATTGTTGGCAGAAGGTCGCCAACCAAAACAAAAACCCGCCGTCACCCTAAAGGGCAGGGGCGGATTGCCATATCTTATTTGTCGCCAGCTACACTAATTATATTCATAACAAAGCAATATGCTCCCAAGGAAACTCATCGCGTCCGAAATGACCATACGCAGCGGTGGGTCGAAAAATAGGCCGGCGTAAACCCAGTCGTTCAATAATAGCCATTGGTCTAAAATCAAAATTCTGCCGCAAATACCCAGACAAATCCTTGCCCTCACCGGACTTTGCGGTAAGCATAACCGGCTCCTCACGACCAATCGCATAAGCGACGGTCACCAAACAATTCTTAGCGATGCCGTTAGCCACGATATTTTTAGCGGCAAATCGACACATATAGGCAGCCGAACGATCAACCTTGGTGGCGTCCTTGCCAGAAAAAGCGCCGCCACCATGCGGAATCATACCTCCATAGGTATCCACCATGATTTTTCGACCAGTCAAGCCGGTATCAGCATCAAAACCACCGCGAACAAACAGTCCGGTAGGATTAATCCATAGGTCAACCTTGTCAGTCGAACCAATTACTGGCGCAATTAAATGCTCTTCAAGCGACGGTTTAATATCGGCAATTTCAACCCCTTCTTCGTGCTGGGCAGAAACCACCACGGTTGTGACATTCTTGCCCTGCACCGTAACTTGTGTCTTTCCGTCCGGTCGCAGCCACTTAAACTCCGGATGATGTCGACGAAGATTACTCAACCCCCATGCCAAACGGTGAGCCAGCACTACGGGTCGCGGTAAAAATTCCGGAGTCTCCGCCGACGCATAACCATACATAATGCCTTGGTCTCCGGCTCCGCCCGTATCAACCCCGCAAGCTATATCCGGAGATTGAGTTTCGATATTAGTAAAAATCTCGATGTCATCCTCGTAGCCGATTTCCTTATAGACCGATTCAGCCACCTGTACCACATCAATTTCAGCATCAGAGGATATCTCGCCACCAATCATAACCGCACCATGCGAACCAAAAACCTCTACCGCTACACGCGACAGTGGATCACGCGACAAATACGCATCCAAAATGGCGTCTGCAATTTGATCGCAAACCTTGTCCGGGTGTCCTTCGGTGACTGATTCGACTGTTTTCATAAGATGGCCTGAATAATTACCCTCCAATCTTGATTGAGTACTTTAACTTAAAAAAATACATTACGCAAGAAAAATTATTTTTCGAGATTATCAGCAAGATATCCACATAAAAAATCGATTTTTTGGCTAAAAATGTCGTTGACAGCACCTAGGTGACTGATAAGATTTTGATGATTCGGCGTTTAATTTGTTAGTAACCAGCTCGAAGCCGAACATGCGCTCTTTCACATTGGAGGATAAAATGCCGAGAACAAAAGACGACGAGTCGACCCAATCTCAAAAGTCTGGTCGACGCAAGTCGGTATGGACCGAGGAGCGGAACGACAAGCTCCGTGAGCTTTACCCGACTGCACCCTGGAGCCAAATTCTTCAAGAATTCAAAGGTTTCAAGCGTGGCGCTATTACGATGCAGGCGACTCGCCTGGGGCTAAAAAGGCCCTTCCGAGGCGGCGCTTCGCATGCGTCTGTCCTCGAAAAGCTGAATGGCAAGACCAACAAGACCGCCAAGGATGGCCCGGTCACCGAGGAGCAGATTGCGAAATTCATGACGCGCGGTCGGTCGGTGGCCGAAATCTCACATAAGTTCAAGATCACCAAGGACGAGGTGGCCACCCGCATCTCTGGCGGGTTCCGAGGTTACGACATCTTTGAGGGTCCGCGCAATCTCGCTGGCGAGCAAACCTACGTTGCCGTCCCTCACATCGACAACTTCGAGGTGCAGGAACGGGCGTGGGAATGGCAGCGTGAACCGACCGGTCAACCGTACGGCGTAATCGCGTTCCCGGCTGACTTTAATCACCAGAAGATTCGCATCATCCCGATCGACGGCATCCTGTTCGGCGACCCGGCGCATGACGCCCAGCGCTTCAACATGATTGTCCATAAGATTGCTCGCGATCCGAACACGTTCTGCTTCCTGAACGGCGATATCATCGCCGAAATCAAGGGCGGCAAGAAAGAGGATCGTGACGAGCTCTTGCTGGATCGAACGGCCGAATTTCAGAAGCTGATGCAACCGATCGCGCACAAAATCATGTGGGCTCAGCAGGGTTGCCTCGAGGAGCGCGCTCTTCGGCATCAAGGTTTCGATCCGCTCCAGTACTTCTGCACCCAACTCAACATCCCGTACTTCGACGAGCCAGTATACATCGATTTGTATTGGGGTCAGCAGCTGTTCACCATTTGGACCATGCACGGTCATTCGACTGCGCAACTCAAGGGTTCTAAGATGAACTCTCTGCGCCGACCGGCGCAGATGCACGAGTACACGCACTTCGTGATTCGCGGCCATCTCGGTGACTCCATCTGGAATCGAGCCATCAAATTGTGTCGGGATTCAACAACTGGCCAGCTGATTCCCAAGGAAGAATTTCACGTGATTCTCGGGAACTTCAAAAAGTATCTCGGGACTAAGGCAGCCAAGAAGGGCGAAACGCCGCCGTCCAACGAATCAATCGTCCTGTACCTATACCCGGACGGCAACCACCACGTGAAAACCAAGACCGGAGGTCAGATATGAGCAAACTTGGGTCTAGCCAGAAATCTCTGGTTGAATTCCTGAAGCGGCCAAGGACAGCTAGAGAAATTGCCAAGCGCATGAAAAACTCTAAGCTGACCGAAGCCGACGTGCGACGTCTGGAAATCCCGAATAGCCATCGACTGTTCGAGCAGAAGGACCAATTCAACAATTCGGTCTTCATGGCAATGGAGATGAAAACATTGCCAGCCATTCCGCAGAGGGAATGGGCGTTCTGGATGAATCCAGAGGGCATTCCATACATCTGGATTCAGTTTCCGATGGACTGTCGGCTGCGACGACTGAAGATTGTTCCGCTGTCGGACGTTCACTACGGTGCTAATTCACACAACGACCGTCGGTTTACGGAATACATCGATTGGATTGCCAAATCCCGAGATGTATTCGCTTTCCTCAATGGTGACATCATCGAGAACGCCATTGACGGTTCGGTGGGCGGCGCCGTGTATGAGTCGCGGATGCGTCCGGATGAACAGGTCTTCGGTAACCGAGACGGAACTAAGCCGGGCATCATTGAACTTCTTCGACCGATTGCCCACAAGATTCTCTGGGCTTTGCCCGGAAATCACGAGTGGCGCACCAAGAAAAAGACGGACATCGACCCACTTAAAATCGTCTGTCGAGATTTGGGCATTCCGTATTTCGATGAACCGATTTACGCTGACGTGCTGGTGTGGGGCAGACGTTTCACGTTTTTCTGCCAGCATGGTGCGACTGGTTCCGGTACGAAGGGCGGAAAGATGAACGCCGCTTCGCGTCCGGCAGAATTCCAGGAAGCGGTCGATTTCATCGTGATGGGTCATGTCCATGATTCCATGGCTAACCCAATCACACGCATCGTCCGCCAGCGCGAATACGACGATAAGGGCCAGCTGAAATCGTTCAAGCTCGTGGAGCGACCGCAATACACGGTCATCTGTCCCTCGTTCTACGACTACTTCAACAGCTACGGCGCCCGAGCCGGATATGCTCCGGGCTCTTGGGGAACAGTTTCCTGCACCCTGTTCAGGGACGGCTCCTACCGAGCGTCAGAATAAAACTCACCCCGCACTATCTTGGTGCGGGGGTTTTTATTTTGGAGCGCAATAGCCAAAACAGTCAGACTTGTTTTGAGCAGTGTCCGCCTTAAAATAAGTCTGACTGTTTTTTAGGCGGGGAGAGATGCGGGGGCCGCGAGGTCCATAAGCAACATAAATTATGAGGGACAAAAAGACCACCCATAAAAGGTGGTCAATCTTCAGCTAATGAATCGCGGAGGAAATCTTATCTACCGCATCCAGTACCGAAACATACCGCTTCGGAATAGCCTTCAGCGACGGCATAAATCGCACAAACCGCGATCGCCTTTGCAAAACCGCAACACATCTCTCAACAGCCTTCAGCAAACCCACATTAACCTTGTTGAATTTATGCAGTAGGCGAGGAACATCAGCAAACATGGCGTCTTCACGAACAATACCCTTATAGCGGTCAATCATTTCATTAAGCTGCCTCGCCCGATAAGCAAGATCACCGTCACCATCCACGCCTTCAATGCGAGTCAACACGCTGATGACCGCAAGAGTCAGTGCCAAGGGGGTACCCGACAAAGCTCCGCGACATTTATGCATGAGCTCAATCTGATGCAGAAAATTATCTGCTGCATCCGGATCTTTGTCTCGGACCGCTTCTGCCATAGACATGAACAACTTAACAGTTGCCGCCAACAGCTTCTGAGCCGTATCCGTGCATAATTCAGACTTATCGCGAATTGAGCGTATAAGCTTTGACCATTTCTCTAGTTCCTGAACGTGTTGCCGCAAGAGGCGAACATCTTCAGGTGACATCTCGCCGCTTTCGCCGGCCTTGCGCACTAGCTGGGTCATACCCTCGGTCTCAACCTTAATCCTCAATCGAATCGATGCTTCGATGCGCGCCGCGATTGAATCTTGAGGTGGGCTGGTGAACATTTCACCCAGCTCATTCAACATGTTATCCGCACGCCGTAATACCCCAGCATCTCCTGAACCGAACAGGTACGACCCCAGTATCACGGCGGCAGCAACCACAGCAATAAAAAAGAAAATAATTGCCGCTATTATCATGGTAATTCCTCCGTTTTGTGTAAGGAGCAAAAGGCGATAGCACAGGGAAAAGGCGAGACCAACCTGGAATGCTTCTAACGCTTTTAGTGGCTATCTAAGACGGTATCGGGGCTTACGAACACAAGCTCTGCCTTCTTACTGCCCTCACTATACGTCGCGCAAAAAACTTTTTTTACGCCAAGCCTTCATTCTCTGTTTCACTTCTTTTATTTCACCCGACTCATCCAGCTCAATTATATCCTCTTCAAAATCCGAATTCGAACAGAAGAATGCCGAACGACGCTCGTCATAAGCGTTACTCACCGATTCATCCGGCATATCCAAACAATGCGCATCCGCTTCGGTAATGAACATGGACGGATATTCCATGGTCGCGCCGTCATAACCGCCGCGTCGCGGATAGCACAGAAATAGACGATGTTTGGCGCGCGTCACTGCAACATAGAACAATCGACGCTCTTCTTCAAGTCCGCCCTCTTCGGCGAACGCGCGCTGATTCGGAAATCCAGAGCCGGTCATGTGCATCACGAACACCGTGTCCCATTCGAGACCCTTGGCCTGATGGATAGTCGAGAGAACAATCTTGCGACCGCCAAACTGTTTAGACGTGTCAACCTGTCCGTGGACATCATCGTTCAATGCGATATCAGACAGGAACTGTGCCATGTCGTCATAGCTGTCTGCAAACGCCGCCAAGCCTTCTAGGTTCTCGACTCGCTCGCGCGAGTTTTCATATTCATTCTGCAGATATTCCATATAAGGAGAGTCCAGTACCGCACGAATCATGTCATGCGGCTGCCCCTCCGCTGCCACCAGCGCTTCCAGAGTCGTGTGCAAATCGCGCCAGCCTAGCGCGGCCTTCTTGCTGATCATCCCCTCGATGGGTGCGAGCAACACCTGCGCCAGCTCACCCTGCGCCATGGCGATGCCGTAAATTTTACCGGCCGTGACTTCTCCAATCCCCTGCTGCAGCGCCAGAACCCGCCGCCATGCCGCCTCGTCCGCGAAATTGTGTCCGATGCGCAGATACGACAATACGTCTTTAACGTGAGCCTTGCTGAAAAAGCTGGTGCCGCCGCGGTATTCATATTCTATACGCCGTCGCCGCAGCTCCACCTCAAGCTGCATAGAATGATGCGTCGCGCGAAACAGCACCGCAATCTCGCGCGGATTAGCGCCGGCGTTTCGCACCAAATCCTCAATCTTATCGGCGATAAATTCAGCCTCACGCGATGCGGACGGGGTCGGTTTTACGGACGGCAATGAAGATCCCGGCAACACCGCTCGCAGGGTTTTCTCGAACTGTTCGGTGTTCTTGCTGATGACATCGTTAGCCAGGTCCAGTATCTCCGGCGTAGAACGATAATTGGTTTCCAGCATGAATTTTTTCACGCCGCTGAACCGTCGCGGGAAGTTCAAAATATTTTTCACATCCGCGGCCCGGAAAGAATAAATGCTCTGCGCATCATCGCCCACCACCAACACGTTGCCGTGCTTTTCGGAAATCAGTCGGACGATAGAATCCTGCAACGCGTTAGTATCCTGATACTCATCCACCAAAATATATTTAAATTGCTGTGCGACCTGCTGCCGCACGTCACCGTAGTCGGACAACAAAAAATACAGATTCAACAATAGGTCGTCGAAGTCCATGGCGTTGGCCGTGCGCTTTTTGTGATCGTAAGTTTCCAGCACATCCACGATTTCATTTTCCAGATGCGCAAAGTCGGCGTGCCTGCGCTCAAGCACCGCATTCACCGAAGTCATGGAATTCTTGGCGTAGCTGCCTATGGCGTGACAGAGCGCGGGCGACGGAAAACGTTTCTTCCCTCCTCCGCCGTAACCAAGCTCTTTTATGCAGGCCTTAATCATCGTTTTAGAATCCTCGGCATCCAAAATCGTGAAACTCGAAGTAAACCCCATCCGCTCGGCGTTCAGTCGCAATAACCTATTAGCGACCGAATGAAACGTACCACCCCACACTCCGGATCCGCCGTCGCGCTTACCGAGCAACTCCCCTATCCGCTGCATCATTTCACCCGCTGCCTTATTGGTAAACGTCAACAACAAAATCTCATCCGGTCGCACACCATTTTTAAGCAGATATGCCACCCGATAAACCACGGTACGTGTCTTGCCTGAGCCAGCCCCAGCCAACACCAAACACGGCCCGTCACCCTCGGTGACCACCCGATATTGTTCATCGTTCAAGTCCGCCCGAAAATCATACTGACCGAACTTATTGCCTGTATTTTGGCTAGATTTAGCCTTTTTTATTGCTTCTTTAACTGCTGTCATGAACCAAATAAACTGCTGAATATAGCTACAACTCTACACGTGACATCCGCCAGATGCAACGTGCATAAATCAAAGATCGGTTCACAAAACCGATCTTGCTGGTTTGTTTAGCGAACTGGTCGCTCTGTGTCAAGCCGGACATATTGCCGCATCATGCAGTCATCCACCACCGCGGTCAGACCGGACTCTTCGGCGCGCTCAGCCGCTTCAAGGTTGCCGGCGCCGTCCTGCATCCAGACTACCTTGGCGCCTTTTCTGATTGCCGCTTCGACGATCTTCGGCGCGTGCACAGGCGCACGAAAAATTTGCACCACATCGACCGGCTCCGGTACGGAATCCAAATCCGGATACGCTTTCTCGCCCAACACCTCGGTCTCGCCCGGATTGACCGGCACGATTCTATATCCGTGCTGCTGCAAAAATTCGCAGACTCGGTTGCTGGCGCGATCAGATTTTGATGACAACCCGACCGCCGCAATCACTTCTGAGGTTTCAAATATTTCTCTAATGGTCATATGGACAAATTATTTGCTGTCTAAAAATTCGTTAACTGTGGCTCCGAACAGCACCGCCAAACCGGCCACATCACTGACGAATCGAGTTACCCGTTCAACCTCCTCTGCCATATGCGTACCCTCGAACCAATCTGGTACCGCATCAAAGTAATTAGCTTCAGCCTCAATAAAAGGACCTAATACGTCGAATGCTAATGCGTAAGGCATATACTCACCGAACACCTGTTTGCCGATTTGCCATTCTAGACGAAACTTTTCCGCTCTCATTAGATACTCGCGAAAACCCAATGCCTGCCGACGAGCATCGAGTCCCGCATCAGTAACGGCATGATTGATTCGACCGTAAATCATCGATAGCCACACCGCAAAAAAAGCCGAAACGAAAATCGAATATAAAATCACCACCATGATATTTTCTCCGAACGACGGCACAAACATTAACATCATCATCGGCGACAACAGCCCCATTAACACTTGTTTGAAATGATTCGCCGCCTTTCCGACCGGACGACCGCTGTAAAATCCAAGCACGGTCAACTGTCCAAAAACACGTTTTTCGATAGCTTCTCTGGCTGACTTCAACACGCCAGAACCAAGCACGTCTTCTAGCAGGCATAAGTTACCGGCGCCTAAAAACAGCCCCATGATATACGACTCGTGCGGTTTCAGTTTGATGTCTTCACGAAAATCAGACTTCAGCAAAGCCAACTCAAAACTAATGTTCCCGCTGCCCGACCGCACTTCTCTAATCCGCATATAGCCACGATTGGCCAAGTCAAATATCGTCGCTAAAATATCCCGCACGTGCGCCTGATCATCTACCAGCACCCCGACTTCGGTCGGCGTTAATCCCTCTGGCGGTTCGAATTGCACGGCATATGACACGTCATCAAGCTTGCGTCGATGGACACGTTCACGTGCCTCAAAATAAAAAATGACGCCCAAAGGTCCACCCAATATTATAAATGTCGCGATTATTAGGTTTATTACCGCTAAACTACTCATTTCGGTCTGTTACCACGAACCTCCACCGCCCCCACCGAAACCACCGCCAGAAAAGCCGCCGCCACTCGAGAAGCCGCTACCCCCAGAGCTTTTCTGCGGCTTGGATGAAACCGCCTTAATTAAACCGCTTTCCAATCCACCCATGGCGCCCGCGAAACTCACGGCGTTGAAATGCCCAGCCGTGAGCACTGAACCTTCGTACCAGTCTGGTGGAGGAATGTTGATATTCTTAAATGCCTCAGTCCACTTATCTACCACACCGTACACCATGGCATAGGGCAGGAACTTTTCGAACATGTGTTCTTTTTCTTGCCATTGCAGGCGGTATTTTTCGGCCTTAGCAATATATTCCCGGAAACCCAGCGCATGCTCATAACCACGCATGCCTTGCCGAGTCTTGCGCGGCATAGCGCGACCGAACAACAGTATTGCCGCCCCAGACAGCATGATAGGAATTCCGGCCAGACCAAGCATGAGTCCGGCGAACATGCATATTGCGCCGATGATTACGTACCTGCTTCTTACCTTATGCGGATTCTTGTCGAAATAACCATCGCTAACCGACTTCTCATACAGGGCATCATTTATGGCCTGCATTTTCTTGTTGAACGCGTGGTCCTTGATCAGCTTGCGTAGGGTTACGGAGTCGCGACCGGAAAACATTATGGACATTACAATCTGCTCATGTTTCAGCAATTTACCGTTCGGACCAAAATCCTTAAGCCTAGTGAACTCAAAATCCTGGCTGGTCAAGAACTTCTTCGGTAGCTCCTTTATCTTTAGATATCCGCGCACCGCTAGGTCAACTATGGTGGCACTAATGTCCTTGATGTCGGCGCGCTCATCAAGTAGCACGCCCAACTCAGCCGGCGTGAGCTCATTCGGCGGGTCATACTGCACAACGATCGTACCTCGACCTCGCGGATCGCGACCCTGGTTGCGCCAACGGCGGAACATAAAGACAAAAACCGCTATTGGAAGCAGCGCGTACGCAATCCATGGGCTGGCCGGAATAATTACGTCTGTCCAGATGCTGGGATATTTAGGTTCAATATATGCGACTAGCCCTTTCGGTTTCCAAGAGACCACAACGGTCAACATATCGTCAGCCGCAAAACTTGCGCCACCCTTGGATCGATGGTACAGGCAGTCCATTTCCGTAGATCCCGCCGGACCGGTAAAACATTTCATCATGATGGAATCCTGCTCCACACTTTCAGGTAGATACACCTGTGCCGTCACTCGACGGAACGGTACATTCCACTCGTTACCGGTCACGTTCCAATACAGCTCATCATGCTCGTCGAAATATCTCAGGGCACCAGTGGCGATATACTTGATGGTATAGGTATGCATCCCGGTTATGGTCTTGTCGGGATTGCCGATTCTGATACGCATCGTGGAGCGAGTCTTTTCAATTTTGTGCGGACCACCCTCCACCGAGACTATCTCAATTGGAACAATCACCGCATCGCCGTTGTCTAGTTCGTAACGAATCGGGATATCGCGATAAATTCCGTGTCGAGGTTCAGGGAAGTTATAGTTGATGCGTTCGGTTACGGAAATAGTTCCGTCTTTACTCACCACGATGTCTGACGAAAAAGACGTAACCTCTTCTATCTCTGGCTCTGGATTACCGTTACTAACCGGCCGAGCGGCCGGACTCTGCGCCAAAACAGGTTGAACCAAAAACAAAGCCGCCGCAAAAACTAAAAATAATATGCGAGTTGCTCTCTTGGACATAGGCTGGGTTATTGGTTATGGGCGGCAATAGGCATTACCGACCAATTTCTTTGTTCTGGATCAGTAGCTGCAGGGATGGACAGAGTCCAGTCAACGCAGATACTGCGCTTTATTGCGATTGTGTTCATCTAGGTTTCGTCCGTAATGGACGACACCTTCGGAATCGGTAAGAAAATACCAATACTCGTTTGGTTCTGGATGTATCGCGGCCTCGAGTGCGATCAATCCCGGATTTCCAATCGGACCGGGCGGCAGGCCACGCCACTTATAGGTATTATAGGGTGTATCGAGTTGCGTGTCGTCATACGACAACGACGGATCCTTGCCGCCGGTAACGTAATTCACCGTCGAATCCGCTTGCAGGCCCATGCCGGAATCGTAGCGCCGCCAGAACAAATCCGACACTTTTCGCATGTCTTCGGCGTCTCGCACTTCGCGTTCCAAGATGCTGGCCATAATGACTATCTCGTAGAGCGAACGACCGGAACCGTCTATGTCATTGCGGAGTCGACGATCCAGCTTACCATCAAAATTACCGACCATTTTTACGACCACATCATCGGCCGACGCATCGCGAAAAAACCTGTAGGTATCCGGGAACATAAAACCTTCAAGGCTGGCACCGTCAGGCAACATATACAGCCACGGATATCGATTCGCTTCAAGACGATCTATGGCCACATCCACGCCAGCCGGAAATTTAGCCGACTTGCCGGTGATGTTATAGAGATTATCTGCCGCGTTATTCAATCCGATTTCTTCAAGCGCCGATTTAATATCACGCAAAGTCTCCCCTTCTCTAACCAGCAGTATGACTTCCGGTGCTTCGATATTTCCCGAAGTTAGCCGTTCGATAATTTGGTCATAAGTAATTACCCCGCTCAAGTCATGCTGGCCAGGCTGAATTTTAGTCGCCAGCCCGTCGTTTTTTAGGTCCCACAAAAAAAGCGTCTGACTGCGTATGAATCCCTCTTCGGCCAGCCGTTCGGTTACGCTTTCCGCGTTCTCCCCTTCTTCAACTACAAAAAAATCGCTTGACGGCTCACCTGGCGACGAGTAATAGCTACCCGCCATGAGCAGAATCAGGACGATTATGAAGAAGTAGATTATTTTGCGGAGTTTTTTCATGGTCTGGCTCAATTAGTGTTGGTGTGGCGGGGATGTAAGGATGTAGGGACGTAAGCGTAAAAGGACGGTAAAACCCTTAGTTGCTTATCTGCAACTTTCACCCCACTGTTCTTCTTGCACGCTTATGCCCTGCATCAAATGAACCTAAAGATACGTTTCAAGCTGTTTGTCTTCCTTTAGTTTCTTGACTATCTCCTTGACTTCGTGTGCGCGGTCCTGCGGGCACACCAACAAGGCGTCGCCGGTATCAACAATTACCATGCCCGATACGCCGACCGTGGCCACCAATTTTCCTTCCGGGCAGTGAATCAGATTGGCGGCTGAATCTACTTCCACATGATGACCGCGAACCACGTTTTCGTCCTCGCATCGAGCCAAAACGTCACGCACGGTGCGCCAATTTCCGATGTCCATCCAACCAAAGTCGGCCGGCATGACCGCAAGGTCGCTCTCCTTTTCTAGAATGCCATAATCTATGCTCACCGCCGGCAAGCGCGCAAAGCTGCTCTCGATTACATGATTCTCATCTGGAGTATCAAAAGCGTCGCGCATTTTTTTATACAGCGCGGCATGTTCTGGCAGATGCTTGTCGTACAGCTCCAGAAAACCGCGTACCGGCGCGACGATTAGGGTTGCATTCCATAAATAACATCCATCGTCCAGGTATTTTTTGGCGGTTTCCTTATCCGGCTTCTCCACGAAACAGTCGACTGCATATAGCCCGAAACCGTCAACCAAATCGTCACGTCTGCTGCCCATTTTTATATAGCCGTAGCCGGTTTCTGGATATGTTGGGGTGATACCGATTAACACCGATTGGCCGCGTTCGGCCGCCCGTCCCGCTGCAGCGATTGCTTTATGATATGCATCCTCATCCTTCACGTGCGCATCAGAGTTTATCAGCACAAACGTTTCGTCCGGTCGGGTGCGGGATATTTGCAGCAGCGCGTAGCCAATCGCCGAAGCAGTCTCACGACGGCACGGTTCCAAAATCAAATTCTCCTCCGGTAAATCCGGTAGCTGCGCGCGAATCGCATCGGCGTGTTGAGCAGATGTGGCGACAAAAATATCCTCGGCGGACAAACCCTGCCGCACCCGATTAAAAGTGGCGACCAGCATGGAATGTTCGCCCACAAACGCTTCAATCTGTTTTGGATTCGCTTTTCTGGAGACCGGCCACAGTCGCGTGCCACCTCCACCGGCGAGAATTAAGGCAATCATTTTTTTACTTATGAAGTAATTCTAGCTGTCCTTTTACCCATTCCACATCTTTGAGATGCCGGGCAACTAAAGTTACCGCGACCGCCCATACCGAGCCCAACGCCGCACCGGTCAGTACGTCCACCGGATAGTGCACGCCGACCAGGACGCGACCTGCGGCCACACCAATCGCGCAGACCAGTAGCGCGATTCCGGGCTTTCGATACATCAGCAGCACCGTAACCGCTATCGCAAACGCTATCACTGAATGGTCAGATGGAAACGACTTGATGGTGAGCGGCGGATCAATAAGCAGGTTAACTTCCGGCTGAGTCACGAACGGCCGGTCTCGCCAGAAAAAAATGGAGATTAGCGCGCTGTCCAGAATCGCTCCGACCACGGCCGCCGATGTGCGCAGCACCATTGCCAAATCGCGCGCATTTTCTTCTCTTCGCATCACCGAATATTTTTTAGCGGATGCGTGCGCCGCCATGATGACAACCGCCGCCGCCATCACAAAAATCAATCCGACCGCCAAAAAAATCGCCACCGCATCGAATGCAGCACTTTGTCCGCTAAGCCCGTTTAGAGCGCGAAAAATAGCTTGATCTAGCTTAACCATATGTAAAACTTTACCCTATCAAACTTATTTCAGCAAAAAAAGGGGTAAGACTCTGAGCCTGTCCCAGAGTCTTACCCCTTTTAAATATTAAGGCTCTAGACCATCAATGTATTAGTTTCGGTCGTACCGCTTGAAGATTTCCC
>CAZAOV010000029.1:0-16026 GCA_964486995.1 uncultured Gammaproteobacteria bacterium | reverse complement strand
CCGCCGCTTCATCAGACCCCGCCCATCCACGGGGATAAGTGATCTGCATATTGATGCGGATTCCCGGCAGAGTTTATATCCGCGTCAGCAGGCACAGGAATGACACAAAAAAGCCCGCCACATAATTGGCGGGCTTTGATCACCCCTTCTTTTTTAGGGGTTTATCTGGCTTGTTCTTGGCGATGGCGGCGGCCTTTTCAAACCACTTCAGCTTCTCCATCTGCCGGATGATGTCTGTCATCTGCGGATTGCTCCAACCGTCATCAGACGATTCGTTCATCGTGTCTGGCGGGTCCCTGGGAACGATATGGCGATTGTCCTCGTCATCATCGTCTTCATCGTCAGGGTCTTCATCGATGAGTTCTTCGTCGCTGTCTTCGTAATCGTCGTAATACTCGTCCTCAAAGCCGTCTCGTTCTTCGTCGGCGAACTCGATGATATGATCTACCCAGCGCGTGGCCATGTCGATGGCTTCGGCCTCGTTTTCGACTTCAAAACCGGCGACTTTGGTACCGTTGATGGCAATGGTATGTACCTCGCGTGGCGTGAGTGGGTTTCCGCAGTTGATACAGAACTTATTATCTGAATCGTGTTCCAGACCGCAACATGTACCGCCACGGGTTTCCAGCCAGATTTCAATCAGGACATCGCGATAGATAATCCGATGGATGGGGGGAGCGCCGTTGTCCGACATGTTTCCTCCTGCTCGGAGATGAAAGAGCATGATCGCTAATGCAGCGACACGGTTAACATTATAATTCGTCTTGCCGATATGCAATTGTTGGCCTGTGGAACGTTTTTAATATCATTTTTTGGCTAGGCTAAGATACTTGATTGTTAAGCTTAAACTTGCTAATGTTCAGTTACGAAAAAACGCATTGCCATGCGAAAAAATGACGAAAAAGAGTTGATATGTCCGAATGCGGTTGGGCTGGCCTGTCGAGCCAACAAATCCGGACGGCCTGCGGGCGATTCGGCAGACGGTAAATCGTACCGCTGGGCCGAAATACTGCCTGGAGCCATGGTATGGACGACCCTCATTGCAGCGGTCGTGCTTTCTCGTTTTGCACCGCTACAGGTGATGTATTTCATCATTTTGTTCGATCTATATTGGGTGTTGCGGGTGTGTTATTTTGTGGTGCTGTTGATGGTATCGTGGCGGCGTTATCGCCGGGCCATTAAGACCGACTGGCTGGAGCTTGCGCAGGGCGAATCGGACTTCGACGATATTCATCATCTAGTTTTTTTGCCGACATACAAGGAGGACATCGAGATATTGCGCGGTACGCTGAACAGCATAATCAGCTCGGCCTATCCGGTCCGTGAAAAATTTATTGTGCTGCTGGGCGGAGAAGAGGGTGACCGAGAAAATTTCGAGCGAATTGCCGCTAAGCTAACGCAGGAGTTTGGCGACAAGTTTTTGCGTCTCATGACCACAGTCCATCCGCGGGGATTACCGGGTGACTTGCCGGGCAAGGGTTCGAACATTCATCATATGGCACACCATGCCAAGCAGTTGGTGGACGAGCTGGATTTGCCGTACGAAAAAATCATCGTTTCGTCGTTTGACTGCGATACCGTGGCGCACGAGCAATATTTCGCCTGTGTGACATATAAATATTTGACTCACCCGCGTCCGACCCGCGCCTCGTATCAACCGGTCGCACTGTTCAATAATAACTGCTGGGACGCTTCGCCGGTGGTTAGGGTCGGGATTTCTGGCACGACCTTCTGGTTATTCTCTGAGTTGATTCGTCCGGAGCGCATGTTCACCTTTTCGTCGCACAGCATGTCGTTTCAGGCGCTCGTTGATGTCGGTTTTTGGGAGCGTGATATCGTAACTGAAGATTCGAGAATATTTTTGCAGTGCTCACTGCATTACGACGGTGACTATGAAGTGGTGCCGGTTTACACGCCGGTGTCGATGGATATGGTTGATGCGGATACGTTTTGGGGCAGTCTGGTGAATTTTTACAAACAACAACGTCGTTGGGCGTATGGCGTGGAGCATTTTCCCTACATGGTGCGGCGCTTTAGCGAGAATCCGCGTTTTCCGTTGGGCAAGAAGGTGTTTTATCTGTTCACGCAGATTGAGGGTATGTATTCATGGGCTACCGCGCCGTTATTGATTTTTTTGCTCGGCTACCTGCCGCTATGGCTGGCTGCCGATTCGGTGCGTGCCGACGTGTTTTATCAGAATACACCGCATGTGCTGGAAGGATTGATGCGTCTAGCTATGGTTGGTGTGTTCGTGTCCGCGGTGGTTGGACTGGCGCTGTTGCCGCCGCGTCCGCATGCCTGCGGTCGCAAGCATTACGTTTGGATGGTGCTGCAGTGGGTGATGGTGCCGGTCACGTTTGTGGTATTTGGTTCGATTCCGGCCATAGATGCACAGACTCGTTTGATGCTGGGGAAATATCTGGGATTTAATGTGACCGCCAAAAAAAGAAGCTCCTAACTCCTAACTCCAACCCAATTCATGTCCAAAGTCGTCATCTCTATCGTCAGTTGGAATCACGCTAAGTATCTCACCGATGCGTTGAATTCTGTTCGGTCTCAAACTCATCCCGACGTGTCGGTGGTGGTGGTTGATAACGGTTCGACCGACGGAACTTCAGAATTAGTGCGAGAGAATTTTCCCGAGATGGCGGTGCTGCGCAATACGCATAATTTGGGTTTTTCGCGGGCGCATAATCAGGCTATCGAATACGCCCGCGCCAATCACGCCAAGAAGCTGCTTGGCCGGCAGGCAGGCGACGAGGAGATTTTTATGTTGGTGATGAATCCGGACATTATTCTCAAAGAAGATTTTATCGCTAATTTGCTGGATCGGGTCGCGCACCGCACCGACATCGGCAGCGCCGGCGGTAAGTTGCTGCGAGTCTATGAAGTGATGGACGGCGACATGACCGACAAACAATACAGCAAGACCATCGATTCAACCGGGATACAGCTTTACAAATCTCGACGCGCGGTTGACCGCAGTTCTGGGGAGGAGGATGCCGGCGGTTTTGAGCGCACCGGTGAGGTGTTCGGCGTTTCCGGTGCATGCGCACTGTATCGATTGCGAGCGTTGGTAGACGTGGCTCCCGACGGAAAATATTTTGATGAAGATTTTTTTGCCTACAAGGAAGATATCGATTTGGCGTGGCGACTGCAGTTGATGGGCTGGAAATCGGTATATGTGCCGACCGCCATGGCGTATCATTATCGTCACTTGGGCGGCGACGATAAAACAAGCATATTGTCCATCTTGCGCAATCGACGCAGACGGTCTAAATTTCTTAGCCATTTGTCGTATCGAAATCATCTGCTGATGTTGCTGAAGAACGAGCAGTGGCCGAATTTGCTGATTGACCTCCCGCGCATCTGCTTTCAGGAAACAAAGAAGGGGATTTACATGATGTTCTTCGAACCGACAACGTTAGCCGGTGCGCTACCAGCCACCCTGAAAGCAATGCCAAGAATCTTGCGCAAGCGACGAAAAAACATGCGCCGCGCCCGCACTAAACCAAAAGAAATACGCAGATTGCTTGCCTAGTATATTCGACTGCCGAACACCGAGAAACTCAAATTAAGAGATTGCAAAGATGAACGTCTCAATCGTCATCCTAAACTACAAAAGCAAGGGCTTGGTCGCGCAATGCATTAAGACCATTCGATTGTTCGAGCCGCAGTGCTCGTACGAAATTATTGTAGTGGATAATGCGTCGTGTGACGGTATCGGTGCCATGCTCGAATCTCGATTTCCGGAGGTGCGATTCATTGCGGCTAAAAGCAACGCCGGTTATGCGGCCGGCAACAATCTTGGCATTCAGGCCGCGACCGGTAAGTATGTGCTCATTATGAATCCTGATATCACCGTGCGTGAGGGGGCGATTGACGCGATGGTGCGCTTCATGAATCAGAATCGCGATATCGGGGTGTGCGGACCGAAATTATTAAAACCTGACGGTTCGGTGGACGAGTCCTGCTTCCGTTTTCATCGTGTATCTACGCCACTGTATCGACGCACTCCGCTGGGACGATCAGCCAAAGGCCGACGCGAGAATAATCGCTACACTATGCAGGATTTTGACCGTCAGCAGATTCGCGATGTGGATTGGCTGCTTGGTGCTGTGTTGATGGTTCGCCGTACCGTACTTGACCGAGTGGGTTTATTTGACGAGAAATACTTTCTATACTTTGAAGATACGGACTGGTGTCGCCGGTTCTGGGCCGCCGGTTCGCGCGTTGTATATTTTCCGGAAGCGGTCATGGTGCATTGTCATGAACGTGCTTCGGCCAAAAGCTCACTGCTCACCAGTCCGTTCAGCCGCGCGGTCCGCGTACACGTCAGCAGCTGCGTTTATTATTTTCGCAAGTGGGGCACCGATCCCGTGGACCACGAGGATATTAAAGGAGCATAATGTCTCGATTCAGCTCTAACATGCTAAAAGCCAAGCCGGCCGTGCCACGCCAGCTTCGTGAGCGCCTGTTTCAGGCCGCTATTGTGGTTGTGTTGTCCCTAGTCGCGGTTTTGATTGTGGTGGCGGTGGTGGCTTATCCGTTTTATCGCGCCAGCACCAGCATGTTGGCTCATGTTAGCGCGGGCCGAGCGGATTTGGCGGCTGCGGAGCAATACGCCGGCAATTTAATGGTGAATGACGCACTTCATCGACTGGAGTTAGCGCAAGTGGAATTTGATGCGGCGCGGCGCGAATTGGAGCGACTCAAGCCGCTCGATTGGCTGCCGTATGTCGGACAGCGCATAAATGTGGCCGAAAGTTTGTTGACCGGCGGATTGACCGCAGTGTCAGCCGTTCGCGAAGCGTTGCTTGCCGTGCAGGAGGTACTGGAATTGGCAATTGAGGGCGAAGAGCTGTTTGGCTCGATTGTCGGCACGGTGCCGACTGGCGAAACCTCGTTTGACGAACTAACGCCCGAACGCAAGCGAGAAATATTGGCGGCTTTAGAGCGAAGCGCGCCGCGTTTGGCCACTTCAGTTGGAAAGATTAATGACGCGTTGCTGGCTCTGGATGAAATCCCAGCGGGCATGGTCGATGACGAGTTGGACCAAGCACTGGTTACCTCAAAAGTTAAACTGCGCTCGGTACGCTCAGCTCTGGAGTCATTATCCGTGGTCGCCAATCATCTGCCGACTTTCTTGGGCTATCCGGACGGTCAGAATTACCTGGTGTTTTTTCAGAACAACACCGAACTGCGACCGACCGGCGGTTTTCTCGGTGTATATGGAACGGCAGAGGTGAAAGATGCGGAATTGGTGGAGGTGAATACCGATGACATCTACACCCTCGACGGCCCGTCCGAATCGACTGAACGTCCGGTGCCGCCAGAACCCATCGCCAAATACATCAACATAGATAAATGGTATCTGCGCGACGCCAATTGGTCGCCGGATTTTCCGACATCCGCGCGGGTGATGGAGCAGTTCTATTTTGAAGAGGCGGCCGTCGCCGGGGTGGAGGCTGAGCCGATTGACGGAATTATCGCGGTGACGCCGCAGCTAGCCTCTGATTTATTGCGCATCGTGGGTCCAATTACCATAGGTGACAAGACTTTCGACGCGGATAACCTGGTGGATGAGTTGGAGTTCGCGGTCGAGGTGAGTTTCCGCGAGGAGGGCATTCCGTTCTTTGCACGCAAAAGCATTGTCGGCGAACTGGTGAACGAGTTGGTCAATCGACTGACCAATCTGCCGTTGTCGCGGCTGGTCGTTGTATTGCGGGCGCTAGAAAGCAATCTAAACGAAAGTCACGTATTGCTCTGGATGAAGGACCGGGATTTGCAGGCGTTTGTATTGGATATGGAATGGGGCGGTCAGCTGCAGCCGGTACACGGTGATTATCTTTCGGTCATCGACGCCAATCTGGCCGCGCTAAAAACCGACCATGCCATGACGCGGGACATTGAGTATTCAATCGTGCCGACCGAAAACGGCTATAACGGTTTGGTGACCGTTACTTATCAGCATAACGGCGGTTTTGACTGGAAGACCACTCGATACAGGACCTATACTCGCATATACGTGCCGTCTGGTTCGGAGATTGTGGCGGTTGACGGCGCCCTGGTTAACGATAAGCTCAAGGATCCGGCGCAGCGCCCGGGTACCGCCGATATTTATCAGGAGTTTGACCGCACCGTCTTTGGGGCGTTTACTTCAGTCGAGCCAGGAGAGATGCGTAAGTTGAGTTTTGTCTATCGCTTGCCGAGCGAGGTGGTTGCGGACATCGAATCCGGCGAATATTCATTATATATAGAAAAGCAGCCCGGTACCGAAGCACACGGTTTGACGCTAGACCTGGATTTTGGTAAGAACCTGACGGAAGCTTCTCCGCCAGAAGAATCGGCCGAATGGGGTGATTCGCACTATAAATACGATACTGATTTAAGGATGGATAGGGAGTTCGAGGTGGGTTTTTAAACGCAATAAAATAACGTAGGAGAACAGAAACGTAAGATGTTTGTACCAAAAATCGGAATTGACCTAGGAACCACCTACGTTCTGGTGTATGTGCCAAAGCGTGGAGTTATTATTAACGAGCCGTCAGTGGTGGCGGTTTCGGCTATCGACAAGAAAGTTTTGGCGGTCGGCAAAGAGGCCAAGGACATGCTGGGGCGCACGCCGGATACTATCGTGGCGCATCGCCCGCTGAAAGACGGCGTAATCGCCAACTATCGCATGACCGAAGCCATGTTGCGCTATTTCATCAATAAGGCCGGTGTGGGACGATTGTTCCGACCGGAGGTGATGGTGGCGGTTCCAGGCGGCATCACCTCGACCGAACGCCGTGCGGTGGTGGATGCCGCGACTCGCGCCGGCGCACGGGCAGCTTACATCATTAAAGAACCGATCGTGGCGGCGATTGGTGCGGACATTCCGATTGGTTCGGCATCCGGCCACATGATTATCGATATCGGCGGCGGCACCATGGAGGCGGCGGTGATTTCGTTGGGCGGCATCGTGTCGTCGGCGTCGGTTCGTATCGGCGGCAACAAGTTGGATAGCGCGATTGCCGAGCATGTGCGTCGCAAGTACGGCTTGGCGGTCGGTGAGCGCACGGCCGAGGACATCAAGATCGGTGTCGGCTCGGCCACACTCCTTGAAGAAAAGATGAGCATGGAAGTGCGTGGCCGCGATATGGTGACCGGTTTGCCGCGCATCATTACGGTGTCATCGGACGATGCGACTGAAGCGATTCAGAGCGAACTGTCCGGCATGATTGCGGCGCTGAAGGACGTGCTGAACAACACCCCACCCGAGCTGTCCGCGGACGTGATGGAAAAAGGCATGATTTTGTCCGGCGGCTCGTCGCAGCTGCGCAACCTGGCCGATCTGTTCTCGGAAGCCACTGGCGTTCCGGCCTACGTCGCGGACGACCCGCAGTTATGTGTGGTCAAAGGAACCGGCATCGCCCTCGACAACCTGGCATCGTACAAGCGCTCGGTGATGGCGAGTAAATAGTTGATTAGGTGGCTTCACCATTTTTCCCGTGGCTGCGCAGCTTGTCTGCACCCAACCGAAACCCATAATAAAAAATGAACCTCACCACGGTTCATTTTTTGGTTGGTGCTGTCTATGCGCTCACCGAACCGAATGCGGCTTCGCTGGCAATATATTCCGCCATCTCCGATCGTTGGCTTCGCATGTCGGACAATGCCCGCACAGCTCCAAATGTGATTCGCAAAAATCTAAATTTCCATGGATTGATCAGCGGCATAAATACCAATTTAAAATCATGGTGTCGCTCCGCAAAACTTTGTTTAAAGTTTTCTATGCCAAAACCGTATATTGTATTTTCGCCCGGCTTCATTCGAATCATAAATCCATCTTCATCAATCGGCACATATTCCGAACTATCTGGAAGTTCACCGCAAACAATCAGCATGTCGGCCATGCGGTCATACAAAACCCGCCAATCTTCGCGCTCCATCCTTTCGGCTAGATCGCGGTTGGCTCCTATAATTGTTTCTAGTTTAACTTTTTCCATATGATTTTTTCTGATGCCCCAGGTTTGGCATTATATGCTGTTATCAGAATTCCTGCACGCAACTTCCTGATTTTGCGATAAGAAATGACGCATTTAAGTGTTAGCTGGATGCCATTCTCGTCAGTATATCTTTTGTATAGGCATTCGCGTTCTTTGTGCGTGCTGTCTTGTCTGATTTCGTCTGGTGACTGTATGCAGTTTTCGATCTCTTGTTCAAGAGAATACTCTTTATGTGGGTTGTGTTGACCCAACATATTGAAGCGGTCACGACGGAACCAGCTGATGTGTGCCCCATTCCTATCCCGGAAACTTCGATACAAATTTCCAATAGTCATGACCGCCTATTAATTATAGCATGAATTAGCCACGACAGTTTAATACTACGGAAGCGATATCATGTCAATTTTGGCTAAGTTAAAAGCATAATTGGGTTGAATAAAATATCGCCTTAAGATAAGATAATGCCGTATATATTTTATTCTCGTCATATGGAAACTCTCAATCAATTTACTAATAAATATGAACTTTCAAAAACGCTGCGTTTCCGCCTGAAACCACAAGGCAATACGCAGCAAATGCTGGAAGAAAATGCTGTTTTTGCTACGGATCACCAAATAAAGCTGAAGTATGAGGCTACAAAGCCCTATATTGACCGGCTGCATTCCGAATTTTTATCACATGCCTTGGGTAAAGCGAGATTGGAGGGTTTGGAGAGTTATTTAGATTTATATAGGAAATTTGTAAGTGACAAGAAGAACAACACCAAGAAAAATCAATTGAAAGACAAAGAGAAGAATCTACGTGAACAAATTAAAAAATTGTTCGACGGGGGAGCCAAACAATGGAAAGCTGATTATCCCGATATTAAATTTAAGAAATCGGATATCGGAATTTTATTTGAAGAAGCAGTATTTAAATTGCTGGCTAAAAAATACAGCTCAGAAGATGATGCTTATTTGAAGGATAATAATGATGAATACCTGCTCGACGAATCAGATAGCAGGATATCAATCTTCGCTGATTGGAAGGGGTTTACGGGATATTTTGATAAATTTTTCGAGACCAGAAAGAATTACTACAAGGACGATGGTACCAGCACGGCTATCGCAACGAGAATCGTTGATCATAATCTGCGTCGTTTTTGCGATAATATAATGCTTTACCAGAGAATCAAGGATAAGGTTGATTTTTCTGTTGTTGAAAAACATTACGGAATTACCACCGGAGATATTTTTTCTGCTTCATATTATAGTAATTGCTTGCTGCAGGACGGCATTGATAAATACAACCTAATTATTGGTGGCGAAACCCTCGAAGACGGCAAAAAAATTCAGGGTTTGAACGAGCTTATCAACCAATACCGACAAAAAACTAAGGAGAAATTGCCATTCTTTAAGCGTTTAGATAATCAGATCGCTGGAGAGCACGAGAAAGCAGTTTTTATTGATGAGATTGAAGATGATGCAGGACTGAAAGATGTATTGACGGAATACGTTTCTAAAGCAGAAAAGCGGATTGCAATTTTTGATGAGCTTATCGTTGACCTTCTTAAGAATCCTGACGATTATGACCTTAATAAAATATTCATTAATCGAACTGCCTTCAATACAATAGCGCACAAGTGGTGCGGTCAGGCACATCAGATTGAGGAACCGCTATTCCAGGCGATGAAAGCCGAAAAACTCAGTGGTATCAAGTATGACAAAAAAGAAGATCGTTACTCTTTTCCGGATTTTATCCCGCTGAATTATTTAAAGGATGCGCTCGAAAAGGCTTCGACCGATGAGCAATTCTGGAAGCCGCGCTACTACAAGCAGAATAATGAAGAAGGCCTATTGAAACTTGGTGAAAATGTTTGGAAGCAATTCATGCAGATTTTTCAATATGAATTTGATGGACTACACAGCAGAAGCATAAATACCGCTGACGGCGTGCAGGTGCAAGGGCTGAATATATCGTTAGCGGATATTAAAGAATTGTTGGATGATTTCAGTTTATCGAATGGAAATCGGAAACGAATTAAGCCGTTTGTGGATGATGTCCTGCATTATTATCAATTGGCTAAGTATTTCTCTTTGGAGAAAGGTAAGGAATGGAATCCGGCCAAGCTGGAATTGAGTGATTTCTATACTCATCCTGAGTACGGTTATGAGCTTTTCAACCGTGATGCATATGCGGAAATCATCAGACCATACAATAAGATTAGAAATTATCTGACCAAAAAGCCGTACAGTGAAGAGAAATGGAAATTGAATTTTGAAAATGATACTTTGGCTGACGGTTGGGACAAGAATAAGGAAAAGGATAATTCCGCCATTATTTTACAGAAGGACGGCCGCTATTATTTGGGAATAATGGCTAAGGGGCATAATGATTTGTTTTCATATAAGAACAAAGAAAATTTTGAGGGGGCAGGCTATGAAAAAATGGTCTATAAAGTAATTTCTGATGCATCTAAGGATATTCAAAATTTGATTTTGATAGATGGAAAAACAGTTAGAAAAATTGGTGGTAAGGGGGAAGATAAATGGAAGAAATTCTGCGAGAAACAAGGTGCTGCTATAGACAGTTTAGATTATTTTGACGGTGATAATAAAATACTTGAACATTTTAAAAATGAGTATCTACCGCAAGAAATAAATGATATTAGGAGAAGAAAGAGCTATTTAAAGTCAAGCCATAATTTCAACCTAGAAGACCTTCATAAATTTATAGAATATTATAGAAGAAGGTTGGATTACTTTGACTTTGATTTTAATTTGAAAAATACGGATGAATATAACAATTTTGTTCAGTTCACAGATGATTTAGCTAGTCAGGGTTACAATATTTACTGGCAAAACATTTCAGAAGGCTATATTAACGAAAAGAACGAAGCGGGCGAATTGTATCTCTTCGAAATCCACAACAAGGATTGGAATCTAAAAGACGGCAAGGAAAAAATAGGTGCAAAGAATTTGCATACGCTGTATTTTGAATCTTTATTTTCAGAAGAAAGCCGCTCAAAAGGTTATCCGGTCAAGCTAAATGGAGAAGCTGAAATATTTTTCCGGCCCAAGACCGAAATCAATAAGCTGGGTACTACCGATGACGGCAAGGGCGGTCAAGTTGTAAAACATAAGCGCTATAGCAAAGATGCAATTTTATTCCATGTCCCGATAACGCTTAACCGGCAACACGGCAAAACAAGCAAATGGTCATTCAATAAAGAAATAAATACGTTCTTATTAAATAACCCCGACGTGAATATTATTGGTGTTGATCGTGGCGAGAAACATTTGGCGTATTACTCAGTTATTGATCAGTCCGGCAATGTATTGGAAAGTGATTCTTTGAACGTAATTGGCGGTGTTGATTATCATGCCAAACTAACCGAGCGGGCCAAAGACAGAGAACAATCCCGCAAAGATTGGCAGGCGGTCGCAGACATCAAGAATCTCAAGAAGGGTTATATTTCGCAGGTCGCACGCAAGTTGGCGGATTTGGCGATTGAGTATAACGCCATTATTGTGCTAGAGGATTTGAATATGCGATTCAAGCAGCAGCGCGGTGGTATAGAAAAAAGTGTTTATCAGCAATTGGAAGGTGCGTTGATTGACAAGTTAAGCTTTTTGGTAAACAAGAGCGAACAAGACGCAGAAAAAGCGGGGCATCCTTATCGTGCCTATCAACTAGCGGCGCCTTTTGAGTCGTTTAAAGATATGGGTAAACAGACTGGAATCGTGTTCTACACTCAGGCCAACTACACCTCAAAAATCGATCCGTTGACCGGATGGCGTCCAAATCTTTATCTCAAGAAAGGAAATGCGCAGGTAAATAAAGATCAGATTATGCGCTTTGATAATATTGAGTTTGCTAACGGCAGATTTGAGTTCAGCTATAATCTGAAAAAGTTTGGCGACGGCAAGCGAGAATTGCCAGCTAAGACGAGTTGGAAGCTTTGTTCTTCGGTTGAGCGGTGGCGCTGGAATCGCAAGCTGAACAGCGGCAAGGGTGATTATGAATATTACGCCAATTTAACAGATTCATTTAGGGAATTGTTTGAATCGTGTGGTATTGACACACAAGGGGATATTCTCGGGCAAATTGAAGAGTTAGAAACAGCCGGCAATGAAAAGTTTTTCTCTAGCTTTATTTTCTATTGGCAATTACTTTGTCAGATCAGAAACACGGATGGTAACTTTGATGCCATTATTTCACCGGTAGAACCCTTCTTTGATAGTCGCCAAGCTAGCAGTTTTGGGGATAATCTGCCGAATAATGGTGATGAAAACGGTGCCTACAACATCGCCAGAAAAGGAATAATTATCCTTAAGGACAGGATACCAGCTTGGCATAAGGAGAATGCTCCGCTAGAAAAAGCTGGCGAAAAAGAGGTGTGGCCAAAATTGTTTATTGGTAACGCGGATTGGGATAATTTCGCTACGCGTTAAGCTAAAAATTGTCCAAGCACCATTGACATAAACACCGAATCATGCTATGATTCGGTGTTTATTGTTCGCAAAAGCCAATGGAATATTATATACCCATCTCGTTTCTAAACGATTATATCTTCTGTCCACGTTCTATTTACCTTCATTCTGTATATGGTTCTTATGATTCCAGTACTTACCATGACATTCCGCAAAAACGGGGCAAAATAGCGCATGAATCGATAGATAATAAAACCTACTCGACCCGAAAAGACATTATGCAGGGTGCAGCAGTCTACAGCGATGAACTTGGGCTTATGGGCAAAATCGATATCTTTTTCAAAGACGCCGGCATGTTAGTTGAACGCAAATATAAGATTAAAAAAATTTATTCGGGCAATCGTTTTCAGCTGTACGCCCAAATGTATTGCCTAGAAGAAATGGGGTATGAAGTAAAAAGCCTGTTCATTCATTCCCTGTCTGACAATCGGCGGTATTTTATTAATCGTCCCTGTGGTGTGGAGGTTGATGAGTTTAAGCAGTCAATCCTGGGAATTAGAAAGGCGCTAGCCGATATCCCACCGCAAATCACAAACGAAAATAAATGCGGACGGTGCATCTATCGTCCGCTTTGTCATTAATATGTTATCTCTACCAGACCTCAGAGAAAAACAAATAATATTCGTTACGCCGGCAGACGTGATTGGTGATGCGTTGACGCTGAAAAATGAAAATATTCATTTACAGAAGGCTGACGGAACCAAGAATCGAATCTCATGCCATAAAGCGCTTGCTTTGTTCATTGTTGGCGATTGCACAATCACCACCAAGTTGCTAAGAAAGTGCCGTGAGCACGGTGTTTCAGTGTTTATGCTGAATACTCGCTTTAGGACCATTTGTGCGGCACCGGCCATGGCGGAAGGGAATTATGCGCTCCGGATGCGCCAATATGATTTCAAAGAAGATTTAGCCGTAGCAAAAAATATAGTGGCCAACAAGATATCCAACCAGCTTGGTTTGCTCAAGGCAGGGGAGTACAGTCCAGAATCTCAAAAAATTATTACCGCTGTACTGCAAAAGATTGAGACTGCCCAATCCGCGGAATCACTGCGCGGCCTGGAGGGAAATGCGGCAAAAGTATTCTTTGGCGAATATTTTAAGGAGCAAAAATGGTATCGTCGCATGCCCCGCACTAAAGTTGATGTACCGAATCTGCTGTTAGATATGGGTTATACCATGCTATTCAATATCGTAGATTCCTGCGTTTCTCTGCATGGTTTCGATACGTATAAAGGCGTCTATCATCAGCTGTTTTTTCAGCGCAAATCGCTCGTTTGCGATTTAATGGAACCCTTTCGGTGCTTAATAGACAAGGAATTAAAGAAGGCCTATAACCTCAAACGGATTAATGATGGTGACTTTGAGTTTAGTCAGGGCAGCTATATTTTGCCTTATGACAAGCAGGGTAAATATGTTTCGTTTTTTGCTAAGGCAGTGATGAGGAGCAAAGAAGATATATTTACTTACGTCAGAGATTACTATTATTGCATTCTTAACGATAATTCTAATTATCCCATATATAGAATTTAATATGATGATTGTTACATACGATTTCGAGAGTGATCGTCGAAGGACAAAATTCAGTCGTTTTTTGGAAAAGTTTGGCCACAGATTTCAATATTCTGTATTTGAGTTGAAAAACAGTAAACGGATTCTGGATAATATTTCTACAGAAATAAAAATGAAGTACGAACCGCACTTCACAAATGAGGACAGTATTGTTATTGTACCGTTGTGCGAAGCCTGCAGGAAGAAGGTTCAGCGTTATGGCTACGCCGCAAACGAGGAAGAAGAAGTCTTATTTCTTTAACAATTTGGCATAAGTGGAAGCTGCCATGTGTGTATCAACATCAAACCTAGGTCTTAATATTGACCAAAACGCTAATCCTAGCCAAAAAGTCGTCTTCAATAAATTAAGGAGATTTGCATCTTTTTGGCTAGGTTTAGCAAATACCACGGTTTGATACTCCCATCCAATTTCTACTTCTGTAGATTCAATTATCTTCTCAATCAGCTCTTGGTTTGATACTCCCATCCAATTTCTACTTCTGTAGATTAAGCTAGAGAAAAATACTCGATTGGGTTTGATACTCCCATCCAATTTCTACTTCTGTAGATTCCGATTAGCTTGAAGTTGGCGGCCCTGTAGTTTGATACTCCCATCCAATTTCTACTTCTGTAGATGATATTATGATGAGCAAACCCGCGACGTTTGATACTCCCATCCAATTTCTACTTCTGTAGATTTCACAATACGTCATTTTTCCATGATGTTTGATACTCCCATCCAATTTCTACTTCTGTAGATGTCCTGTTTATTGTACAACTAACAAAGTTTGATACTCCCATCCAATTTCTACTTCTGTAGATTCTAGTGATGAGCCAAATAAGTCAGTGTTTGATACTCCCATCCAATTTCTACTTCTGTAGATGACGTGAGAGATAAAATAATAACAAAGTTTGATACTCCCATCCAATTTCTACTTCTGTAGATGTCACCTCCACGCAGTCGTCCACCAAGTTTGATACTCCCATCCAATTTCTACTTCTGTAGATAGTGTATCTTATCAGTAGGATATAATGTTTGATACTCCCATCCAATTTCTACTTCTGTAGATGATAATACATCAGTAGAGGATATATGGTTTGATACTCCCATCCAATTTCTACTTCTGTAGATTCTTATGACGCAACCAGAACCAACATTGTTTGATACTCCCATCCAATTTCTACTTCTGTAGATGTCCGTGGAACTGCTCGAACGTATGGGTTTGATACTCCCATCCAATTTCTACTTCTGTAGATTCGGAAGTGCTGCCGGCATCCTCGTAGGTTTGATACTCCCATCCAATTTCTACTTCTGTAGATAGGAAAGCCTCGATTGGCAAGACATTGGGTTTGATACTCCCATCCAATTTCTACTTCTGTAGATCCGATTTTACCAGCGCAATTATCGGGGTTTGATACTCCCATCCAATTTCTACTTCTGTAGATTGTATCTTCCTCCGCTACCGCCTCCTGGTTTGATACTCCCATCCAATTTCTACTTCTGTAGATAGAATAGTCTACATTCAGAGGCTGGATAGTTTGATACTCCCATCCAATTTCTACTTCTGTAGATATTGTGAGCCAGCCGTTCCTCACGCCTGGTTTGATACTCCCATCCAATTTCTACTTCTGTAGATCTGAAATTAATCCGCTATACGAATCCGTTTGATACTCCCATCCAATTTCTACTTCTGTAGATTGACGGGCATGACCGCCTTCCAGCGGCGTTTGATACTCCCATCCAATTTCTACTTCTGTAGATTACAAGCAAGTTAAAGGGCTGGAATTGGTTTGATACTCCCATCCAATTTCTACTTCTGTAGATAGATTTACTGGGTCCACCGGCCAGTTTGTTTGATACTCCCATCCAATTTCTACTTCTGTAGATGCCATTTATGCTTACAGTTAAGCTCATGTTTGATACTCCCATCCAATTTCTACTTCTGTAGATGAATGTCTTGTGCCTCTTTGCGGATTCGTTTGATACTCCCATCCAATTTCTACTTCTGTAGATT
>CAZAOV010000028.1:0-16309 GCA_964486995.1 uncultured Gammaproteobacteria bacterium | reverse complement strand
CGCGCTGTTTGCGGTTCCGTATAACATGTCGGCATTTCTTGGTATAGCGCTGGTGGCGTTGAGTATCCACAAGATTTTGTACTGGCCTAGCTACCACGCGAATTTTGCGACTTGGATGAACGGCAAGGAGACAGGTCGTGAAGTGTCGAACCGTTTCGCCATTACTGCCATGGCTGCGGCAATTGCGCCGTTTTTTGGCGGAGTGATAATTGCCTTGTTTGGATTCGGCACACTGTTCGTGTTGGTTTCTTTGCTGGTGTTGATATCCAATGTACCGCTACTGCGCACGCCAGAAATGTTCATTCCTAAGAAGTTTTCCTATACCGCCAGCTTTAGCCGTTTTTTCAAGGGTTTTGGTCGCATCAGATTTTGGGCCATGTTCGGTTTTGGTGAGCAATTAGTTGCCATGGTTCTCTGGCCAATCTTTATCGTCATCATTGTTCCAAGCTTGCTGTCGGTCGGTGCGCTAGTGTCCCTGTCCAAGTTCGTCAATGTTTTGGTGACTTTGTATGTTGGTCGGCTTTCGGACGAAGAGCGGAAAGAAGGGGTATTGCACAGCGGAACCATATTCACGGCCGCGTCATGGATAATGCGTCCGTTTATCGGCGGGCCGCTTGGGGTGTTTCTGATTGACTCGTACTATCGTGTATCTCGCAACATGATTGTCGTGCCGTATTTTTCCTTTATGTACAAAGACGCCAAGCACGACGGCATAATGGCATCGATTGTATTCAATGAAATGTCTCTAGCGATCGGCAAGGCTTCGATGGCTGCAGTGGCGCTTGTTTTGTTTTGGCTTGTGCCCGACCATGCCTGGGTCATTATTTTTATCGTGGCGGCGGCCATGACCGGTTTGTATTCTTTAATGCCATATTCTGATACTTGGAATCAACGCAAAACAAAGACTGGATTGCTGGTGGAGAATCCGGGTGGGTAGTTTTTATGTAGCTTTTGAGCCCTTTTCAGCATCCACTCACAGAACGGTAGCGACAGAGCTTTATTAGATTGGCGGCGGTGGAGACTGTCTTTGGCCATATAAGCAGGCGCCCGCCGGACCGGGCAGAGGCAGGCTCTGCCGCCATATTTTTCAGGTTGTAAAACATGACTCCGAACCAAATCAAAGAACTGCTCGAGCAATATGGCCTGCGGCCAGTCAAAGACCGCGGCCAGAATTTTTTATTGGATGATTCTGTGGTGAAGGCGATGGTTGATGAAGCGGGTGTAGTGATGGATGATAAAATTTTAGAAATCGGCCCGGGTCTCGGTATGCTCACAGAGGTTCTTTTGGATCACGGAGCCAAAGTAGTGGCTGCAGAGCTGGATCCCGGATTGGTGCACATACTGCGCGACCGGTACAGTCAACGGGATTTAGAAATTGCGGAAGGTGATTTTTTGAAATTCAGCACCGTGGAGCTGGCGCAAAAACTGGGGACAACTGAAGAGGGAGGCTATAAGGCTGTGGCTAACTTACCGTACGCCATCACTAGCGAGGCGATTCGAAAATTGCTCACCGAGCAGCCGAGACCAAAAAGCGTGACTATCATGATTCAACGAGAGGTGGCGCAAAGAGTTGTAGCCGAACCGCCAAAATCCGGTCTGCTTTCGATAGTGGTACGCACCTATGGTGAACCAAAAATCGTCAAAAAAGTGCCGCGCTCATCGTTTTGGCCACAGCCAAAGGTGGAATCAGCGGTTCTGCATATTTCCTTATATTCTAGCAAAGAAATCATCGAACAACTTGACGGAATTAATCCCGAGATCTTTCTCTCTGTGGTGAGGCAAGCTTTTTCCGAACCACGTAAGCAAATCAAAAATACGCTCAGCAAAAAATGGTCGAAAGACAGGGTGGAATCGGCACTGATTGACGCGAAAATTGCACCTCAAGAACGACCTGAACGAGTTTTCTTTCAGCAGTGGGTAAAAATAGTTTCAGCAATCCTGCAATAAGGCGGGAAAAATGATACAATAATATATAGAAGGACGCGCGTAACACATTAACATCATGTCGCGTCGAGATTCGTTAACTCCACATCAGAAATTAAGTCTAGGCGTAGTGATTGTGATAGGCATCACTACCCTGGTTTTTGGTCTGTTCCAGATTCAGCGAGCGATTTTTGAGCCGCTCGAAATTAAGAAGCGAGTCGAGTTCAAGACGCCCAAAGAGCTGGAAGAGGAACGGCTGGAACAACTCAAAGTTCAAGACAGCGACATTGACGGACTCAGCGACTATGATGAGTTATATCTTTTCCGCACCAGCCCGTTTATTGCCGATTCTGATTCTGACGGCATCAACGATGGTGACGAGGTATCTAGCTCCACCAATCCGAATTGTCCAGAGGGCAGCAACTGTCTGATGGCTCGTAGTGAAGACGGCTCGAACAGTGAGGGTGACGGTTCGGTCCCGCCTGGACTCTCACCAGATGAAGAGTCAGTGGCACGCGCCATGGATCGCGTGTTCGGCGACCTAACAGAGCTTACACCAGAGACCATGATGGAACGATTGAATTCTCTTGGGCCGGATGAACTACGTCAATTTATGATCGACATCGGCGCTCCGCGTGAGCTCATTGAGCAGGCGGACGACGATATGTTGCGTCAAATTTTTCAAGAGACCATGGGGGCTATGGCCGAGAACGAGAGCTCGGGCAGCCCTCTGGAGGAAGTAACCCCATAAAACATGCAAGGCGACCGTAATAAGTCTTGGGTCAGAAAGGTCACGGCGACCGTGATGCTTTTCGTTTTGGCGATTGGCATTTCAGTTCCGCTTGTGTTCTCCAATCCCAGACCTGCCCAGGCGCAGTTCTCAATCCCGATCTCAGATGCTGAAAATACGTTAAGTAACATCTGGGATACTTTGAAAACTCAATTCGTCAGCGGCGCCATCGGCTCTCTCGTTAACGGCGCAAACTATTTCCTCTCCAAATTAGCTTATACTTTAGCGGTCTCTTTAACTTCTGATTGTCCCGGTCAGGTAGTGTGTTGGGATAGTCAGGCATTTAGCGAAGGTCTTGAATCAGCCTGGCAGGGTGCGGTTGGCTCGGCGGTCGAGACCTTGTCAGAAGAGGGCGGTTTTAGTGATCTCGGCCTCAATCTTTGCGAGCCAGACATCGACACCACTTTAAATATTCAATTAGGACTTCTAGACGAGGTGTTGCCGCCAGAGGAGCCGGCCTGTACCTGGAATTCTTTTAAGGATAATTGGTCCGCGGTCGGCGATCAGTTTGCCTCTAACGAGGTACTGGAGAATTTTTCCAGCATGTTCCAGTCGGGGCAGAGCGAGATGTCGGTGGAATTGGGAATCATCGATTTTGCGCACACTGAAAAAATTAACAAGCGGGCTGAGCAGGGGATGGAATCGTTGCGGCAGGCCGCGGCTGGCGGCGGCTTTTCCGACGTTAAGGATCCGGTTTCTGGTCGAGTAAAAGCTCCGGGCTCTACAGTTGCCGAAGAGTACCGTAAGATGCAGCAGAACAAGGAGAGCGACAGCAAGGAGACCACGGAAACCATGAGTGCTGCCGAGTTAACTCGTGGCGCGTTCGTTGGTCCGCTCATCAACATGATTCAGGTTTTTGTGCAGACCTTCCTAAGCCGCTTATGGAACAATTTTACCGAAGGCCTGATTACCTCAGAAGAGGCTATCGAAGCCCAGCCAGACATCATCTTGTCGCCTGAAGGAATATTTCGTCCGCCCGGCAAAAAGACTGCACGTCAGGCGCTAACCAGGCTGTTGGCCCCGCCGCGCCGCGACGGTGGTGATATCGATATTATGACCAGTTTCAGCGTCTGTCCGACCGTGGCTCGCACAGCCATGAACTGCGTTATGGACGACCAGTTCGTCAATGCCGTGCGGGTTGGTGCGGCCACGCCGTTCACGGTGCAGGGCGCGATTGATGAGGGTTATCTGCATGGCGATTGGCCGTTGATTTCTGCGGCCGACACGCGCAACCAGGATCCACATTGCTACACCGAGGGTTATTGCGAAAGCAATCTCAAAAAATTACGAGCGCATCGCATCATCCCGATTGGCTGGGAGATTGCTGCCTCGCAGGCCATTGGTTCGTATGCCAACATTCGCTTGCAGGACGTGATTAATGCGTTCGACGACTGCAACGAAGATGATGAGCGCGACAAGTTCCATCCGTTCTGCCACCTAATCGATCCGAACTGGGTGCTGATTGCACCGGCCGAGCAGTGTCGGGTGCAGGCATACGGTCCAGAGCTGGTGTCGTCAGAGATTCCGCAACGTGCTGAAACCTGCGTTGATTATCGCAGCTGCCTGCAGCAGGACGACTTCGGTCAGTGCATCGGTGGTTGGGGCTACTGCACGCGCGAGAAAAACGTCTGGCGCATGAACGGTGATCAGTGTCCGGCTGAGTTCAACACTTGTCGAACTTTGACGCCTGCCGCCAGCGGCTCTCCTGTGAGCTATTTGATGAACACCGTTGATTTCAGCATCTGCAATTCGGATAACGTGGGATGCGCGCAGTATGCCACGACATTGAACGCGGTTACATGTACTCGCAACAGCGGCCCTTGTCCGCGTGAAGACGGTTGCGGTCCGACGAGTCCGGGCTGGTCCAATGATAACGATTACATCTGTATCGCTGAGTCCGGAACGAGCACCTGTGAAACTCCGGCCGGTGACTATACCTGTAGGATACAGAGTCCATGTGAGAATCCGGCCGGTTGTAAATTGAGCTGTAATATCGCCAACGGCGCTGATTCCTGCTCGTCTCTGACCGGTGATCCCGCCTTGGAATATGATGACTGGCTCACCGCTCCGTCACGATACTTCGACGATAAAGTAGAAAGTTGCGATGCGCGTGATAATGGATGCTCAACTCTTGTTGGTTTGATGAACGGCAATTCACTCAACTTAATTACAAACAGCAGTTTCGAAAGCATGGACGGCGTCGGTGGCTTACTGGCTTGGCTAAGACCAATCGCCGCCAACGTAGATGATTATGCGGTTTCTGATTCTGCCGCCGCGTCAAACGGCATCAAGGCACTTGAGTTGGATTCGGGCATGTCTCTGACAGAAATAGTGTCGGAGCCAGTGCATTTATATTCCGGAAAGATGTACACCGTATCGGGCAACTTCAAGGTTGCGGACGGTGATGGTAACACCGGAGGTCGATTGGCGGTTTCGTTCTTCGATGCATCTGGGGAGTCCGTTGATCCGGACATTCAGGCTTCGGTCGCGGTATTCAGCGAAGATCTGAACGGCGGTTTCGGAGACTGCGCGTATGATGCTGATGTCACCGGTGACGGTGAGAACGACCTTCTGTTGAATTTTTCAGCTGCTGGTGTGGACGAGATACGCTCAGCCTGTTCGTTCTTCATCAGAAACGATTTAGCGGTGCAGGCAACTCTACAGGTGGCCGGTCCGGAAGTTGGCGAGACCGTATATGTCGATGAGCTCCAGCTGGAAGAGGGTCCGCTTACCGATTATCATGAAGGTTACTTTTCTGCTCGCACCATTAATGCCAAGGTGCCGCCGAGCTATTTGGGTTGTGCCGGTGAAGAAAGCGACCTGCTTGAATGCGACGCTTTTGCCGGGGTGTGTCGTGAGACCGAGGTGGGTTGTGAATTATACACTCCGACCAGCGGTGATCCGGCCGTGCCCGGCATCGTCAGCAATCAAGATTATTGTCCGGCCGAGTGCGCAGGCTATGACATGTTCTATCAGCAGGAGACCGACTTTGAGGTGGAGGCAATCGAGCCGGATTATTTCATTCCATCAACTGCGCAAGTCTGTTCAGCGGTTGAAGTGGGCTGTTCGGCTTTCACTAACCTGGAAACCGAGGACGTGGAATATTACACAAATCTTCGAATTTGTCAGCGGCCGAATGATGCCACGACTAAGACTTTCTACACCTGGGAAGGTTCGGATACCACCGGCTATCAGCTTCGCGCCTGGCAACTGCAGCAGACCACCGGTGAAGTGACATCAAATCTGGACGTTGACGGAATAGTCACTGCCGACGTGGGTGAGATGGCTGACATCTGCCCTACCGAGGGGGATGTGGTGGCCAATTGCAGCGGCAGCACCGCCGGCACTGCGCCTTGCGTAAAGCTTAATGACGATGCGACATCCTGTGACGACACTCCAGCAGATCGTGATGCTTATTGCTCGCGTGCGGATATCGATGCTGGCGATTTTGATTGCCGCGAATTTTATGACAGTGACGGAGCGCGTCACTATCGTCGCTTGTCGCATACCATAATCGCCACCAACGAATGTTACGACTACAGAATTTCTGGTCGTTCCACCGAAGACGATTGCCATAAGTTTAACGGCCGCTGGGATGGTGCTCGCGATGAATGCATCTATAGCGCCGCTCCGGCTTGGAGTTATGGCTGTAGCGCCGAAGCTTCGGGGTGTCGAGCCTATCGCGGAAACGCAGCCTCCAACGTACAAACACTGTTCGTCAATGATTTTGAAAGCGCTAATTTAGATTGGCGCAGTGGCGAAGTTGACGATCTGACTTTTGCTCCAACTTCATCAGAGTCACTGGTTGTTGGTGGTCATTCAGCCATCGTTGAAGGAGCTTCCGATGAATATCACACCTGGTCCTACGTTGATATTGAAGGTGTAGCCGACTCTCTCTACACCGTTTCGTTCTGGGCGCGGGGAAACACAACTCTGGCCGTTAGTATTCAACCCGAAGATTCAGTTTGCATCTTAGACAGTGTTTGCCCAGCCGATAGTGGCGGTTGCGTTTGCTATGACGTCAGAGGTGAGTCTTGCGACGTTGACGAAGGGGATATCAGCTGTCCAGTTTCCGGTCCGGCTGATTTAGATGTCGAGAAGGCTTTCAGCAGTCATGCTATCCCGGCAGATGAGGATAGTCCTCCACGACTCGAGGTTATATCTGAGTGGCGATACTACGAGCTGGGCCCGATTCGCGTTACTGTAGATGGCTCTGGTGGTGCGGCGCTAGTATTTGAGGCGCTTGGCACCGATGCAGACGAAAACAGGGCTTATATCGACAATGTCATCCTCAAGCGCGTACGAGACAACATTACCGTTATACGTGATTCCTGGAACACGCCGCGCTCGTGCGATAGCACTGCGACCGGTGTCCGCTCGCCGCTCGAGATGCTCGGCTGTAAGGAGTATCGCAACAGCAGCAATACGCTGACCTACCTGCGCTCGTTCAGCGCTCTGTGCCGTGAGTCCGCGGTTGGCTGTCAGCCGTATAGCAACACCTACAATACTCCGGACCAGACCGGCGACGTCACATACAACGCAGTATGTCATTTGGGCGAGGTGTGTGAAGATAGTCCGAACTGTCCGTGTGACTATCAGCGTTTAGATTTATCTTCGGTTTTGGCGGGTGGCTCGGATGTGACCATGCTTGAAAGCGTTTGTCGTGTGCCGGTCGGCCAGAGTCAGTGTCGATTCACGCTAGAGGGGCTAGATGTTTCTACGGAAGCGCCGGCATGCACGGAGAATAATCAGTGTGACTCGAACATGTGCGTTAGCGGACACTGCATGCGCTTGCTGGATTATCCGGTGTGTGATGACGACGGTGACTGTCCTCTCGATGGCGATTGCATCGGTGGTAGTTGTGTGGTCGATGAATTTGCCTACAACGACCGCTTTACGGTCTCGGCCGATGAGCGGCTTTATCTCGTGGTTGAATCGCAGAATATGTGCGCGGCTTCAGCGGTTGGCTGTACCGCCATGGGCATGCCGGATTTGCAGTATGAGCGCGAATGCAGGCAGGCGACTGAATGCGAACTTGCCATAGGTTGTGAATGCATCGATTCACTCACTCGGGAAACGTGCACCATTGAGCTGGGCAAGAATTCATGTCAGGTAGCAATCGATACGCCGGTAGCCGGTGCCTGGCGCGGTGCGACAATTCGCGACAACCCGGCCGACTACGAAGATACGCTTTGCCGCGAAGAGGCTGTAAGTTGCGGCAAGTTTACGGCGTCTGACGGTTCGTACTACTTTAAGGATCCGGCCAATCAGGTCTGCGGGTTCCGCACGAACGTAAGTTACGAGGGCCGCAAGGTCAGCGGTTGGTTCCGTGAAAGCGATTCTGGCTCCGTATTCCCGTGCTATGACGAGTTCATTAAGGACGGTTCGGTGTACGGAATCTATCGTAACCGAGACATTCTGTACGATGGCTGGGTCGGCATGTGCTCGGCTGAACACGACCGCTGCGAAGAGTTTGTTGACCCGCTCGACGTGTCCGGTAACAATCCGCAGGGTCAGCCTTACTACTATATTGATAACACTAAACTCGATAAGAGCAGCTGCGAAGGTCAAGCGAGTTTGGAGCAGGGTTGCGTGCCCATGCTGCAGACGAGCAGTACCCAGCGTCTGTACTCCGCGGCGGCGAGCTATATCAGAAGTCAGGATCAAGCCGGCGGTAATTTAGTAAGCGCTGTAAACTGCGATATTTCGAATCCGAGTCTGTACTGCCGCAGTCGTTGCGCGCATTTTGTCGGATTCTGTAGTGGGGGACCAGATGAAGGTAGGGCTTGCCAGGAAAATGCGGATTGCCGGGCGATTGGCGGGATGATACCAATTTGTGCCGGTGAGTGGGTGTACGGCTTGGGTTGTATGAACGACAATGATTGCAACTCGAGTCTGGGAGAAACTTGCGAGCCGGCACCGTCGGATTTGCAGCATAACGACTCGAACGTGATTTTATCCGTGCGTCGCGATCGTGATTGCGCTGAATGGCTGGAGTGCTCGGCTTCCATGCCGGTGTATGACGAACAGCAGGGAATCTGGATAGAGCGCTGTTCTTCGCTTGCAACCTGCACCAACCAGGTTCAGGTTGGCGACAGTTTCTCTTGTGCTGAATTTAAGGAAGTGCCGCGTGAGGTGCTGACCGTGGATGATTATGCGAGCCGTGATATCACATGGAACGGTCTGGAGTATTCCGGCTATTCACTGGTGGATGCATATCCAATCGAGCATCTGCTGCCGTACCAGGTGACGCAGGGTCAGTGCTTGAATGCGAGCGGGGAGGAACTGTTCGACCGGAATGGATATGTTATGCGCTGTCGCGACGACAACGATTGCGAAAGCGCTTGCATGGCCGGTGGAGTCGAAAATGCCGCAGGCGTCAGTTGCATAGGTGACCCGGCCGCGGCGCAGTGCACCGGCCCGCTAAGCGGCGTCTGTGTTGGTGGTGATAATAACGGTCTTTCCTGCGCTATCGATACGCATTGTGTGGATAGTGACGGAATCGGTTTTTGCTCGCGTTCCAATTTGGACACGTTTAAGTTTGGCGTGCGTCGCAGTCTGTGCCGTGATCAGGACGATGTCGTCGAATGTATGTCAAACAGCGACTGCCTGTCTGGAGACTGCGCCGTCACCTGCACCGAAGATTCAGACTGCCCGCCCGACGGCTATGAAGCGGGTTGTGTCGGCGAGGATTGCGACACCGCTTATGGTACCTGCCTGCAGAACGTCTGCGTATATGACTTCCATGGCGGGCCACTTCGCGACACTGATTGGACCAATGCGCCGGCTTGTCGCGCGTATCCGGAAACCAATTCGCCGTTTTCTTATCGTGTGCTCGATCAGTCCGCCGATAACCAGAATCCGGCGTTTGCCGATGCTGGTGCCACCCCTGGCTACAATCAGTATGGCGAGCCGTCGCAGCCCAAACTTCAGTTCGAAGGCGCGTACGTGTGCTATGAGGGTAACCGATGCGAATGTTCTTACACCAAGGTCGGTTATGGCGCTGGCAGCAGCGTGGTGCGCTATCACTCTGCTGATGTGACTCGTAAACACCGTTCCGCACCCGATGAAAGTGACGAACCTGGAGAAAAGCAAGACTTTATCAGCGGTGTGGCATCTGGCATTTGCCAGGGTGGACCTTACGAGGGCCAGAGTTGTGTGCCTGGCGGTGCGGCTGGTCAGTGTGGAGATGCGGATAAAGGCGGGGGCAGTTGTCAGCCTTTGAATTCCTACAGTTTGGCTGTCGGCTGGGTTGGCTTCTGCGCCGATCACGACTACTCCACTCGCTTGAATGCCGATGTGTCCACGCCGGCCTGTAACCTTTGGCTGCCGCTCGACATGATGCCGGGCATGACGGATTCGTATAGTACGAATTTGAGTGCTGGGTTGAACGTGGCTCAGGATAGACTGCAATATTGTTCTATTGGAGTCGGAAATGCGGAGGCGGTAACAAATGATGATGATGAACTGGTCGGCGGCGTTTGCTTAAATGCCGTTGATGAGGAGGGTTTCTCTACGTTAATGGGGTGCAGTGTAGATGCTGATTGTCGCGAGGTTGATGAAGAATATGAAGCTTATCTTGAAGATCCAATATGCAGTGCGGTCAGCGAAGCTCTGGAATTGTGCGTAGATTCCTTTACCGACGAAGCTGAGGAAGAGGCTGAAGTGGAATACGATAGTGATTTGTATATATATCCTGAAGATCATCCCAGCGAAGGTGATACGATTCCTGCATGCTCCGGGTCGAGTAGTTGTGCGGATTGGGACTGCCTATACGAAGTGTGCCAAGTTCACTTCGCTGATGATGTTGACTGCGATAACATACAAACTTCCCATGACTATTGTCGCGACACTTCGCCAATCACGATCGAGGAGGAAGAGGACGGCACAGGAGGCAGGGCTGCGGATTGCGATCTGTCAGAAGATTTGGCTATATCTTGTCACATGAATAACGAGGGTTATGATTATGGTCCATGCAACCCCTATTTGAAGATTATCGAGGACAATGATGGAGAAACCGACCATGAGGGCGGCAATTCAGGACTGTTCCAGGCTTATCAGTCTGATGATCCTGACGGAGATCTTGACCGTGCAACTAGGCTGACACCTTTTGAAATTCCAGGTGATGATATTGCTGAGATAATAATTGACATTCGTGACGAGAGAGAAGGCGAGGATCTTGATAAGCCAATGCGCATATCCCTAAACGAAAGCAATGACTGGGGGTTTGTTACTCACTTCAATGGAAACCTGCCTGACGATGTTACCGAGGACGAGAACGGAATTAAGTACATCAACAACGAAAAATTCTTCGAAGACGGATGTTGGAACATGTTTACAGGACGGGGTGAGTCGTGGGGCGACCGTGGCGACCGGGCTGGCGGTGACGACAGGATAGCTCCATGGAGCACGAAACATTGTATTGGTGCCCGTGCCGTCTGGGATGGCGGAGCAGTTAAGCTTGAGACTTTCATATTTACGGACAAGCGTCTGCCTGACGGCAATCGGGTTGGTCGTGGACATCATGTTCCGGTCACTGGGGCATATATTAGGGCCAGAGAAATCTGTTCTGAAATCTCGTTAGTGCATGATAATGCGGCATACCCTCCAAGCGTGCCGTTGATGAATCGAGTTTATAAGATGAAGATTGGCGGTAGCTTAGACGACGTGCCGGTTTTGGCCGGCATGGAAAATACCTACTACTGGCCCAGCTATGTGCCAACCCTGCAGAAGATTAATTTGGACCATACGCCTTTTGGTGCAATTGCCTCCTCAACGCCAGCTAATTTGAGTTCGGTGTCTCTAAGTCACGGCATTCCGGTTGTGGGCGCAGTTATAAACAGTGATGGAGAAGCAGAAGAGGTGTCTGCTGGTAGCCCCTACTACTCACACGTAGTGGTTAAAGAGGGCAGCGGAAATGACCCGGATGAAGCGTATTATCCTGAAGTAGACTCATCGCTGGGCTATGCTATCGTTGCAGGATACCCATTCTCTTGTACCGGCACCTGCCGCGTTCCGGAGGTTACGAGGCCTGGTATGGAAGCAGCCGGCTCTGACAGAATCAATGAGCTGTTTGCTATGGTGCATCAGACGTACAGATTGCAGCGGGGCGAGTCCACTCGATATACGACTCTAGGTGGCATAGATGATAGGCGTATCGAAATGATGCACGAAGAATTCGAAGGCGAACCAGATCCAGTTCTCACCCACGCCGCCCCGCAAGTCAGACCGGCCATGGTGTTCGCCGGGCTCTGCGAGGAAGACGGCACGGTGTGTCCGGAGTTTGTGGGCAGCGGTTTGTCAGTAAACGGCACGCAGGGCGATATCTGCTTCGGCGGTGGGGTCGAGAACAATGTCGGTATATCCTACTATGTGAAGGCCGATAGTAACCACATGCCGATTCGCCGCCACATCGTTGACTTCGGTGATGGTAGCCTGCCGCTCCGCCTTGAGGGTTCGTTCAAGAATCATCGCGGCCTGGACGCCAACGGCGAATACATCTGCGGCAGTGTGGACGATGATTTCGGTCTGTCAGATGACGCTTGTGACCCGCATTACATGACGTTCAATAAGACTTATGTCTGTTCCGAGAATATTGCCCTTGGACTTAATGTTTGTGACCCGGACAATCCGGAGTATCCATGCAAACGCGACGGTTGTTGCGTGTTCAAGCCGCGTGTGCAGGTGATGGACAACTGGGGTTTGTGTAACGGAGTTTGTACAGACACTGTCGGGGCTAGTGGTGCTTATCCAAACGGTGAGGGTAACATGTGCTTCAACAGCTCATCCGAAACCTATCTAGCCGAAACATACGACGAGAATGATTCAGACAACGAATGCACTATCCTAAACAGCGGCGACCGCAGCTACGCTGACGATGGCCGCCAGCCATACACCGCCTTCGAAAGTGAAATCATCGTCTGCCCCAATAATTGTCCGTAAAAACTATAACCAACCCAAAAAAAGACCGGCCCACCGCCGGTCTTTTTGATATCGTTATCCACAATGAAACCTGTTTCGAGTCGTGGATAACTATATCCACGACTGAACAAATTCGCGATACACCTCTCTGCATTCTGGTTCGCCATTAGCAAGTGCGTTGAATTCAGGCAGTGGTGTCAGAAAATCATTTGGTTCGCCAAAGGCATAGTAGCGATAGCTTGACCATTCATATTCTTCAGGATGCCGTACCATGCCGGCTCGCACCGAGTTCAATTCGATATATGCACCGCAATATAAAAGGTATTCAAAGCTATCAATCGGTTTGCGACCATAACGGTGCTGCCAAAGCCTCCCTTTATGTCCATACTTTCTCTTATAATAAAGCGAATATTTATGATCAATGAATTTCATTATTTTCGCTAGCTTATCATCTACTTGCCCCAAAAGTAGATGATAATGATTTGTCATTAAGGTATAGTGGTGCACGACAAAATTATATTTATGCATGCACTCTCTGACTAAATTTAAAAAGGCCCGTTTGTCGGACCTTCTATTCAGTATGGGTGCTCCATTATTTCCACGGTTATAGATGTGATATGTATCTGTTTCTTCGGACTTCATATTTTTCTTGGGTTAATTTCGCCGCCTTTCTAGCATTCGACTGAAAATGACGCAAGTGTCAGTTATCCCCAAGTGAAAACAGGTTTATCTGTGGATAGGATGGACCTACTTATTTCGCCTTAAAAATGGTATTATATTTATGTAGAGAACAGGCTGGTTGGAGCTGTATTTTAGCGTAATTGACCGCCTTTCACGTCCGAATCCATGGACGAGCATAGAATAGATAGGAGGAATGTACTAAACTCGCTGCCTCTGTTTGATAGGGGGCAGGCGGGTTTTTTTGCGCGGAATCGTCTTTGGATGGCCGTAATCGTAGCTCTGTTGGTGGTGTTCTTCTTGCCGATGATGGCGAGCGCTGGCGATATTGGAGAGACTGTCGGTATCATGGTTGCTACGGTTTTTCATATCCTGACCGGTTTGGTTGGTGAATTGCTGATCGTGCTAGTGGGGGCGCTGATTTGGATTGCCCAGTATAACGGCTTCGTCACATCCACTGCGGTCGCCAACGGTTGGGTTATCGTGCGCGACATCGCTAACATGTTCTTCATCATCGCACTGTTGCTGATTGCGTTCGGTACCATGCTTGGCATCGGTCAGTATCATTACTCCAAGACCTTGCCGCGCTTGATTATCATGGCGATTTTAGTGAACTTTTCACGGACCATCTGCGGGTTGTTGATCGATTTTTCGCAGGTAGTGATGCTCACGTTTGTAAACGGTTTCAAAGAAGCGGCCGGCGGAAATTTTGTGAATGCTTTTGGTTTGAATGAGCTCATGGAACAGCCAGCTCCAGACGAAGGTGCAGCCGAACGAGCCTGGATTATTGCTATGGGGTTTATTCTGGCTTTTGCACTATTATCCATATCCGTTGGAGTAATTCTAATCATGATTGTCGTACTGGTGGTGCGCATCGTGTTCCTGTGGTTGTTGGTGGTGCTGTCACCGCTCGCGTTTTTGGCCACTGCCATTCCAATCGGTCGCGCCAGTCAATTTTACGGTCGCTGGTGGGACAACTTTAACAAGCAAGTGATTGTCGGTCCGTTCATGGCATTCTTCCTATGGCTGGCGTTGATTAGTGCTTCAGCGGACGGTGACCAAGCAATCAACAAACAAGGTTTTGAAAAAGCCGGCTCTGCTGATACGGGCGAAACATATTCCTCAGACGCGTCCGAATCACTAAGTCACGACAATATAGTCAAATTCATCATCTCGATTGGTCTGTTGCTCGGTGGCGTTGCCATGGCTCAAGAGATGAGCCAGGGCGCAGTCGGCTTCGGTAAGAATATGGTGAACCGCATCGGTCGTGCCGGTGTGTCCGCTGGCAAGTTTGCCGGTCGCATGGGCGGCAAGGCGTTCATGGCTTCCGGTGGAGAATTGGCGATAAACAAGATGAAGACAACTGCGCTAGGTGTAGGTACGCGAATCCCGCTACTGAAGGGCGCGGCCGGAAAAGCGCTGGGTCAGCATCGCGCAACACAGGCGGCCAAAGTTAAGGAAACCCAAACTTGGATGACCAACCTAACACCGGACGAGCGCAAGCGCTTCAAGGGTGGTATCGCCACCAATCCCGCTGCTCGCGCCCGTCAGCTAGCTGCGCATCAAGCCGATCTCGAACGCGCCGGCAAGGGTTGGGATACCGGCATGGACGCCAAAGAGTTCAATAAGTCGCTTAAAGAAACCAAGCGTCTCGGTGGTGTCATGAATGTGGATAACACTAAGACCATTTTAGAAGCCAAGAAGAACAGTCCTAAACTGCTCGTTGATTCCGAATCTACTGGTGCCGAGCACGACAAGCAGGTTGAGAGCCAGCAGACCATAATGCAGAGCAAGCGCGCCAAGTTCTACGAAGACGCCAATAAGAATCAGATTGACGACGCCTCGCTATCTCGCGGAAACGCTCGCGAAATAGCCAGAGGCATGAAGAATGGCGAGGGCACCGAAGGTGGCAATATCATGGAAGGGTTCGCCGGCAAGTCATATTCGTCAATGCTCGAAGATGTAAAGAAAGATGACAAATTCTCCGGCAAGACCGATGTCGAACAGCAAGCCGAGGCCCTCAACCGCATGGAGGCTTTGGTTAAGAAGAAGCAAGAGGATTTCAAGACCGATCCAGCAAATTACAATATGCTTTCGTCAAGCGAGCAGGCTTCTGTTCTTAAGAAAGCTAGTAAGGACGATCTGAAACAAATATCACCAGAAAAAATTGCGGCTACATATGGTCAGCTCGATAAAAAAGAACAAGCTGATGTTGCGGACAGGCTCACACAGCTTGATGACCGAGCCATTCGGAATTTACCACAAGAAATGGGTAAGGAAATTCGTCAAGCTATGGAAGATTCTTCCCGGGTTATGTCCGCAGGCGGTACTTTGAACGAAGCTTTTGAGGGATATAATTCCGGCACGGGCAACTTCACTGACGCCAGTGGGCGACAGGAGTTTGGTGACTGGATTAAGGCGAAAGACATTGAAGATCAGATGCTCACAGAAAATGATCCTGACAAATTGGCCGAGTTGGCTGAGCAGCGAAGAGCTGCCATGTCCGAGAGAATCGGTCAGGTGCCCCCGTCCGAAATGCAGCGAAACGGTGCTGCGAACGATGTGGCGATTGAAGTGGTCTCTAATACCAGCGCTAACGATTTAGAGAAGATGATGGGTAGCGGGAACACGGCACAAGTTGAACAGGTAATAAACGTAGTTAACCAAGTCGAAGCCGCGAATGTCGAAGAAGCGGTCAGCCGCTATGAAGATTCTTTGCCGCTTGGCATGGAGGAATCGAAGGCAAAATCAATGATTGCTGGCTTTGAGCAGCGTCTGAGACAGGCCAAAGCTGATGCGGAGAAAATAATGACCGAGCTATCATCAGGAAAGGGGAGTGTTAGTGAAATGGTGTCCGCTGGAAAGGCACAAGAGAAAATTGCACGAGCCAACGAGAGGAAAGCGCAAAAAATCATGAAGAAACTGAAAAAGAATCTGGAAGAATAATAATTATCAATAAGCGCATCAATGTCTGAGGAAGGCAATACAATTAATCCA
>CAZAOV010000027.1:0-16516 GCA_964486995.1 uncultured Gammaproteobacteria bacterium | reverse complement strand
TGAGCAAAGCTCTCATATGACCATTATACCCTATGGGTGATGGTCTAGAGCCATATTAATTATGGACTGTCTATGTTTTTGGGGGGGGTTTTGTTTGGAAATTTGCAGTGTTGCCGCACTGGGCAGTGCATGCATTGCGGCTTGCGAGGCTGACAGGTTTTTCGACCATGTAGGACAAGCAGGCGGTTGATGTCTAGCCAGTATTTTTGGGGTAGCCTGTCACGCAGCGCGCGTTCGGTTTTTTCTGGTGAGTCGGTTTTCACCCAACCTAAGCGATTGGCAATGCGATGCACATGCGTATCCACGGCGATGGCCGGTATTCCAAAAGAATAAACCAACACGCAAGAGGCGGTCTTGCGCCCGACTCCGGGCAACTTCACCAACTCGTCCAAGTCGTCCGGTATCTTTCCCCCGTAGTCCCGAACCACCGCCTTAGCCATATCCACTGCCAGCCTGGATTTATTTTTGTAAAGACCGATTTTTTTTAGCAGCCGCGCCACATCGGACGGCCAGGCTTTTGCGAGATCGTACGGACCGGGATAACGCTTCATCACTTCCTGAAATGCGATTTCCGTTCGCTCGTCCTTGGATCGTGCCGATAGCATCGTAAAAAACAGCGTCTCCCAAGGAGTCGCCTTATCCGATGCAGCCGGTTCAGTGTACACCTTTTTCAGTGCGGTCATTATCGCACCGTAGTTAGGTTGAGGCATGAAAAAATTATGACATAAAAAATAGAGGCGACATAATCGCCTCACAATAATTTGAAGAAAGCAAATTAAAGTAAGCCTCGCCCCCTCTTTGCCCCTCTATCGAGGTGGAAGTATGTTATCCAACCCGCCGTCGCCGTTTGATTTACGCTCCTGTTCTACCGGTTCTTCTCTCTTTTTCTTCGGAATCGATGCGCCCGGACCGACAATAAACCCCTTTCGCGGACGGTCTGACTTAATCGGCCCACCAGCCTGCTGACTGCGCACCAGCGGGATGTTGGTCACGATAATCGCCGGTTCCTTACGGTCGCGCAAATCCAGCGGTTCGGATTCGGTCTTCTCATAACCCTTCTTGGAGGCGGTTAGATAGAATAGACCGCCACCAACGCGGAAATGATAACGACCGCTAGAATCGGTAACTTGCGTATCAACCATCTTGTGATACGGCAGGGCAAACACCCGTAGTACCGCTTTTGGAACGGCTTTGCCCCTGCCCTTTTCGTACACGAAACCCCACTGCTTGGATTCCTTGGTTATGGCAAGGCGCTTGAACAGCATATAAGCCAACACCTGCGCCGCAAACAAACCTCCGGTCAGCAAGTTTGGCTCCAACACCAATGCTAGTCCACCCAGTGTCGGACTGATTACGGCCACCGCCTGCTGTAGGCGCCTCCAACGATTGCCGCGAATTACAGCCCGGTCTGTTTTTTCCTGTTCAGCCCGCACCGGATCAATCGGCACGTGCGGAGTCAATAGGCCACCGTCTGGCGGTGCAGAAATTTCTTCTCCAGAAAAAACATTATTGAACTGCCCGTCCTCCTTAACATCGATAACGTACTTGCTGGGGTGGGTATAGCCGTTCTTTGCCACCTCTAGACGATATGTTCCCTGCAGCACCAGGAAAGAAAAGCGCCCATCATGATCGGTCGCCACGGTTTTAATCCGGTGGCCGGTATTCATGTCATACAACCGAATTATAGCCAAATCTACCGGCAACTTGGAAAGCGAATCATAAATGATGCCCCATGCTTTTTTCCGCCGTCGCCTGAAAAGCAATGCCGGCTGAGTGAACAGATAAACCAACAGCGAGGCGGCACTTGCGGTCGAATGAACCGTCACCGCCACGTTGGCCAAAGCTAACGCGGCGATTGACGGTGCCGCCACTTGTGCCACTGCATCAACCTGCTCGTTGTCGCGAATGTTTTGCACTATCTCGGCGGTATGGAGCGTATAGCGCGAAACTAACTCCTGTGTGGTCTGCAATCCAATTATTAAACCCCCGGCTCCGGTAATGCCGGCGCCACCGCCGCCGCCTTCTTCTCCGGCAATGCCGTCAGGAGTCAGGGCGTGCGGCCCGGGCTGCAACGAACCTATCGATCCCTCTAGGGTGAACAGAACGGCATACGTTTCGCAAACATCACGACGGTGACAATCACGACCGTCCATATATAGCGAGCGATAGACATACTCGGTTCCACCCGGCTCGGGATTCTTTGGTACCGTCACCATGAACGGTGTGCCGCTTACCCCTGAGCTGAAACCGACATCCGACAGACTTTTTGTTTCTTCAAAACCAAGCAGTTGCCCATTCGATCCGGGCGTGCCATCGCTTGGGTAGCTGGAATGATTTTCGAAATGCAATTCCAACGCGGTCTGAATTGCCTTCATGTCAGAAACACGCTTGGTGTCACGCGCCTTAACCTTAACCGATTCATAAGACACGTAACCAATGGACGACAAAAGACCGATGATGGTCAAGGTCACCAAAAGTTCAATCAGGGTAAAGCCACGCCGGGCGACTAATTTATGGCTGCATTTCATGAAGTTTATTTTACCTTTTTTGAGTAGTTGAAACAAAAAAACGTAGGTATGCAGTAACGAATAGTTTGCATGAATATTCCAGACTGGCCAGACAAATGATCGTTCCTGCTTTCTTACGTTCTTGCGCTTTATCAAATCTGACACCTCGAACAGTAATGTGTCCCTCGTCCACCTAGACGAATTTTTTGGATGACCGACTTACAACGCGAACATTCCTGCCCGTCTCGCCCATATACTTCAAGCGATTTTACGAATCCGCCCCTGCCGCCGGCAGTATCTCGATATTGATCAAAAGATGTCCCGCCAGCCTCTATCGATTTCGTGAGGACATTTTTGATGGCTCGGTGCAGCCTATCAATTTCTCGCCCGGACAAGTCCCCGGCTTTTCTATCCGGCCTGATTCTGGCTTTCCAGAGCGATTCATCGGCATAAATATTACCTATGCCGACCACGCATTTCTGTGATAGCAATAGCGGCTTTAGAGCCGATCTCGGATGACGATATAGGCAATCGGTCAAAGTTTTCTCGTTAAACAAGTCACTCAGCGGTTCAACCCCAAAACCCGCCAAGGCGAATATTTTTTCTTCGATCTGGTTGGTATCAACGACTTTCACGTAGCCGAACTTGCGCATATCATCGAAAAACAGCACCTGCCCGTCGGATAGATGAAAAATAATATGGGTGTGCTTGCCTGGTTCGTGGTTCGGCGGAACCAGCAATAGCTTGCCGCTCATCTTCAGATGAATAACTACAGAACACCCACCGGATAGGTTCAAAATCAATATCTTCGCCCGCCGGCCGACCGATTCAATGCGCCTGCCTTCGATACGGCCACGGAACTTCTCTACCGACATATTAATTCGTCCAGAAAAATGCACATCGACTTGATCGATGCGCTTTCCTTTTACAGCCTTATTGAGCTGCCGACGAATTGTTTCGACTTCCGGAAGTTCGGGCATATGAAATGAAAATGCGTGAGCGCGTAAGGATGCAGACGATCCTCGCGATTCTGCTAACGGTTGCTAACACGCTGAACAACTTACACTCTCGCGCGTTAAATCAACGGACTACCGGTCATGTCCGACGGTTGCTGAATATTTAAAATCTTCAAAACGGTCGGAGCAGTATCAGCCAACATCCCTACCGGTGACATCAGCGACAAGTCCCCGCCAGTAATTTCCGCACCGGACGGGGAAGACTGCCCGCGCCACCGCTCGCCGATTACTATAAACGGCACCGGATTAGTGCTGTGTTCCTTATCCATTTCGCCGGTCTGCAAATTTATGACTTCTTCACCGTTGCCGTGGTCAGCCGTAATCACCACCGCCGCACCATGTGGCAGACTGGCGTTTACGATCTGTCCGACACATGAATCAATCACCTCGCACCCCTTTTTCGTGGCTTCGTAGCTTCCGGTATGACCAACCATGTCTGCTGGTGCAAAGTTAGCGATTATCAGATCATATTCGGCCTTCTCGATTTCTTCGAGAATGCGATTGGTAATTTTTTGCGTGGACATACCCGGATCCTCGTCATATGAGGATACGCGCGGCGACGGGATAATCACCCGATCTTCGCCCGGAAACTCCTCTTCGCGCATGCCGTTCATAAAAAACGTCACGTGCGCGTATTTCTCGGTTTCTGCGATATGCATCTGCCTAAGACCGGCGTCAGAAACGACTTTGGCTAAGCATATCTCAACTATCTCTGGCGGAAAGGCAACTTTAACCGGAAGTCCCTTTTCGTATTCCGCCATCGTGCCCACATACAGGTTCTGCATGTATTCGCGCTCGAACTTGGAGAATGACGGAACTGACAGTGCGGTCGTTATCTGGCGTGCGCGGTCAGGACGGAAGTTAGCAAACAACAAAGCGTCTCCGTCCTTCACCGGCCCAGCCGGTTTTCCACTCTTGGCGATAATTGTTGGCACAAATTCTTCGTCGTACACCTCGGCAGCATAAGATTCCTCCAAGGCCTTGACCGGATCCTCGTATTGCTTTTCCGCACTCTTTCCGACTATAGCGTTATAGGATTGCTCGATGCGTTCCCAGCGATTATCTCGGTCCATACCATAAAAACGGCCGCCCAGGGAACCAAAACGGCCGATGCCAAGAGTTTGCATTTGCTTCTGGCACTCGCGAACAAAGTCTATACCGGAATTAAACTTGGCATCGCGACCGTCGGTAAACGCATGTAAAACCACGTCGGTTAAGCCCTGACGCTTGGCAAAATCAAGCAGAGTATAAATATGTTGATCCGAACCGTGCACGTTACCCGGACTCAAGATGCCCATGATATGAAGCGTGGATTTGTTCTTCTTGCAGTGCGCCGCCGCATCCAAAAAGACCTGATTCTTATAAAACTCACCAGTTTGAATGGCTAGATTGATGCGCGGAAATGTCTGGTAGAAAATCTTGCCAGCACCGATGGTCAGATGGCCCACCTCAGAATTTCCCATCTCACCCCACGACAAACCCACCGCCTCGCCAGAAGCGGCGACGGTTACAGTCGGAAAAGTGCTGATAATTTCGTCCAAGTAGGGCGTATCAGCAGCCTCAATCGGATTACCTGGTCCGGGCGGAGCAACACCCCAACCGTCCAGAATCAGCAAAATTACAGGTTTTGGTACACCAGATTTCATTTAACTCAAATCTAATCTAACGAAGTAAGGAGAAGCCGGACATTTGAGCCGGTTTCGGCAGGTCCATAATATCTAAAATGGTCGGGGCAACATCAGCCAGCATACCACTACCAACTCTGGCATGACGATACTTATCGCTGACCAGAATGAACGGTACGGGATTTATGGTATGTTCAGTCACCATTTCCCCGGTCTGCTTATTGAGCATATGCTCGGCATTACCATGATCAGCAACAATAACCAATACACCCTTATTGTCCAACACCGCCTTGCTTAATTCTCCAACACATTTATCTACCACTTCAGCCGCTTTAACCGTGGCTTCAACATTGCCGGAATGTGCCACCATATCAGTATTGGCCAAATTCAGACAAATAAAATCATGCTGTTGATTCTTGATGCGCCGAACAGCTTCGTCCGTGATGGCCTGAGCTCTCATTTCCGGTCGCATGTAGTGGTGTGGCACGAACTGTGACGGCACACGCATACGTTCTTCCCCGAACCTTATTTCCGCATAACCCCCATTAAAGAAGTAGGTCACATGGGCGTATTTCTCGCTTTCCGCAATGTAGAACTGGCGCAGGTCGTACCGACCCAACACCTCGGTCAAGCTGTTTTCCACGTCACGGCTCGGAAAAGCGGTTAGCATGTTTTCAAGATCCGGCCCGAAATCAGTCATGGCCGCAAAAACTATATTGTCGGGTACCGAACGCCTATCAAATGCACCTTCATTTTTGGCGTTAAATTCTTTCTGGACGAAAGTTTTTGCCATCTGGCGCGCTCTATCAGAACGCAAGTTGTAAAAAATTGCACCGTCATTATCACTGAGCACCCCCTTCGGCTTGCCGCTGTCATCGACGATGACGGTCGGCAACAGGAATTCATCAGTTTCGCCACGATTATATCCGCTAAGTATGGCATCATGCGGATTGCGCGCCGCCAAACCCTCGCCAAGCGCAATAGCATTATATGCGTGCTCGGTACGAACCCACCATTTGTTGCGGTCCATACCGTAAAAACGCCCCATTATAGTTGCGATCACCTGACCTTCGTACATGTTTTCCTCCAAACTGTTTAGTAGGCGTGGCGCCGAATGCGGCGAGGCATCACGCCCATCTGTAAATAGGTGCAGACGCACATTGTGCACACTTTCGTCATGAAGTAGTTTCAGCACGGCGTACAGATGATCGGGCGAAGCGTGTGCGCTGTTGCCGTTAGCCAGCAAACCCATCACATGCATGGTGGATTTGTTCTTTTTAACATGTTTGATGGCTTGACTGAACGCAGTATTCTTGAAGAACGTGCCATCTTTAATGGCTTCGGTCACATACAAAATATCCTGACGTACGACCCGACCAGCACCGATATTCGTATGCCCGGCTTCGGAATTACCTTCCTGATCAGGGAGCAGACCAACATAGCGACCATGAGCAAACAGCTTACTGTCGGGAAAGCGGCGCTTGAGGCTGTTTATTTTCGGTGTTTTTGCCAGTCTTATGGCATTTCCAGGTCCGGGAGGCCCGATTCCCCAACCGTCCAATATCGCAAGAACGACCGGCACGCCCTTGACCTTTTTTTCAGTCCTGGGCTCATTGCTGATCGTTTTCTTTAATGATTGTGTCTGTTTTTTTGACATGGGGTAATCATATAGAAAGTAGTCGAAAGGTAGAAGGGCATAAAAGAGGGTGGAATGATGCAACCACAGAGAGAACATAAAGATAACTATGCGGAAAGGCCCTAGGTCGTCTAATGCAAGCGCACGTTTACAGCCACAACCGCCCCTTCCTATAGGCTTACCTATCAATATACCCAATAAAAAGACGCCGAATCATAATCCGACGTCTATTTTATTCCAACAGGCTACCTATTCGCAAGTTCGTTTTCTATCTCCATCAATCGATTATATTTTTCTAGGCGCTCGCTGCGCGAAAGAGAACCGGTCTTGATAAACTCGGAATTTACAGCCACTGCCAGGTCAGCGATGAATGTGTCTGCGGTTTCGCCGGAACGGTGTGAGATGGATGTGGCGTAACCGTTCAAATGCGCCAATTCAATGGCATCGATAGTCTCGGATAACGAGCCAATTTGGTTCACTTTGATGAGAATTGCATTAGCCACACCGTTGTCGATGCCATGCTGTAGCCGCTTGACGCTGGTCACGAACAGATCATCACCGATAAGCGTAACTTTATTGCCGAGCTTTTTAGTATGCTCAACCCAATTTTCCCAATCGTCTTCGGCCAAGCCGTCTTCTAAGACCTGAAACGGATATTTCCTGAACCAACGCTGATACAGTGCGGTGAGTTGCGCGGCAGTGAGTTTCTTATTGTCCACCTTGAGTTCGTAGCGATTGGTCTCCTGATTGTAAAACTCCGAAGCCGCTACGTCCGAGCCGAGCATAATGTCTTTCTTTGGTTTGTAACCAGCGGCTTTGATGGCTTTCATAATCAGCTTGAACGCCGACTCGTTGGACTTGAGATGCGGCGCATAGCCACCCTCATCACCGACGGAGGTAACATGACCTTTTTTCTTTAATATCTTGCCGAGCGCATGAAACACCTCGGCACCTGCACGCACGCGTTCGCTGAATTTTTTCATCTGCGGAATAATGATGCACTCCTGAAAGTCAATCGCCCAGTCCGCGTGCTGACCGCCGTTCAGGACATTCATCATCGGGAGCGGCAATTTGTACCCAAGATATTTTAAGCGGTAAGTCTTACGCAGATACTCATAGAGCGGTTTCCTGCGCGCCGCCGCGCCGGCGCGGGCACATGCCAACGACACACCGAGGATGGCATTGGCACCAAGCTTGGACTTATTTTCCGTACCGTCTAATTCAAGCATCACCTGATCGATATGTCGTTGGCGGGTAACCTCGATACCCTTCAACACCGGGGCGATTTTCTGATTTACGTTCCGACAGGCCTTAAGGACGCCCTTTCCGTTATAGCGATTCTCGTTACCGTCGCGCAGCTCCAGAGCTTCATGCACACCGGTCGATGCGCCGGACGGCACCGATGCTTCGGCTTTAATGCCACCTTGCACCTCAATTTTTACGGATACGGTTGGGTTACCGCGGGAATCTAGAATTTCCCTAGCTTTGATCGACTTAATCTTGTTAGCCATTAGTTTGGGGTTAGAATCAGTATCAGAAAATTTTTATACGAAAGTATAGAGGTATAGAGGCATGGAAGTGTGGTAGCAAGTGCGCAGTAAATCCAACAGTCAATCTGCCACGAGCTTCCTGCTGCACTTCTACACCTTCTACACCTCTTACTCTATCAACGGCTTAATTCCAGGCAATGTCTTTCCTGTTAAGAACTCCAACATCGCACCTCCGCCGGTCGAAACGTGATCAACATATTCAGCCATACCAGTCAGTTCGAGAGCGGCGACGGTCTCCCCTCCCCCGACAACGCCAAAAGCTCGACCGGTGGAACGTGCGGCCACGAAACGACCCAATGCGAGTGTCCCATGGCTGAATCGCTTAACCTCGAACAATCCCATTGGACCGTTCCAGGCGATGGTCTGAGCCTTTTTAATCCTATTGGCGTAGTCAAGTACGGTTTTTGGCCCGATGTCCAGCACATACTCATTGTCATGCACGTCGGTTGGCGCGCACACGCGAACGTTCGCCTTGGCGGTCTTTGATGTCGCAGCCACTACATCTACCGGTAAAATTATTTTTCGTTTATTGAGTAGTTTTTTTGCCCGCAGAACATCATCGCGTAGTACTTCCGACTTTCCGGTGGACCAGCCCTTGGCACGGAAAAAACTATTGGCCATGCCGCCACCGATTAAAATTTCGCTCGCTACCTTTAATAAGCTTTGAAGTGTGGGCAGCTTGGATGAAATTTTTGCTCCGCCCATCAGCACTACAAACGGTTTGGTTGGTTTCTTGAGCAGTCGCTCCAAATTGTGAATCTCGATTTCCATTAGTTTTCCGGCGTAGCTCTCCAGATTGTGGGTCACACCAACAGTCGAGGCATGTTTGCGATGAGCGGTAGCAAACGCGTCGTTAACGAACGTGTCCGCCAATCCGGCTAGTCGTTTGGCGAGAAATTTATCGTTTTTCTTCTCTCCCGAATAGAACCGAATATTTTCTAGCAATGCGACCTGTCCGTCCTTGAGTTTATCCAACTCCTTGTCCGCCCTGTCGCCGTCGTCCAAACCGGCGCGCACGAATAAGACCTTGCGCCGCAAGATTTTCTCCAGCCGATCCGCGACTGGTTTCAACGAATACTTTCGCTGTACGCCTTCCGGCCGTCCGAGATGCGACACCAGAATTATCCTAGCCTGCTTCTTCATCAGATATTCTACGGTCGGCAATGACGCCCGCAACTTGGCGTCTTCCTTGGGACCCACTTTACCCTTGATGACGGGCACATTGTAATCGACTCGCACGAGCACGCGCTTTCCCGCGATGTCGCACAAGTCTTCTAACCTCCTTAGATTCATATGAAAAAATATTATGTCTATGGGCATTATAGCACTTTTAGCGCACTAAAAAACCGCAGCTTAGTGATGCGGTTTGAGATATTTTTTTTATCGATGTCCGCCATCAATAAAGCACATCTAGCTGAACCACTTCGGGCGGGTTGAACAGCCTCGATCGCACACCCGATTCGCCGGCGCCGGAGGTTATGTAAAGCTGCATGGCGCCCCAAGGGAAAAGGCCTTGGTCGTATTCCTGGCCGATGGTGGTGGGCAGACGCGGCACCGGACCCCAGAACGGCAGACGGATTTGACCGCCGTGCGTATGGCCGGCGAGCAGCAAGTCTACTCCTTCGTATTCAGCGCGGCCGGCTTCGTCTGGGTTGTGCACGACCATGATGACCGGCGCACCTTCGGGAATGTCAGCCAATGCCGCCCCCCAGTCCGGAGTTCCGAACCAAATATCATCGAGCCCGGACAGCACCGGACCGTCATCTCCGAGCCGTACCCATTCGTTGGTGAGTACCTCCACGTTCCAGCGCTCGATTGCGTGCCGAACATCAACCGCGCCTTGCTTGTAGTCGGTGTTGCCGAGCACGGCGTAGGTGCCGTAGGTGGAGCGCAGGTATTTTAGCGGCTCCAAGTCATGATGACCGCTGCGTCCATCTACTAGGTCACCCAACAGCACGACGACGTCTGGCTCTAGAAAGTTGATGCGTTCGATAACGCGCACGGTCCAGTCGGCGTGCCGGTGACGGCCGAGATGCAAATCAGAAACCGCGACGATTTTTAGAAGCGATTCCCCCTCTCCGATTGTCACCTGCTCATGCCGAGTGACCAAAAAACGCGGCTCAACGAAACTGCCATACACGATTACAACCCAGACCACGGTCAAAACAGCGGCTATAAAAACCGACGGTCCGCGCGACGCCATGGTGCGCCAGCGGTAAATCAACTGCACGAAGTATAGTGGCACTGCGACCACTATTAGCGCGATTACTGCATCAAACAGGATGTACACGTCCATGCCTCCGTGAATTAAAAAGTGTGGAAGTGTAGGGGTGTAGAAATGTAGAAGATCCACTCATTTACAACAGACGTCATTCGTAAGTGTGCGGGTCTCCTACACTTCCATGCTCCTATACTTCTACACTTTAATTTACCAATTACTTATTTGGCTAATCCACGCCCAATACGCTCGGCCATCTCGGCTAGGCGCATAGAGTAGCCCCATTCATTGTCATACCAAGCGACAACTTTTAGAAAATCGCCTTCGATGACCTTAGTGAGGTCCAAATCAACAATCGATGAAAACTCATTGCCGATGAAATCAGACGATACCAACGGTTCCTCGGTGACGTCAAGAATTCCGCGATAGCGCACACTCTTAGCGGCTTTGCGAAAAACCTCATTGACCTCATCTTCGGTAACTTTTTTCTTGAGCAGAAAAACGAAGTCCGCGAGCGACACCACTGGAGTGGGTACACGCACGGCCATACCGTCGAACAAACCTTTCAATTCCGGCACCACTTCTTGCGTGGCTTTGGCCGCACCGGTGGTAGTCGGAACGATGTTCAGACAAGCAGCGCGGGCGCGACGCAAATCACGATGCGGTCCATCCTGAATGTTCTGGTCGGCGGTGTAGCCGTGAATTGTGGTCATCAGTGCGCGCTTTACGCCAAAATTGTCGTTGACTATCGCAGCGACTGGAGCAATACAGTTGGTGGTGCAGGAAGCGTTATTGGTAATCTTCTCTTTATACTTGCTGTTGCCAGTGGTGACACCCATGACGTGTGCTGGCACGTTACCGCCTTTGGCGGGCGCGGAAATTATCACGTGCTTGGCGCCGGCATCTAAATGCAAAGAGGCCTTTTCTTCAGTGCGGAACACTCCGGTGCATTCGAGCACAATATCAATCTTGTGTTTCTTCCACGGCAATTTGGCCGGATCTTTTTCCTGATACACTCGCACTTTCTTACCGCCGACAATCAGATGTGATGGGTCGTAATCTACCTCCTTGTCGTACTTGCCGTACACGGTGTCGTACTTCAGCAGATGCGCCAAAGTATGCGTGTCGGTCAGGTCATTGATGGCGACGATTTTTAAATCCTTCATGTTACCGAATGCGGCCTTGAAGGTATTGCGGCCGATGCGGCCGAATCCGTTAATGGCTACTTTTACTGGCATATAGGCGGTGTTTTAGTTGAAATATGTAATGGGGACAGGTTGATTGCTGCTAGTCGCACGTAATACAACCAGTCTCGCACATGGGTTAGGTATTGGCGTCCGTGCCAAGTCTTGATGATATATTGATTTGTTGCTTGATTATATCAAACCTGGAAAGTATTGACATTAAACAAAAAAATCGCTAAATTAAGCAATCGTATCTTAACAATTCGAGAAGATGGGAGGACTCGATGCCTCAGGATAAACTTGATGAGCGGGATGTGCGCTGGCTCGAGCAGAATGATACGCCCGAAGTTCAAGAATGGCTTCGAGAGCAGGCGGCATTTACCGATAGGTATCTGCGTGGCTTGCCGGTGCGTGAGCGAATTCGGGAACAGCTGACTAAGATGTTCTCGCTACAGACGGTTGGCCTGCCGATTCCGTGTGGCGGTCGATACTTCATGGCTCGACGCCCACCGGATGAGGACATGTCCATCGTGTACGTGCAGGATTCTCTGGATGAGGAGCCGCGCGTATTGCTGAATCCGGCTGACTTTTCTGAAGATCACACCGTGACACTGTCCGGTTGGCATGTGTCGGGTGATGGTCGCTTTATGGCGTTCGGTCGCTCGGCGGCAGGCAACGACCGGCGCTCGCTGCATGTGCTCGACGTGGACACCGGAAAGGAACTCCCGGATGAAATTCCGGCCGAATACTATCCAGCGTTCTGCAGCTGGGACGCTAGCGGTCGCGGATTTCTGTACACACGACGCGACCACCGCATGCCGGACGACAATCCCAAGCTGTACAAACGGCTATTCCATCACCGACTGGGCGATGATTGCCTCGAAGACGAGTTGGTGTTCGGTGCGGAGCGCGACAAGAACGACATCATCAGTGGTTGGACCACGAAAGATTGTCGTTACCTGGTTGTGTCGGTGTACTCGCAGAACAACGACACCGATCTAGAGCAGACCGAGCAGTTCGTGCGCGACCTGCGCAAGCCCGATTCAGAATTCGTGCAAATCGTGCATCCGGTGCCTGGCACCAGGTGTTGGGCGTCGTACTACAACGGCACGTTCTACTACCAGACCAATCGCGACGCACCGAACGAACGCATCCTGGCACTCGATGCCGAGGCCGCGCTCGCTGGTGCGGAACCGCACGAAATCATTCCGGAAGGAAACGGGGTAATTCGGGGCAAGATTCTCACCGACGGACGACTCTACCTGAACTTCAGCGAGAATGTCCATTCGATGCTGCGCGAATACGACCTCAACGGTCGGTTCGTGCGGGAAATCGAATTCCCCGCCCCGGGTTCGACGCTCGGCACCGGTTACAAAACTGACGGCGACGAGATGTTCTTCGGCTTCTGGTCGTTCGCCATGCCGTTCACCGTTCTGCGGCTCGACATGGAAAGCGGCACGTTCTCGGTCCATACGGCTGCGGAAGCAGGCATCGACACGTCGAAGATTCAGACCGAGCAAGTTTGGTATGAATCCAAGGACGGGACGCGCGTGCCCATGTTCCTGATTTACCAGAAGGGACTGCCGCGCGACGGAGACCGGCCGACTGTGCTGTACGGGTATGGTGGATTCAACATCAGCCTGACCCCGGCGTTCGACAAGAGCATAATCCCCTTTTTGTCGCGAGGCGGCGTGTACGCCATCGCCAACCTGCGCGGCGGCAACGAATTCGGAGAGAAGTGGCATAAGGCCGGCACGAAGTTCAACAAGCAGAACGTGTTCGATGACTTCGCGGCCGCGGCCGAATGGCTCAAGACCAACGGATTCACCTGCACCGAGCGCCTAGCGATCAGCGGCGACAGCAACGGCGGCCTGCTAACCATGGCGACCATCACGCAGAACCCCGGCCTGTGCGGCGCGGCAATCGCGCGCGTGCCGGTCACGGATATGCTGCGGTATCATCTGTTCAACGGCGGTGTGTACTGGATTCCGGATTACGGTGACCCGGAAGACCCGAAAATGCGTAAGTATCTACTTGATTACAGTCCGGTGCATAACGTACGCGCGGGCGAACGGTATCCGGCGGTGCTACTGGCCACTTCAGACCAGGACGACCGCGTGCATCCGTCGCACGCGTACAAGATGTTTGCCCTGCTCTGCGAAGCCGACCCGGACAACGATTCGCTGTTCCTGCGGGTAGAGCCGAAGGCCGGCCATGCCGGCGCGAGTGCCATCTCCAAATACATCGAAACACAGGCCGACCTCTGGGCGTTCATCTTTGATCAGCTCGGAGTCGAGTAACTTCAACAGCAGCCTTAAAAAGCTGCTTTTTTGTATATTGCTTGACAAATTATAGTTATGGGTATATATTCATAATTAGAAGACTTAATAACCACAATAAATATGCCAAATCTAGATAAAACCGGTCCTCGTGGGCAAGGTCCGCGTACCGGTCGAGGTGTGGGAGATTGTACCGACGAAAACGGAAATGCAGCACCAAGACCGGGATTCGGTCGCGGCGCCGGTCGCGGCGCCGGTCGCCCGCGCCGAGGACGCGGTGGAAACCGACCGAACTCCTAACCCTTAATAACAAAAACGGCCCCGCCAGACGGGGCCGTTTTTGTTTGGTTGCTTAGGACTCGTCACCAGCGCTCAGTGCGAAGCGAACGAAGCGCTTAATCTGGATGTTCTCGCCGATCGTACCGATGGTCTCTTTGACCATCTGCTCGATGGTGAGATCCTCATCTTTGATGAAACGCTGATTCATCAGGCAGACGTCTTCATAGTACTTACCGAGCTTGCCTTCGACGATCTTGTCGATTACGTCGGTTGGCTTGCCGGAACCGGCAAACTCTTCGGCGGCAATCTCGCGCTCCTTCTCCAATGTCTCGGCTGGAATCTCATCCGGAGTCAAATAGAGAGGATTACCGGCTACTACCTGCATCGCGATATCATGCACGAACTCCTGAAATTTATCGTTTCGCGCCACGAAGTCAGTCTCGCACAGCACCTCCACTAGCGCACCAACCTTGCCGTTGCCGTGAATGTAGGCATGAACTAATCCTTCCTTGACCTGGCGCTCGCCTTTCTTGTCGGCTTTAGCAATCCCCTTCTTGCGGAGGATCTCGGCCGCAGCGCTTACGTCGCCGCTGGCCTCTTCTAGCGCGTTCTTGCAATCCACCATGCCGGCGCTAGTGCGAGCACGGAGTTCAGATATTGTCTTTGTGTCTACTGCCATAGTAGTAATGATCAAATTTCAAAATTGCGTTGCGACTTAGGCGGCGGCTTCGGTCACCTTGGCTTTGCTCTCAGCACCGTTCTCGGCCCCAACCTGTTTCGGCTTGACCGGATTGGCTTGGCCTTCCTTGACGGCCTCGGCAATGAGGCCAATCATCATCTCCAGAGTCTTCACCGCATCATCGTTTGACGGAATGCCGTAGGCGATATCGTCCGGATTTACGTTAGTGTCCAGCAGAGCAATCACCGGAACGCCTTTGCAGTTTGATTCCTTAAGCGCAGTTTTCTCTTTCTTGACGTCAACGATGAACACCGAGTCTGGCAGCTTCTTCATATCTTTGATGCCGCCGACCTTGTCTTCGAGGTCTTCTAGCTCTCGCGAAAAACGTAACTGCTCTTTCTTCGTATATTTACGCGCCATGGCACCGCTTTCGCTCATCTCCTTGAGCTCGTGATAGCGGCGAATCAGCTTAGACACCTCACTGAAGTTAGTGAAGGTGCCGCCCAACCAGCGGTTGGTGACATACGGCATTTTGCAGTCATCGGCCGACTTCTTCACTAGGTCGGCTGCCTGTTTCTTGGTTCCGACAAACAAAATAGTCGAACCCCGTGCCGCCATATCGCGTACGTGATCGACTGTTCTCTTCATCATCTGGACAGTCTTGTCCAAATCGATAATGTGGATACCGCTCCTCTCACCGAAGATGTACGGTTCCATTTTCGGGTGCCATCGCGCCGTTTTGTGGCCAAAGTGCACACCGGCCTGGAGCATCTCCAGGAGTGTTGGAATTTGTGGCATAATTTTTGCCCTTTAACTTCTACGTCGGGGCGAACCGCTCGTGCGGCAGGGATTTCCCGGGTCCGACGTATGTAGATTTAGATGCATTCTCTATATATATGAATGCGCGGGTATGATACATCGATTGATGTTTTTTGGCAAGGGGTAGAAGCGTAAGAGCGTATAAACGTAGAAGCGTAGGAAGGGCGGCTGGGCTGGCGGATGCAAAATTCGCGCCAACCGACCCTTTTACGCTTCTACGCTTATACGTTTCTACGCTCTTACGCTTCTACCCGACCCGAGAGCCAAAAAGCCCGGCTCGTAAGCCGGGCTCTTGCAATTGCATATATGTAGCTGCAGGGCTTGTCTCTGCCCGGTTGGGCGAGCGCGCGGTTCTATGGGGCAGAGGCAAGCTCTGCAGCTACAGGTTTTGGTTCAATTCTAGTAGGTCGCCGTCATAATAAACGTCAACGTATCCAGATAATCGTCATGTGCCTCGGTGAGCACCGAAATCGCGGCTTTCACGTAGGTGCGCATGAACGCGTTGCTGGTCGGGGCTGACGTGCGCCACAGCTCCTGATTGGCGGTGGTGAGCAGACCGACGTTATGATTCGTGGTCGAGCAGAACAGGCCGCCGAAAACCGAGCTGCCGTCGTCCGGTCCGTCCGCGCCCACGGTGCCGTCGGTGCCGTAATGCGAGGCGTTGTCACTCTGGCAGATGCCATAACCCTCGGCACCGGCGCTGATCGCTCCGGAAACCGCCGGA
>CAZAOV010000026.1:0-16799 GCA_964486995.1 uncultured Gammaproteobacteria bacterium | reverse complement strand
TTGCGGTAGTTTTGGCATATCTGCGCTAAATGAAAAAATATCTCAATAAAAATAATTATTAGAAAAATTTTATATTTAGTTTTTGGCAGCCTTTACAAACTTAGTGATAATGCTAAGCTGGGTGTGCGGCGTCTATTTGATGGCATATGCAAGATGGGGTTGGAAATAAGGGGAGTGGTTTCTCTAATATGTCTAACCACCGCAAAGGTTCTTTCCAGAAATATGCTTTAGGAGGTGCACATGCGTGCCACAATCGTCGGAGTGGGTAGTTATGTTCCTGAGCATGTAGTCACAAACGACACACTAGCACGAGTTATCGGCTTCAAGGATTCAGACTGGATTATCGAGAAGCTCGGTATCGAGGAGCGCCGCTTCATGTGGCCTCTCGATATGTCTAAGGGTGCCGGCGTTCCGCCTGCACCGGGACTTCCGAAGACCGAGACCGATATGGCAGCGCTTGCTCTGAAGCAGGCGCTTGACCATGCGGGCCTGAAGGGTGGCGACGTCGATGGCATCATTTTCGTCACTTGCACCCCTGATGAACCGCTCTTCAGTCACGATGTCATGGAGCTGCATCAGCGCTTTGGAATGCCGAACGACGGCCATATCGAGGAGTTTGGCTCTGGCTGCGGTGGTGTGGCATATCGCCTCATGCTCGCTCGTCGGCTTGTCGAAACCGGTATTTGCAAGCGCATCGCGTTGGTCGCTGCCAATGGCACGTCTCCCTGCTTCACGGGTCGCCACATCTACAATGATTTGGCTTATCCGTTCGATAGCGGAAAGCCACTGCACATGGCCCTGTCGGCCTATGTGTTCGGTGATGCGGCTGGTGCCCTAATTCTTGAGGGCAAGAGCGACGACGATGCCGGTGATTCTGGCTTCATCAATTCCCATATCGGGATTGATTACGGCAAGCACGTTCACCGAAGCGGTGGCGGCATCATGTATCCAGGCAATTCTGACCGCACGGAGCTGTGGCGGCACGGCTACTATGTTGACGGAAAGCTGGTGGCCATCGACTACGCCAAGTACATTTCTGAGGGGATTCGCGGCGCCATGAAGGGTCACGAAATGCTCTTGCCACAGATCAAGCGAATGTTCCTGCATCAGGTCAACCGCCGGATTCTCGAGAAGTTCCTCGATCATCCCAGCAATCCGCTCGGGGCGATTCGTGATCGAGCCAGCATTCACGTGGATCGCTACGCAAACGTTTCCGCGCCGTGCACCTTGGTGCTGATGGCCGAAGACGTCCATAGCGGCAAGGTGACGCTGGGGAGCGGCGAGCTGGTGTTGCTGGCTGCGATGGGTGCCGGCACCCACTACGGTGGACATCTTATTCGTCTGTAATCTACGCGCGAGCCTTATTTATTAGGCTCGCTTTTTATATTTCAGTCAGCCTCAAGTGTAGCTTGGCGGCACTGGGAGAAAGATCATCATTGAGTCTTTAATCAATGAGTTCGTCACATGGTTATTTATGCTCTTGCGTTTTCGCACCTCACTTTTTTTAAGGTTTTCGTATATAACCATTCCTGAAACTTCCTAGCGTGTGCTAAAATAAAGCCAACAAACGACAAGGGGGAAAGTACTTATGATTGAATACTGGGTAGCATTACTCTACGTGGCCGCGGTCTTCTTGGGAGGGCTGGGTATTCTTGTCTATTACGTAAATAGAAAATCAACTGAAAATCAACTTTTCTCTATTTGGATGGCGGCAGAAGGTGCTTGGGCACTGACTATAGCCGCCTTTTTTACAGCTAATAATGTTGTGAGCGCTGAACTCTGGATGAAGATGGCCTACGTTGCCGCGATTGTAGGCATTTTTTCGTTTTTCTGTTTTGCTTTGATTTTCGTTAAGAGGTTTAAGTTCAATACAATTCTTCTTATAGTGGACGTGCTGGCACTGTCGGCGATGATTGTCTTCACCCTAACGAATGATTTGATTGTGACTGGGGTTGCGGGCGCTCCTTATGTGCAGAACGTCAAGCTGTCTAATCTTGGCTGGGCACTATATGCGACATATCTGCTGATTCACTTTTTGGCAGCACATCTCATTTTGTACCAAAAATATCGTGAAGCCACCGGCGCCACTAAGACTCAGCTGAAATATGTTTTTGTCAGCATCCTCGTTGGGGGGGAGATATTCGGCGTGCTGTTCAATTTGATTTTGCCGTCACCAATATTTCTAAACTGGCAGTACATTTGGCTCGGTCCGGTTGCCTCGGCGTTTATCGTGGTGCCGGTAGTTTCGTACGCCGTAACTCGGCACAAACTGTTCAATATTAAGCGTATAGTTGGTGAGATTTTAATTTTTTACGGCATCATCTACGTGGTCATCAATGCCATCATCTCCACTTCCATTGGGGACCTGATTCGCAATATGATAATGGCGGCCGTGATTTCGCTGTTGGGTACGATGTTGGTGAAAAATTTGCGTGAGGAAGAACAGCGCAAGATTAAACTCCAACAACTCGCCGCCGATCTGGCCACTGCTAACGCCAAACTCGAAGAACGCGACCAGATGCGTAGCGAATTTATTTCCATGGCTTCGCATCAGCTGCGCACTCCAGTGTCGGTGATGAAGGGGTATATCTCGCTGATGCTTGACGGTGACTTCGGGCGTATTCCGAAAAAAATTAAAGACAAACTGTCGCTAATGTTCGAAATGAATGAGCGCCTGGTACTACTCGTGAATAACATGTTAAACGCCTCGCGCATCGAAAAGAATCGAATCGATTTTGGTTTTGGCGAAGTGAAAATTGATGAAATTGGCAAGTCCGTAATTGGCGAGATGACCTTCAAAGCCGAGCAGAAAGGGTTGGATCTCAAATTCAACAAATACAAGGGTGACATGCCGACCGTAATTTCCGACTCAGAGAAAATTCGGGAAATAATGATGAACCTGATTGATAACTCCATTAAGTACACGCATGAGGGTTCGGTTGAGTTGGGCTTCGATGTCGATCGCACCAATGAGCACGTGCTGGTTTACGTCAAGGATACCGGCTACGGCATGACCGAGGAGGACGCCAAGCACGTTTTTGAAAAATTTTATCGTGCCGAACGCCCGGACGCCCCGAAAGAACACGGCACTGGATTGGGTCTGTACATCGTCACGCGATTTATTCGCGGAATGGGGGGTGACATCTGGATTTCCGATACTGCACCTGGGAAGGGAGCTACGTTCATGTTTACGATCCCGTTCAATCCGCCGGAGGAACTACAGAAGCCGAATTCACAACAGGTTTTAAACCGATGAGATGATGCAAGTGTTTGCGGTACATAATGCGATTTTGGTCGGGGTGCTGATTTTCAGCATCGGTCTTTGGATTTACTTCGGCAATCGCAAACGCGCCAGCAACGTCACGATGAGTGCGCTTCTGGTTGTGGTAGCTTTTTGGTCGTTCGCTCACGTGCTGTGGCGTGCTTCTGACCAGCCTGATCAAGTGTTGTTCTGGTTGCGCAGCCTGGTGTTCATCAGCACGTTATTGCCGGTATTGTTTCTGATACATGTCATGGCGCTGTATAAAAACCGTATGCCCGCGGTGTCTCTGCAGGCTGCGATTTTTTTGCCTAACTTGGTTACGTTTTGGTTGATATACGGAACAATCAGCGTGGTATCAGTGAGCTTCGACGGCAAACCGGGTTTTGGTTCCGGTGGATTCGCTATTGGTCTTTATTTCGGTATCGTGTATTTGTTGGCGTTGCTGTTTTTGCTGTTTGCGTCCCGCAAAAGACGCGGTATTAAGAAGAATGCGCTAATCTCGACTTTCGGTGGTTCGGTTTTGGCTTTTAATACGGTGTTTGCCGTGCTGGTTACGCTATCGACCTATCATGATCTGCGCGCCTTTTGGGTGGCCAATGCCGCGTTGGCTATCGGGATGCTGATTATCGCTGTTCCAACCGTCGGTCGTTCCATGCTAAGAGATTTGCGTCTGATTGGCGGGGAGCTGTTCATTCTCATGGCGGTCACGTTGATCGTGACTGACGTGGTTATTTCGGAATCCCTGCTAGATTTCACTTTCCGGCTGGTTTTGTTGGTGGTAATAGTTTTTTACGGCGTGCTGATTTTGCGTTCTATGGTGCGTGACGTGCATCGCCTGCGTCAGGTCGAAAAAATGAGCAAGAAATTAAGTCAAGTAAATCGCGAGCTCGTAACGGCAGACAAGATGAAAACTCGTTTTTTGTCGTTTGCATCTCACCAACTACGCTCGCCGTTGTCCGGAATTCTTAGTTATCTATCAATGTTGCGCGACGGTGATTTTGGCGACGTGACCACTAAACAAAAAGAAATTCTCGAAACAAATATCGATGCCATGGGGCGTTTGCGCGACACCATCGAAACTTTTCTGGACGTGTCCAAAATCGAAATGGGAGGCTTGGAACTAGAAGAGGTTGAAACTAACCTCGGCTTACTGGCTGCCGATATCGTTAAAGAAAAGATGATTTTGGCGCAAAAGAAAAATCTGAAAATTGAATTCGACGTCGCTAAGCACGTACCATCAATCATGGCTGATTCAGGCAAGCTGTATCATGCCTTAGCTAATCTGGTTGATAACGCCATTAAATATACCGACACAGGAAAGATTAATATCCGAATTGAAACTGGCGTTGGTCAGGTGTTGGTGAAAGTCGAAGATACCGGCATTGGGCTGGACAAAAAAGAGTTGGAAAAAATTCGCCGCGTCATGAAAAATGGGCTAGAGGAAATTCATTTTGATAAAGAAGGTGGTTCGGGTTTGGGTATTCACATCGCGCACAAGATTATCGAAGGTCACGGCGGCAAAATATCCGTCTCTTCTCCCGGCAAGGGGCAGGGGAGCACGTTTGCTATTCGGCTACCGAACAGCTAAATTTTTTTTACGGCGCTCAATAATTTAGAACGCCCATAATAGGGGGCGTTTTTTGCATGAAAGATTTAGGTGAGTTCATGAGCGATAAATAAAATATTGGAATATCAAGGTGGTATCAGCCAACTGCTTTTCCGCCGATGACGTCAAATAATATGGAATTTATTTATTCTGGTCTCTCGGTCATTTTTGACACCCCCGAACACTCTAGCTATACTCATTTAGACCCGTAATAGGCGGATAACATTTCGCTTACTATACAGTCTAATCGCGTCAGTATGATGCATTAGTTCACTAATATGTTTCAAAAACAACAAGATATGTCCAACAGAGATGTGGGGCGTGAGCCCGAAACAGTTATTTCCGCCTCGGTGAAGGTGGAGGGTGATTTCGTCAGTCAGGGAAACGTGCTGATTGAGGGAGAAGTCGAAGGTAGCTTGAAGACCGAAAAAGATTTGCGTGTGGGGGAGCATGCTCGAATCGCAGCCGATGTCGGCGCTTCCAGCGCGACCGTTGCCGGCGAGGTTCGCGGTAATATCGATGTAAGCGGCCGTCTGGAATTAGAGCCGACCGCCAAAGTTTACGGTGACGTTAAGACCGCTGATTTGATTGTGTCCAGCGGCGCAGTCGTCAACGGAAAAATTATCATGGGTAATGGTCTTGAGGATGCCGAAGGCAGAGATGCCAAAGCCTCTAAGAACAGCAAGGTCAAGACTGCTAAAATCGCTAAAGATGAAGCCAAGCAGGCAGTCGAAGAATTGGACGACATGATAGAAGAAGAGGCGGTTGCCGCCGAAGAAAAGGAAACTACTAAGAAAACGGTCAATGCGTTTTTCACCCGCTAACCGTTGATACCACACGCGGCCGGTTTCCGGGGTCCGCTGTATCATTGTAATGTCCAGTTGATGTATTTTTACATCTACGACAATTATCTTTCGGATAAAAAATATTCGCGCACACTAGCGGCGATCGAAACCCGATTGACCGACTTGGGTATTAGCGGAAAAATTGGACGCCTCTCGCCATTCACCAGCGCCAAAGGTTTAATTCGTGACGAAGTACGGCGCGGTACTGAAACTATTGTGGTTATCGGAAATGACGAGACCATGTCTAAGGCCGTCGAAGGCATCGGAGATATAAAAGTGACTTTGGGCATGATTCCGGTTGGTGCACCGACTGAGATTGCCGAGTCGCTCGGAATACCGAACGGCGTGGAGGCATGTGATGTTCTATCTAAGAGATTGACGCAGAAAATAGATTTAGGGCGGGTCAACGGTCGTTATTTCTTGTCTGCCGTCCGGATTCCAAGCGGTCGAGTGACCATTGAAGGTGACGGACAGTATAAGATAGTTACTCCGACCACGGATTGTGAAGTTGTAGTTAGTAACCTTCGTAGCGGTGCGATGCCAGAGTCAGCGGTCGAGGTGGCGAATAAGCCGGGCAATCCGACGGACGGTCTGTTGGACGCAATGATTGTGCCACACATGGGTGGTATATTGGGTTTTTCGAAAAAGCCAAGCGCACCGAGCATTATTCCGATGCGGCGAATGAGCATAAAAAGCGAGAATCCGATAGATATGTACGCTGACGGACAGACCTTTAGCGCGAAAGATTTTATCATTGAAGTTGTGCCGAACACCTTGAAGATAATTACCGGCCGGAGCCGCGCGTTCGCTCAGGTGTGAGGCCTTGCAAACAGGTCATAAATCATATAGAGTAGTTGCGCTTTCGATGGGCGGCATCACACCTGTTTCAAATTTCGGCACGGACGCCAATACCTAATCCGAGCGCGCATCCCATTTGCACAGGGACAGACAGATTATGCGGATCGAAGCGTGGTCTGCCCGCTTACTCCTTGCGCAAACAGAATTTACCGCCACGGTTTTCGAGATAAAAAATTTTACATATATGCGGTCGTGGTGGAACGGCAGACACGCTAGCTTGAGGGGCTAGTGGGAATTATTCCCGTGAGGGTTCAAATCCCTCCGACCGCACCACGTAAAAACGCCAGCGCAAACTGGCGTTTTTACGTGTCGCATGACAAGCGACATGTTGTTTTTGAATGGTGTGGCCACAAAAGTCTCGAAATTCCGCTTATGCCTAATCGGCAATATTACACCATAGTGTTCGATTATGTATTGAACTCGGGAATCGCTCAAAACCCTTGACAAAATGTTAATAATATGATAAAAATAACAGTTGAGTCGTCGCGGTTGGCAGTGGTTCGTAATAGATGCGGACGGCAACGATTCGACCTCCTCCTCCTGGTGGCTTCGCGGACTGTTTATCCGTGGAGCCACTTTTTTGTTTTTTCTTTTCTTTGTGTCGCCTCGGCAACGCATAAGATGAGTTGCCCCGCCAGTGCCCTGAAGGGCTAAGACAGGTCGATTATGAAGAGATGCAGCCTTGATTACCACAGAATATTACTGTATATTAACAAGCGTCAGGGGGAGTTGAGGACGATTAGCTCAGTTGGTTAGAGCGTCTCGTTTACACCGAGAAGGCCGTAGGTTCGAATCCTACATCGTCCACCACGCTAGAAGTATTCTCCAAAGCAAATGTTTCGGCGGGGTTGCGTCGTGCCGTGCCTAGCCCTGCCGAAATGCTTTGATGGAGAATACCTCTAATGTGGTACACCATCTAAAGACCGCACTGCGACATCATGATGAATAGGCGTTATTGGAATTTATTGGGGTGAATATGCTAAAGAAGCCCGGCCATTATGACTGTTATAGTTTCCGCGGTTCTTACCAATCGGCGAGAAAAAATAAGCCATCCTACAATGGCTCCTGACTACGCTAGAAGTTTTCTCATCAGATGAAGACTACTGACGTGGTTTAGCCACTAACAGGAGGACAATGGGAGCAATACTAAATATCATTGGCGGGTTGATTCTGGTCGGTATCGGTTTTTTGTTCGTTTGGAAAACCGAGGCGTTTCTAAAAACTTTCGGGCGTATTCCGTGGGCAGAAGCCAAACTCGGCGGGTCGCGTGTCTTCTATAAATTACTCGGGATAATTCTTATTTTTTTCGGTATAGTCACAATGACCGGCATGCTGCAGGCTTTACTTCTTGGAACAGTCGGTAAACTTTTCGTACGCCCCGGCGGCTAACAATACCAGCCACCGCCCGCCCCGAGTCTCGGCAGGCGCGCCAATACCTAACCCACGCGAGGACATGCTGTAATGCGCGCGGCCAGCAGCGTTCAGCGTGTCCGAGCCACCTATTAGAAGTAAGACACCACATATATGACCTACATACCCACCGGCAAAGAATTAATCGATCCGTTTAAGGTATTACAAGAAGCCAGCATCAGACAGGGGATGAAGGTGGCTGATTTTGGTTGTGGCACTTTGGGGCATTATGTTTTTCCGGCGGCGCATCTAGTTGGACCGGAAGGGCGGGTGTTCGCAATCGATATTTTGAAATCGGTGCTTAACAGTGTTGAAAGTCGGACCAAGCTGGAGGGTGTGACAAATGTCGAGGGCATGTGGGCTGATATCGAACGGCATAATGGCGTTAACCTGCCGGACAACAGTTTGGATATCGGATTGTTGATCAATAATTTGTTCATGTCGAAGCAGAAAGAGCCCATGATGAACGAGTGTGTGCGGACGGTAAAGCCCGGTGGCAGGTTTGTGGTGATTGATTGGAAGCCGGCCGGGGTGTCGTTTGGACCGGATCCGGACGCGCGTGTAACACCGGACGAGGCTAGAGCATTGGCCGAGGCATCTGGTTTAAAGTTTGAGAAGGATTTTATTCCCGGGGAGTTCCATTACGGATTCGTGTTTACTAAATAGTAATTTATAAAAACCAGTCTATATGCGGGCTGGCTTTTTTGTTCGGTAGTTTGAGGGTCGCGTCTTTAATGTTTTTGTTTTTTCTTGTGCCGCGGCGTATGCGTCAGGGCATTCCTCCGTGCATTTGCGCCCCGCATTTCTGTCCCGCGGCAGTCCTGTCCGTTCGGGCACATGAACGAAAACTTCGTACTTAATCCCCACTTAACCCACATCACCCACTTGCCTTAATCTGTCAGATACACTAAATTAGTATCCGCCATAACCAATTCGCAAATATGCATTTTCTAGCGGGATATTCAGCCCTTCTGGACTATCGTTATTGGATAAACCTACGGCCGGTACCGCTCGGTCCGAGTTTGGTTGATTCTATCGTCGCGTTTTTTGGTTGGTTCTTGTTGGCCGCGGTAGTGTTGTTTTTCATTTCGCGTTACGTGAGCAAGAGCAATAAATTGCTGGAAGAAGTGGTTCGCCGATTTACTCGAATTATGTTTTTGACCGCATTAATCGGGTACCTATGTCTGTTTTTCGCATATGAACAGATTCCACTGCTTGGCATGCGGCTGTGGTTCTTGTTTTTGTTCCTGCTGTTCTGCGTTTGGCTGGTGCGAGCTATTATTTTTGCGGTGCGTGACTATCCGCAATTGCGTCATCATGAAGCTGAGCGGTCGCGTTTTAATAAATATCTACCTAATGCCGGATAGATGAACAGAGAAGCGCTCGGACTGAAAGGGGAGAAAGCAGCTGGGCGCTACTTATCGAAGCGCGGATATAAAATTTTAGAGCGGCGCTGGAAGTGCCGGGTAGGGGAGTTGGACCTAGTTGCCATAAAAGGTGACGAGGTCGTTTTTGTAGAAGTAAAAACACGCACCTCCAATTCGTACGGTGGAGCTATGGGCGCGGTCGGATACACTAAGGCCACTCGACTTAGGCGCGCAGCATACGCCTATCTTGATCAGAAAAATTTGTTTGGCCGACCTTTTCGTATCGATGTAATTGCCGTAACTATGACAGCGCCAAGTCGTGCCAAACTCGAACACCTTAAATACGCAGTCGGCGAAGAAGATTGACAGCCTAGGCGAACTGAGTTAAGGTTAGCCGTCGCTCTTAAGATAAAGAATAATTAATTTATTGGGCTTTTTGGAATGTGCGCCTAGATGTCGGCTGTAACCTTCATTATTGGTGAAGTTTTGGTTTTTCTGGATGATTGCGCTGGGCCGCGGAATACCAGACACCGCTAGGAGATGATAATGATACCTGTCGAAACTTGGCAGTGGATCGCGCTGTTTGGCATCGTTGCTGTTTCTGCCCTGTCCTTCGTCGCTGTGTCGATTTGGGCGTGGCGGGATAATGTGCTGCTGTTTCGGCATATCGTTGAGCGTTCGCAGTATTACAGTCGCCGTGCTCGCCGTCGCGTTCGTATGTGGCGCGATACTGACTATCGCGCATACGCGGAGCTAACGGATCGCTATGAAGGCTCGGTACTGCTGATGCATAGCCTGCACCTCAGAGAGCAGGCATGCAGGGAACTACACCAGACTGCGGATGACGACAAAGCACGCCGGTTTTTCGGCGAACAGTTCCATGCGTATCGCGATGCCCGTCTCAAGTGCCAACCCCATGTGGTTGAGGTGCTGGCCGATTTGGATGATATCCAGATTGAATCCGTGGCCTGCTATTTGAGTGGCGTTGACTATGACCCGAGCCAGCATGCTTCTGTCACGCCGGAACAAGTCGATGAAATTCAAAAAGTGCGCGACGTAGTGAGTCGGCAGATTGCCATGGTTCGGTCGAATCCGGACAGGGTCATCGACGCCATCCAATTGCTGAGTGAAATTAGTGAAGATGAGGACGAGTAACCCAATTCCAGCAACTTGTGTTGCTGGTTTTTATTTACGGCGGTAAGGTCAAATCTGGTTCGTTCACAAATCATGAGCACTGGAGTCTCGATGGAATTTTCACAGCACTGGATATATTTCGGCGCGGCGCCGTTTTTTATTGGGTTAATCGCCGTCGTGTGGTTTTTTATCGTGCGCACACCCATGCGGCACATGATATCCGTTACGATTTGTTACCGGCTAATTCGATGCGTGGATTGGTTGGCTTACATCGGCCGCGGGAATGCGCGTCTAGTGGTGACCGTAAAGCATTCTTATGAAGAGCTCTTCGATACGATGCTAGTGGTCCGGGCGCTCAATCAGCACTACGAGGATGAAGCCGGCTTGAAGTGGACCGACTTGCTGGCTGAGGAGGGCGCGAAAGTGTCGCGGGACTTGGCCGGTCTATTCCTGAGCTACCCCGCAGAAGCATTGAGAATGGTTTCGCTCCATCTTTATGAGAATCGGTTTTCCCTGAACGCTGACCCAGATGAGATTTACGATTTCATGCTAGAGGAGCAGCTTCTTATGGCGGAGAATCCAGATGAATCATTAGATCATCCGTGTCGCCTATGGCGGCGTTTCGGTCGCGGCGCCATTTACGGCTGGCGAACGTCGCTTTATTTCGCAAAAAGATCGTAATCCTTGCCAAGATTGGTGGATTGGTGTATGCTCTCACTGAATAAAGTCAGTTCCGAATGGAGCTGATTTTTTTATCAAAAAAAATGCTGGAGGATACAAAAAAATCATTAAGTATTCAAGGCTCGGCAAGCGCGCCAATACATAACCCATGCGAGGGCACCCGTCTGTGCGAGCGCAGGCATGCTGTAATGTATGCAGCCAGCAACATTCCGCGTGTCCGAGCTACCTATCTAGAGATAAAACATCACATATGAGTTCACCAATAATTCAAGCCATTAAGCAACTCAGCGAGGAGAAAGAAATTTCTGCCGAGTCGGTTATCGAGACCATTGAGGCTGCATTGGCGGCGGCTTACCGAAAAGATTTCGGTGAGAAGAACCAAAACATTAAAGTTGATTTTGACTCCGAAACCGGGGACTTCGACGTGTTCGACATGAAGACCGTGGTTGAGGACATGGAACTGCCGGAAGAGAATAGAGAGGAGGATGAGGAAGGCAAGAAGGAAGGAGCGCAGAAGAAAATAGTCAGGAAAGAGGAATTCAAGAAGCAGGAGGGCGAAGCAGGAGAAGGGCGGGAAGAAGAGGACGAGGGCCCGAAGTTTAACCCTAAGACCGATGTCATGGTGACCGACGCACAGGAACTGAAAAAGGGCGCCAAGGTCGGCGATGAAATTAAGACTCAGCTCGAAGTGCCGGCTGCGTTCGGTCGCATGGCTGCGCAGACCGCCAAGCAGGTCATCATCCAGAAGATTCGCGAAGCCGAACGAACCAAGGTGTTTGGCGAGGTTAAGGAGCGTGAGGGCGAGCTGGTCAACGCCACCGTACAGCGACGTGAGGGGCGGCTTGTGCTGATTGACCTAGGTAAGGTTACGGCAATCATGCCCCCGGACGAGCAGGTGCAGAACGAACGTTACACGCCCGGTGATCGCGTGAAAGTGTATGTGGTATCGGTCGAGATGTCCTCGCGTGGTCCGGAGATTGTGGTGTCGCGTTCGCACCCGAGAATTATCAAGAAATTATTCACGCTAGAAATACCCGAGGTCGCCGCTGGTACGGTAGAGATTCATAGCGTGTCTCGCGAAGCCGGTGCGCGCGCGAAAGTTGCGGTTTCATCTAACCAGGAGAACGTTGACCCGATCGGTTCCTGCATTGGCCAGCGTGGTACGCGCATACAGACTATCATCACCGAGCTCGGTGGTGAGAAGGTGGACGTCATTATGTACGACGAGGATCCGGCGATCTATATCACTAATGCGTTGTCGCCGGCCAAGGTCGTTGAGATTGAGCTGGCCGATGAAGATAGAGTCGCCGATGTTATGGTGGACGAGGACCAGCTGTCTCTGGCGATTGGTCGTGGTGGGCAGAATGTGCGTTTGGCCTCACGCTTGACTGGCTGGAAGATAAATATCCGCAAGGTCGGCGAGGAGACTCAGGCGTTCGTGGCCGATGAGGGAATCGAGAATGAAACAGCTGATGACTCAACAGATGAAGATGCGTCGAACAACGGGGAGTCTTCGGCGGAATCCTCCGCCTCCGCCGCGGACGAGGAAGAAACGACAGAAGACATAGCTAAAGAATCGGTCGGGGAAGCCAGTGAGCTAACCGATGAATCGGTTGAAACAGCAGAAGAAGCGGTCGAAGAAAGCGAGTCTGCCTCCGACGAGGAAGACCATGAGGTAACCAAATAGCGTGCTAACTTATGATTGATCTTTATCACACATTTTTATCTGATCCGATTTTCAATTTGCTAATCGGTTTGTATAACACCATTCCAGGGCATGATATCGGCATTGCCATTATTATCATGACCATCCTGATTAAGCTGGTGTTATGGCCACTGCAGCAGAAGGCCCTCAAGTCACAGAAAGCACTGCAGGAAATTCAGCCCAAGGTCCAGGAGCTCAAAAAGAAATATCCGAACAAGGAAGATCAGGACAAGATGGCCAAGGAGATGATGGAAATCTACTCCAAGGAGAAAGTCAATCCGCTGTCGTCCTGTCTGCCGCTGCTGATCCAGATTCCGGTGTTTATCGCGCTATATCATTCGTTGATGCACACGCTCGATTCCAGCGGGTTCGAAGCGTTGTACCCGTTCGTGTCCAATCCGGAAAAAATTGAGCCGCTGATGTTTGGCTTCATCGACTTAGCCAATCCGAACTATGTGATCGCAGTGATTGCCGCCGTGGCGCAGTACTTCCAAGCCAAGATGATGGTCGCACGACAGCAGCCGAAGAAGGTGCCAGGTGCCCAGGATGAACAGATGCTCGCCAGCATGAATAAGTCCATGGTGTATATGATGCCCGGCATCACGTTGTTTATCGGTGTGCAGTTGCCGGGTGGTCTGGCTCTGTATTGGTTGGCGATGACGTTGCTGACCATTTTGCAGCAGCATCTCTTTTTCAACAAAAAGCCAAAGGGCAAGAAGGAAGATGGGACCAAAGAGAGTCCATTTGAAGCTGAGGCGAAATAGTATGCGGTATCGCGATTCTCAATTGCATGGTGCTCCGGTGATCACCGAAAGCGGTGACCAGGTTGGTCATCTAGCCGGGTTCTTTGTAGACGCTGATACGCATGAGGTGATTCAGTATGTGGTAAAAAAATCCGGTACGCTGGAAATAATATTGCCCAAGGAGTTTTTGGTGAATCGCGTGCAGGTGGTATCCATCAGCGAAGAGAAAGTTGTTGTAAAGGATGCTGCGGTATCGGAACAGGTGGCTGAAGAAGCGCGAGGAAAACTGCCGAAAGCCAAACCGGCTGGATTGCATAGCACATCAGAATAGGAGCAATAAAAAAGACCGCTCGAGAGGGCGGTCTTTTGCTGCTTAAAATAAGTCAGGCCGTTTTTTCATGGTTCGGCAAGGTCTTTCCGCAGGCCATACACTTGAGGTCCCTATAGGCACATATCAGGCAGCGGCTAAATGCACCGCTGCTGGTGTGGGCACCACAGAGAGAGCAGGTTCCGAGATTGGCGATGAACGCCAATTCCGCACACTCATCACACAGACCGCAGAAATCATCCGGTAGCGCAACGTGATTGTTATTGTCGCTAGTCATGGTCACCTCCAAAATGAACACACCTTCATTATAAGGATATGAGAATTATCGTCATGTGGATAATGATAAAGTGGATAAGCTGGTACGATTATCATGTATGGAGACGTCTCAAGCCGAAACGTCCGCCCGCGAGTCAGTCTTGGCCGCCTTGGTCTGGTTCGATGTTTTCAATTATCCACTGACCGCAGTCGAAGCCGCGAAGTATTCGCGCCTTTTTGGTGCGCCAGCAACCGTGGGGGAAGCCAACGACGTTCTTTCATCCACAGAATTTGTTAATCGGGTCGGTGGCTACTATCGGTTGGCCCGCGGCGAGAGTCATACCGCTCTTCGCCAGCGGCGCCATCGACGGGCCGGTGATAAAATTGCCCGCGCCAAAAAGGTGGCGAAAGTTTTTGGTCTATGGCCTTCAGTACGCCTAATCGGACTCTGCAACTCTTTGGCAATCGCCAATGCCGCCGATAATAGCGATATCGACCTTTTTATCGTCTGCCGCCCCGGAACTTTGTGGTTAACTCGTCTAGTGCTGGCTGTCCCGCTTATCCTGTTAGGGATGCGACCGACCCCCTCCAACCAAAAAGATAAAATTTGCTTAAGCTTTTTCGTGTCAGAGCGCGCACTAAATATGTCGCGACTGCGACAGGGAAGCGACGATCCGTATCTGCGATTTTGGACAGAAACAGTCGTACCGCTTTACGATGCCGGTGGAGTTTATGCCGAGTACAGGCTCTCTAATTCTGGGCAAAATTCTGAAGATATACACAGGTGGAAACAGGTTCGATTGGGCATAACTGAGAGGTCAGCGAAGTGGATTCAAATGCGGCGTTTCCCGAGTCATATTAAGAATATGGCAAACCTTGATAGTCGCGTTATAATATCTGACGACATTCTCAAATTTCACGTAAACGATCGCCGCCAAAAATATCGCGAACAATTTCGAAGGCGTTTGACTGCGCATAATATATGAAAAAAAAGCTAGAAAAAACAGCGCAGATAATTTTTTATGTACTGCTCACCACTGCCCCAATAGGAACTCGTTACATTTTTGCCATGGGTTCGTTGAAGGGCGTCGATATTGAAGCCGGAACTTTTTCGTTGTTTGCCACACAGGTACTGGCCATCGTTTTCCTGCTTGTGGCGTTGTTTTCTCACGGGTATAGAAAGATGGCTCCTATCACTCAGACATCATTCGGCGGCGCGGCTTTCTTGTTCGCCGTGGCTTCGTTGTCCGCCTCGTTGTCGGGTGACACGCGTAGTCTGGTGATGCTCAATTGGATTTTCTTCGGCGTTGGTTTGTTGGCGGCCACATATAAAGTATGTCCTAGGCTGCGCCAGTCCATGTTTGCGCTTGCCGTCGGTGGCACTATTCAGGCGATGCTTTCTATTTGGCAGTTCTTTGCGCAGAGCGTGACTCCCAGTAAATGGTTGGGAATGGCCGCGCATTTGCCCGATGTAGTCGGCACTTTTGTGGTTGAAACGGCAGCTGGTCGCTGGTTGCGTTCATACGGAACCCTTCCGCATCCGAACATGCTCGGAACTTATCTGGTTATAGCAACTATCGCCTCGATTTATCTGGCGGCGTCATTGCGCGGGCGGTGGAGGGCGGTGGCGGTGACGGCGGTTGCTTTGAATGTCGTCGGCCTAACGCTTTCAATGTCTCGATCCGCATTTGTCGCGCTGATTATCGGACTGTCCGCATTCGTCAGTGCCGCAATTTTTTTTCATGGCGGCGGGCCGAAAGCCTGGCGAAGAATCATGGGGGCTGTCGGCGTGGCGATCCTGGTGCTAGTAGCTTCAATGGCGTTATTGAGAGACCCTGCGGCGGTCCGTCTTATGGGGCGCGGCCGACTGGAAAAAATTTCTGTCGAGGAAAGATTCACACAAATAGATGATGCCAAAATGCTGATGCAGGACAATCAATTGCTAGGTGTTGGTCCCGGGCTAATGCCATACGAGCTGTATTTGCGAGACCGCAGTCGCTCGGCGCATGAGTATCAATACGTCCACATGACTCCGCTGCTGATGTTAGTGGAAGTTGGAGCAATCGGTGTCTTGGCGTACGCGGTGTTCTTGGCTGGGCTGGTCGGTTTAATGTATCAGGCACTTAAGCGTCGCGTACGACTGCGGCGGGTGGCCTTGTATTCTGGGTTGGTGGCGTTAATGGTGGTTGGTCTATTCGATCATTTTATGTGGAGCGCTTGGTTCGGACACCTGCTGCTGGCTTTGATTGCAGGCTTAGTTTTGTCTTCAGCCAAGGAGCAGATTAAAACAGCATAGGAGGTGAAAAGCGCATCATTCACCCTCATGGGGTTGGGGTCGGCGAAGCTGGAACTAAAAAAATGCTCCGGTCGTATGCCTCAGGACAAACATTAAGAGATAATAAACAATCGGTAATACTGCCGATTTTTTAATATATCCAAGACCGAAATTTAAGGCCGAATTGCATTGCCCGGCTTCAATCACGTTACTATATGCGAATATTTTAAACAGTCTTTGTGATTCGATCAGCCTAGAATGTCGCAGCCACTTATCAAGACTTGACATTTGCCGACTGCTGAGCTTAAATATTATTGCAATTAGCAGTCT
>CAZAOV010000025.1:12267-16960 GCA_964486995.1 uncultured Gammaproteobacteria bacterium | reverse complement strand
TTCGCGCGTCCCACCTCTTGGCTTCCCAAAAGCCGTTTAGTTCTATTTTGGTGCCCGGGGCGGGACTCGAACCCGCATGACCGAGGTCGGGGGATTTTAAGTCCCCTGTGTATACCAATTCCACCACCCGGGCAATAAGAAGTTGACGCTTGATTGCTGAGTTTTTTCATCGATTGGTAATTTTCTAAGCAAGCTCTAAAAAACTCACCGACTAAACAACAAAGCAACTATTTTATAGATCGACCATCGTCTGCAGCACCGACTGTACCATCTTGCCGCGCCAGGTTTCAAGGTTTGTGACGGTACGGACTATTTTTAGTTCGTCGTTTTCCGTCATTTTACGAACAGATGCCTGGCGCAGGAAACTCTTCAGCGGACCTTGTGCCAGCGCTGAAGTTAGGCCGGATTTTGATGTGCCGCGCGGCGCGTCCAGATGCAGCACGACCGGTTTATCGCTAAGGTCAACGTCGCTGCGCATAGTGATGATTCCCAGCGCGACATTTAAATCGGATTCCAGCGACGGTGACACGGCGGAGATATGGAAATAAGCATTTCGCGTCCAGTTCCACGCACGGTATGCTTCACCAACATAGATTCCGTAGCCAGCGTGATTCTCGTCTTTGCATTTGAGGCGGGGCGCGCCGCCGCGTTCGGAGAAAATTTGAAATTCATCGTCGCGCTGGTCGATGTCGATGGCGCAGATTCCGCCTGTAGTGGTATCCATGCTAACGACATGGATTCTTGCGTCCGGCAGCCGTTGTGATAACTCGTTTTTCAAATCCCAGAAATATTTTTTCTGGGAGTCGATACTGTTTTTGAACGCCGCACACCCGAGGTCGATTCGGTCACGCACCTCATGGGTAACCAGGTAAACCTTGTTCCCCATACCGCTGGAATTAAGATCCTGGCCTAGGATGTTCATGAATTGATCGGCCGTAATTCGTCCGCCATCTGTCGCAAGTCGCAATACTTGATAAGGAATTAGGCCGAGTGCCTCCTCAGTGAGCGTACATCGCTCGTCCATACACACGACCACAACAGGCCGCTTGTCTGGAAGCTGCCCCATATTTGATGCCGCAGCTTCGTTGCGTGTCGACAGGCTTTTTACTTCTGCCTTAAAAAAAGCTTCGCGTTCCTCCATGTTGATTTGTTCTTGGTTATGTTATTTACCATTGAACGTAGCTAAATTAGCATAAAAATCATTATTTGTCGAGACCCGGTTTAAAGAATTGTAGCGGCAGAGCTTATCTCTGCCTGGTCCGGCAGGCGCATGCTTCTATGGGCAGAGACAAGCTCTGCCGCTACCAATTTTAGGCTCGGTCTTCTTTCGGTTTGGCAAGCCAGGCTTTAAGCGCCGATGCGGACTTGGTGTTAATGACATCACGCTTGGTCGCCCAGCCGCGTCGAGCGATGGCTTCACCCAGTTCCATAAAGCGGAAATGTTCTGGTCGGTGGGCATCTGAATCGATAGCCAGCTTTACGCCGAAATCCACCGCCATCCGTACATGCGAGGTTTTTAAATCGCTTCGATCTGGATATGAATTGATTTCCATCGCGGTTCCGGTTTGTTTTGCGGCGCGTAGGACTTTCTCTATGTCTAATGCAATCGGTTCGCGTCGGCCGATTACGCGACCGGTTGGGTGGAAAATAATATCGACATGCGGATTTTTCATCGCTCGAATAAGCCGTTCTGTCTGCTCCTGTTTTGGCAAATTGAAATTAATGTGAATTGCCGCGCCGACTACGTCTAATTTTTTTAACGCCACATCGGATACGTCGAGCGAACCGTCTTTTAATATATTGACTTCGGCTCCTTTAAACACGGTAAACTTCTTTTTGAGTTGCGCCAGTTCGGCATTTACCCGATCGATCTCTTTGGATTGCCTGGCTAGGCCCTTCTCGTCCAGTCCGCCGATCATGGCAAGTGATTTGGTGTGGTCGGTTATGGCGATATAATCGAGCCCATCTATTATGGCCGCCTCGGCCATGTCCTCGATTGAGTCGGTTCCGTCGGTCCAGTCAGTTTGTACCTGCAGGTCGCCGCGCACTGAACCGTAGGGGAGAAGCGCGGGGAGCTGGTTCGCCTGCGCCGCCTCGATTTCTCCGGAGTCGGTTCGTATTTCCGGTTCGATGTATGGAAGATTCATTCCCTTATAAACGTCTTTCTCGGTCGCTGCGGCCAGACGTTTTTTTCCACGCCACAATCCGTATTCGTTTAGTTTTAGTCCTTTCTCTGCAGCAAGGCGACGTAAAGTCACGTTATGATCCTTGTTGCCGGTGAAGTGCTGAAGTGATGCGCCGTAAGCTTCGTCTGGCACTACGATAACGTCGCACTTCATGCCATTAGTGAGCTCTGCCGTTATGTTTCGCTTGCCGTGCTCGAGCACTTTTTTTACCTCATCAAAATCCGCAAAAGCTTCCATGACTTTTTTGGGATGCGAAGAAGTGACCACCAAATCAAAATCACCCACGGTTTCTTTTTTCCTTCGCACTGAACCGGCCATTGCGACGCGCTTTATGCCGGGCGTGGAATCCAGCTTCATCTCCAAAGCGCGCGCCAGAGGCAAAACATCGCCCAACAGTCGGCGCCCGCCCGCCCGGCGCAACAGCTCGATGCCCTGCAGGATTTTTTCTTCCGTTTTTTTGCCAAAACCAGACAGCGCACTAATCTTCCTTTTTTTCGCTGCTTGGGACAAATCATTGAGCGTGCGTACGTGCAATTTTTCGTACAGCATTTGCACGCGCTTCGGTCCGAGTTCAGGAATCGCGACCAGCCCCAGCACGTCGTCCGGCATGCGTTTCATACAGCGCGTGTATTCATCGAACGAATTGTGGTGAATTAAGTCGTGGATATGTTCTGCGATTGCCGAGCCAACGCCGCTGATTTTTTTCAGCGCCTTGGTGCCGCCGCGCTGCAATATATCCGCCGTTTCTTCGCCGAGGTTTTCAATCGCATCGGCTGCTCGTTCGTACGCCGCCGGCTTGAACTTCACGCCGTCCATTTCATAGCAGATAGACATCTTGCGCATGATGTCGGCGATTTCTTGATTGGTGTATTTCTTGTTGGGCATATGCTTTCAGTGTAATAAAAAACACCCGGCTTAGATAGCGGGTGTGTTGCACGGCTAGTTGAGCAGTTGGCGAAGCTTTTCTTTTCCGCCGGGCAGTCGTGACAAATATTTAGCTGCTGATGAGCGCATGAATTGATCTAGGTCGTTGCGCTTTAGCTTAGAAATCAGTGTTTCCGTAAGCGCCTCGGTGTTTGCGTCGTCCGTCTCCAAGTACCTGATAATTGCACCCTGTGTGACGATAGTAGTTTCTTTGCTTAGCAGGAGTTCATGCATGGAGACCAACAGCCGTTCTTTCTCGCAGACATCTAGTGACTCCCTAGCCTGTTCGACAATGAAGTCTTTAGTGTGGCTCAACATGTCGACAAGAAGCAGGATTGCCTCCCTGCTCGCATTACCCCTGAGGGATTGGACGATATACCTTTTGTGTCTATCCGAATCAGTATTTGCGAGCTTTTTCAGCGCAATGGCATCCTCGGCTCGGTTTCGCAGCTGAAACGAGAGAATCGCGGCTTCATCTTGCCCGCATTTCAAGTTGCTGATTAGAAAATCGGCAGACAGGAGATTGGCCCACTCCTTAAGCTGAGAATCGTCAGGCTCCAGGCAGTGTTGGGCCATGAGAATCTTGTCGAAGATTTTTTCTTCGGACAGGGGTTTGGTCAGCTCGGTGTCGCTATCGGCCGGCACGATGTCGGTTGATTCGGTCGTACGGTACGGGCCGCCGTTACTGCAGGGTAACCGCGGCACTTCGTCATTTGGGGCCGGTAGCCAAGGTTCATTTGGTGGGCCATCAAAAAGCTTAACCAACAAAAACCCTCCACCTACACAACCGGCAAGAAACAGAACGATATAGATTGTGGTCAGCACTTGAGTCCTCCTTTTAAAAGGTCAACGTAACAACTTATCAAAATGGGGTGTGGTTGTCAATAATTTAAGGCAAAAAACTTACCGCTGCTAGGGTTTTGGCGGGCAAGGTATAGTCTCCCTACGCTCTAAAATGCCATGGCGGGTTATCTCCTAATAATTTTCGCAAGGGACACAAATTTTTTGCCGGATAAAAAGAGCGCGGAAATATCCGCGCTTGCTTATATCTTACCAGAAGCAGCCACCGTACCAAAGATCGTGCCGCACGTATGAGTCGCCGGCGCCGATGGTGACGCAAGTGTCGTACTTTCTGGAGTAGTCGAGATCACCGCCTTCGTCCAGCGGGACGTAGCAGATGAGAATTTCGCCGGGCGGGCAGTCGGTCTCGGCCGGGGGGTCTTCGGCTGGCCAGGAGCAGGGATCGCAGTCGCAGGAGCCGACCGTGTCGCCCAGGGCAACCAAGCCGGAAACGTCCATCGGGTCGATGCAGACTTCCCACATGTCCGACGGCCAGGGGTGATGACACATGGTCACACAGCCGTCGCCGAACACACAGTTGTCGGCACAATCGTCTGGTGGACAGGAGTCGGGGTCGCATGGACCGCACCAGTCACCGTGCGCCAGATGAGCCGACACAGCCGGCGGGCCAACGCAGATTTCATGCGCGTTTTCCGGATTGCCAGGCGGGACGTGACAGATCAGGGCCTTACCTGGTCGGCAGAAGCCTTCCCAGCAGTCGGGGAGGTCGTAGTCGTCACAGT
>CAZAOV010000025.1:0-12167 GCA_964486995.1 uncultured Gammaproteobacteria bacterium | reverse complement strand
CGCCGTCCGCGTCAGCGTCCGCGTCGACATCGCCGTCCGCGTCAGCGTCCGCGTCGACATCGCCGTCCGCGTCAGCGTCCGCGTCTCCGTCTGCCTCCTCTGGACAGGATCCGAGTTCGTACAGTCCGGTATCCAGGTAGTCATCGACTTCGTCTTCCGGAACCGCGACCTCGTAGGGGTCAGCATCTCCCCCAGGCGGATAATGACACATGAGTACGCATTCGCAGTCGCCGTCCGCGTCGCCGTCGCAGTCCGCATCAACATCTCCGTCGACATCGCCGTCGACATCAGCATCGATGTCTCCATCGACATCGCCGTCCGCGTCAGCGTCCGCGTCGCCGTCCGGTTCGACATCCGGACATGGCCCTAGCAGAACGTTGTCGTGCTGCAATAGATACTCGACATCGTCTGGGTCGACGCAGGGTTCCCAGACAAAATCATCGAAGATTACGCACATGATTACACAGGGATCTTCGTCCCATGGGCAACCATCATACGCAAAGCAGTCAGGGTCATACCCTGGCTCATGCGGACCCGGAACAAACGGCTCCTCATCGGTGTCCGTATCAGTATCATCTAGATCTCGTCCCGACACCCCAGAACAGGCAGCTGTCAGGGCAAACAGCCCCAATGCCAGCATCCACACCGCTCGGCTTCTCATTCTTTCCTCCCTAAATTCTAAGGTTCATTTGAACTGCGCTCCGCAGGTCAGCAGAAAATGATTGCATTTTTTGCGCTTGGTGTCAAGGTTTTTTAAAGCAACAAAAAAAGCTGCCAAAAAGCTTTTTTGGAAGCTACTAAACTAGGGACTGCAGAAAATCGATTTGGCTGTACTCTAGGTGAATAGAATTACGTTTTTCTTTAATCAGTTGAACCGCCTTTTCTGGGGCAACTCCTTTTTTCAAAATTAGATAGGCGGCATAAAATGTCGGTGCACGACCATGTCCGTTTTTGCAGTGTATGTAAACCTTCTTCCCATCTTGAAGCAGGCAGTGTAGTGCCTCAACACCGACCTTTACATAGTCCAGCTTCGGAGCGGTATGATCTTTGGTTGGAATCCAAACAAACATGCCCACTCCGTACGGTTCATCGATTTTTTCACCTTCGAGCGAAAAATCAGCTGTAATGCCTTGCTGCAGCAACTGCTCGTCGAAGTGCAGGGCGCAACAGGCATTAGTGCCGATATAAACCTGCTCGTCTATTTGGTTGAACTCAAATTCGGGCTGGTCAGTACTGTGATTGTCGCATTTTTTCTCCATACGTATTTTAATAATAATTTTGATTCATTATAGCACGTGTTGACGCAGCTCAAGTTTTGTACTCTATGCTATACTAATCAGCGTAATGCATAAATTTATATTCAAACTATGGTTTGGCTTCAGGTTTCCGCCACGCTGGATATCATCGGCAAGATAGCGGTGTCGTACACTGTATTGGTGGTTCATTACCGCATTATGACGGAGCACAGATTTGACAAGGCGGTTGAGAATGAAATAAAACACGAGCAGGTGGTCGGTGTGCTCGGCATTTTATTGATGGTGGCCGGTTATGTTATAAAAATGCTTGAGCTTAACGGTCTAATCTGAAAAAAACGAAACATATGCCACAACCCTCACTTTTTTATCTTAGCCAAACCCAGCGCAAAGAAGCCATCGATAAATTATTAGATGTCACTTTATTGACGCCGGAATACATGATGCTTCTGCTGCTGTCTTCGCTGATTGTTATCGCCGGTCTAATAATCGATTCCGCGTCAGCCATAATTGGCGGAATGGTTGTTGCGCCGCTGTTGTCACCGATACTCGCCATGTCCATGGGGTTTGCCTTGGCTGATTTTCGATTGTTACGCAAGGCGTCGCGAACTTTAGCTATCTCCGTGGCGCTGGTCATCGCCGTAGCTGCTGTCATTTCTCTTTTTGGAAAAAAGCCCGAACCAAGTAGTGAGATTCTCATTCGATCTTCAGCTTCACTAGGTCATTTTTTGATTGCTGTCTGTGCTGGAGTTTTGGCGGTTTTTTCTCATTGCAGATCAAGCATATCTTCTTCGCTTACCGGTATCGCGGTGTCGGTGGCGCTACTGCCGCCAATTGCGGTGACCGGAATCGGTGTGGCGATGCTGGATTGGAATTTAGTTAGTGGCTCGTTGGTGCTGTTTATTTTGAATTTGATTGGTATCGTGTTTCCGGCAATCATGATTTTTTCGGTAATGGGTTTCTATCCCATGAGAAAACACGCCCGCCAAACACTGCAAAAGGAAGAGAAAGAAGCTGCCAAGGAATGGAAAGACTTGGACGAGAAAACGAAAGAGTGATTTGAGCCAAATCAAAAGCCCGGTATAGCCGGGCTTTTTTGTCTGACTTATCTAGTTTCGTAATTTAATAAAGACATCGTCGCAGTCATACTGATTCAATCCTTCCCCGTTTGCCCCGAACGAAACCACTGCCGCGGTTTCTTCCTGGGCGTCTTTGCTCGGGCAATTTAGGTAGGGTATGTAATCGGGATCAAAATAATAATTGTTACCCCAAGGATCAGAAATGATTTCTAGAGTGTAGGGTCCGTCCCATTTACCGACAGCCTGTGAAGTCCATTGGCAGCCATCGCCCTGGTCGCCGACTTCCGGGCTTTGGGTTATCGCCGCCTGCTGGGTCGATAAATCAACTTCTGGGTTTCGAACTGACCAAGGCGGACAGCCATTAGGCCATTTTTCCGTGTCATTTTCCAGCAGTAGTATGGCTGTTCGCAAGTTAGACAAGTCATCTTTCGCCGCCGCCTCTTGTGCTGCTTCGCGCGCTCTACCCATAGCCAAAAGAGCCATTGTCGACAGAACTCCAACAATGGCTATTGCCACAAGGAGCTCAACCAAAGAAAAGCCTTTTTGGTCTTTAGACACCATGTTTCGTTGCGATTATCCAGATGAATGTAGTTTAGCACAGTCTTTATTTATTTTTTAACAGTTTTGAATTTGCTTTTTTCATGTTGAGCCGGACAGATCTGCAACTATGTGGCACATAATAATACTAGATAAAACCGTTTGCTTTGACCTGTTTTACATGGTTGTGCCTTATGAACGCGAACGCTAGCCTTCTCTATCGCATAAAGTTGCCTGTCGCGTATGGCGAATTACGCTCCACGTAAAAACGCCAGGTAAAACTGGCGTTTTTACGTGGAGCGGGTAACGGGAATCGAACCCGTATCCTCGCCATGGCAAGGCGATGTACTAGCCTTTGTACTATACCCGCAAGTATCTGCTCAGATATTCTATTTAATACCTATAAGTATGTCAATAGGTTATATAATTTAGCGGTCTAGTGGTACGCCCGCCGCCGGGGAGGGCGGACGTACCGCATAAGACCGTATAATTAAGCCCGTTTCAGATTTTTCTTGCTCTTGAAACCGCGGTAGGCTACGCCGCCAGCACCCAGTGCACCGACCACCAGGAACGGCAGGGCCATGTTGCCGTCTTCGCCTTCGTCGTCAACGGTCAGGCTGTCATCGTATTCCGCATCAGTCATGGCGGACTCATTTGCCTCTACATCCTCATTATCAAGTACGGCCAGCGCTATGACTGAGCGCTGGACTCGTACGATACCGTTGATAGTAACCGTATCGCCGCTCTCAACCGGAACGGCTGAACCGGTCGGCAGTTCGACTTTGATCTCGCGCTGGGCGTCGTTGTCGGTAATGACAAACCAGTCACTACCCATGTCGGTCACCGTTCCGGTTACGGTCACAGCCAGACCCGCGCTCGTTCCATCCAAATCCTCAATTCTAACTTCTGGCGTCTCGATCACCTCCATCGAACCAGTAATGGTCACCGGATGAGAGCCAAACGTATCGAGTCGCAGCTCGCCGCTGTCCTTGCGGCGCACGGTACCGTCCACCTGAACGATGTCACCCACCTGCAAGTCCGGGCGGTCCGAGGCATAGATGCGCACTGTCGCACCGTACTCGGCATCGGTATCACGTACACCGAAGATGGTCGTTCCAACCACTCCCAGAGGCATAGTTACCACACCGGTCACGGTGACGCGGGTTTCGTCCGGCACCTCGTGTACCTGTTCGATGGTCAGAACGTTCTGTTCAGCATCAGCCGAATCATCCGCATCGTCATTAGTCCCTTCTTCTGACTCCACGTCGTTGCTATCGGAGGTGTCACCGGTGAAAATGTTGGTGTCGCCTGGTGTCGGGGTGGTTGTCCAGAGCCAACCGTCAGCATGATGGGCCAGCGCCTCTCCCTCTTGGGCGCCGTCGTAGCTGAGAAAGTCAACTAGCGCACCATCTGCATCGATTAACCGCACCTCGTCCGCGCCATTATTCAGCGCCAACTTGGTATTCGGTCGAGTCAACAGCAGATATTCGCCGACTGGAATCGTGACTCCGTTTAGTTCATATGGATTGCTGCCACCCTCCGCGTCATCTAATGACCAGTCATCGAGAATTGCATCGGAGGAACCATGGTTATATAGCTCAATCCATTCACCGATCGCATCGTCACCTTCTGGAGCCGGCATTATTTCGGAGATGTGGACTTCTGGGACGGCGGGTTCGGCCGGCTCATCGTCGGCATCTTCTTCCTCGTTGCTTTCAGCCCCATTCTCGTCTGACTCTTCAGTATCAGAGTCATCGGCCGAAGCGTCGTCTTCGGCGGTAATCACGTTACCAAAACCGGGCGTGGGCGTGGTGGTCCAAAGCCAATCGTCACCTGCCTTAGCGAATGCGGCACCCTCGTCCACCTCGTCCGGATATTCAATCAGGTCCTGCACCGATCCGTCTGGACCGACCAGTTGCAGTGACATTCCTCCGTTGGTTAGAGAGATCTTGCTTTCGGAATAGGGGATGGCGAGCTTGCCGCTCGCGGCCAGCAGACCGCTCGGCAGGGCATACTCTTTACCGCTGGCATTGCGAATAAGCCAGCCGGACATTTCGGCGTCGGCTGCACCCGTATTGGCCAGCTCGATGAACTCACCGTCGGCGTCTTTTCCAATCGGATTCGGCAGCAACTCACTGAAGCGAATTAAATCATTGGAGTCACCGGCCGGATTTTCCTCGACTGACTCTTCCTCGGTTGGCTGTTCGGCTTCCTCGTTTTCTTCGGTCGAGGCTTCGCCTGCCTCAGAGGAATCAGAATAACAAGTTACATCACTGCAACCACAGATAATAATGCAGCAGGTGCAGTCACCGTCGCCGCAAGTTATTACCTGCGCCGAAGCTGCGGTCGGGGCCATGAACGGCATCAGTAGTAAGGCAAACATTGCCATCGCTGCTAGCCGCAGTTTGAATTGCATTTTTTTCATGCTCTTCGCGATTAGTTGTATAAAGTGCAGCGCTGCGCCGTTGTTTTAGATCCTCAGCAAAAAAGTGTCAAATCTTTGACACTTTAGCCAAATACATCGCTTCCCTTGAACTTATCAACAATCAAACCTGTTTTGACATGTGGATATGTGGTCAGAGAACAACGCCACTCTTTTCACATCTATCTACTTATGTTATATATTTATGTTGCAAGCCCTCGTGGTGGAATTGGCAGACACGCGTGGTTTAGGTCCACGTGGGGAAACCCGTACAGGTTCAAGTCCTGTCGAGGGCACCATTTCAATAATAAAAGCCTATGGAGTTATCTGATTACCACATAAAATACGCGTCATTGCCCGAAGAAGAGATAGAAAAGAGAGCGGCATATAAGAAAGAAGAGCTGTTTGCGCTAGAAGGGGAGATGAAGCCGGAGTCAGGCAGTGAGATTTATGATGTCGCTGTCATCGGTTGCGGTGATCGGCGCATGATTCAGAAACATCGCGATATTTTTTCCGAGTTTTGCGGGCGTCCGGTCAATTTGACCACGTTTGATATCACCATCGATCATCTAACCGGCGAAGAAAACGTCATCCAGCACGATTGTGCAGAGCCATTGCCAGGCGGTCCATACGATTTGACCTACGGTCATGTGATGTTGCGGTTCGTGCATCCGGATCATCAGTGGAATGTCATCAAAAATACTTACGATGCGCTGAAACCGGGTGGCATCTCGATTCAGGTTCTGGACTTCCTGGATTTCACCACCGAGTCCAAGCGTCTGCCAAACGGATTGTATTCTGTACCGCTACGTGAATATCAGAACCGCATGGACGATGAGGGGATGCCGTTCGTGGAAGTGATGGCGAAGAAAGGATTGGTGCTTGCTGTTAAGAAACCTCTATAGTCATAGATAATAAACAACAGCCCGCTGCTATCGCCAGCTGCCTGTTGTTTTAATTTGCCCTGTCGAACCGAGTTCGTTATGATTGGGGTGCCAATGGAGGTTGCAGGTTTGATTTATTGTGTGGCGATTATTGTCTCGCTGGTCATCGCTGTGGTTTTTGCGGCGGTAATCAAACGACAATCCAGACGACTCAAGATCAATTTCGGTATTCGGCATGAGTTGATCAAACTTCTCGAAGATGTGCAGACGCTACTATATGCAGTTAAGGAACCGGACTTGAATTCATTGGATGAGCTGACTCATCTCAGAGACCGGCTGGAAGATATGCTCATTCGACTCGATCAAGTCGAGCAATTATACGGTAAAGCGCTAGCCCAAGGTGACACTGATTCCGATCCGCATATATTGACCGGTCTCATCCGCGCCCGAGGCACAATCATTACTACTTTGGATTACGTCAGGTCTATCATGAGCCGGTTGAAAACAGATTTGGTTCAATAGTTTACCGTCTTTGTCAGGCGGTTTTTTTATAAATTCAGCGCAAGATTATTAATTCCTGTTACTTTTTCTGACGTGCCGAGGTGTGCGTTCGGAGTCAAGCCCCCGCTCCGATTCTCTGGAAATTCAATATGAAAACGCACTCATTTATAGCGGCCGTATTCTAAAGATTGAGGCGGGATTTTTGACAGCAAGTTACAGCTTGCTGCGTGTACAGCCGTCCGCTACGATATAATCAGTCCTTTGGAGGTGAAAGTGCTCACAATCATCATTGTCATTGTCGTCATTATCGCCGCAGTGTTGCTGTCAGCGTGGCTGCTGATACGGCAATTCCGCGATCCACTGATGACCGCCCATCGTGTCGAGCTGAACGCCATTGTCGAGCAAATCAACCGTGACATCACCGACACCATGAACTCCAGCACGCCCAAGTCGGAACGCCTGCATTCGGCGATTCAGTTCATGGAAGATGTCATCAGCCAAGTCAACGAGCTGGAACGGCGCTACCAGCGAAGGCTTTATGCCGGTGAAATCAAAGCCGACCGATGCCTAGTCGAGGAAATCGACCTTGTTCGCACCTGCATGCGCAATGCTCGCGCCAAATTGCAGACCGAGCTGAATAAAGACTGACAGCAGCAACCGCCCGCACGGGGCGGTTTTTTACTGGCTTGCCTCCTCGGCGGGATTAATATTTAAACACGAATTGTTGTCGTTTTTTATGCGGGGTCATCATGTCCGGCGGTTCTTGCATGAAGGATTTTCTGATTATTTTTTCATCCATAACATCACCGACGAGCAAAAGGTTGACCTGGTCGAAGCGACTAATGTTCGTAGCGGCAAAGCTGATTGTTCGCTCGAAAAGCACGGAATGATTTTCATCTCCCTTCCGCCTGGCCAGGAAGACGGCTGGAAGCAGCGGACCAGTATGCAGCCGGGCGTTAAGAGCGTCGAATACAATTACAAGCGCCAGCTATACTAGTTTGCGTAGACATCACCACCCAACCAGTGGGCGGTTTTTTGCGTTCGATGATTGACGAAATCCCATAATTTCGCAATAATAATTCGTTCCTTGAAAGGAGGGACTATGAGATATTTCAGTCTGTTCGCACTTGCCGCGCTTTTCGTTGGTTGCGGTGCAGCTGCCTCTCAAATTCAGCCCGAGGAGCCTGTGCTCGATGCCCCGGCAGATCCGTTGCAGATTCTGCATAAGTCCGAATGCTTGGAGGTCACCGCGCCACCCGGTTGGCGCATTACCAAGGCCGAGACCGTTCGGCCGACACCGCAGCAGGTCGCCGCCGGTGAAGATGTGTTTTCCGGACTGGTTCTCGCCAATAGTGAGAATCAGGAAATTACCATCGTGTATCCGCATAATGGCCCGGCCGTGGCTGACGGCATGTTCATGTCGGCACTGATGAGCGTAATTATGACCAAGGGGTTTGTGGCTGACGAGCCGGAGCAAGCGCTGGTCGAGGGAATTGCCGAGTACGATCTTTCCGAGCTCATCGAATTTGAAGGTTATCCGAATTCACTGTACTTCATGGTGCGGATGGTGGAGGTTGCAGCTGATGGTGGCCGGCCGGTTTCGTTGGCATGGTTCGCTTCGTTTCAGATTAACCCGGCTGATGAGAATACGGTCATCTATTTCAACACCACGGTCATGCCGGTCGGCACAGAAACGATTTCCGGCGAGGTGGTGGACGTCGTGCGAACGCTACGGCTTACCTGCACTGAATGACTCATCGCATTTCCGAGACCGGCATACATGTCGGTCTTTTTCGCTATCGTCAATATTCTCGCCCCCCCCCAGCCAAAATGCGCAATGGCAGAACTCGCTAGGCGTGTTCTCGGCAGGTCAGGCAGGGACAAGTCCCCCAGTTTAGAACCCAGGGCAGGCTCGACAGCTACAAAGGTATGTTGCCGCAAGAAATTAAGGGAAGTGAATTAGTCGGAGTCTCAGCGAAGGCTGATTGACGCTGTCTATATATATAAGTAAGCTTCGGGCAGATCTTTTAAAAAGGAGAGTGTGATGAAAGCTTTGTGTGTACTTTCATTGTCGCTGGCGTTCTTGATGGGGTGCAGTGCAGCTGCTACCCGTGGCGCCGTCGAGCCCGAGCCCGAGCCGTGGACCGAGTTTTCGCAAGGGCGCATGATTCTCAGCGCTCCGCTCGGCTGGAGCGACGTCACTCAACCCAGAGAAGGGCAGGGCGAGTCGTTTTCGATAATCGAGCTTAGAAACCAAGACAGGCAGGAGCTAACAATTCTGCATCCGCATGGCAATTCGCAGGCGGCTCAGCAGGCCTATCTGAGCACCTATATGCGTTTCGCTATTTTGGCGGCGGTGTCGGAGCAGCAGCCTGGCGCGTTTGTCGAAGACGGCATTCAGTCGATTGCAGTGACCGATCCGGCGGAGATGACTTCAGCCCCCGGTGCATATATGTACGTAGTTACTCTGCAGCTCACTAACGGCGTTACCGAGGTAAGCCGGCAGGTGTTCATGTTTATTGATCCGACTGACGAGAGTACCGCACTGCTCGTGAGCACTACCATGCCCACAGCTGAAGGGGAGGAGTTCCCGGCCGAGGTATTCGAGATTGTGCGCACCTTACGCTATGCCGAACCGGCGAGCGCTGAATAGGTGATAAGACGGTTCTTATCTGGTTTGTAATTTTTCTGCCGTTGTTCGCGGTTGTCGCGACGCTCTACTTCCTTCGTCTGCGGCCGCAGCGGGATTGGGACGAACTAGAAATTCTTTTGGAAGAACAACGCTGTCTGGATGCGGAAGTCAGTGCATGTCTGGGAATCGACATCAACGATGAAGTAAAAGCTCGGATGATGAAGGATGCTGTAGCTCGGTGTGTCGATCGGGTGGTCGACTTGGACGAACGCTACACCGCATTAATTTTTCGGTGCCCGAGCATGAAAAGAGATGATTATCTGGCTCGTAGGAATCGGATAGACAGCAATCTCGACAAGTTGCGTTCGGCATCCGAAGAAGTGCTGATGCGCCACAGCTAGCATAGCCGTCCGAGTTGGGCGGTCTTTTTTTATTTTTTTGATGTCGATGATTCGCTCTCGATGAAATATCCTATCGATGATACGGCTTGCCGCGGGTGATCATTATCGCGCGATAGATTTGCTCGAGCAGGAACACCCGTGCCATCTCATGCGGCAATGTCATTTCGGACAACGATAATTTTTGCTGCGTCCGTTTCAGTACGCTCGGGTGCAGTCCCGCTGCACCACCAATCACCAGCGCCACCGGCGTGCCGTCGCCGGCCAAATCATCAAGCAATGCGGAGAATTTTTCTGACGCAAACTGCTTACCGGATTTATCGAGGGCAACGATAGTGGTATCGTCTGGAATTTGTTTCATGACGCGCCCGCCCTCGCGACGCATCGCTTCTTCATCCGAAACACTGCTGTCCAGTTTTTCCGCCGCAACCTCAACAACAGACAACCGAACATACGGCCGCAGTCTTTTCACATATTCATCTTGTGCCTCACGCCAGAAAGATTCCTTCATCCGCCCGACACAAATTATTTTCAAGTCCATACATTGTCTATGGTTTAGTTATCCCCAAAATAGGTGCCAGGGACCGAATTGTTTATATGGTGTGGATAAGTATACACTAGAGATATGAATCTGCCCTCTTGACATAAACTTTTATACAGGTATTATGTGCTTCGTTGCTATCAAAAATAAGGCAGACTTTAGGGGGTAGCCCAATCTCTTGACATCCTTTTAGAAAAGGGATATGATGTGACCGCTCTGAAGAGAGCCATTTTAATTAGCGCATTTTACAGTCGGCTGTGGTAGTGGGGACCGCGGACAGGACCGGGTGAGCTCTATTGCTCAAGGAACCCTGATCTCGATTCCCGCTATCGAAGCTGACAACGGCTATATACATATTATATAGCGACCGCGCTTCGCGGACGTTGACAACTGAATGAACACGTAGATTTGTTTTCGCATCATCTGCCGACGATGCGAGACAAAGCAATCACAATATCTTTTTGTCCAAAAAGATACGAAACGTCACGTCATTCATTCGTTCTCTCGAATGACGTGATTAAACTGAGACACGTTTTCGTGTTTCAGTGGTAAGAGAGCAGCTTAAGAGTATATGGTGGATGCCTAGACATGGAAGGCCGATGAAGGACGTAGCAACCTGCGATAAGCTTCGGGGAGGTGGTAAGCAACCTTTGATCCGGAGATTTCCGAATGGGGAAACCCGGCTGTCTGTTGAGGACAGTCAACCCATAGGGTGACCTATGTGGTAGGGAACCTGGTGAAGTGAAACATCTCAGTAACCAGAGGAAAAGAGATCAATTACAGCCATTAGTTCTGGCTAATGGATTGGCCGATTTCGGTCGGTCGAAACTTATCCGGAACTATTGGCTTCGATTCCCTTAGTAGTGGCGAGCGAACGGGGAACAGCCCAAACCTATAGTGTGGTGTGGCGTACCGAGCAAGAGCGGCAACGTTTTTGCCACGGGCGTTCACTCAAAGGCGCCGGCCGTTGCATTATAGGTGTTGTAAGTAATCTATTAGAAAGACCGGTGATCTTTCGGTGGAGTTATCAAGAGTGGAGTATAGCAAAACAATCTGGAAAGATTGACCAAAGAAGGTGACAGTCCTGTATGCGAAATGCACCACTCCTCTGCTATGGATTTACTTGAGTAGTGCGGGACTCGTGAAATCCCGTATGAAACAGCGACGACTATGTCGCAAGGCTAAATACTTTCCATGATCGATAGTGAACCAGTACCGTGAGGGAAAGGTGAAAAGTAGCCCGGGAGGGCGATGAAATAGTATCTGAAACCGTATACTTACAAGGAGTCAGAGCCCGCTTCGGTGGGTGATGGCGTTCCTATTGAAGAATGAGCCAACGAGTTCGATGTATGTTGCTTGGTTAAGTCCTCGAGGGGACGAAGCCGTAGTGAAAGCGAGCCTTAACGGGCGAAGCTAACTTTCATCAATCGCTGGTGATCACTTGCGTGATCCGCAGCGAGATGAAAGTTAGAAGGTAGCATACACGAGACCCGAAACCTAGTGAGCTTACCATGGCCAGGTTGAACCAACGGTAATACGTTGGGGAGGACCGAACCCGTCAGTCGTGCAACACTGTGGGATGAGCTGTGGTAAGAGGTGAAATGCCAATCGAACTAGGTGATAGCTGGTTCTCCGCGAAACAGTTTTAGGACTGGCGTTAGTTTCGAAGCGCGTGGGGGTAGAGCACTGAATGGGAGCACCGGGAGCAATCTTAGGTCTTCCAACCAAACTCCGAATACCGCGCGTGAATTTCTAGCAGTTAGACTATGGGCGCTAAGGTCCATCAGTCGCAAGGGAAACAGCCCAGACCCCAGAATAAGGTCCCTAAGTTTCAACTAAGTGTGAAAGGTGGTGATTCGTCTTATACAACCAGGAGGTTGGCTTAGAAGCAGCCATCCTTTAAAGAAAGCGTAATAGCTC
>CAZAOV010000024.1:0-17078 GCA_964486995.1 uncultured Gammaproteobacteria bacterium | reverse complement strand
GGGAAATCTTCAAGCGGTACGACCGAAACTAATACATTGATGGTCTAGAGCCTATATTTATTCTCTAATTCGCCGAAGAGCGAAGTGCGGACCATAGCGACAAATACGTCATTCATGATATCACGACGCTCAGCTTGAAAAGCATAGCCCAAAACCTCATAACCACAACGTCGCTGATGACGAAAATCGTATTTCACCATTCGATAGGCGTGTCGGCTACGCGGCAAGAAGGTCTTGTATTTTGATAACACACCCAACACGTCCAGCTGTGTCATGGTAAATGCACACTTGCAACAGCGCGAGCAGTTCTGCTTTGCCTCTGGTTTTTCCCAACAGACCCGCAAATTATCAAACATCGGTTCCCAATCACCGATTTGCTTTAGCTTATCAAACCTGGTCAGCTTGTTTTCGTCGTGAATTATTTCCAGAGTTTCGGTCGATAGCAATGGATCGATGCATGGATCAGTTCCAAGCACTAAAAATTTCTTAGTCGGTGTTCGCGAGGAAGGTATAGTCAAGCTGCCAATGTGCGGAGCAAAAAACATGGCCGCACTTATCAATGCCGTCCCGTGGTAGTGAGTCCAATTCACTCGAAGATTTCTGACATTGGTGCTGCCGGTCAGCAACGTAATGTCGAACTTATCTAGCGCTTGCGAATATTTTTGTGCCCAATATTCATATACCCCCTCCCGGCTTAGCTGTATATCGAAACCGTTCATGAACAGCGCATAATCCAACTGGCGCGGGGGCTGGTAGCCAGTACGCGGCAAGTGTCGCCATAGAGTGTAAAACGAATCTACCCCGCCAGAAAAAGCCGACATGTTTAGCGCCGAGTTCTTAATATGGCTGTCGTCTCGCGGTTCGGCATGAATGTTAATTGCCTGATAATCTGACGGAGCCCAGGCAACAAACCGCTCTTGATATTTCTGAAGACCCTGCAGCAACTTAGCGGATATCGGCTCCTCTACCGTAATATCCTCCCCGCGCTTCATCGCCAACATCAGCACCGCCACCAAAAACGGGTCGCTGGTCACATTGATAATAGGCGCAAACCGCAAGGGAAACTCGAACCAAAGCTGTTTGACTGGCGGCTTTACCGGGGAATCAAAAAATAAATCCGCACTAATACGAATCTTGTCATTGATTATCTGCTTTTGCGGTTTGTTTAGGCGCATATTTTGCCAGCTTTATGCACACACATTAGCACCGATAACCGATAATTAAAAGGCTCGTGCGACTCGCCATCTTCACTTGACATTTAAGCTTAATTTAGGTAAAATTGATGGCTAGGAGGAAAAATGAAGCATTTTGTGGCAGCTATTTTTTCGGCCACGATTCTCGCCGGGGCGTCAGGCACAGCTTGGGCAGAGTTCGATATCTGCAACCAAACCGACGAAATCGTTTATGCATCAATGGCTCAGGAGCTGGGCGGTGATGTGGTGGTACGCGGCTGGTGGAAAATCGCGCCGCAGTCCTGCCGAACCGTGGTAAGCAATACCAGCTCGAACCGCTATTACTACGTCCACGCCTTCACCACCACTCTGTCGGCAACATGGACGATGGGGACTGACACGAGGATGTTCTGCACCCTGAACACTCCGTACGAATTTCGCGGTTTCGTGCCGTGCACAAACCGAGCGGCCGGCCAACGTATCAGACAGTTCTTCCGCGTTGATATCGGAGCGCCTGGCGCACGCTATACGTTGAGCCTGCGCTGAAACATTGACCAACTAACCGCAATCGGCCATTGTTTAATTTCGACCTGCGACGAAAGGAGGTCCGCATGCATCTAACTTATTAGGAGGGATGGATGCGACACGACTGGCAAGACGAGTACGAGTACATCGAGCAGGAGTTCGACCTCACCTGGCACCACCGCAAGATGAGCTGGGGTGTGCTGCACCTGATGGGCAACTGTGATTTCTGCCCGCCCTGGTGCTGCTGGCCGTACAAATACCAGTTCCGGCACCGCGGCGTGCGCCACCGCTGGATGAACAAGCGGCGCAAGTGGGGCAAGCACGACTCCAAACGCAAGACCCTGCGCACCCACCGCAACGGCAAATCGCGGAAGTGATATCAAAAAGCAGCTGAATGTTTCGGCTGCTTTCTTTGTTGTGATTGGGGGTCAGGTCTTGAATTTTAGCGTCGGTAGATGGGCTTGAATTGTAAAGCGCAAAAATTAAAGACCCGACCTCAAAACGCCAAAACGATCTTATTTCTTAACAGTACGCTTGCGCCAGCCCAGGACATATTCCGCTAAGGCGCGCCTATTGGGCAATCCACGAGCGTGCTGAAGATAATCGATAAAGCGCCCGGCGCGACGAGGTATAGCGTCCCCAGCTCCGCGAAGCCAATACGCTCGCCATAGCACTAAAAAGGGGCCGAAAACATCACGCCTCCCCTCCGCGTTCAAGTAGTATCTATTGAGTTGTCTAGCCGGCAGCGAACGGGGCGACACGAAACCGCTGAATGCCTTGGCATCCTCCACGAACCCATGTTCCAGTAGGTAGCCAGCGGCGACGCAAACCTCGACCGCTCGACCGGAACTCTCGGTCAACCGAGCAAATCGGTCCCAATCAATCGTAAACGACCGAATTATCGTGACGGCATCAGCCACCCAACGCAAAGTGCGCTGGGGGTTGTTGGGAGAACCATGCACGATGACATGCAGCAACATGTCTTCGGGCGACAGGGTCCGATAAGTCCGCCCCTTGAACTCGAACGGCAACGAATCCGCCCACCACTGGTCGAACGGCACGTCGTCGTCATTACCAGAAACGTCAAACAGCCGCCAATGAATATCAATTTCAATATCCTGTTTGTTGCAAAAGCTAGCTTCTTTGGTAATGAGCGCCAAGCTCTCATTGGTAAAATAATCCGCATTAGGGAAAAAATCAGAATGCAGCTCCCACTGGTCCGACGTCATGGCCGACAGAGCCTTCTTGATGTCCCGCCGGTCGATCAGAATATCCGCATCGCCCAGAAATCGCGCACCCACATCGCGGTATGCTAACGCCAACAGCGGCACACCCTTGAGCATGAGCATGCGTATCCCCAAAGATTCAAACTTTGCCGCCACCTGGTCGAGGGCGTAAAGCAGGCGCTGATTCTGAACCCAAGCTAACTTGTAGATGCCTCGCAGACGTCCGAATATCGGTACATCGGTCAAACCCAAAGCGGTCAATCGTAGATAGACCAACGGCAACAGGCGCTGAGTGGCGTAATCAACGTCATCTAGAACTATCTCACGACTCCAGCGCTCGAATCGGGCAGGAAAAGCAGCATCATCGCTCAAGACAAGTTTGAGAAACTCTGTTTCCGCCCGATTAGGAAAGCTTTTCGGATATTTTAAATATGGGTTCATGCAATTACTCATGCCGCACGACGCTTGCGATCCAACGCCGCCTTAACTATTTTCAAATAATCACTCCGCGATGATTTGTCGGTAACGACGTTGTTGCTGGAGTGTATCCGCCGCGCCAAAAACACGTCCGGCAACATCTTATAGACAATCCCCTTGGATTCAGCCCGCGCGAGCCAATCAACAAACTCGCCGATGCGCCATTTCGGGTCAAAAAGACCGACCTTCTCGAACGCTGACCGGCTAATGAGCGCGGTGCCGGCAACCAGACCGGGGACCGGTTTCGGTGGACAAAAGCGGGCCCGCCGTTCTGCCTCGGACAAGTCCGGACTTAGAAAACAGCGCATATGCGAAAAGACGGCGTCGATTTCCGGGTGCTGGTGCAAAAATTCCTGCTGAACGGTCAGCTTATCCGGACTCCAATAGTCATCGGCGTCCAAGAAAGCGATTAGTTCACCGGTGGCGGCTTGCAAACCGTCGTTTCGTGCCACTCCGATACCGCCGTTCTGCTCCCGGCTTATGACCCGGATCTCCGAACCAAAAGATGCCAGCACATCGGCCGTATCGTCGGTCGAACAGTCATCCACACAGACAACCTCAATCGGGCGATACTGCTGGGCGAAAACGCTTTCGACGGCCTCGCGTACGTACCGCTCCGCGTTATACGCGGGAATGATGACGCTGACTAAGGGTTGTTTCATAAAAACTGTAGTGACGATCGACCAATGACATCAGTCGTTCGTTGTGACTAATTATAATCACGGTGAGCGGGAGCCGGCGGATATCCTGAATAATTTCAGTGATTAGGGCGGTGCCCAAATTATTATCCGGTTCGTCAAGAATCAACAGATCCGGTTGCCGCAACAGAGCGCGAACCAGCGCCAATCGCTGTTTCTGTCCGCCAGAGAGCCGAGCGCCAAAGTCCCCGACCACGGTGTCATACTTGTCTGCCAATTGCTCGATAAAGCCGTCAATCCGACATATTCGACAAACAGCAGTTAGCCTAGCCTCGTCCACCTCGTCCAGGCCATAGGTCAGATTTTCCCGAACCGTCCCCGGAAAAATTGGCACGTCTTGGGAAAGGACACCAATTCGTTTTCGAAAACTCGAACCGTCAAAAGCACGGATATCCTGACCGTCGATTGAAATTTGCCCCTGCTTTGGTTCGTATTGCCCGGTTAGCAGACGAACCAACGTGGTCTTACCCGAACCTGATGGTCCGAATATGCCGAATAATTCGTTCTTGTTCACTGTAAAACTGACGTTTCGCATGACAAAATTAGACTCCGGATGACTGAAACTAACATCCTGAAAATCGATTTGCGAACGCAGACGGTCAAATGCCGACCCAGCAGACGGACGAGCATCATCCTCCAAGAGAGGCTGTAAAGCTAGCAGTGATTCTCGACCTTCAATAATCGTCGGAATCGAATTACTAACGGTACGCAGGTGATTGGTCAACAAATTGAGATTCACATAAAAAGACAGCAACGCCCCGACGGTCAAGGTTCCGCGCAATGTCTGCAGACCACCGACCAGCAGAACAGCAGCTCCAACCAACACGATGACATTACCCTGAAGCACCCAATAGGCCGAGTACATCCAAGCCATCCAACCACTCGATTTCCGCACGGCCTCTACCTGACGGCGCTGGCGTTCCAGCTCTGGTTTTTCAGCGGCAGACAGCCCAATCAGTTCAGCGAACTGCAGAACGAACAGTGCCCCTTGGCTGAATGACGAAAAATCCTGATGAAACTTCCTGATGCTTCGTTTAAGAGCCGCGCCGACCAACCGACTGGCTCCATAAGCCAGCGGCGCACAAATCAAGAGCAGCAGGAACAGACCGACATCCTGGCGTAACAGCATCAGAGCCAGCGCCAGCGAAACGATAACGGCCGGCAAAAACTGACTGAGAACGGCGTTAGCCAGCCGATCGACCCGCTCCGTATCTTGGACGATATGGTCATGCGTGGCCGCCGCATCGAGCTGCGAATATCGTTCTCGAGTCCTGCATATGGCTTTTTTCAGCAGGTCAGTCCGCAGATTGCCGACAGCCGTTTTAACGGCGCGCAGGTTCATGTGACGAGTCAACAGCGCGACAGCTCCGTTGGCGGCGAACAGCGCCGGAATGAGTATCGCCCCGAACACCAATCCGCGGACGTCCTGTTCCGGTAGCACCCGGTCGAATAGGGTCTGCACCGTGAGCGCGATGGGGATGAGCAAGGCGGCCTGAATAACAGACAAAATAACGCTGGCGACGACGTTGCCCAGCTGTCCACGACCATAACTAGAATACGATTTCAAAACGCGAAGCATATAATCAAGCTGTCCGTTCTAGAAATTCTTTAATCACCTGGGCTGCTTCCGTGCTGTCTCGACCCAGACGGACAACATAGCACGGAGTCCGGGCCACAATTTCCTTAAGACAGGTGGTCTTGTCCGTCCCGGCTAGCGGCAACTGCATGAGGGTGGTCGGTAGCAGGGCCAGCAGGGCGGCCATTTTTTCCGCGGGCACAATTTCGGTCCGTTCGCAGTTGGCGATTACCGGAATCATGACCGACGTCAGCGGTCCGCTGGCGCGCAAACGCTCAGGAAACAGGTCAGCCAAAAAAATGACCGACTTTTGGCCATCATAATCGCGAACGTGCTGCTGGATATCTTCAAACTCCGGAATACGGTCTGGCGCGACTTTAATCGAGCCATACAAACTGTGGGCGGTGACCGTATCGCCGAGTCTTACCGCAACATAATCGTCCGCCAGATAGTCCATTCCGGCCAGCAGGCAGGACAGTGCGGTAGTGGACTTGCCTGAACCGCCCTTGGCCGTAAGCAAGGCTGTCCGGTTCCCGCTACCGACCACTGCACCGTGCAGCAAATGTGTATTATTTTCCGACAAAAACCAGTGGAGTATGGGCCGAATGGGCGCGGCGCTCAACCACGACGGAAACGCCTGAGCGTCGTTAATCCAAAAATGCGCGGTCTTGGTGGCCGGGTCGTAAAAAGACATCGTCTGTTCACCATCCAGATACACTCCACGGAAGCCATCAACGGTCTCCCGCCCCACATCCACGGTGGTGTCATACCGATACGCGGTTTCGCTCCAAGGAGATCGAAAATCAACACGCCCGGAGGAATCCCAAAGAGTAACAGTAAGATCCGGAGTCGCGGCCGGAGCCATTTCGTTATGAACCAAAGCCGCGGTCAACTTCTGTGGCAGGACATCGCCATAAAACCGCAAACAGATGGAACGGTCAGCAATTCGATAGTGCTTCTCAGTCAACGACGCGCCAGCCTCGATGCGCCGAAATGCTGGCGTAAACACCTCGTCAAAATATGTTCTAGTGACGCTCGTGTAGTTTGCCGTAACAATATGTGCGGCTTGATTAGTCATCCAGCGTGGCGGTTGTTTGTCGATTAATTCGGTTGCGCAGGGTCTCGAATAGGCCGTTTTTAACATTCTCCCGGACATTAGTCATGTTGCCGTCGTGACGACGGTAGAGCAGAGCGAGGCTATCCAGCAGCTTCATGCGCCCGCCACACTCGACCACGCGCAGCTGCCAATCGCAATCCTCGCCTTGGTGCATGGATTCGTCGAACGGCCCGGCTCGCTCAACGATTTCCTTTTTATATAGGCAAGCACCCACCAACGGTTCAATATGAAGCTTGGGTGTCCGTTCTTCATTTGCCGTGCCGAGATTGCGAACATATTGCACGCATGCCCGCACAAAATCATATTGACCACTCAGCAAAAACGGTAGCATCGTCGAAATATGATCATCGGTCCACAAGTCATCCGCATCCAAAAAACCAATGAACGAACCAGTGGCCTGGCGAATTCCGACATTGCGCGCATGTGACTGACCATGATTGTCCTGATTGATTACCGTAATTGCCCTACCAAAACTAGACAAAACCGCAGCCGTCCGGTCCGTAGAACCGTCGTTCACGACGATTATTTCCAAGTCCGAATGTTTTTGCCGTAACACAGAATTAACCGCGTCGGCCACGAACGACTCGGCGTTATAGGCAGGAATGATAACCGATACTCGCTGAGAATTTTCCATATGACTGTCTAGGACTCGATGAGAACCGGCCAGCCCTGCTCATCGACGTCGTGAATCGGATCTGCGAGTAACATCTCCTGCATATCCTCGTACTTTTGTATGGCTGGCGCCTCAAATGGTTTGCGCTCGGTGGCCTGAGCCGGAGCCGCTTGAGGTGTGGTCTCGGCTGTTTCTGCCACTATCAATTCGTCGGCTTGAAGCACATCCAGAAATGCCCGAAGGTCTTTGGCTGCCACGTCATCACTGACCTCGTAGCCGGCCACCAGAGCCGCTGTCAGGCCGTCTATCCCAGCACCGTCCTGCAACAGCTGCCACAAAGTAGAACCGGTTTCGTTCATACTGTAATAGTTCCCGTTTTCCAAATTGATGATGATAGTCTCCCCATCCAACAGCTCGCTGATTGCCTTGGCATCATTAGTTTTATAGGTCATTTTATTGCCCATATGGTCGAATTTATAAAAATCAAGTCTAGTGCATTCTAAAGAAAACGCCTGCTATTAGCAAGTTTGCAATTTAAAAAACTTCGCTACGTTCACTTATTTTTTCTATTCAAAAGCCCACCATTGCTGGTGGGCTTTTGACTGAACGCATGTGGGTCTCCACACACGTTCACTCATGGCTCCGCAGCCGGGTCTGGTGCCGAAAATTATATATGTGTTAGGACTTTTTCGAGAATCTATTTCGGGGATTTCTGACGCACGCGAGTTTCATCTGCCAATTACAGATTATTCAGCGATTTGTTCCTTTATCTGCTTAAGGCATTCCTCAAGCGGCTCAATCTCCGATTGGGTTACTTCCCAAACCAAATCAAGATCGATCCACATGTAAGCATGTATCAGTTTGTAGCGCATGCCGGCAATCTCTTTCCATTGCATGCTTGGACATATATTCTTGATGCGTAACGGCAAGCGCTTCGCCGCTTCACCCAGCAATTCAACCCGGCGCACGACCGCATCCTGTTTCTATTCACTGTCCTTGAACTCGCCCTTGGCCATTCCAGCAACATATTTCCGAATCAGCTCGATGCTCTCGAGCATGCTGTCGATATAGACTAGACAGTCCTTATCTACCATTCTCATAGGATGGGCTTGGAATTCTTGATGATCTGATCCTTTAGCTTTGGATGCAGTGACTTGTAGGTCAACAGGTCCACCTTCTTATCCAATTCTTTGCGTAATTTAATCTCAATCGCCATTAAGTCAACCAGGCTGCTGCCACGCTTCATCTCAACCAGAATATCGATATCGCTGCTGGGCTTCTGTTCATTTCTCGCATAGGAACCAAAAACGGCCGCGCGCTTTACGCCGCACGACTTAAGTATCGGCCGGGCAATTTTTTTGATTCGTTTCAGGGTCATATATGTTAATTATATCATATCCGGGCTTGACCTTCAGCTACCTTTTTCAAACACCGACCCTGTTTCACGCTTTAATTTTGAAAACGCTGAGCGGAGTTTTCGTTAGCTTGCTTGTCGTGAAATTGATGCCAAACGGCTCCAAAAATTGATAGTAGCGGTAACCGGCATCGCGTGCCACGCTTTTGGGCGGTCGACGGGTGGAGTAAGAACTGATAATTTCGCGCAACTCATTCGGCTCGACTTCAGCTTTCGTGGCCAAGTCAATGCCGAAATCATAATTGGGATTCAACGTCAGGGCAATACCCAACATGGTGTCACCAAGCACATGTTCCCCAGCGTAATAATGTGACAGGGCTTTATTGGCGTAGGGACGATACAGTTCGTGTAGGGTCGAGCGATGCCTCAGTAACTGTTCAAACACCTGGGAGAATTCGCGTGCGGCCAGACGAAACTTGCTGTCGCGCATCAGCAGTTGAGCATTGTCCATTTGGTCACCACAGCAGCCGAGACCGAATACGATTCTATCATTGAGGTAATCCGGCTCACGATTCGGATTGTCTTGTGCTACCTCCTGTGGATTCCGGCCCTTGAGAGAATCACGCGGAGTTACGTTCATGAAATCGTTCAGCGAATCCATAATTCGATCCAAGTTGCGCTCGCTCACGTCAGGCGGCAGCAATCCTAACAACATAGTTATGGGTAGAAATTCGCTATCACGGTCGGTTCGGACAATCCATTGCCGCACCGTATCCACATCCACGTATTGATCCAGATTGGTTTTCCGTAAAGCCGCCGCAAATTTCTCTTTCGCTTTTTTGGGATCGATATGTTTTTCCTCCAGCTGACTAAACTCTAGAGCGCTTTCTAAATTCTGCATAATGGATAGCACGTCTCGAACCGACAGCTTTTCGTTCAGCTGCAAAAAATGCTCCCTGAGCCCATCCCCGATACGCATATCAAAACCCGGCATATCCGAACCAACAAGCTCATTATGGTCTCCGAACCACGCCACACGTGCAAACATCATCTGGCCGACCTTAAGTTGGTAGGTGCCGGACCGTTCAGTCACTTCAATCTCCTCGCCAGTATGCAGGTTACGCAGCCGCAAACCCTGACCCAAGTCAATACGCAACACCTCATGCATGCCGAACTCGGCTTTGGACAAAGCGCGATATGTTTCCAGCTCCTCTGGCGAGTCGTTCAGTGGATTATCGTGCACCAGCTCTTGGAGTACGGTCCGTCCGCTGGCCAGCCGAAACTCGAATACGTACCATTCGATGAACCACGAAAATTCTTGCTCGGTCGGACGGTAGCCCGCCCCGAAAAAATCGCGCCAAGCCCAATCGTTTTCGCGACGATATTTCGGATGATCGCGATAGTAGTCAACGACACGTGAAATTGTTCCTTTTTTCATATGGGGATGGTTGTTAGTAGATATGGATTAGCGTGGATAATTATGACCTACTCACTGAAGAATGCGGTTCATTTCATCATTATTACGCAGAATTGTCAACACAAAAACCAGCCATTTCTGGCTGGCTTTTGACTGAACGCATGTGGGTCTCCACACACGTTCACTCATGGCTCGGCATGTTGGTCTCGAACTGAAACTTTAAGGGTGTTTATCGGAATTTTCTGATTTTCAGCTGACGCAAACGGGTCGGAAAATGAAACAATTTGTGACAGTAGTTAAAAAGGGAGTTTTTAGGACAACATCTTGAGTATCTCATCACGGATCGCATCAGCGTCACCTCTCATGAAATATGACCTTACCGATCTTGAAATTCTAGCAGAATCCGATGACCTCTTTTTTGCTACTCCATCGGTATCGATCGACTGGACAGGCCATGTGTTCCCAAACAACCTACGAGACGTACCGCGTATTTTTCGTGTAAGCTCCTCATACATGTGCCATTCCGTCTTTTCAGCCGACATCTCCTCCACCAATAGGTCTGCTCCCGGAATAACCTGAGGTTGTATCAAAAAGCGTAGTGGTATTCTAGAATCATCTGGTCTATCCAGATTCAAATAACCTAACCCGTGTTTTTCGGAGATTTCCCCTTTCGTTATATAGGCGGTATTCACGCCACCCATCATTTCCAGTGTCTTAGCATTAATCAAGGTCTTCTCATCAGAATACACCGAGGATCCCTCAATACCGTCAAACGATAAAGCAAGAGTGGTCTTGCCCATTCCGGAAGTACCACCCCAAAAAATGATGCCTTTCCCATCTACTTCAGCGGCTGACGAATGAAGGCAATAAACCCCCTGCTCCTGGCGGTCTCGCTCAAGCAGCATTTCAAGGACAGAGACAACGTCCTTCTCGTCTATCGTGTCATTGTGATAGACGCATGTCGGATAGCTCATTTTAAACACCCTATCCCCTCTTTCGACGGACAATCTAGGACAATCTCCAGCATGACTTTCACTGCCATTGACCTCGGCATTGGGTACATATCTCGTCAAAAACTCTGATTTTCTGACCATTTCGGCTACATCAAAATCGATCGTCTCTAAGATGACACGCCTTCCACCAGAACTAACTTGAACGTGATGTTTGCTCATACGCCTTTTCTACCTTTATAATCTGATTTTTCCATGACCACTTGACCTCCGTCTTCTTGCGGGCCGCAATACCCATTACTCTCCTCAATTTATCGTCAGCCAATACCCGTTTAATAGCTTTGGCTAATAACTTTGAGTCTTTGGGCTTCACCAGCAAGCCGTTAACTCCATCGGTCAAAAATTCATTCATGCTACATGCCGTCGTGGTGATCGTTGGCAGGCAGGAAGCGGCAGCTTCCAGCATAGTTGTCAGTACCCCCTCCCTATCATACGAAGGCAGAACAGCAACTTTTGACCGCTGATAAACTTCCAACAAACGAGTATCGCTGACTTTTCCCAGAAAAGAAACGAGATTGCCGATACGATATTTATTTACAATCGTCTCCAGTCGACCACGGTCAGGGCCATCGCCAATTATTGCAGTCCTTACGCCAACACCCTTGTCATGAAGATAAGCCACGGCCTTAAGCAGGTACTCAACCCCCTTAATCGGCAACAAACGACCGGCGTAAACGACATCGAACTCGATTTTTCCATTGTCGTTCATCTTGAACTTTTCAGAGTCTATGCCGTTATGCGCAACGCCACACTTCTTAACGACTCCAAATTCCAACCATTTCTCTTTAATGAATTGTGACACGGCAAGATATGCGTCCGGAATCGTCAGACAGACCCTTTGCAGGTCACCCAGCTCTCTAGGGTAACCATGTAAATGCAGAACCGACTTACTCCCCACCGGAACAGCTACAGAGTCCACGACGTTATGTAGAGCAATCATATCGAGCCTGTTTTTTCTAAACCATTCCTGAGCCAACCGTCCGACATGAAAACTCTCATCGTGCCAGCGGCTCCAATCCAACCCCGGCTGGACGTCATAAATGCGTTTCAGCCCACTCGGTACATCTATGTATTGAACATTCACCTCGGGGTTGTTCTTCTTGAAATCCACAAAGAGGCCGCTTTCCTCAATGAAAGGGGCTCTTGTGGTCAACAGCGTAACGTCATGCCCTCTGAGCGACAAGTGCTTGGCGTGCTCAAGAGGAACAACCTCTCCGCCTCCGACGTAATAGCTGACCCTAGGTTGGTATATCGCTATCTTCATGCCGCTAAAGGAGCCCCTTCTCCTTCAGGTGTCGGGACAGCGTTTCCATCTGCGCACTACCGGTGGGAGAAGTGGCCCAAGAAACATGCTGCGGAATATCTTCAATCGGAGCGAACATCCTATCGTCCGTCTCGAATTCGCCACTCCAGCCATGAAGCTTCACGATCTTGGCTAAGTACCTAAGCTGCAAGTAGTGCTTGCCTTCAACATCTTCGTTCTGGGGATCGTTGACCTCCATGTAGCCGATAAGGGTAACCGGCTCGATCTCTGCGTTGGCTTCCTCCTTAAGCTCACGGTGCAAAGTCTCAAGAATAGTCTCTTTTCCTTCAGGATGACCGCCGGGGAACCCCCATCCGCGTTTGTTCTTTACCAGAAGGAGCTGGCCTTCATCGTTCACGCAATATCCAGTGACCTGCGACACCTGTACGTCTTCCGGAAAGGTCTCCGAGTCGTTCCATTCCAGCTTTATGCCCCTCCCGTCGAAGGTTAAGGTTTCTTGTGGTTTCATGGTCAGTAATGATTACTGTTGGTTAAAATTGTTATCCTCTTCGTCATCCTCGAAAAGTCCCCACAACTCGGCGGGCAGATTGCCTTTCTTCTCCATCTGTTCAAACTTCTGACCAAGTATCATCTTGAGGGACTCAAGTGCCTCATCGGTCGAGTCGGCTGTATGGATGACGTTCTTCTGGGTCAGGACCGCCGTCATGTCATCCTGCCTCGGATGCTCCCCCGCCTCCCAAGATGCGAGATCTTCCGGTGACACCCCTGGTGCCTTCTGGAACTTCTCCCTGATGGGTCCATCCTGCCCGTCACGTTTCTTAAGTGACGACAAGGCCTCTTGTGCCCCATGACCTTCGCCGCCGACCAGCAGCACCATGACCTCGTTATCCAGCAGGTACCTCTTCATCGCCGGATAGAAGTGCTCGTCGACAGAATCACGATACATGTAGTCGACCGCCGATTCGGACAATTCAACCCTGTCTGAATAAATAACGCTGAGTCCGCTCTTCTCGATCTCCTCCCGAATGGCATTGTAATCCTCCACGTTATCCGGCTTGATAAAAGCAAAGGCTATCTCGTGTTTTGGGATATACTCCTTTATCTCAGGAGCCTCCATGAATCTTCTTTCTGGGTTCATAGCTGTATTTTGGAAAATTGTTCCAGTATCTGACGAAGGCCATCGACTCCGCCAATTGAGGTCCGTATCTGACAACGCCTCGCATAATCGCCGTCGGCACCAAAGACTGAAGCGAACGTAAACGGGGCTTCGCCTTCTGACTCCGGCTCATCGTCGCTTACAACCAGAACGTCATGATTATGGTATTGAGTTTTCCAGATCTTGAACAGTGTCTCGAGACGATCAGCCGAGGTGCTCCAGGCGAGAATTTTGCCACCCGATCCATCCACTGACAGGCCAACACCTTTAATGCAATCTCCCAGCCCATCACGTATCAATTCCATGACGTCACCTGTCGCCTCTCTCGATATCTGTCCTCCCATCCGGACGTACACACTTGATGTATAGTGTCTCGAGTCTGTGATAAGCACGAGCAGTCCGTCATCCGCACCGTTCAACAATGACTTATCGCCACTCATTACCACCTGTGCTTTGGGATCGCTTTCGCTGAGGGTTTCGAAAATCAGTCTGTTTACCTCAACCATCTCGTTCGAAAATATTTCCTGGGAGGACTGTCTGCTTAACATGAAAGATGCCCCGTTCTCGACGATAAACGGCCCCTGCATCTTTAATGAGTCATAAAAAGAGACTGCTTCACTAAAAGGACGGTTCGTGTTTATTCCAAACACAAAACCCCGTTCCCTGTATCCGTCCAACATGGGAAGGAGTCCTTCTGGCAGAATTCCGTCGATAGTGCCGTCGATATCAAATATGACTAATCTTTTTTCCATCGTTTTGTCGTTAGCGTTTCCTGCCACTGGTCCTTCGGTTCAGAAAGACCCGAACTAACGGCCGCCAGCTCTATCTTCAGCCGAACCCAAAAAACCGCTTTCATGCCCAACAGCAACAACCACACGATCTTGTCTGACGGCTTTGCGGCCATCCAATTACTCCAATCCGTTTTCCTGTTGATGTGCGGGGCAAGATAACGAAATTCAGGAAACCAATAGTGAAGCTTTGCCATCTCTATGTTTCTCCGTCGGTAACTGTTCCACCAGTCCTTGGCGGAACCGACCGGCTTGGAGTGGCATTTTGCTTCCTCAACCTGCCTAATGGCGTTAAGCCCGTACTTGTGCATCACGTAACTGGACATGTAAACGTCATCGGCGTAAAGCAGCGTTCCCTGCTTCGAGTACCTAAGCAATGCAGCACCGATTCTGGTGCGTTTCGCTCTCTCCATCAATTCGTTGTTGTCAGGAACAAACCAGTCCTTGGTGGCGAAAAGGCGGCCATGAAAATACTCCCGGCGAGTCAGCATTTTTTGAGAGTCATAAAGGTTGCCCATTGTCTGAAAAACCGAATGGTTGTCTGAATCCAGCTCCGGAACGGTCTTTGCATATGCCACCGCGACACCGTCGTCCTCCAAAGCGTTGAGTAAAAGAGCCACCGACTCTCTTGCTATAACATTATCGGCATCAGGGAAGACATATATGTCCGCTGGATGAGACTCAACGACCGCCCTCTGAGCGTTCACAAGACCTTCTTCACTCATGATCAAGTCAACGGAAACGTCAGTGAACTTATCGGTAAAATCCCGGACGCGTTCACAGGTGTCATCCTTACAGCCATTTACGCAGACCACAATTTTTGGAGAAAAACCGCCCAAAAACAAAATTGCCTCACGAATGGACTCGAGGCTTTTGTATATGTGACCGCCCTCATTGCGAGCCGGCAGCCCGATAACCACCGTCTTGTTTCTCCAGCTTTCCTTCATTGCTGCACAGGTCAATTTCAAAGGAATTTTACCATATTAACATTAAGTCAAAAGCCAGCCATTTCTGGCTGGCTTTTGACTGAACGCATGTGGGTCTCCATACACGTTCACTCATGGCTCCGAGGGCGAGATTCGAACTCGCGACCAAAGGATTAACAGTCCTCTGCTCTACCACTGAGCTACCTCGGAATGGTAAATAACTGTTTGATGAGCTGTCTGCCGAGGCCTGACTTGTGCCATTTTTCTCTTACTCACGCCCATTGATGGCTACTTATGCGCTCGAACTGAGCTATCTCAGAATATTTGATTGTAAAAGGCTACCGAATCAACCGCGACGACACTGTAGCATATTTGCTGGATTGTGCAAGGGTGGATATCCCGAGAAACCTTATCCGTCAACAGCCCTCGTGTCGCCCCGGGCCTGGTCCGGGACCCGGCTTTCTTGCGGGCATATGCTCTATGGAGCTGAATCCTGAGTCAGACCTGGGGCGACATTAACGGGGTCGTCCTTAGTAATCCCTAAGCTTAATGATTTCCGGATGTTCTTTAATCTTGTCCAATGCTTTGGCTTCGATTTGTCTGATGCGCTCGCGCGTAACGTCGAATTCCTGGCCTACTTCTTCCAGCGTGTGACTGACCCCATCAGTCAGACCGAACCGCATCTCCAGAATCTTCTGTTCGCGCGGCGACAGGTCGGCGATAATCTCGGTCACGTAATCCTTGAGAAGCTGTAGCGCCGCAGCGCGATTCGGCGCAACGTTCTTCACATCCTCCACGAAGTCCACCAACGTCGAATCCTCATCGTCTTCACCGACCGAAGTTTCGAGCGACACTGTGTCCTGAGAAATCTTGATGATGTGTCTGACCTTGTCAACATCTTCGTCCATTTCTGCGGCAATTTCTTCGGGTAAGGGTTCGCGACCCAGATCCTGAATCAGCTGACGCTCAATCTGCTGGAAACGATTAATAGTTTCCACCATATGCACCGGAATGCGGATGGTTCGAGACTGATCAGCCAACGCACGAGTAATGGCCTGACGAATCCACCATGTGGCGTAAGTCGAAAACTTATAGCCTTTGCGATATTCAAACTTCTTAACGGCGCGGAACAAGCCGATGTTACCTTCCTGAATCAAGTCTAGCAGTGATAGCGACTTGCCAACGAATTTCTTGGCGATGGACACCACCAGACGCAGGTTAGCTTCGATTAGCCTCTTTTCGGCTTCGCGGTCGCCACGCTCCTTGCGTTTGGCCAGAGCAACCTCCTCTTCAGCTTTTAGCAGCGGAATCTTACCAATCTCGCGTAAGTACATCTGAATCGAGTCGGCAGAAATATCCGTTAGGTCAAAACGCTTCTTTTCTTTACTCATGCGAATCTTGTCGAGCAGCTGCTCGCGATCTTCACCCCGACCGATGATACCTTCTTTCATTTCGATGACACCAATTCCGATACCGTCGAGCCGGTCTAGAAACTCTATATACAGCGAGATATATTCTTCCAAATCACAAAACAGGTGCAACACCTCGTTTTCCGTAACAAAACCACGCATCCGACCTTTGTTGATCAGATTATTGATAGCGTAAATCTCTGGTGGTTCGGCTTTTTCGCGCTTTATCTTGGGGCGCTTGGCGGCGGCCTTCTTCTTGGCCGGAGCTTTCTTCTTCGGCGCGGCCTTCTTCACCTCTTTCTTCTTCGGCGCGGCCTTCTTCTTGGCCGGAGCTTTCTTCTTCGGCGCGG
>CAZAOV010000023.1:0-17838 GCA_964486995.1 uncultured Gammaproteobacteria bacterium | reverse complement strand
CACTCTACACCCTTTGACGAGAAAAGGTAACCCTAATTGCTGCAATCCTAACATAACAACGTCAAATTATGCCGGTTAAGTCTTGTCCAAAGGTTGGTTGTGGGGCGCTCGTCATGATAGAAGCGCTCAAAACCGGTCGGACATTCTTTGATGAATAGACCAGATAAAAAAGAGCACCCAAGCGGGTGCTTTTAGCGTTACCAGAAATGATTTCGTTGTCTGAAATCATCAGTTGTTTCAGATGGCGCGCTCTTGTTGCACGTCTCTTGCCTAATTTCTTCAGTCGCCTGTTCCAGTTGGCTTACCGCAAAATTTTCATCCAATACGAACCGCCGAGCCAACTCGCTATCCAGTCCAGCCTCGCTTAGCTTTTTCCAGAGCCGTACGAATGCCCTTCTGGAAAAGGTCTCCATAAATTTCCTCCGACTGCATTTATGGCTCAGGTAAATCACGATAAATCATTTGAATTTTCACGTCAACAAAATGTCTGGAAAAATTGGGGATGACGCGTCATGGCGGCAGTGATATCATCAGCGCGTTATTCATTATCAAAAACATCATGCAGAATTTACACGATGTGCACCGCCGGCTGGAAGACCTGAAAAAACGGCGTCGCGAACTTAACCGAATGTTCAAAGATGAACTCGCCCAGAACGAGGATTATCAGAAAATCGTCGAGCAGATGAAAACCCTGCGCGAGAAGAAGAAATCAATCGAGACCGCCGCCAAGGTCGCCGCGTTTCGCGAGGCCGACGAATTGGACCGCATCAGGGAACAGGTTAAGGATGAAACGCAACTATTAACCGACATCGCGCTTAACAAGTACGTCTCCGGAGAGACCGTGGAAATAGTTGAAGAAGAAACGCGATACGTGCCAGAGTTCAGTGTGAAGTTCAAAAAGCAAAAGGATTCATTTGTCGAGGAACAGCAAGCCGAGCGAGCTGAGTCGCATCCAGATAGAACCTATGCTCCAGTTCCCGCCGCAGTGTAATCGTTGATCGCGTTCAGTGCGTGTCATTTCCGCGAAGCCCGTCCCCATACGGGCAGGGAGGCTGCCAGGCAGGAATATTAAAAGAACGCGCCCATCAGAGTGCATTCTTGATTTGCTGCTTGCGGCGCCATAGACCTTGCGTGCCTGAAACGGTTGGCCACCGCGGACCGGCATGACACCGGTGCCGACGTCATCTGAGATGTTGGAAAAGCTATTCGCCATCGCTACCTCGAGGCCGTCCGGATTGGCGGCATATTTTTCAGTAACCGAAAGCGCTTGAGTTCGCAGAAAGTCGAGAAATTTATTAATCGCCTTATTATTGTGGTGCATAGCCAGAACCCCCCCCAGCCTCGATGAAATGGTTCAACTTAGCATTCGAGCCATCTTTGGTTATGGTTTCAGTACAAAACAGACCTCAACAAAGAGGTCCGTATAAAATAAACGCCTTACAGCGGGCGCGATTTATTCAAGCTCAGAGGCTGCAGACCCAGTTTAATGTTTCTCATCGCGCGTACTGCGTGGTCTGGTGTGATTTCAAAGATTTTTCTGATATGGTCGGGCTGATTGTTCAGCCATTCCATGAATAAAATCACGTCGTTCGATGAGAATTCAAGCACGTCATTTTTTTTCGGTTTCATCATTTGGGACTCCGTGTCATTGTGACGAGAAGCGTTTTAACCACCGTGCAAATACTAGTGCCAAGAGCGCATAACGTCAATGTGAATAAAATCTCGGTCAAATGCGATAATATATAGAAAGCTAAGTATGAGTGATTTTTCCCCATGGAGACATTTATTTCGAACAACAAATCGAACCGGCTTTCAGAGAATCGAGAAGAAATAATCGAAGAGGCGCGTCGGCAGGCGATACGCGTGTTGCGTAACTGCAGCCACAAGACAGGTTTTAAGGCTTCGGCTAAGCGTACTGGATATCCGCAGGTTTGGGCCAGGGACAGCATGATTACGCTGTTTGGAGCTTTGTTTTCTGACGACGAAAAGATTTTGGCCGCGGCTAAAGCGAGCCATGAGACATTGCGAAGCCGTCAAACCTCGCGAGGGCTAATTCCGAACTATGTGGATACGCGCAATCGTCAGGCCAGTTTTCATATTTACGCGGATGGGGGAGCGCTATATGTGATGGGCACAGCCGCGCTCCATAGGCACCAATCAAATAAAAAATGGTTACGAGAAGTGTGGCCGTCTGTGGCCGCAACGCTCGAGTGGTATGAATATCAGGACATGGATCAGTCTGGTTTGGTGTCGCATCTGGAAGCTGCGGATTGGAAAGATTTGCTGGCGGTGCGCGGCAAGGGTCTGTTTACGAACGTACTGTTTTATCAGGCGCTTCGTGCGGGAGCGAAATTGGCCAAGGAGATCGGAAAGAAATCGCTGGCTACCGCCTACAGCCGTCGGGCTTCGCAAGTGAAGCGGGTGATGAACGAGCGTCTTTGGTATAGAGGTGAAGAGGTCGGGCCAGTTGAATTATATTGCATGTACCACGGCGGGTATCGCAGCAAACTAGAGGCGGAAAATGTTCCGGCCACGGTGGAACGGCGAGTCATTCCACCTAATGAGCGCTTTCCCAAAGAACGGTATTATCTGCCATATATTGAACATTACGGATATGGCGACTGGTTCGACACGCTCGGAAACTTGATGGCCGTGCTGGCGGGAATAACTGATAAAAATCAAACAACCGACATCTTTGATTTGATTGACAATTATGGATTGGCCGGTCGTGGTCCGATCGCCGCGATATATCCGCCAATCAGTCCGGGTGAGCCGGACTGGCGCGATTACTACGCGAACTTTAACTTGAATTTACCTGAGCAGTATCATAACGGGGGCCTGTGGCCGTTTATCGGCGGATTCTACGTGGCGGCTTTGGTGAAAGCCGGCCGCAAGCAAGAGGCGAAGCGGCAGCTCGTCGCATTGGCCGAATTGAATCAGAAGGGGATAGATGAAGATTGGGAATTTAACGAGTGGTATCACGGCAAAGACGGCCAGCCAAGGGGTAAGCGCGAACAGGCGTGGTCGGCTGGGATGTATCTTTTTGCGCATGAATGCGTACATACCGGTCGGATACCCTTTATGAGCTGATCAAAGTTGAACTTATCGAATTTGCTGTTCCTGGAAATCTGGTTGCGAGGCGATTTGGGGCGCTATGTAACTGATAATAAAAAAACCGGCTAATTATGAGCCAGTTATTTTAATTTTTGCCCGTTAGGACTGGGGCTTGCGGTAGCACCAAGCCTGCCGGAACGCCGGTTACCATCAATGAGACCGGAACTCCCAATCGCTGAAGGTCTTTTACGTCTGAATCAACCAAGATGCAGATGCCGCTGCTGTCGGAAAGGATGTGCAGCGCTTCTGCCCGGTCGATTCCATAGCTCGTCTTGCCGTAGCTTGCGACCTGAATCAGCTCGCCGGCCGCCCGCTTGGCGCTAAATTCTTCTTCAGACATGAAGTCATAATAAAGATTGTCGGTCACGGAGCGCGGTTGACGTGTTGTGGCGGTGCGGATGATGCGCAGCTGATCCGGTCCGGCCATTTTTTCGACTCGCCGCATCATTTCAGTCACGGCCTTGCGTCGGCCTGTTCCGGGCATGCCGGTCACCACGAACAGTTCGTTCATGGTATCGAGCGATAGGATGAATCGCGGGCCGCGAGCTTGGATTTGGTTCATCGGTTTGGCCGCGTAGCTCTCCACAATTTCCTCGTTGTGCAAAACGTTGCGCGGTCCCACCACGATAATCGCCTTGTTCGGCTGATTGGTCGAGAACACGTGCGCCACCGGTTGAGGCAATCTCAACGGCAAATCCGGTGTAATTTCGCTCAGGTCAGAGAGCGCTGCCGGATCATCACTACGCCCAATCATGATGATTTCACGCTTAATACCGCTGAGTCGCTTGATTACCGTAGGCTCTTGCGCTCCAGGCACATGAATGATGAATGATGCAACACCGTTTTTAATGTCCAGAATTCTCTTTTCGTCTTGGCTCATCGTACCTCCAGCCTCTCTAGATTACCTGTTGTTATTTGTACGTCAACCGGCTGTATGGGGCCAGAAGAGATGAACGCTCTTGCCTAAATAACTGTCAGACTTGTTTTTAAGATTGACCGCCTTAAAACAAGTCTGACAGTTTTTCGCCTTCCTGCTCGGCGCTGGCGCTCCATAGAAGCAGGCCTGTGATCTTCTCTGTATCCTGCCCAAAAACTGTATTGCCAAAACCACCAGGCTTCATTAGGATTACAAACAGTTATCAACATAGTTGAGGATCCTGAGGGACCTCTTTTTCTTTGAGGCTGGGATTTAGAAGTTAATGTAATCTCTGGATTCCTCACTCTTATCCAATATCGCACTATTATCGAGACGAAAGCCATATGAAAGAAGAAAATTCATTTAAAGAATCCGGTCTCCGTGTATTGAAGGCGTTGGGATCACTCATCGCACCGCAGACACCGCGCGGCAGGGTAAGGCGGGCGACGTTTTTTATCGTGGTGCTGCTCGTCTTTTCGGCCGCGCTGAGTAATCCGACTTGGTGGAACGTTGGAGCCGAACGCATTAACGATTGGTCCGAAAAGTCGCTGGGCTTTGACCCCAAGCTACCCAGCTTCTGGGAAGTGCCATATCGGCTGGGGTTGGACCTGCAGGGTGGGACGCACTTGGTGTATATCGCTGACATGGGCGCGATTCCCGAATCCGAGCACGATGATTCTATTGCTGGCGTGCGCGATGTTATTGAGCGGCGTGTAAACGCGTTCGGTGTTTCCGAACCGTTGGTGCAGACGCAGAAATCTGGCGACGAATGGCGGTTGATCGTGGATTTGGCCGGAGTATCGGACATCAGCGAAGCTATTAAGTTGATTGGTGAAACGCCGATTCTGGAATTCAAAGAACAAAATACCGAGCCGCCCCGCGAGATGACCGAAGAAGAGCGGGCGGACATGGATAAGAAGAATACCGAGGCCCAAGCCAAAGTTGAGGAAGTCTTGGCTGAGGCACTTGAGGATGAATCTGATTTTACGGCGTTGGCGGCGACTCATTCCGATGATTTGTCCACGCGCGGATCTGGCGGCGACCTTAATTTCCAATCGTTACAGGGGCCTTTGCACGAGCTGATTGAGGCAGTTGAGGCCAGCGGGGCCGAACCTGGTGACGTAGTGCCGGAAGTGATTGAAACCGAATACGGTTTTCATGTGGTTCAGTACGAAGAGAAGCGCGAAGCTGGACAGGAGATGAAAGCCTCGCATATTTTGCTCTGCTATCAGGGAGCGGAGCGTTGCGTTTCGGAGATGACCAAGGAAGAAGCGTTGGCCAAGGCACAGAATCTGGCTAGCCAAGCCACTGCCGAGAATTTTGCGGATTTAGCCCAGGAGCATTCCACCGGTCCGTCCGGTCCGGAAGGCGGCGATTTGGGTTGGTTCGGTGAGGGCATGATGGTGCCGGCGTTCGAGGAAGCGACGAAAGCGTTGGCGGTAGGGGAGATAACTTCCGAGCCAGTTGAAACCGATTTCGGCTATCACGTCATTCACAAGACCGAAGAGCGGGCGACAAGCGAGTATCATCTCAAGCATATTTTGACGAACAAAAAGACCGAACGTGACTATGTGCCGCTGGCCGATGATTGGAAAAACACCGAGTTGTCCGGCAAACAGCTTAAGCGCTCCATGGTGCAGTTCCATCCACAGACCAACGAGGCACAGGTCGGACTGGAGTTCAATGACGAGGGATCCGAGATGTTTAAGAACATCACTCAGCGAAACGTGGGCATGCCGGTGGCGATTTTCTTGGATGGTCAACCGATTAGCATACCGACAGTAAATGAGGTCATCACCGGAGGTCAGGCAGTTATTACTGGCAGCTTTACGATTCAAGAGGCCAAGCTGTTGGCTCAGCGATTGAACGCCGGTGCGCTACCTGTGCCAATTCATCTGGAGACGCAGCAGTCGGTTGGCGCCACGCTTGGCAACGAATCAACGATATCCTCGCTTAAGGCCGGCTTGATTGGATTCCTGATTGTGGCGTTGTTCATGCTGATGTACTATCGCTTGCCGGGTTTGATAGCGATTATCGCACTCGGCATCTACGCCGCAGTCAACTTATCGTTGTATAAAATGATTCCGGTTACGTTGACTCTATCTGGTATCGCTGGTTTCATCCTGTCGGTCGGTATGGCGGTGGACGCAAATATTTTGATTTTCGAGCGCCTAAAAGAAGAGTTGCGCCGTGGACGAACTTTGCAGTCAGCGATTGAAGAAGGTTTCCGACGCGCTTGGCTGTCCATCCGCGACTCCAATCTGACTACCTTGATTTCCTGTACGATTCTGTTTTACACCAGCTCCTCGCTCATTAGAGGCTTCGCCCTGACATTAGGTATCGGTGTATTGGTGTCGATGTTCTCGGCCATCATCGTGAGTCGCAACTTGCTACGTCTGACATCTGGTTGGGGCTGGCTTAAGTCCGAGATGCTGTATCGTCCGGGGCTTAATCGTTCTGGCGCTTCAGTAGAATCGGGCGACGAGAAGGAAGACGAAGAAGAATCTGATGAAGAAATTAAATAACAGCCGAAACATATGACGTATCCAATCATCAAATATCGAAATGTCTGGTTCGTCCTGTCGGGTCTGCTGGTGCTCGCGAGCGTGGCGGCACTGGTGATGTATCCTCTTCGGCTGGGCATAGACTTTACTGGCGGTTCGCTGATGGAAATTAAGTTTGGCGGTGACCGTCCGGTGGTGCAGGAAATGAACACCACAATGGGGGCACTTGATTATTCTGAGGCGCAAGTGCAGCCTCTTGGCGAACAGGGGATGCTGATTCGTTTGCAGACACTGGAGGAGGAAGATCACCAAGAGCTGCTCTCTAATTTGCGTGAGAAGTACGGGGATATCGAGGAGATGCGGTTTGATTCCATTGGTCCATCGATCGGTGCGGAGATGCGCAGTAAGGCGATTTGGTCGCTGTCGTTGGTTCTGATTGCCATCGCAGTTTATGTGGCTTATGCGTTTCGAAAGGTGTCGCGGCCAGTAGCTTCTTGGAAGTACGGTATAACTACTTTGATTGCGGCGTTATTTCATGACGTGTTGATTCCGTTGGGCGTATTCTCTCTGCTGGGGCACTTCTTCTTGGTGGAAATTAACACCGCATTTATTGCTGCGATGTTAACCGTTCTCGGCTTCTCGGTGCATGACACCATTGTGGTGTTTGACCGGGTGCGTGAGAATCTGACTAAGTCTCGGGGTGGTGAGTTTGAGGGGATTGTGGAGCGGAGTGTTAACGAGACTTTGGCGCGGTCCATTAATACGACTTTGACCACATTGATTCCCTTGGCGACTATCTATATGTGGGGAGGGGAGACGTTGAAGTATTTTGCTTTGGCGTTAATGATTGGTTTGTTGGCCGGTACGTATTCGTCTATTTTCTTGGCTTCGCCGTTGTTGGTGGTGTTTCAGAAAAAGTCGAAGTAGTTGGAGGATTTATAAAAGACCCGTCATGTGAGGCGGGTCTTTTTGGTTTTTCGATGACGGCGCAGGCATGCCGGACCATCGCGGTTCGCTGACGTACCCGCCATGGCCGCGCCATAGAAACAGTCAGACTTATTTTAAGGCGTCCGCTCTTCAAAATAAGTCTGACTTTTTTAAGTCAGAGTATTGCACTTACGTTAACTAACTGGTTATATCTGCTTAGGCAGGAGTAATCATTATGTTCCTTGATAAGTTTGCATTTTGCGACACTAATTCTGGCATGTACGGTGTCGAACGAGAGTTTTTTCTGGTGGACTGGTTGATGGGTAAGCCGGTTCCGCTCGCCGCATCTTTTTTGCGTGAGGTTGGAAAATTTAGTTCATGCCCTGATGCCTGGACCTGCGAGCTGACAGCTTGTCAGGTCAAGCATCGTAGCAGGCCGCACAACATCAATGTTCCAGAAGGCATCTTCAAGCTGCATAACGATTTGTTTACCGCGAATCAGGAGGCCATTAAAACCGCCCTGAGCATCGGCTATAAGATATCCGACATGCCAGTAGCGCCGGCCGACATGCACCCTCGGACCTATCCGGATGCGCGGTACGACAAAATTGTGGCGCGAATTTCGCCCGACGTGCTATTTGCGGCGTGTCGTGTGGCTGGAATGCATATACACGTCGGAGCCTCTTCCATGAAAAATGCGCTGCACATCTACAATCGTTTGGTTAGCAATATAGATCGGCTCATGATGGCTGGAGACGGTTGCAGTGGCGAGCGCCTCAAGTTGTATTGCATGATGGCACCAAACTGGCGGCCGCCGCCCTATCGGTCGGTCAATCACTTCGAAAATGTCGCCAACGATCAGGGTTTCGCGGAAAACCCCCGCGACTGCTGGCACTTGATTCGCATCAGCGTTCACGGTACGGTCGAGCTACGCATGTTCGACACCAGCTTGAACACCGGCAAAATCCAAAATCGGGTTAGTCTGGTTCAGCGCATGCTAAGGTAGAAAACAAGATGACTTGCTCACAAGTCATCTTTTTGTTTAGCTGTGTACAGCTGACAGGAGGCTAGAATGAGATACTTGCTCTTTATTACATCAGCTGTTTTTCTGGTTGGCTGTATTACTCACGCTCCGGAACCGCAGGAGCCAGAAGGGCCACCGGCGGAAATCGATACAGAAGTTGATGAACGGCAGGCCGAACTTGACCGGCACGAGCGACACGCCTGGCATCAACTAGACCAAGCATCCAATCTGCTCGTCGCCCACACGCATATTCTGAATACCCGAGCGGCAGAAACCGATTTCGATGAGATCGCTGAATGGCGCTCTGCGGTCTGGGTCTGGTGTGGAGCGGTCAGAGGATGGATGGCGGGACTGGATCGACTTCGGACAGCGCATCCAAGCCGTTCTCGGGTGCTGGCGCTGCTCTCTTTAGAGAACGATCTTCTTGAGCTAGAGAGCCGGCTACGAAATCTGGAGCACACATACGAGCAATCTGGAATTTCGGACGCCAATATCGCCGAATCGCTTGGCCGGCTTCGAGCGATTACGGAACAAGCTAGAAACGGCGTTTTTTTGGCAAATCTTAGGTACATTAATCTGTACGAGAGATAAAGACTCCAACGGGCTCTTTTCGAGTCCGTTTTTTTGCTAAATAAACTTGATTTCTAGCCTTAAATATGCTACTATATAGATGTACCCGTACGTATTTAGACTCTAAGCCATTTTTTTACCAAAAATGGACTTCATATCAAACATACATATAGACCTCGGATACTTTTTCCGGCTCGGCGAAATGCCGTTACCGCTGATGTTTTGGCGGATTTTTATTGATTTCGCCTGGATTGGTTTTTTGGCCGTAATCATTAAGGGGGGTTGGATGTTGTGGGTGCAATGGCGTCAGAATAAGTTCGCTGAAACCATCACCACCTGCGTGCTGGCCATAGATATTCCGAGGCAGAACGAGCAGACCGCCAAAGCGGTCGAGCACATATTCAGCACCCTGAGCGGTGCTTATTCGGGCTTGGATCGATTTGAGAAATACTGGCTCGGCAAGTTCCAGCCCACATTTAGTTTTGAAATAGTTTCCATCAACGGTTACGTGCAGTTTTTGGTTCATACTTGGGATAAGCATCGCGACCTGGTGGAAGCGGCGATTTATGCTCAGTATCCAGATGCGGAAATCATTGAGATTTCCGATTATACCGGTGCGATTCCAAAAAAATATCCGGATTCCGAGTGGGACGTGTTCGGCACCGAATTCGTGCTGAAACGACCGAATTTCATGCCGATTCGTACCTACTTCCAGTTCGAACACACTGCGGCCGAGGATCAATTCAAAGATCCGCTGTCTGGCCTGCTCGAAGTGTTGAGTTCATTGAAAACCGGTGAGCAGATTTGGTTTCAGATTATGATTACGCCGACCAACTCGGATTGGATTAAGGAGGGGATGTCCGAAGTGGATAAGATGATGGGCAAGAAACCTAAGCCCAAGAAATCGCCACTGGACGAAGCGCTATGGCTGCCTAAGGGTGTGCTCAAAGAATTATCCGGAGCTATGGGTTTTGCTGGTGCTGAGGGCGGTGAAGAGAAAAAAGAGAATTTCAGGATGCTAAACATGAGCCCGGGAGAGCGCTCGGTCGTCGAAGCGATTCAGATGAAGCTTTCTAAAACTGGTTTTAAAACCAAGATTCGCGTGGTGTACGCCGGTCGTCGTGATATTTTTAGCAAGAAGCGATTCACTGCGCTCAAAGGTTCGATGGTTCAGTTCAACTCACTGAACATGAACGAGTTCAAGCCGTTCGGCAACGTCACTCCGAAGAGCGACTATTTCTATCAGCGCTGGTCTGAGAACAGTCGCAAAGAAGCATTAGCTCGGCATTTTCGTGGACGCAGCTCGCGCGGCGCGAGCCAATACGTACTTAATGTCGAAGAGTTGGCGACCTTATGGCATTTCCCGATGCGTGACGTAAAGACACCGTTGCTGAAGAAGACCGACGCCAAACGCGCCGAACCGCCATCCTCGTTGCCGATTGAAGATTTGCCTGTCGAGGGGTTTTTCAAAGCCAAGCTACCGGAGGATTCGGAATCAGAAAGACCGACTGGTGGCTCGCCGCCTGACCTACCATTTGCCTAGAACATATGCCAGAAGATGCACCAAAACCATACGATCACGATCACGAGAATGAAGTGACTTTGTTCGCCGCGACCAACTTCCGTAACCAACAGCGCAAATTCGGCATTCGCACCGATGATCGTCGTCGCCATATGTACATGCTCGGTAAAACCGGTATGGGTAAGACTACCCTACTGGAGAATTTGGTCTTGTCTGACATCTATGCCGGACATGGCGTGTGCTATATCGACCCGCACGGTGATGCAGCACATAAACTGCTCGACTTCATACCGTCTCATCGCATTAACGACGTGGTGTATTTTAATCCGGGCGACGTGGAGAATCCGATTGGCTTTAATATTTTCGAGGTAAAAGACGAAACACAAAAACATTTGATTGCTTCTGGTCTGATGGGTGTGTTCAAAAAGATTTGGCCAGACGTTTGGTCGGCACGAATGGAATACATCTTGATGAACACGATTCTCGCGTTACTAGATGCGCCAGGCTCGTCGTTACTCGGCATTACCCGTCTCTTGGTGGACGATGAATACCGCAAACGCGTGGTATCGCTGATTCAGGATCCTGTAGTGAAGACTTTCTGGGTCAAAGAGTTTGCATCGTGGCAGGAGAAATATCGCACCGAGGCCATTGCGCCGGTACAGAACAAGGTTGGCCAGTTCCTGTCCGCCCGCATTATTCGCAATATCGTTGCGCAGGTAAAATCCACCATCGACATGCGTGACATCATGGATTCGCGCAAGATTTTTATTGTTAATCTCTCTAAGGGTTTGATCGGCGAAGAGAATATGCGTTTGCTGGGCGGAATGATTATTACCAAACTTCAGATGACGGTCATGGAGCGTGTAGATATGCCCGAGGAACAGCGTCAGGATTTTTATCTGTACGTTGACGAATTTCAGGACTTCGCCAACGAATCCTTTGCCAGCATCTTGTCTGAGGCACGAAAATATCGTCTGAACTTGACTGTGGCACATCAGTATATCGAACAGATGGACGAGGTCACCCGCTCGGCGGTGTTCGGTAACGTAGGCACAATGATGATGTTTCGCGTTGGTGCGGCTGATGCCGAAATTTTGGAGCAGGAATTTGCGCCAGTGTTTACGGCCGAAGATTTGGTGAATCTGCGCAAGTACGATATTTATCTGAAGCTGATGATTAATGGCGCGGCGTCCGAACCATTTTCCGCCACTACGCTGCCGCCGATTGGGAATCCAACAGGCAGTACCGAAAAAGTGGTCAAGGTTTCGCGTGAGCGCTATTCGCGGCCGCGTCACACCATCGAGGGCAAGATTTTACGCTGGAGCGGATTGGCACCGGATGAAGATCCGGAAAACGACGCCGAAAACGATATCGTATCGGCTGCCAGTGAACTCGGTGTGAGCTCGGACGATTTGAAGGGTTTGCAAAAATTGTCTCCGAGAGTCAAAGAAGCCGAACCGCCCGCGTCCAAGGAAAAGAAAGAAGCCAAGTATGAGATTCCGTGCTCGGTTTGCGGTGAAGTGCAGAAACTGACGTTTGAGCCAGATTGGACTAAACCCTGGTACTGCAAACAGCATTTGGAAATGCGGGGCAAGATCCCGATGAGGGAATTGAAATTTTACGATTCCAAGAAGCAGGCAGAGTTGGCGAAGAAACATCAGGAAGGTGGGGTGGAGGCGGTGGTAGTTGATGTCTCTTCTGATAAAAAAGAACCGCCAGCGGAAAATACGCAAAAACAGGAAGGCGCGAAAGCAGTAAGGGATTTCGCGAAGAAAAATGACGATAAACGAGAACGTCCGATCAAGAAGCAACAGCAGAAGCCGCAGCGGGATAATAAAGCTAGGAAGGATAACAAGAAAGAAAAGCCGAAAAATTTTACTCCGCCGCCGATAAGAGATTCGGCGCCGGTGCTGATGAACGAAGATGTCGGCGGCCTGTCGTTGTCGCAGCTTGAATCGCGCGAGGACATAACCAAAGAAAGTGAGCGAGAAAAGAAAAAAGAAGAGCGAAAAGCCGCCCACAGCGAAGACAAGAAACCAGAACCTTCGCCAGCACCTGAATCCATGAACGACACTGCCCAGTCGGACAACGATGACGGCCCCAAACAAATTAAGCCGGGGCAAGTAGTTAAGTTCTAGCATGGAAAAATACTCTACTTACGAACAGAACAAGAAGGTAAACCGCCAGCCGTTGAAAATTAATCTTCGGCAGGGCTTGTTGATGCTGCTAGTTGCATCGATTATGACTTTTTTCGGGCAGCTAATAGTAGGCAGTATTGCTTACCATGATTATTCCGGCCGACAAAATATTGGTGAGGCGGAATTTGCCTACCAGCAAACCAAGCTGGAGCTGCGAGTAGAAAATTTGGAAGTGGCGCGTGAAGCCGAGATGGCGCTAATTGGTGAAAGGTTGGAAGACATTGATAATGTCGGCAGAGAATCGGCACTGGCTAATGAGATTGTTCACGCTGACGCCAAGTTCCGTGTTAAAGACATTATGGGTTCGGTAGTGGAAATAATTTGTCTGGACAATACCGATAAGGATACTTTTTATACGGGCTCAGGTACTATAGTTGATTCGGCCGGTCTGGTGATGACGAACCAACACCTGCTGGTAAGCAAAGACGGTTCGTTGATTCGTTTTTGCGGCGTGGGTTTCACTACCGACATTCAAAATCCTCCGACCATCGAATATATCGCCGAGGCCACGGCGGCGCAGAAAGATTTGGACCTGGCGATAATGGAAATAGTGGAACACATGGATGGCAACAAGCTGCCCGATGAATTTCAGTCCATTCCATTGTCCGGCAGCACGATTGCGTCTCGCTCGCTTGAGCTTGGCGATGAAATTTACATCGCCGGCTATCCTGGTATCGGAGCAGAGACATTCACGTTTACCGAAGGCGTGGTGAGCGGCCGCGTGGGCAGTAGGCTTATTAAGACCTCTGCGCTCATAGACAGCGGTACTTCCGGTGGTGCGGCTTTTGATAAGCGGGGTACCTATATTGGTGCGCCGACCGCAGCCGCACGAGGTGATATCGGCGGCAGTTTGGGTTATCTGATTGCAGCGGACGTGATTGACGAATTTTTGCAATCCTTCTATTCCGGTGAACTGAACAACACGATTTCATTTCAAGAATAGCATGAAGAAAACTCTGGCTGCTTCGCTGTTGGCGCTGCTGCTGGCTGGTGCTGGGTGTCGATCGGCTACACTAAGCTTTGAACCCTTGGCGAATCAGGACATTAAGCCACCTACAGTCATGAAAACTCAGAAAGTCAATTTTAATACAGCGGACGGGGTGACAATTGTCGCCGATTTTTATACTAACGAGAAAGATGGTGCGGCCGCATTGCTGTTGCACATGATGCCGGCCACCAAGGAGAGTTGGGGCGACTTCGCGGGCGAGCTTATCAAACGTGGCTTTTCCAAGGTGCTGGCCATCGATTTGCGCGGGCACGGGGAAAGCGTTAATCAGAACGGTGAGACATTAGATTATCGCGAGTTTGATGACGTACGGCACCAGCTGAAAATTAGAGATGTGGAAGCGGCCGTGGATTGGCTTGAAAATCGCGGTGCGTCCAAGGATCGACTGCTAGTTGCCGGTGCCTCGATTGGTTCCAGCCTAGCCATCGTGTACGGTTCTGAGAAACAGCAAATTCCCGCCGTAGTCGCCCTGTCTCCCGGACTGAATTATCACGGCGTTGCCACGCTCGATAGGATGCCGGATTATGATGGGCGTGAGCTGTATCTGGCGGCCAGTGAAGAAGATGGCCGCTCACTTGAGGCCGTCAGAGAGCTGCACGCGGCTGCACCAAGCTCGACCCTGAAAGAATTATCCGACGCCGGCCACGGCACGACCATGTTCGAACGAGTCGACCGGTTTACGGAAGATGTGGCGGAGTGGGTAATGCAACGGGTTCAATAATCGCAATTAACCAAAGTCACCCAACAAAACCAGGCTAAAAAAGTCTGGTTTTAACGTCGTGTTTGTTTTCCTGCCCATGCCATGTCGTTCCCGCTTGTGTGGAAATGATATCGAGAAATTAAGGCAAAAAGGACGTCCATTCGTGGTCTGCCCTTTGTGCGCGCCTGCGCCCGGAGGATTTCTCTGGCACGATTTATCCACAGGTGATAAAGTAAAATACATATGTATGAAATTCGTGATCCAATCCATGGAACTATAAGCTTCTCCGAACGGGAGCAGCGAATCGTCGACCATAAATACATGCAGCGGCTGCGGCATATTCGCCAGCTCGGTTTGAGTTATCTAGTTTATCCGGGCGCCACACATGACCGTTTCTCGCACGGTATTGGCGCTATGCATGTAGTGAGTCGAATTTGGGATCGAATCATCGAGACTAGCGGTAAAGTGCTGCACGAGCATTTTGAGGATTTCGATTTGCAGTATTTTCGTCGGATTTTGCGGTTGGCCGGTATGCTGCATGATATTGGTCACCCACCATTATCGCACGTGTCCGAACGGTTCATGCCGCAGTTTGGTGAGCTCGATGTTCCGAAAGGATGGTTTTCAGATATTAAAAAAGATCGACAGGCCAAACATGAAGACTACAGCGTGCTGTTGATTGGGGCTTTGTGCAGTGCCGAAGATTCACCGCTACCGATTGATGACGCACAGGACATCGCATCATTAATTCATCACGACGTGATGCCGTCTCGGTCATGGGAAAAGAAGTACGGTACCAATAGCGGTCGGGTCGGCATTCATCGTCTGTTGCGGTCGTTTATTTCCGGCGAGCTTGATTGCGACCGTATGGACTATCTATTGCGTGACGCGTATTTCAGTGGGGTGGCCTACGGCACATACGACATGGATCACCTAATCGGCAATCTTGGCGTGACCGAACATGACAGGGTTTTGGTTCCGACTATTGATTCTACCGCGGTGCGGGCTTTCGAAGATTTCTTGCTGGCACGCTTTCACATGTTTCTGCAGGTGTACTTACACAAGACAACTTTGGCGTTTGACCAATTTCTCGAGCGCGCCATGACCACTAATGAAGTCGATATTCAGATTCCGGGCAATGCGGACGGGTACGCCCGGTTGCGTGACAGTACCCTTACCGAGCGACTGTTCAGTGCCGCTGAAGATCCAGATCATGCCTGGTCGATTCGGCTCACTAACCGCATTCCACCAAAGATGCTGTTCCACGCCTCTAACGCCAACCAGGAGGATAGAAATATCTTGGAGCGTCTGACTGATTCATTCAAGCAAGCCGAAGTGCCGTATTTTCAGGTAGATTCTCGCCAGTATTTATCAAAATGCGATCCGATTTTGGGCCATGGTTCGCAGAGTCAACTGTTGGTTCGGCGCAAGATGTTTGGCCGCATCGTATTCGAGCCGGTGGAGCGGTATTCGGAACTGCTCAATAAATACAACGAAGTAATCGATTTATCGAATTTATATGTTTTGCGCGAGCATTTGCCGGCAGCACAAAAAGTGATTCAAGATCTAGGTTGGCCAATGGCCAGAGGATTGGAATCAGGCAAGCAAGCTAAGCTACTGGACTGATTTAACTGACTTATCAACAGAAACCCGGTTCAAACCAAAAACGTTTCATTGCGATTGACTCATCCGTCTATTAATCGTTATTGTTAGGAAAGAGCGATTGATCTTTGAAAGCGGGTAAGGTGATCATGATACATTTCGATATAATGACCCTGCTCTTTCTGCTGTTATTTTTCGGAATATCGGCAGGCCTAGCTCATACTGTAAGTATTCTCTTCGAAAATGATGAGCGAGGGGTCAAGCAGTTGCCTGAAGGAGAACGCATTCCAGCGTTGCCAGTGCCACGCAGTGGTCCGTATCGCAAACCAGGAACGCCAGATGAATGCAATGACGCGAGCGGCGCGGATGAGTTCGAGGCGGCCGAACGGTTTCGTCGGTACGTCTATTGTCACGAGCGGATGCTCGCATCAGTTAGCGAGCAGAAATTTCGTGAATTGGCCAATATGCTTGACTCATCTCATCTCGCCGATGTACTCGAGGACGCAGAGTCGGACACACCGCGGCGTGCCGCCGCAATTCATGCGTTTACCATGCGTGATAACCCTATGGACATCAATGTCCTGCTGAATCTGCTGTTCGAAAGCGAATGGACGCATGTGCCCGAAGCGGTGCTGTATGCGCTCCGCATACGCGGTCCGGTCAGCGAAGAGGTGATTTCCGCGGTGTACGACATCGTCTACGCCGAGGAGGACGAGTTCGAAAAACATGAAGAATACGAGTATCTGCATCGGTTGGCCGAAGATATTTTAGACGAATGGGAGGAGCGACACCCAGAGGTGATGAAACAGTTTGCCTTGCTCTCGTGAGTTCAGTCTATCCGACCGCAGTGTTTGTGGGTCCTGAGCGGCCCACTTTTTTATTGACCAGAAACCCCTGATATGTAAGATAAAAGTCCGGTACTGTACCAGCAGACAAGGAGCGCCATGACCCTATTGTTCATTATGATAGTAGCCACATTAGCTGGAGGCGCCTTTTATATCGGCATGGAATACGGTGCATTTAGGGAACGGTCCGAACGGGAAGATCGGCTATCCCTACCGCCACCGGCCGGCGAAAAAATTCTTCAGCTGCCGAAAAACGCCTCTGGCGGAGGCCCATATCGGTCACCCGACAAGCCGCTGTCCTTACCGCCGCCTCGAAGGCGCGGCCTGTTCGAAGATCCGCCGGAACTTGGGTTGACTGACCTGTTCAAGCACGCACGACATTACGGTACGAACCTCGTCATCTATATGGCGAACAATTCTGAAATGGTGGCGCAAGTGGATATGGGTCGCGCCACGAATGAGTTGGAGCGGTATTTAAGGACACGAAATCGATTTCAGCTCGATTTGGACGAGTTGCAGAACTTGTATGTGGCCATAGTGCGCGAGCGTAACTCCACGAAAGATATCAAGTTGGTTCTGGCTCGGTTGCAGGAGGAGTCGTCCTCCACCCGCATCCATTATTCGATGCGCTACACGTTGGTGTTTGCGCTGGGCGAGGTTTGGCCGCCCAGCGGTGAGGTAATTCGTCAACTAAACGCCGAGACACGCTTCCAGACCGAACATGACGGCAGAAATGAAGATGCAGAGCGCCGAATCCGCCAGACAGCCGAGCAGATAATCCATCACTGGAAACAGCGCGATGAAGTGGCGGTAACGATAGCGATGTGCGAATGATAATAGAGGGTATGTTCACCCTCTTTTTAATTGAGTCGATGCATTGTATGATGGCGATGAATTCAGTAAATACATA
>CAZAOV010000022.1:0-17839 GCA_964486995.1 uncultured Gammaproteobacteria bacterium | reverse complement strand
CGCTAAAACTAGAAGAGAATCGCTAATTTCACCAACACGAAATGTTACATACCTCGTTTTTTGCTTACCTCAGTTATTTAAACTTATTTTATTGTAAACTGATGAAATCCTCAGTAATCCACAATCGGCCTAATTCATCCATATATAGTCCAATTCCGATTGCACTGAAAGGGGCAAGCGTACTCAGCATCGTTGTTCGGTGGTTATATTCGTCATCAGCTTCGTCCATGAACCACAGGTGCTGGTCATCAATCGCGGCTTCGATGCTTTCAAAAAAGTGAGTATCACGCATACCAACATTTTCTCCGCTCCAACCAATGTTATTGGGGTGGGGAAGGGTGATGAACTGACCGGGGTTAGCAAAATCAGGCACCTTTCCTTGTTTAATGCGCTCCGAGGCGGTTTCCCCGAGCGAACCGTCATGGGAAAGCGCACCTAGATTCTCGGCCATGTCACGGCTATGTGCCAATGCAATTTCGCTTGTTTGTTCGTTAAGCGTCAACGGCTCTTTTTCGTTGTCGGCACGTAATTGATTTATGTGGTTTAGCGCATATTGACGATATGTCGTATTCAGCTCTTCTTCGCTGACTTCCAATGCGTCGCCAACTTGCGTGTCAGGTCGATCAATTGATCTTGGTGCTGCTGTGTTTGAACGACGGGGGTTCGAGCCAACTGGCAGTCCTTTGTCCGCGTTAATGGTTCCGGCACTAGAGGCCGCGGTTTCTGGCTCGTAATCTCCAGCTTCTTCGATTGGGTTACCGATTGTATAGTTTACGAAAAGAGCGTCGGATACGTCATCAACATATTGGTTCCATTCGTGACCATACATTGATTCAGCAATTTCTTCGGTGGTGACCCAACGCAATATGCCACCTGGGGCTACGGCATATGTCTTTGGATCGGTTTGCAATTTTATCATTCGAATTCCTGGACGGTTTGTCACGTTTCCGCCGATTGGAATGGATGCCAATTCTTCGTCGGTGATGGTAACGATATCGTCGAAATTAAAAAACCAACTATAGTACACGTTTTCGTTTGGAAAAACGTAGCGTTTACCGTCGCTGGCGTAATAATAGACCGCCGGACCACTGGCTTTGACCAGTACGTCGGCGGGGTCTGGCAGCTCTGCACCGACTGGGTTCGGCGACATCAGCATGAAAAGCGTTAATGACAAAAGAATTTTTTTAATCATAAAGTACGAATTAATTTAGCCATTGCAGTATACCAGTTTAATCGACCGACATATAATGCGTTTTACGACACTTGATATTCATAACACATTTATTAAATAGGGAAGTGCTAGACCAACATTAATTAATCATCTATCGTTAACTTGCTCTTTGATAGGAGGATGTAAATGACGATTATCGTCGGGCTATCGATTGTGGCGGTTGTGTCCGCTGCATTGTTCGGTTATTTGCTGCGCCTGCTTCTTTTTTTCGGCGAAAAAATTTCGAGTTCAGATATTAAGGACGATATAACCGAATTCGAAATTTTACGATGGGTTGCACGTCAATCAGTGGCTGATTTAGTCAACCGTCGACAGGATGTGATGCGAGTAACTATGGCGGATGTGAAAGCGACGGCTAATTCGCAGGTGTCCGGCGCGTTTATCTGTATAGTTGATACTCCAGAGTGGGAAGCGGCGGTCTGCAAAGTGCAGGTTAGGCGTTCAAGTTCGGTGAGGTTTTCCGCATCGATTAATTTCAGCAAAAATAATCGCACGGTTTTTTACAATCGCACCTATGAGTTGGAGGTTATTGGTCTGGAAGAAAAAATTTCGATCGTGTAAATGCTAAAAGTCCCAGTCGGGGCTTTTTAATATATTAATTATGTGTCGCACAATTTATTAACAGAACTCTTTATGAATGTCAGGGGACTAATGCCTCTTTCAATTGATATGGTGGCTGACATGTGCGAACTCCCAATTAATTATATTTATGATTGCTGTTGCGCTGATATTTCCCCAAACACAGAGACGATTCAGATCCTGCTGTATTGAACCGCCTGACCGTCGGTACGACTTGTCTGCCCACATTTATGGTTATGCGAGAATAAATGATTCATAACGGTGCTAGAGCTAGAAGAAAAATGTCACTTATCTCGGGATGTATAAATATTTAGTGGTTATCTTTGCAGTTTCAACCCATTACCAAGGTACTAGCATACCTTCAAAACAACACAGGGCTTTCTGAAGCCTCAGAATGTAAAAGAATTAATCGTTTGATGGTGTTAAATATAACTATGTGTCGTCAAAGATATATTGTACGACACATAAAGTATTGACTCTACTTAAACAAAAAGGTGCTAGAAAGCACCTTACCCCCCAATAAAGATATAACTATTTTATATCCAGCCAAATCCGGTCGCGATCATTAGTCCGCCGACTGCCGCTACCAGCAACGCTGAAACTGTCATTAGCCATCCATGACGACCAATCCAATTGAAAATGCCGATTATCAATGGCGCGGCCACCAGCGAGACTAACCCTTTAATCAGCATAATCCATCCGAGGACGGTCAAAAGTACTGATGGCCAGTTGCCGTTCCAGTTGGAATAAAAAGTGACAACAAGGAATCCGGCAACCACTGTACCGATACTGAGCACAAACACGTGTGCTGGATGATCGGCAAAATCTTCTAGTAGTGCCTTGGCCTGAGCTCGGCTGAGCAGGATTCCTGCACCAGACGCAAAAAATAGCAAGCCAATCATCTGCGTCAACTGAGGTTCTGTCATCACTCTACCTCCCAAGTAACGTTTTACTATAAGTAGCCTGCCGCGTCAATAAGAGTATTCCAACACTAGCGCTCCAACTAAATCGGATAAATACAGAGAATCCCCGTCATTGTTCCATACCGCACCTGCATGGTTCCAGTAGATAGTGCTCTCAGTGTTGATTCCGTGACCTGTGACCATTTTGACGGTCGAACCCGCTGGTAGCGTAAACATTGGGAAAGTATAGCTGTGCATTGCCGAATCACGCACCTGCCAACCGGTCATATCTACAGCAGTCACTCCATCATTTTTTAGAACAAAATATTCGTCTTCTAGATTATTGTTGTCGTTACCGTCCGCGTTGTAGTGAAAAATGACTATTGAAATATCATCGCTGGTCGAACTGGCGGCCCACATTCCCCTACCCTCGCTTTTTGCGGTTTCTTCTGCTACATCCAATTCTGATTGTCTTGCTGTGTCCGGCGGGTAACTTACTGACTCAGCCAAACCCGCTAGAACAATTTCTTTGTTCACTAGTTTATCGCTAACATAAGCGTATTTAAGCAATCTGCCGTATGGGTCGGTTTCACTAGCATCTGATTCTAAAAGTACGGTTTTATTGAGCACAAGATCTTCAAGAGCGGCTGTTGCCTGGCTGTAGAACGGTTGTGAGATTTCCGGTGCGTTTACGCCAATCAGTCGAATACGCAAACCGTCTGACAGCGTAAAAGTATCGCCATCGATTACTGCTGAAACTACGCCGCTCATAGGCTGCTGTTCATGATGTGCTGCTTCATCGAATTCTGGTTGGGTATCAGCTTGCCGAGCCGTCGGCAGTGCGGAGATGTTTTTATCAGCATTAATTGTCGTCACAGCAGCCGCAACCTCATGCGGACGATAAGGACTATCAGGATAAATCGGTTCGCCGATTTGGTAATTGATGTAGTAAGCATCAGAGATATCATGAATATAATTATTCCAGTTTGTACCGTAAAGATTATTAGCTACTTTCTCTGAAGTCACCCAGCGCAGAACACCGCCCTGATCAACGGCGTATACCTTGGGATCGGTTTGAATTTTTACCATCCGAATACCTGGACGATAGGTTACATTTCCACCGAGCGGCATGGAGGCGAGCTGTTCGTCGGTGATACTTACGATGTCGCTAAAATCAGAAAACCAAGTATAGTAAACCCCCTCGTTTGGGAATACATATCTTTTGCCATTTTGGGCGTAATAGTACACCGTCGGTCCGCTAGCTTTGACCAGAACGTCTCGTGATAATTCATGCGCGTCAGCGAAATACAGGCTAAAAAAAGCAAAAAATATCACTAGCGTAATTATGCTATAAAATTTCATGAATGCTTATGAGTATAAAAGAATAGAAAGGCGACGCTACTGCCATGAACGGAATATTTACTGTCGACGTTAGCAATCCCACCTCCCCACCAGAAATATCGTTGCTGATTATTTTTTACGTCTAATTGGGTAATGATTTGATTAATTTTTTGTAATGAGGATTTAAATATATTGAGTTGTTACTTTGTGATGACATTAGGATTATTAGTGTCGTAAAATTTAATAATCTTTGAATATCAAGGGAACATAAAGACCGCTAATTTTCATCAGCGGTCTTTATAATCTCTAAAAAATTACATCTCAGCTGGCTTCTCTTCTTCATCGTCCTCAGCATCTGCTACCCCCTCATCACCAGACGCTTCAGCCGCAGTGTCCTCCATAGCTGAATCTTCTGACGCTGATTCATCCGCAACAACAGGTTCTTCATCCGACGTCTCTGGCTCCGTTGCAGACACCTCTTCGACCGGCGCTTCGGTCATTGATGTTTCTTCCTCTTGTTTTGACTCTTCCTTTTTACCAAAAAGCTTGTCCCAAAATGACATAATATTATCGATAAGTTATTTCTTACAATGTTAAAGTAAAATTATCATAGCACTAACTTGATCATCTTAACACCTTTTCGTTTACTTATCCACAAAAACGTCATTTTAACCATTCGATTGCACAAATCGATGACCTCCACTTGTTATCAAGACTAGTCCGTTTGGACTTTTGACGTCTGCATTATTGACCCTCACCGAAGATGGGTGTAGTCTGATTGTGCGTTACATTTTATGAGGTAGAAGTTGTCAAAAAAACCAACGATTTTATTTGTCCGGCACGGACATTCGGTGGCTAACACCATGTCGCTCAGCGAATTGGCGGCAACAAACATACCGATCCAGGATTTTCCTTTGACCGATAGAGGTCGGTCCCAAGCCTCCATGACAGCGCGGTATATCAAGACGCGATTCGGTCGAGTTGATCGAATCATTTCGTCTAACTATCTGCGTGCGGTTCAGACGGCGCTGATTCTTTTTCCCTGGCGTAAAATGGTGCTGGATCCGCGATTGGGCGAAATTAATTATGGCATTTGGACGTCCCTAACCGCGGATCAAATCAATCAGCAGTACCCGAGTGAGCTAGAAAGATTCAAAACCGAACGCCCCTACTTTTTTCAGCCAACCGAGGGTGAAACTTGGAACGACGCTGAGGTGAGAATTCGGCAAGTGATAAATGAGTTGGCGACACTCAAGCACGGCATTACGGCTATCGTTGGCCATGGGCATTGGTTTAATCTTTTTCAGCGATTAGTTGAGCATCTCAGCATCCATGAAATCGAACAACGATTCCGTCTGCATCAATATGTTCGCAATGCCTCAATCACTGAATACCACCTGATTGACGGCCGGCTTTGTCGACAAGGGCACACCGTTACCCCTTGGGAAGAACATATATAATAAATGCGCCCTAGTGGCGCTTTTTTGTTTTACACTTTATTATGTGGATATTGATGCTTCATGGAGGCTCAAAATGGGATTGTGTACCGCTCTTTTCTTGGCTTTGTTTCCTTTACCGGCAACGTTTTTTGCGTTGTGCTGGTGTGTAAACTTGCTTACATCAACCTCAGAGAGAATACGAGTTCAGTCACTGATTGGGAAAGCGCTCGTTGTTACGTTAATGCTGTTTATAGCCGCTTCCGTCATTTTCTGGGAACACATATGCGTCATGCTCATTATTCGTGAAGCCGTAAATTTCTAAAAAATGGAAATGTACGCTTTTTACGGCGGCTATGGCGTTGCTGTTCGGTTTTCCCATGACAACTTTCGCAGCTCGGATGATTCTAAAGTCGGCGGCCAGTTTGGTCGCAAAAAAACACCGCCTCAGATTGAGGCGGTTTTTTAGAAACAGGTAAACACAACAAGCGCCTATAGAATCAATGCGTATAACGCTTAACTAACTCCGCACGATACGGAAATTCACCGTTGCGGTGATATCTAACGAATAACCTAGCCCAGTCGTGAGCGCTCCAGCCTCGCTGAATCCAGTTCACCCGAAAACCGAGGGCATATTTCTCACAGCAGTCGCAGCTGCCGATGCATGCATCGGCTAACGGCATCACCGCATCGATATAACCGTTAAAAACGGCAGCGTCGTTTTCATCAAATATTACGACGTAATCACCGTCTTGCAATAGATGGGCATGCTCTAGTCCTTTGAACTCGTCTTCGAGGAACAACCATAGCAGATGGCCGTTCTCGTCAGACCAATAGGTCAGCGTTCCCTTCAATGTGTTTGACATCGCCACCCCTTGTCCGTGCCTTGATTAAAGCAATGCACTCTATACTAGTAAAGTTGAAATCAAAAACGAACCAAACGCTGGTCCGTTTTTAATCGCCTATCAGGCTGTCATCGATTGGTATTTCTTACGACATAGCGCACCGACCACCGCTAATACGAACACCATCTTGAACATCCAACCAAGAACCGGAATAACCGCCAGCAGAGAAATCAAAGTGATACCAAGAAGTGTGCTTTTCCAATCGGTTGTAACTTTTTTGGATTTAGTCCACATCTGACGAATCCAACTGCCAAGCACGATACCCGAATAGATCCCGCCAATTACGCCAACGACTGACAACAAGGCAAATCCCAAGACGGCCAAAACACTGCCTATTCCAGTGAACAGCAGAACCAGCATGGTTATTGGTCCGGCAACCATTACCGCCAACCCTATCAGCAGGCTGTTTGTAAATGATTCCATGGTTTCGTTAACGAGTAGTTCGGATTTCTTTTTGAACCACAGCACCAGTATCAAACCGGCGAGCAACGTAGCCAAATACTTAATGACCGCAAGCACGGCGACCACCCCCGCAAAGGCACGCTTAGCGTTTTTGAACGCACCCTCCACATCGGGTGGAGCCATCTGGGGTAGTTGCATCTTATTAAAATCTATTGCCCCCACAACAACGGCCCCAGCTTTTACGATAGCTTCTTGTGGGGATTCATATGCCAAATTTCCACCGATTTCAGCGCTATCAGCGATAGTCAGCCTAGTCATCTTTCCAGTCAGACTGCCGCTGATCTGGCCGATAACTTCCACCTCTTCGGCATACACCTCGACATCGCCATTAATGATTCCGTCGATGACCACGGTTCCGCCAGACACGAATGCGTCACCGGAAATCACTGCGTCAGGTGAAACGCTAATTAGTCCACCGACCGCAACGACCTCACCGCCGACATCACCAAATAATGTGATATTACCACCCGCCGCCCGCAAGTCCTCACCAACATTTCCCAATAAAAGGAGTGTTCCTCCGGCTGCCATCAAATCTTCCGTTACATCTCCGGTAACGGTCACATTACCGCCCGCAATCAGCGCATCGGCATTCACACGACCGCTTAAATGAACAGCAGCCCCAGCTGCATACAAATTTTCTTCGACAACTTCTTGACTACCCAATGTATAGGTTTCGGCGGATTCTGTTATCGCTGCACTTGCCGCGGCCGGCAACAAGACTAGCGCGGGCAAAATTCCAAAAAGAATCTTTCGCATATTTTTTCAGATAATATTTAGTTCGAGCAAATTATAGCATAATTTTTCAGCAACTTGTCAGTACTATTCTGAACTGATAGATTCAATTCTCGGAGAGGTCTGATGAATAACATGACGGAACTGGCACTTTTTTGTCTGCCCGCCATTTTCTTCCTTCCGGCCGGCTATTTGCTGGTTCAATCGCTTGTAAATCCTGAACTGGATAACGACCGGCGGCGATTGCCGCGAATAATACCGGGCCTACTGTTGGCCAGCCTTGGCTTGCTGATCGTCGGTTGGGTAGTGGTCGCAATCACCCACCTATCTTAGTTTATTGGGGCGTACAGCCTCTTTTTTATTTACGGTGCTATAATGTGCTTATATGAACAAATCCATCCATTCCTTTATCGCACTATTAACTCTGCTGATGGCGGTGACATTGCCGTCAGCAATGGCCTTTAGCTTAGGTGACGTTAATGATGTCAAAGGTGACAATACTTTGGTCAGACCAAACCATGAACTGCTCGAAGTATCGTACACCGATATTACTTCCGCATGGGCACGGCCGGCCTTTGACTATCCGGCCATTGAGTTTGGTGTAGCCCTATCTTCACCCATTCCGGACCGCTCACCGCACGATTTCAATTTATTTTTCTTCCTAGATATTGATCGGGATGCCCTCAACAACGACCAGGCCGGAACCAGAGCCGGAGCGGATCGAGCATATTCTTTAATGTACGCCTCTGATGTCGCTCAGTGGCGAACCGTTTCATGGAGTTACGATTCGGAATCCGATGAATGGCTATGGGAAGAAGATCCGCGAGTGTTATTTGGAATATATCCGGAAAGAATCATCATGCACGTACCGCCTGAATATTTTCCTGAAGGCTACTGCCCAGCCTGGCGAGCGGCTATAGCCGCTTCTGACGGCAAAGGTGCCACAAACGGCGATACGCTGCCAGACGGCACAGGAGAGCTGATTGACGGTTGCGACCTGGAAAACGAGCCGGTTGTGGTGTCTGGTTTGAATGACCCGTACCACCCACCAGAAGAAACGATAAAGCCTGCAGTGACCACAGAGAAAGATTTTAGTTGGTGGAGCTATCTAGCTGCTGCATTGTTTTTGGGCGGCGGTATGGTTCTGGCTGGGAGATCAACAAAAAAGAATAAGAAAGCCGCATCGAATGGGTGCGAAGACCCAGAACCAAAGCAAGGTGAGCAACGGGAGAAAAAATGCTGCCATACTTGCTCCATGTTTGTCTCGGTCGGCGATCCAGATGATGTTGCCGTAAGAAGCGCAGCCAATCTCGGCATGGGCATTCGCCGCGACACAGAACGTAGCATGACCACAGCACCGGATGATAAATGCCTCAAGGTGGCACATTTTCATTTTGACACCTTCGAGAAGGGGCGACGACTTGTATCTGATGGGCAAGGCGGCAAAATGGATATTGTGGAATTCAATACGTTGAACCAATACTTTAAGGACGAAAATCACGATGATATCGATCTCTGGAAAGAGGTCATGATCGTCAATCACGGTGAAAAAGCGCTCCGAGTAAAAAACATAATGCGCAACTTCACTCGGCTCATTCCGAAAAAGCCAGTTCTAAAAGTCGTGTTCTACTATTGTGGTGGCGGACGGACGTTGCCCGATGTTGAATTTAAAAAACTGGCACGGGAGCTTGGCAGGCGGCTAAAAGATATTCCTGAGGAATGCAATAAGCACGGTAGGAACGAAGTTGAAATATACTTGGCACCAACGGTCGGCTTCTGCAAAAAACGAAAAAAGAAACTGTACACACGATTGTCGCTTGATAAAAACGGCCTGATATCGTTTGAAGGCAAAATGACCAAATACACCGTGACCAAAGAAGGTACAATTACTTGCCACGGCAATATTGACCTGCGAGAAAAGCCGCTATTCGGCAAGACTAAACTTGGTATTTTGCACAGCAACGCAGTAACTGACGCAAATGCCTATTATGAATTCTGGGGTGAGGTTTGCTGCCTTAAATACTCAGAAATACAAAAACGTCGTCAGATTATAAAAGAAAACATGAAACATATTCCAACTTTCACCAAACCACCGACCATTTGTTTGACAGAAAAGAAGGCCAATCTAATTCAGGCCGATCTGCGAAAGGCGAAGGTCAAAGAACTAACCGACCAAGAGATGGACAATGCACTTGACTGCAACAGTAGCGGAGAATTCAAAAAATATCTCAAAAGCATCCGCTAAAAAACCTGACGCGAAAGCGTCAGGTTTGATTTATAGATTAGCGGTGTTCAGTAGCGGCGTCAGCCACTGACTGAACGGCAGAGCGGAAGAGCAAAAATACATCAGGGACAATAGCACTAGGGCTACAAGCAGGGAGATGCCCAAATACATCAATGACTTCCCCATCGACATCCTGGGTACATTTTTAAACTGAACCAGATATGAGATTATGCTGTAAGGGCTGGTGAAGTGTTCGTCGTGCGTAATGTGGCGATAGCCCCACGGGAACAGCGAGAAATACTGCCGACGAGCCAATGCGACCTGATTGATAAGATTCACCAGCTCTGGTGTGGGTGCCAGTCGCTCAAATGCCTCCTGCTGCTCCTCGGTCCTTGAATCATCGCTAGCCGAAACCACGGCCAACACATCGGCGGTCATCTGCTTGAAGGCATCGCCCAGTTCCTCTGCTTTGGCGACAACGCGACGGTAATCATCTTCGACCCGCATGGTCCAAAGAAAATGCTTGAACTCCTGCCAACCAAAGAAACCAATCAGCAGGGCAAAGAACCATGAAAGCTGAAAAATGAGCATAATCGCTCCAACGAGCAGCACCAGGCAGACCCAGACCGCCACCCTCGGAGAAAAACCATGCACCGCACTGCGAATTACACGTCCGCCATCGAGCGGTGCGGCCGGAATCATGTTGAACAGATTCAGCAAGACGCATAGCCAAGCCGCGGACAGGAACTCTGGTACCCCGGTTATCACGTACGACGCAAAGGCAACAATGCCAGCCAACGTACCCCACACTGGCCCCATAATGGCGATGAATGCTTCGTCCTCTCTCGACCCCAGACCATCACTGGGAACTGCGGCAACACCGATACCCGGCAGGAAATACAATCCGCGCAATTCCTTGCCACGATGCTTCATGGCCCAAAGATGCCCGGCCTCGTGAATGGTGACGCAGACCGTGAGCACAACCGCGAATTTCCAGCCGCCCAACAGAAACAGGCAGACGAAAAATGCCAAAAACATACCAATCATTAGGGCGATATTACGCCATGCGGGCCGAAAAAACGGTCGACTCTCCTGCTCATTGTTAACGAGCGTTTCATTCCCCGTCATCAACGCCCCCTTTCTTTTTTTCGCACGTTATGACAGTGATGCTGAAACTTATCAAACGGGGACGCCTAAGTCAACCCGCCGACAAACAAAAAGCCGCGATATTTTGCGGCTAATTATTAAGCATAAAGTGAGATGACGTATTGCAGCAGCTGCTGAAAAGATTCTTCTGACCCAATCAACAGCCAACATAGCAGGGCACATAGCCCGGCAGTCAACACCAGCAGGAACGCCAGTACGACCTTCCAATTTTTGGTCACTGGCGGCTGAAAGAAGGCCTGCAAAACATAAGCTAGACACTTACAGCTAACGAACCAGCGATCGTCGGTGATGTATCGTGGCCGACCAACCAAGAATCGACGCCTTTTCTTTCTTGCAGCGGCGGCCGTTTCGAGCAACTCCTCGTCGTCGGACACATTAAGATAAAAAATCACAGCGGCAAAATCAGTGCGGTCGAGCCCCAATCTTCCTGCCACAGCATCCATCACACGTTCCGCATCTATGACTTTTCGCATATGCCATACGATTACTAGCATCGCAGCAAGCCAAAGCGTCAATAATATGACAGCTCTAACACCCGCGAAGTAAGCTATGACGCAGGCTAGCGCAATCACTGCGATTTCGAGCCACATAATGGCCGTTACTCGAAGCGGTGACAGCAGGGCGCTCACTATATGACCGCCATCCATCGGACTAACGGGCAGCAAATTAATCAACGACACCGCTGCGTTAAACGCGGCAAATAGCCGGAGAGGTTCCCAACCGGTAAACGCATATGACGCGTACCCAATCCATGCGAACATCAGACCGGACACTGGGCCAGCGAGCACCATCAGCGCCATATCGCGTTGATTCGCGAAATTGCTTATTGCATATGTTCGCCCACCGAAGAACGGAACGAATTCTATGTTTACCTTGCGCAAACCAACCCAGCGGCCTACAAACGCATGTCCGAGTTCGTGGATAAATATGCTCAAGATAAAAATCAGTGTCACGGTCTGGCCGCAAAGCCAAACCAGTGATGCCCAAGTAGCTAACGCCGTTAGAAATGTCCATACGTACTTGTGCATTTTGAATTGCAACGTGATGTCTCGCCACCTCACGGAAGCCATCACCTTGTCCCCGTCATGGAACCGTGCGATTTGCCAATGGAGCAAGTCGAAATCCTTTCACGATTTGAATGACCTAATATCTAATTAGCCTATTTTTATTTAACAGTCAAAAAAAGATGCAGATTTCGGCATTTTTTACGAAACCGTTATTTATTTATCCGCCCGCAGCTAAACGTTGCATTTAACTTCTCTGTTCCCCCATCTATAGACGCCACGGAGCAGACCAGGGTCTGCAACATTCGATAGCCGCGCATCTCACCACCGCCAATCCGACCGGTATTGGCTTGATCCGGCGACAGACCGGCCTTAATGATGGCGATTTCTAGTTTAGCTATGTCAACGCCCTCTAGCCGTGAGACCATTCCCGAAACGGTCATTGGCATCACCTTATCGCCGTTTTCTTCAAACCAAGTAAAACTGTCTTGAACTGGTGGGGACATGCTGAGACCGGAATATTTCTTGATTTTTTTCATGATATTGAATCCGTCCACGTTCGCGCTTTGGCCGCACATACCTTCCCAGGGCACATAGCAGACATTGCTCACTTCGCACCACAACTGCTCACCAATAACACAACCGTATTCGTCCAATCCTGAATCTTCCGCGCTAAACGACATATACCAACCGACAGCTGACAGCGCTACCAGAAAGACCACAGCTCCACGAACCGACTGAAGCCTTTTCCTAAATCCGGACCAATCATCTTGGCCTAATGACCTATACCACAACCCCATGACCGCGCCGATAACAGTCGTTAGTGGCAACACGCCGGTCGCAACCCAACAAATGGAGCCCTCACTAAAAAGGCTGATTAGTGCTGTGCCGATTGCCCCCAATGCTACAGCGGCTAGCGCAGCGATAATCACCGCCGGCACCGGCGATTCTTGTTTGGCTGCCGTTCGATGTGATGCGTTTTTTGGTTGCATGCCTAAATCCTACCTTGCTTTAATGTCGTAAATAACGACTTTCAGGGGTTTATCAGGTTCCCACGGCCGTACGTATTCAAACTTGATTTGCGAATGGCTGGGCCGCACAGCACCGAAAGTGAAGTGGTGCGTCCCGCCCACACCGACCCGGCCGTTCGGCGCGGAAGCCGCATCCATGTTCGGCGGAGCTTCCCAGTCGTGCGGCACGTATTCGTCTTTAACAAATTCAATATCGGGCCGGCTGTAATCTGCGGTCCAGCGGTATCCAGTAGTTTGATTTCCTTCAAATTCAATCGTGAACATCTGCCCTACCGCTACCTGCATGGACTTTCGCTCGGCTTCAATTTCAGGCTCGGCTTTGACCGACTTATTTTTTTCTCCGAGACCGGGCAGATTCGACACATCAAAATCGCATCCCGCTCCAAGCAGGCATAACGCCGTGACCAGTAGACCAAACGTAGTTAATTGAACGGATTTATTTTGTGAGGGCATCATTAGCTAGTTTAGCGATTTAATGTTTCATATTATATCAAATTTAAGACCAACATAAGAAAAAGCCCGTGAAAAAATCACGGGACTTAGCCTAAGGAATCAAGTAATCAGTCGCGCAAAAGATACTGTGGCTTCTGAAATTGAGGATACTACCAATCTACTTTGCCTGTCGGTTGTCTAAATAGCTAAGCCCTTAACGCTACAAACCGGGGCTGTTCCAGGCTCGAAACCGTATTCAGCTTACCAACCCAGTCCCGGATCGGTAAAATCAATTTCCTTGCTTCGCAAGGTCGTCAGAATGTCTCCGACAGCCAAACGTTTCAGGGTTTTTTCCGAAAACAGCTCGCGATTGCGGATGCAGTCAAACAGCCACCGCACATCACGGTCGTTCATGAGTGCCATAGCCAACACCGGATTGATATCATTCGGGCGCAGACATTTTTCCAGCTGCCGGAAGACTGATTCCATCATCATGTTGATGACTGTACGATCAATAGACGTGTATATCTCGTACATCATTTTCTTAAGGCGGGCAAAACGCTTGGCTGCCTCACTGTCCCTAAAACTAACTACGCCTTTTTCGGCTGACTCAATGCAAAGATGAGCTTGGCAGGTAAAGCTGCGCTCGCGCTGATTGCCGCCGAACCACTCCACCTCTTTGACGATTTCTGGGTAATCCTTGGGGTTCAACCCGCTCGAATACAGCTCTCCACGCATAAAAAGGTCATTATAGTCAGAGAACGTATAGGCCCATTTGTCTGGAAACATGATTAGGCTCTCTTCACCGGTCATGTTACTGCTCTTCAATGCGCCCGCACCGCGAGAGTGCTTAAGAATGCATCTCAATGTCTGCTTGGTTAAATTGAGCCCCTTTCCTCGACGCTCAATCAGCTGTAGCGTGATGACACCCATGACCTCGTGCCGAAAAGTAATTCCGGTCATGGCCAGTATGAAATCTTCAAATGCATGTCCGTACGGGCCGTGGCCATTATCGTGCGGCAAACCGCCAGCGCGAACCAGTCTGGGGTTAAGACCAAGAATCTGCGCTGGCTTAACGCCTAGGTCGACCACTTCGCGAGAATGATCCAGCCGATTGCGTACATGATCATTCAATGGCAGTGAAATGACCTGAGCCTTGCCGTATTCACGACGAATGCTCTTACTGCACATAAACTTGTCGAGGTCGATTTCATACGGCGACATAAAATCGTATTGCCAACCATCATCGTCCTGATGTCGCGGATAACGACGCACCGCATCTTTGTCCTTGGCGGCCAAGTGAGACAGTGCCCCGCGGCAATCCTGAAGTTTGCTGCACAGTTCCCGATAACGCTTCTTATGGCGCATCCGGACCTCCTTAAAATGAACAAGATAATACCTTATCACTGCCTGAGCGACAGTCAAGCAGTCCGTGAATATGTTATAATGCGAATATGATGAAAACTAGGGTAAAAATTTCGGTTAACAACCCCATATGGGACAGCGTCCTGCGTAACTTATTAATGCGTAAAATTGACGCAAAAATATCGACCGAGGACCGTTTGACAGTGCTAGAAGTTGGCTGTGGTCGAGGCGGCACTACAGAATATCTTTTAAAGCTATTGCCGAATTCCTATATTACCGCTACCGACGTTGATGATGAACAGATAGTCGCGGCGGAAAGACATATAAATAATAGGCGCGTCGAATTTATGGTTGAGCATGCAGCTGAGATGTCGTTTGATGACGCCATGTTTGATTTGGTTACGGAGTTTAATACGCTGCATCATGTGTCCGCATGGAAAAAGGCCGTCTCCGAAGCGTCACGCGTTCTAAAGCCGGGCGGTCGCTTCTGCATTGCCGGAATCACTGCTAAGGGCCTGAGCAATCCTGCATTCCGAAGCTTTGTCTCACCTAAAACGCTAGTAAACACAGCTGACGTCATTAAGGAGGCCGACAAGCATGGGCTGGCATTGAGATTCGATGCCAGCCATCCTCTTTATATGCGCTGCATTTTTCTGCGCGTTCCGATTAGGTCAAAACCAAAAAGAATCTATCTATAATTGACTAAACTGGTTGCGATAGATAAAATAGGCCCTTCAGGGGTCTTTTAAATATCACAAAAAATTCAAATTACACGCACAGGAGAAAAAATGTTCGTGGATGACAAACATATCTACGGCCGAGAGGAAATGGCCGGACTGCCAGGCGGAGGGCCGGATTTCAGCGACATGGAATGCTCGCATGAGAATCGACCGGGAAAACACACCGTCACGATATTTGGCCAAATCCTGCAGCTGACCGTTCCCGATAACTGCCCGCTATGTCGCGATTGTCTGGTGGCGTGGCTTGTTAAGTATTCTACGACATGTGCATGCTGTGGTGGATTGATTCTACCGTACGAAAAAGTGGCCGAAAGACCAGTCGAGGGCAATCCGTTTGGACTGGTGCATTACAGTAAACGCTGCGCCTATTATGCCGATAACTGGTGCGGTGTCTGGGGCCAAGGACGGCTGATTTCGATCCATGAGCTGCACCCCCAGATTTTTCCGGAAGGAATTCGGCGGGCCGAAGGGCTGTATCATGCCCTGAACGGTCGTTGCCTGATGGGGCTTACTGACTTCAAATAGTGCATACTTCCCCCCCCTGCGGGGGATTTTTCTTTGCAAAAACGCTTGACTAATCTTCGGTAGCGTGATAAACGAAATAGCTGACCAATCCGGTCAGGATGAAGCCAAGGAGAGTCAAATGAGATATTTGTTTTGTGCGATTGCCGTCGGAGTGCTGATGGCTTGTGGTTGCGGTGCCGGCACGACGTTCGCGCCAAGCCTGCGTGAACAGCCTCGACCGACGCATCAGTTTCCCTGGTGGGAAGAGGTGCTTCCGGACGATAGCGGCGTGGAACGCCTGCCCCCGCAGCCCGAGGCGCAGCAGGACTATGAGTCCCCTATCCGCGTAAATTGTCTGGAAATTTCTCATTCCGGACGTTGGCGTTTGGCGACCGGAGCAGATGATACCGAGTTGTTTGCATTTGCTTACGATGATATCGAGTCAGGCAGAACTACGAATCTGGTGACAGACCGGGGCTGGAACATCGCTATTTCTCGGGTTAGTGCTGATACGCCAGCCGAAGAAATCCGCGAAGTCGAAGAAGGGATTAGAATGATGTTTGGTTTCATCGCAGTGATGAGCGCACCGAGCATCATCCAACAGAACCCCGAACTGTTCGAGGGCTTGTCAAATGCTGAGGCAATGGATCGAGCCATCGAGCTAGTCATCAACATGTTGAACCCGCAAATTTCTCCGGCTTTCTCTCCGGAAAATTCAGAGGAAGCGGCATCACTTCGCATCGCAGTCGAAAATACCGTGATTCAGGTTTTCGGCGTACTGACAGACTACGAGAACGAAGCTTCCGGCGTGGTCGTCATGGGTGTCTGGCCCAGAGACGAGGACAGCCCAGTTCCACTCATGGATCTAACTCAAATCACTCGAAATCTGCGAATCATCGAGGATTGCGAATAGCGGCACCGACCAGCCTTTATGGCTGGTTTTTCATCTGTGGATAGTTAGGATTGACGAAAAACCCAATCCACGTTTAGGTACGGTTGCGGGATGGTCCCGCCGCTCTTTTTAGAAGGAGGCGCAAATGCGTTATTTGTCTATGCTGACCGTATTGCTTGCTGGCTTGATGCTGACCGGCTGTGCAGCCGGCATTCGAGGCGGTTTCGTCGCCCCGAACGACGAAGAGGCCGTTCCACCCGAACATGGTGTTCTGTTTTCTTATGACGGCGAGCGGGGCACGGTCGAAGGCGTCGAATGGCCTGATTACTACGTTTCCACGGTGCGTTTCGGCGATGTGTCGATTCACCCAATCACCTACCCCGGATGGACCGTAAACAAGCTCGATCATCTCGTCATCATGCAGAACCAAGAGATGCAGGCGGTCATCGTGATTGCCTGGGCTCAATATCCTGACGTCGAGGTTTTGCGCGAAGCACGCCGCGCACGCTCTGCCGGGATTGAAGTTTCAGACGTGATTATCGGACGTGATGCCCGTATGACCACGCACTTCAGCTTCGTTCGAGCCGATGATCGAGAAGGTGCGATGTGGGGTTTGTATACCAACTACCGAAACAATCGGTCCGGCGCCATCCTGATCGGCCACTGGCCTGAAGAGCATAACGACCAGCTAGCTCCGCAGCTTGAGCGCATGGCAAGAAACCTGGTGATTAGACAGGCTCAGCGGCGCACCGCTCCGCGTTGAAGCCCCTGTGACTAGTGCGGTCGCACTACATAAATATCTGCCCTCAGCTTGAGGGCTTTTTGTTTGCAAATAGATTGTTAGGATTGCAGCAATTAGGGTTACCTTTTCTCGTCAAAGGGTGTAGAGTGG
>CAZAOV010000021.1:0-19395 GCA_964486995.1 uncultured Gammaproteobacteria bacterium | reverse complement strand
GAGCAAAGCTCTCATATGACCATTATACCCTATGGGTGATGGTCTAGAGCCTATAGAATTATGTTAATAGAATTTTTGAGTGAGATTTTCGCCATTTTGCTTGTTTTGGTGGTTGTGGTCATCATTGCAGCAAGTCGCCGCAACAGGGAGAAAGATTCATTTACCACAACCAACATAAATATCGAGATTAGAGAGATTCAACCAATGAACGTGGCCGCCATTAGGCATATCGGTCCATATATCGGAGATGCCGAGCTGTTTGGCCGCCTCTTTTCCAGGGTGTGCGAATGGGCCGGTCCAAAGGGGCTGATGACCCCAGACACTAATTACGTATCTGTCTATTACGAAAATCCTCAGGTCACCCCGCCGGAAAAGCATCGGCTGGATGTTTGCATTACCGTTCCAGAAGGAACTGAGGGGGGCGATGATATTGAAGTGCACGAATTGCCCGGCGGCATGTATGCATTCGGTGTCACGGAGGTAGAGAAGCCGGAGGATTACATGAAGGCTTGGGAAGAGCTGTCAGCTTGGGTTGTAAATAGCGACTACGACATGGATGACAGGCCGGCATACGAATTGTATGAGGGAGAGCAAAACGGTCCCAACAGGACAGTGCACATGATGTTGGCTGTAAAGCCTAAAGCGTAAAAAGAATCATCAAAAAGAGCCTTTAGAGAGGCTCTTTTTTTAAAATTGCTACATTGCTGCGCTCTTGCCGGCCAGATGTCCGGTGGCCCACGCTGCTGATAGATTGAATCCGCCGGTGAATGCATCGACGTTCAGGATTTCGCCGCAGAAGAATAGCCCCGGTGATATTTTTGATTCCATGGTGGATGGATTTACTTCTTTGAGCGGGATGCCGCCGGCGGTGACGAATTCTTCGCCGGCCGAACGGCCAACTGCATGGACCGGGATGGCGTTTAGCCAAGCAGCGGCTCGCCGCCGGTCTTTTTTGGCGACTTCGGCTGCGTTTATGTTCGGATTGATGTTCAATTCACGACAAGTCATCGTGGCCATGGATTTTGGAATGAACAAACCCAGGATATTTTTGAAATTTCGGCGTGGATTGTTGGCGATTTCTGCTATGAAATGTGCCAGAGTGGTTTCTGGGGGCTCATCCGGAAATAAATCAATCAGAATTTGTAGCGGTTTTTTCTTATCGAACTTTTCTTCAGCCACAAGGGCGGACAAAGCGAATACTGCCGGTCCGCTGATTCCCTGGTGCGTAAACAGGAACGGCCCGAGTTGGGACTGTTTTTTATTTTTTGCAACCATCAGTTCTGCGCGCTCAAACGAAACGCCAGATAATGTTGCCGGCCATTTTTCCTTAAGTATCAGATTGCTCAGACTCGGATGAAGTTCGGTCAGTGAATGCCCGAGTGATTGTGCGAATGCATATCCATCTCCTTTGGAGCCGGTTTTGCGATAAGCCTGTCCGCCGGTCGCGAGAATAATCTTATCGGCGTTGATGGGTTCCGTGATGTTGCGTAAATAGATGGCGTAACCGGTTTTTGTTTTTTCGATACGCTCGACCGCTGCATTGTATCTCAGTCGAACCCGCGGATTGTCCAAAAGATTTGCAAACACCTGAATGATGTCCTTACCGTCTTCAGAAACCGGAAACACGCGATTATCGGCTTCAGTCTTGAGTGGGGCGCCGCGAGATTCAAAAAACACTCGCACCGTGGTGGGTGGGAATAGATGCATGGCAGAGGATAGGAATTTTCCGCCGCGCGGATAGTGTTTGAGCACTTCGCGGACATCCTCGATGCCGGTAGTGACATTGCAACTACCGCCACCGGTGATGAGCACTTTCTTGCCTAGTCCGTTGTTGCGCTCTAATAAAACTATCTTGGCATCGTCACTAGATTGTAGTGCGGCGACCGCGGCCATCATACCAGATGCGCCACCGCCGATAATTACGATTTTCATTCGGTAATTATAGCAATGCGGGCGGTTTATGAATAATTGAGATTATTTCTCCTCTGTAAATTAATCATGGACACAGAATTTGGCTAATTTAAAACTAAATTTATTCGTACTTTTAAATAGTGTGGTTTAGCCCTTGACAAAAATGTCAATATGTGTTATTATTGAGTGTCACCGTGAGGGAATGAACAGGGCATAAAGTCCGACCCAATCGGTATAAAAAAGGACGGAGGTCGCGGAAGCGGCCCCAAGGAGTCTATCATGGACCAGATCATCGACACCCCCGCCGCCCCCGTCTCCACCACAAGACTCCCGGTTCTTCCGACCATCAATTGCCGCTCCTGTGGCAAGACCGTGGTCGCGGTCGCCGGCGTGGAGCTCTGCCGCCGATGCGAGCGCAGGCAGCAGCAGGCCAAGGCCAAGGCTAAGCGTGACGCATCCAAGGCGAAGCAGGCCAAGGAGAAAGTCCGTAAGGCCGAAACGCCGCAGGAGCGTGCGACGCGATCGCCGCTGGACTTCACCGTGGCCATCCGGCTTCTCAGCGAGTTCGGCGAGAAGCGCCTGCAGGAGGAGGAGCGTAAGCTCACCCGCCCGCCGCGCCGCCGCGGCCGGCGCCGTTAGGGGATTCGTCCCAACCGGAATCCGTGGCTTTTGTCCACGACTACGGATTCCGCACCAAAGTGGACTACTTATCAAATACCGCTCGAAAGCTTTCTTGGGCGGTATTTTGATTGCGGATTAAAAAAGCCTCGCGTAATGCGAAGCAAAATGATTATGCATTCGAACTGCCGAGCAGTTTTCGGACTCGCCGAAACCGTCTTTCACCAAAGAACGTCTCCTTTAGTTCGTCGAGCGACATCGCAAGGTATTGGGCGACACGTTTGGTCAAGGTGAAATCACGACGTTTGACATATTCCATTGGCTCCAAATCGTTGTATAAACGATTCGCCAGGCGTGTTTCATTATGCGGGAAAGTGGAGGCATGACCCTTATAGTCATCGTCGTAAGTGGTCAGTCCGCAGATAATACAAGCATGCTGACCGTGGCGAGCGTCATCGTAGTCCCACGAAGACGAGCCTTCATACCCGTCGCTGTATACAACCAGCGGATGATGACAACGTTTTTGCAGCGCCTTCTTCTGCTGGTGAATTTCTTCCCGTAATTCACGCTGTCGCGCCACCGTGATGTCGTCGCGCTGAGCTTCTATATTCAGATCATGCGCTTTTTGTCGGATGGACCAGAGTTCATCTGGAATGCAGGTCTGAAGAAATTGCATCTGCCGTACCACATGCAGATTGGCTTCGGCAAGGATGCGATTGTGATTCATTTCGCGCAGCCGTTTTTCGTCGTCGGCTATGCTCTTTTGCAGTGACTGAATTTTCTGGTCACGATGCTCCAAATCGCGCTGCAGGCTGGTAGCCAATTGCGCCAGTTGGCAGTAATCAAACTCGCTCATTATACCTCCAAATTAAAGAACCAACCCAACTTAATCACGTTGAAGCGGTTCTTTCAAGTCGCTGTTATTCTTTTCGCGCAAGTCGCGCCACAACCAGTATGAGTATCCGATGGTGCCGATAATGATGATGCCCACTGTAATCAGAAATAGATACAAATTCATTGGCGGTGGAACAAAACCCGAGAACAGCATCAGCACACCACCGAGAATGAACAACCGACCACCGACGCGATGCGTCTTTGTCCATACGCGTTCGTTAGATAATGTCCAAGGCGTTCTAATGCCAACAAACCAATTCTTCTTGAATTTGGGCAGGAAGTTACCGATTACAATGAACAGGAAACCAACTCCGGCCGGTATGATCATTCCGATATTAATGTCATAGCCCATACCAGCTAACGAGGAGACAAAATATATCAGCGTCATGAACAGCATTAACGACAAACGAAGAATTCCATAAGGGCGACCAAACTCTTTGTATCTGTCCTTGTGTGGATCAGCCAGGGGCAGGAAAGTCATAAGCAGATAAATGCCCGCAATCATGGCTGGGAAAAAGAAGGCTGCAAACGCCGCGCTGCCCCAGTTATCTGGTTGTCCGGCTGCGTTCCAATGAATCGGCACCTCGGCCGGAAAATTTTGAAAAAAGAAAAAACTTACGCTTGCGCTAACCAACATCAATGCTATCATGACAGCCTCGGTCGGCCAGTAAATTTGATGGGGGAGTTTCATATTATTTTCCAACGAAGTTAGAGAGCTCGTTGATAACTTCTTCAAACACCGATAGGTTCAGCGAGTAAATCATCATTTGGCCGTCGCGGCGCGAACTCACCAGGTCGGCCTGTTTTAGTGTGTTGAGGTGGTGGGAGAGGGAAGCGCCGGTGATATCGAGATGTTGAAGAATCTCACCGACCGACATGTCACCTTCCTTGAGCACCTCCAAGACTTTCCGCCGATTGGGATCGGATAAAGCCCGCATGGTCGCGCTTAAAGGCATACCGTAAAGATATTTAGATAATTAGACATATATCTAAACAATATCGAGGAGCGGGAGATTTGTCAACAAATCTATAAAGTATTACGGAGACCGTGCTAAAATGAGTTCAGACAAAGCAAATTTTGTATCAAATATGAAGAAAAAATTGGCTATAGTTTTTACGTTACTAATCGCAATTATTTTTGTTTCGTTGCCGAGTCAAGTTCTGGCGCAGGATGCTGATACGCAGGATGAATTTCTGCGGGCTATGGTGGTGGAGGTTCAGCAGGAGCAGATTGAGCAGCGCGAAAACGGGTCGCAATCGGTGCGGCAAAAATTGAAACTGGAAGGTTTGAGCGGCGAATGGAAGGGGCAGGAGATTATTCATGACGGTATGGGGCTAGATATCTTGTCGGCCACTCGTTATGAGCCCGGCGACAAAGTTCTGGTGGTGCGAACCGTGGGTCCTGAAGGCGGCGAGACTTTTTATGTCACCGAATACGAACGTTCCGCCGCCCTGTTTTGGCTGGCGCTGTTGTTTGCGGTCGTGGTGGTGGCGATTGGACGCCTTAAAGGTTTGCGGGCGGTGCTGGTGCTTGGGTTGACGTTCGTTGTGATTCTTAAATTCATAATTCCGCAAATTTTGGATGGTCACAGTCCAATCATGATTGGACTGGTTGGCTCGTTGGCCATACTGCTAATCGCCATCTATATCACCGAGGGTTTCAATCGAAAAGCGCATATCGCCATCACTGCAATTAGCGTATCGCTGCTTTTCACCGGATTATGCGCTTGGTGGTTCGTGGATTGGGTGCGGCTCACCGGTTTTGAATCCGAAGACGTGATGTATTTGGTGTCTTCCGCATACGGCGCCATAAACATCAAAGGATTGCTGCTTGCCGGAATTATGATTGGCGCCCTGGGTGTTTTGGACGATGTGGTGATTTCGCAGATTGCCATCGTTGAACAGCTCAAGGAATCCGGTCATAAGATGACCAAACGTGAAACATATCGTAAAGCCATGAAGGTGGGCGTATCGCATTTGAGTTCCATGGTGAATACGCTTTTCTTGGCATACGCCGGCGCGTCTCTGCCTCTGCTGCTGCTGTTTGGCATCAATGATTTGGCACCGTTCGGTTTCACTCAAGTAATCTCAAATGAAATGCTGGCCACAGAAATTGTGCGTTCTCTTGTCGGTAGTATGGGGTTGGTATTGGCCGTGCCGATCTCTACACTGCTGGCGGTGCACTTGCTGCAGAAGAAGGTTGACGCTAAGTAAGTTGTAGGTTTTGATCACTCCTCATGGGAGGGGCTAATGTCGAAAATTACTCAAATCGGCGACATTAGTCGTCGATTTTTTCTTTTGGGACCGGTTGAACCGATAATGCTAAAATATTGACAGTAAGAACGCAAAAAAGCATATCATGTAACTAGAGGAGGTGTGTTTTGCTCCTTATTATCGATAATCAGAGCCAGATGATTTCGCAGTTGGAGGTGCGGCTTCAGCAGACCAAAATTCCTCACCGAAAAGTTTTGCATAATCAACCGCTCGACTTTCCGTTGTATGGAATTCGCGGCTTGGTGCTGTCTGGTGGGCCGGGCAACCCCTATGGGCCGTTGAATTTATCCGCCGACTACCTGGCGTTGAACCTACTCAACGTGCCTACGGTGGGGTTTTGTCTTGGCTTTGAAATCATTGCCGCATTTTACGGCGGTTTCATTGAAGGGTTGGGATTCATTCGCGAGGGCCTGGAGGAGATTTCGATTGATGACCCCTGTGACCTCATGCTCCGTGGATTGCCGCGGAAGATTGCTTTGCTGAAGCAGCATCAATACTGCGTCACCGAGCTCGGCGAAGACATGCGTTGCTTGGCGCATTCCGATACTTGCGAGCACGAAATTATTCGGCATCGCGATCGACCGATTTGGGGATTCCAATCGCATCCCGAGGCCACGCGCGGTCAGGGGGAATTCATTATTACTAAGTTTTTGGCGGTGTGCGGTTTTTAATCAAAAGAGAGGCATTAAGCCTCTTTTTTTTGTCGGTGTTATATGTGTGATGTTAAGGTCGGCAGAACATTCCAGCCGTTTCGTGATAGGCGCATGTTCCTTGAGTTTTGATTGGGGTGGTGCAGGTGCTATTTAGCGCCCGCCCGTCGCAGGCGGCAACAGCCTCGTCTGGCGGGAGCGGTGCGTTGGCCGGGGCATCACCTCCCTCTGGGCCTCCTTCCGGCTGATCTTCGCTGGTCGGAGCGGTTTCAGGCTCTGAAGTGTCATCAGTGCGAATGGACCCGTCGCGCACGCAGCGCGTGTAGTTGTAGATGCGCACATCGTCTTCCTGACCACCGCGTCCTTCGGGATAATCTGCCGGATCGCCGGATTTGGGATCAGAACGTTGCGCCCCTGCGCCGTGCGTGTCCACCCCGTCGTATGAACTGCACTTGCCGAAACAGACATACGTTGCCTCACCACCGTATTCGAGGGTAGTGCTGGACCAGTACCAAGCCGACGGATCGGTCTGTTCGAACTCGTGGTATTTCGCCGGTTCGGGCTCATTATAGTTCACGATGCTTTGCAGTTCCTTAACGTTTGGCAGTCGCCAGTCGGTCTGTTCGGCCAGCTCCAGGTTTTCACAATACGCCAGTGCCTGCATCCAGTTTCGGGTTTCGCCGTCGTCTGATTGCTGCCAAGTCAGTCCAGTGGCGTTGTCGGTCACTGTGCCGTCTTCGTTATCGACAAAATCGTTAATGCCATATTCTGGCCCGCGCACGCAGCGATAAAACAGTCCGGCCGTGTTTAGGTCGGTGCTGGCCGACTTAATGCGTCCATCCAAGAAGTTGTAGAAGAACGCCGCCTGGTCGGGGCGGCCCCATAGATTTCCCTGATAAATGGTCGAGGACCAGGTTTGACCCATCATGCCTGGCCAGTGCGTTTCGGCGAACGGATCGTTGGGGTCTAACTCGTCCATCCATTCCAAGGCGAAATAGTCGCTGTCGATGAAATCGATTTCACCGGTCAGACCGCGCCAGTCGGTGAGCGAGTAGAGTTCTTTGATGGTCGGCAGACGCCAGTCGTAGTGTCCGGCGAGCGTCAGCCAGTCACAGGTCAGAGTGGCGTCTTGGAACGTCAAACGTTCCGTGTTATGCCCCTGCTGCCATACGAGACCAGTGACATTGTCGGTCACCGTGCCGTTGCCGTTGTCGGTATAGGACGGCTGAGTGCCGATGTATTGCGCATCCTGGCCAAAGTAGTAGTCGCCTTCGGTTGGGCAGTTGATGGCCAATTGGTTGTCGAAGCAATGCGATTGATACGTGTCTACTATATTATAATTCGCGCGGACGATTGGTTGCTCTGGCTCTTCTATGTCCTCCGGCGGAGTCCCCGAACCATCGCCGACAGTGATTTGCCTCAAGTCGGTGTTCGAAATACCTAAACCAAGATCGCGCATAACCTGGAAAGCATCCGCCGGACGGCCGAGATAATATCCGTGCAGGTCGTCCGGATAAACGTAATATGCCTCGCCATTTTGCTCTACGTCCAACACAATCATGCCCGAGAGCCGCGCCGGAAATCGCCCCACTATGTAATCCATCAGCTCACCATGCGCGATTCCAAGCCCGAACGCGCGCATCAAATCAAACGCATCAGACGGTCGACCCATATAGTAACGCGTGTCGTATTGCGGTTCCACGTACCAAGCCTCGCCGTTGTCTTCGACCTGCAGCAGGATGTAGCCGCTCAGTCGCTCAGCCATCGTGGCTGCGGTGGTGCTGGCAGCCAATCCGATGAAAGCAGCCGCCGCGACAAAAAAAGCAATTTTTTTCATATGGTCCAATCGTTAAGTTCATATTGATTATATCAAAAAGATCCTGCTTATGGATTGACAGACCCATTGTGGGTGCAAGCTTAATAAGGTGCTGGACGGCCAACATGAGTTTTATCATTGGACACTGCTCTGGTTTAAGCCGATGACATTCGGTGCAGGATAACGAGGGATTGTTGGAGATGCGCCTGGGAACCATCTGGGTAAATTGCAGTGAGCGTACCGTATGCGTGTGGGGTTCATCTTGCGAGGTCATGGCTGGCATCGACTGCGAGGGGCGAGTCTATAATGCGATGTGAGTGAACAAATAATTAACCGGCTACAACAAGATTCTTATGCCGGGCGTGATTTTTATGGGATCGGCATAGCATTTATTGGCACTGCTGTGCCAGCCGGAATTGTTTTGTTGGTGTAGGGTGGTATCTTGATGTTCTTTGGGGTTAGTGCCGCGACTAACGGAAAGATGATTGACAACGACGTGCCCATGGTGTAAGTTAATCCCTTCATGACGAAGGAGGTAGCATGAGATTCAACATAAAGACGGTCGTTTTTGAGAAGCTTCAGCCGCGCGATAAGATTGTCGTGCAGACCGAGAATCGAACCTATGTCGTCGTGGTGACCGACCCCGAGAACCGTATGGCCACGGTTCAGGACGAGAAACGTTTTCCAGAAGGTACGGACTCTTTTATCCAGGGATTCGAGCTTGGATACGGTCTGCGCTTTATTCCCCGGGAGCACCATGGCGGAATCGTCACTTCGTCGATTCGGTTCATTCGTCTGAACGATGAGTCGATTGGTAAAGTAATCTAGCGGAACCAAAACAGAGGCGCGTCAGCCTCTGCTTTTTTATTTGACGTCGATAATTTCGTACTCGACTTCTCGGTCGCCGATTTGCACGGCGGTGGCGTCGCCAGCCTTTAATCCTAGAAGAGCTTGCCCAACCGGGGAGCTGTGCGAAATGCGTCCGGTGCCTGGGTCGGTTTCTTGTGAGCCGGTTATCTCGAATGATTTCTGTCTGCCGTTCACACTGACGGTTACGGTGCAGCCGATACATACCGACCCATCCTTACCCGCGCCGCCTTCTATGACAATCGCATGCTTGATTTTATCTTTCAGTTCATGCAGTCGTCGGTCAATCCCCATCAGCTTGCCTTTGGCGTATGAGTAGGCCGCGTTTTCGGACAGGTCACCCATTTCGCGTGCGGCGGTTAGGTCTTCGACTACTTTTGGGCGGATGCGCTGTTCCAGCTTCTCCACTTCATCTCTTAGTTCCTGCAACTTTGACGGGGTGACATGGTTGTCGCTGCCATCGTATTTGCGGCTTTGTTCGGATTTTCGTTGTGGCATTCTCATATCACATCATGTATTTATGTAACTCTTTCCGACAGGTTTTGTGGTCCGGGATCGTTCGTGCCACCAACGACCAGAAACGGTTGGAATGATTCATCTCTTTCAGGTGACACAACTCATGTACCACGATGTATTCAGCCAAATGCGACGGTAAGTGAATAATTTTATAGTTGAAATTCAGGTTTTTTTTCGCACTGCAGCTGCCCCAGTTACTGTACATATTCTTGATGGCGATGCGGTTGAAGTCGAAACCATAATGCGGATTGTATCGATGAATCACGGTATGCACGAATGCTCGAGCGCGTTCTTTGTTGCGCAAATAGTCCCGACGGCCGGCCGGCAAAAAAACGCAATTGTCATATTGCTTGGTTCCTGACAGCTGTCTGCGCACCCATGGCGCATATTCTTGCAGGAATCGCAAAACCGTCCGCTCAGACGCACGTGGCGGAATAGTCACCACTACGCGGCCTTCTGGAAACACTGTCAAAGTGACGCGTTTGGCGCGGGTGGAATGCCGCAGGGAATATTCGAAATCAATGTTTGACATACGGAAAAGATACCACCTCAGTGCTATAAACGTCCAAGCTCATTACGGGCATTGAATTCAGTGATTTACAATTAATTTAATCCTCTTTGTTTCATGTCTCTTGTGTGAAACATCTTATCCCCAAAAAGGTCCCTGGCACCTATTTTGGGGATAACTTTTTAAATGGAAGTGAATGGTTCGCTGATGGCGTGTAGTTTTGAAGATTGCGACCGGGATGACGTGCACTCGGCTTCGGGGGCGATGTCTTCGGATGCAGAGCCGAGAAACATGAAAACCGCTAAGGACTAGTAGGGGGTAAATGCTTCGCTCGCCGATTCCATACTTATTTATGCGGGCATATAATCCAGCGGGAATCCATGCCTCATAACAAATTTGCGGTCAAACACGGGTTACAGTAATATATTTAAAGCACTTTATAGGAGCAGTATGAGCTACATCTGGCGAAGTTCAAGACAGTACGGTTCTTCAGAGGCGCATGAACTACATCAAATGTTTCCCCCCATTGACCTGCATGCTGACACTCTGATGTGGATGCGGCGATTTCGCTACGATATCGGTGTGCGGCACCGGCGGCTATTGCCCAAGTCGGCTTGGGTGGGTCATGTTGATCTACCGCAGCTGGACGACATCAACGCTGGAGCACAGTTTTTCAGCGTCGCGACCGCCCCGTTTCGCTTTAGCGGCCTGTACCGTTTAGCCAATCAGCAAATCGACCAGCTAGATGCGGCCCGCAAAAAGTATTCAGATAGACTGATGCTGGCCCACGATGTCGGCGATGTGATGCGCGCTCGCGCCCAGCATAAGGTGGCAGCTTTTTTGTCTTTAGAAGGGGCGCATTTTCTCGAGGGAAGCGTTAATAACCTGCATCGGCTAGCGCGGCGTGGCTTGAAGTCTTTTGGCCTGGTTCATTTCACCCCTAATGCCGCGGCTTCTCCAAATTATGGTTTGTGGGCCAATAACGATAGTGATTTAACCGATTTCGGTCGGCGATTGGTTCATGACTGTGGTCGTCTCGGCGTAATCGTGGATTTGGCTCACGCTAACCTGCGTTGCTTCTTGCATACTTGTGCGATTACCAATAAGCCAGCAATCGTGTCGCATACTGGTGTGTGCGGAGCATATCGTCACCGTCGCAACATCAACGATGAGCAGATTCGTGCTATCGCCGATACCGGTGGTGTGATTGGTATCATGTACGAGCCACGCTATCTGGGCGGTAAAGACGTTTTCGCAGTGATGCGGCACCTTCAGCATGTAATTAACGTGGTAGGAGACGAGTACGTTGCGCTTGGTTCAGATTTTGACGGAATGATTACTCCGGTTCGCGGTTTGGAGCGCATGGCAAGGCTGCCCAATCTCACCGATGCCATGATTCAGGCCGGCTGGTCGAAGCAACGCATCGGACGAATATTGTGCCAGAACGTCATGAGGGTGCTGCGCGATTCTCGACCGGATAAATAGCAAAAAGACACGCGATTCAGCGTGTCTTTTTAATTCAAGGTGGTATGCTATTCAAACATTGTTTGTTGCGGTCGCAGCTCAAGGGCTTTATTCGCGTAAAAGATGGTTCCGCTCACCCTGCCTTCTTGCAGCAGACCTAAAATATGAAATGCGCCCATGCCCGATGTTTTAACACCCTCCAATCGTCCTGATTCCGCCTTGGTGTTGGTCTGCATCAAACCTTCGAGTTCGAATTGCCCGGTCTCCTCGTTTAGTTCGCCGGTGCACACGGATGAAGTTGTGGTGTTTACGATCGCTACTGGAGGCAGAATTATGTCCGGCGGCGAGCTCTCCGGGGCTTGTGGCGTGCCAGAAGTGGTTGACCGCGCCGCCATTTTGCATGCCCCCTGCCTACCGGCAAAGCTAATCGATACAATACCCTCGCTTTTTTCGTTGAGTCCTTGTTCGTTTATGCTTGTTTGGCTGAAGCTGGCCACTAAAGTTCCGACAGCATCGATATTACTCATTAGGTCAAACACTTCATCCTGATCCTTGGGGTCAATCACGGATTCTACGGTCTCATCGACGAATTCTTTTTCGGGCTCTACAACCTCATCCAGCTCTTCGTCTGTTGTTTGTGCATCCAGACTGTTGGATTCTTTGATGGTTTTCAAATGAGTGATGGTATCGATCGCGCAGTCGATTATTTCATTCTCGCAGGATTTAATGACCGTACCGTCAGCATCTTCGTTAATGGTAATATTTTTACATCCGACAAAGGCCAGAGAATCGTCGGTATTCGGCGTCGGTAACAGTGAAGATTTTAGGGCAGTGCATCCAACGATATTTAGAATCGCCGCACCCTGTTCAATCAAGAATTTGCGGTAGCCAGAGTCATCTTTTTTTTGCAAAATATCCCAGCGCGACTGACCCAATATGGGGCCGCTAGTTTTAATGCCGACCAGCGACTCCTCATCAGCGGTTTCGTATTTTCGATTCGGCTTTCTGACCGTAAGGTGGACTGTGTCGCCGACATAATCATCAAATAACATCAGATAGCCACGGTACTCAAGGCTCGTCGGTTGCGATCGTTCGTTGACATTTACGGTTGCGGTATCATCACCGCTACCTTTGATGACAATTTTTGAAATATATTCTGTGCCCGCAATCATTTCAGAAAATATCACTGCACCCTGTCCGGTTGATTCGTTTTTTAGCACTGCCGCTAAGCTGCTGTCCAGATTCTTGTTGATGGTCAACTGCAGTTTGGTCTTTGCAGTGGCTTCGTCTTGCCGCTGGTCAATCGATAGAAATTTTTTAGCTTCGGCCACTTTTTCCGGGTAAAAATAGTTCAATGGATAGTATGTCGAAACAGCCACGGCAAACAGGATTAGCACAGCAATCAGGGGCTTTTTCATAAAATGCGATTAGTAAAGTGAATTACTCTAATTTTAACACAAAATCAAACAGGTTGATTTATTTTGCCGAAGACGCTAACCTGACGCCATTTTTTTACATGGCCTTTTGATGGTGGAGGTGTAAATGTCCAAGCTCAGAATGGTCAACCCTCTTTATTTTATTGAGTTCAGCGTTAAACGCGTAGAGCATCTGGCGCCGGGTGAAGCGCAACGATTTCGCGTTCGTGCCACCGGCGACGGACAGGCTAGAGCCCTATTCGAGGCTTGGAAAGATGAGAATTGCGAGCGGTTCGACGGTTGGCCGGAGATGGACCAGCCCCGCCTGACCAAGATCGAAGTCATTTCTCAGTAATAAAAACACCCTCACATTGAGGGATTTTTTTTGCGTGGATTATCCTAAGCTAAACGTAAACGCCTCAAGACCGGGCTGTCTTAATGATTACTTCCAACACGCAGTCTGGCTTGATTGCTGTCGTTATGTTCCGATTATTTAGATTATTCTCCACTGTATTATATCATGTCACTATTGCTTCCCGACCGCGCGGAGATGGATTTCACTGCGATATCATGGATGTGAAACGTCATTTCTTCATATTATCGAACCCCGCAATCGATTCGCACTAAACATCTGTCCGAACAATCTGGTATCATTACTATATTATGGATAATCAAAAGACTCTCAAAATTATTATTGTTGTATTGGTGGCCTGGGCGGTATTCGCCACTGCGCTAGCCCTAGTTTTATTTTTAACTGGGTTCAATGACCGTCAGGTTGATCTAGAAATTGGACCGGTGGGTGTGCCAATGCTCGAACCTTCACCGCAGGGTGGTGTTGTGACTGATATTCCGCCAGGTATTGCCTTGCCTGACATCGGTACAGTCGATAAGCCAGATAAAGATATTGAAGAGGAAACATTGCCGCCAGTCGTGGTGCGCCCCAAATCATCGCAAGGCTTGAGTCGCATTGGGTTTAACCCGTCCATTGGCGATATTTATCAAATTCATTTTTCGAAGCTGACCGGCGCTTTGTTCATGGCAGTGGTGGAGCCGAACGGGCTCAAGTCGATTTGGCGAATGAATCAAGATATGGAATTGGAGCGCGTATTGAGAGGTAATCGTGCCGAGGGAGAGGTATTCTTGGAGGCCGATTCCAACGGTGTGCTGTATGCCGGATTCTCATTTCCCGGCGAATTGTATCGATCAGATGATTTAGGCGGGTCTTGGCTTCGTGTGGCCGATGATATAGATGGCGCATTCTGGGCCTTGGCGGATGACGGACACGGTACTTTATGGGGTGCGTTGCATGCGTGGAACAAGGCGTGGCTCTATCGCAGTACGGATGACGGGCGCAGTTGGCGCGTTTGGAAAGATTTTCAGGAGCTGTATCCCGAGCACGCCAAACCGTATCGGGCGGGCGACGATCGATTTGAGTTGCGGCATCTCCATGATGTGGCGTACGTTGATGGCAAGTTGTTCGTAGGGGCAGGCGACGTGGCGCGTTTTACCGTTATGTCCGAAGACGGCGGAGAGACCTGGACCGAAGTTTGGAGTGAGGGCTTCACCGCGCATGTGCAGCTAACCGATGGGACCGGCTTGCTTCTAGGTCCGGATAAATTGCGTTCACACGGCATCGCGCTGTATGAATTCTCTTCGGGTCGTACGGTGGAGGTGTGGAATCCAATTCCCTATAATTACTCGGGCTACACCTATAGCATGATGCATATGGACGGTGTGTATTATGCCGCGTTTCATACCGAGAGCAACGAGGTAGAGGAGTTCGCCGGCAAATCCGGAATTATCGTATCGCCGAACGGTAAGGATTGGTATCCGTTCTTGGAATTAGATCCACTGACCAACTGGGCTCGAACTGATATTTACTTGGCACCGGGCAAGTTTATCGAGGGATATGTGACATTAAATGGTGCATTGTATAAGTTCGAGCCACCCATTGGAAGATGGTTTGATGTGCATGAGATGTTTGAGTAGATTTTGACGGCAGCCAAAGAGCGTACCAAATTGAGCACATTTTTTTGTAGATCTGCGTGAAGGTTGAGAAGTGAAAGTTTTTTTGGTGGGATGTGCAGCGGCTGGCGGGATGGCGTAATTGATGAATCCGAGGACGCTGATGCCGTTTTTCGTAAGCTCAAAGACGGTATCGAGTTTCTCCGGAGAATGCACGCTTAACTCTCGACAATCGGTCCGTCACCGGGCCGTTTTTTGTTTGGCGAGTTCGCGCAGGTAAAGATAAAACGGTAGGCCGAACGAAATACCGACCATGAATACGCCGAGAATTGCTATCCAGGTGTGCTTTACTTTTTAGGTCCTGCTTTCAACCGCAATCAACGCGAGGAACGTCACCGCGGTCACAACCAGATTCATCAAGATTAATCGCGAAGAGTAATTCACGGATAAGTCGGTAAAAAATTTTGCCAGGTAGTTACCGTGCGGCTGCATAAACGACATGTACTGCGATTAGGGAAGAATAACGCTGACTATGGCGAGCGTCAGATATAGATATTTGGCTTTCACATCTTAGCGGGCAATGATTAGGCTATTAATATTGTACAAAAAACCGCCCGAAGGCGGAGTTTCACACTAGATCATGAGATAAAACACCGCTTTAGCGACCGGCATTTCAGATATACCCGAATTTAATTTGGTCCGCAACGTCAAAGTTAATTCTCCGTTTCATGCAGCAGTTCGTCGCGAAACGGGCTAATGATATGGTTCCGTTAGCTATCATTTTGCGGATGGTGCTGGCGATTAAAAACATCGAGTTCATCTTTTTTCGCGGAAATGACGTTAGCAGCGCTGTATAAATATTGCAACAAAAATCGACCATGGGTAAATGGCCGATTAATCGGGTGGTTATTTGATGCCGGCATACTTGCCCAACACCTCTGCTATGTTCCATTCGTCGGTGCGCTGGCGCCAGTTTTCTCCGATGCCAAAGTCCCGGACTTCCTCGATTCGACCGTCCACGTTTACAACTACAGTTCGTAGCCCCGCACATCCCTCATCGGTGAAGAAGGCGATGATTAGTGAAGCGCACTTGTTCTTGATTTTTTCCGGCCAATCGTAATTATCGAAATCCGGAGTGCCGACACCGGCTTTTACGAGACTGATTTCGGGATCCAAGAACATGGCCATATATTCGCTTCCGTCCCCGCTGTAATCAAATTTTTGGAAGGGAATATCTTCGAAGACCCCGTACCGACTAAACAACTCATACCAGCGGTTAAGAGGGGTTTTGCACTGGCTTTCTATGAGTGCCGTGACGATTTCGAGAATAGTTTTTCCGTGTGTTCCGTGGAAATCGGCGGGAAAATTTTCATCTAGTAGCTGAAAATTCATATTAAGCATCGTTGCTCACCGTTCACCTTCGATATCAAATTTTGAAAGACATTTAACGCTAACATTTATCGGATAAAATGTCAATCCATATGGCTTGAATTCAAACCCGAAACTCAGTAATGACTAAAAAAACCGCCCTAATTTGGGCGGCTATTTTTGTCTTTATCCCCAGAATAGGTGCCAGGGACCTATTCTGGGGATATCTTTAGCGATGCTGCCGAGGTTGCGGGCCACGTCGGTGATGCGTCGGTGGTCGCTTGCCGCGGCGATATGGTCGTCGTTTCTGCGTTCTTGGTGGGGCACTACGATGAACGTCTGGTCGCCGAGGGGGTGCAGGACGAATTCCGGGGCGCTTGTGCGGCAGTTGTCGTCTGGGCGGCGGCACTATCTTATGCGGCCGTCTCGGATGACTTACTCTGGGCGGCGGAGCACGGTGATAGCGATGGCCCGGCCGTCTATGTCGTCGAACGGCCGGTGGTGGCTGATGCTGGTGGCCCGGTCGACGATATCCGTGAGGTCGTGCACGCGGTCTAACGATTCTGATTCCGCGATGACCGTGGAACGAGCCCCTTCTCACTCGAATGGTCGGGTGAGGCAATCGCCTTCGCGGATGATAATACCTTCGACCGCCGTGGCTGTACCGATAAGGACCGTATCCGTAATAAACCGGTCGATAAATCGGGCGTGACATGAACCACCAGTTAAGAAAAATTCTTGGGCCAAAACCGTGGTGGTAGTAGTAAGTATCGTGATAGAACCAGGCGTCGTATCCGTACACGTAGTCAGGGTATGAGCCCTGCAGAACCACGAGCCGCCGGTGGTGATCTCGCGTAATCGCTAGTGTCGCAATCACCACCGGAGCCGAACCGGGTGCTGACGACAGATGGGCACGGAACTCGATAAGGTGATGAGCGCCGCCGCGGATTTCGACACAGCCAACGTAGTCAACGATTCCGTCGTTGTCGACATCAACGTTGTTGATGCCGCTGTACGGATCGTTGATAATTCCCTCCAGTTCAGCCAGATTGCGCACTCCTCGTCCAGACGTCGGATTCACCAGGCTTACCACGGTCTGAAGATCGAAATCCTCGGCGTGCATGATATAGCCTTGTTGGGCGTGGCTGGTACGGTTGTATCCCAGAACCAGCATGAACATCACCACGGCTGGAATCACCACCCGTCGAAGCATACTCGAAACCGTCATTCTATCCCTCCTTTTGGCATGAAAGAGCGTTACTGCTTGTTACTCAGCTTTGGGATATTTGCACATAGGCGCTGAATAGGCAATACGAGTTAAACCTGAAACTGCTCAATCAGCCTGTCATTGCGAGCAAAGCATCATAATTCCGTGACAGCAAGCTAGCCGTCAGTTTAAACCAACTAAATTGCCCCCTCGCTTTGGGACCGGGGTCGCAATGACGGCGGTGCTGCAGTAGGTATCTACGACCAGCAATTAATTGAGATACGGGTGATGCGACTAGCAATGATGCCGGCATGGCCCAAGGGACTTTCAAATTATTTACAATAGTGTAAGCTAACCGTCCCGTTCCTTAATATATGGGAGGCGAGATGTTTATCACCGACAGCCAGGCGCTCAGGTTGCGCCAGGCATTTCAGACGCCGCTGTTTGTCTATTCTTGGCGGCGATTGCGCGAAGCGGCCGTGCGCGCACGAGCGGTGCGGGCACCGTTTGGCTGTACTGTGCGTTATGCGATGAAGGCTAATCCCACTCGCGGGATATTGAACGCGTTTAGGTCATTGGGTATTCGCATCGACGCCAGCTCAAGTTTCGAGGCTCGACGTGCAGTATTAGCTGGATTCGCCCCGTCAGAAATTTTGCTCACCTCGCAAGAGCTGAAATTAAACCAGTTTGAAGGCTTGCTGCTGCAGGGGATGGAAATCAACGCATCTTCCATCCGACAGCTCGAGTTACTGCTCCTGTTAAAGCAGTCCAGCAGGCTGTTCGACGGCATTCAGTTGGGGTTGAGGGTCAATCCTGGTGTGGGTTCGGGTAGTAACGCTAAGACTACGGTCGGCGGCCGATATGCTGGATTTGGCATTTGGCATGAGCAGGTTGGTCAGGCGGCGAAATTGTGCCGCCAAGCCGGTGTGCCGATTGTGCGGCTGCATTTTCATGTTGGTTCTGGTTCTGAAGCGTCGGCCGTGACTGACGCGACTGGCCGAGTGCTGTCTTCGGTTTATCACTGGTTGCCTGAAGTCACCACGCTGAATGTCGGAGGAGGATTCGGCGTTAATCGACTGCATGATAGCGGATCAGCTGACCTGAATCCCGTCTTGCAGGGGGTGTTTGATCATTTGACCGCGTTCGCTGCACTGAACGGACGTCGGTTGAGGCTGGAAATTGAGCCAGGTGCGTATCTCGTAGCGAACGCCGGAGTTCTGCTGGCCACAGCCATAGACGTCAAACAGACCGACAAAGTAAATTTTATCGTGCTGGATTCCGGCATGACCGAAATTATGCGTCCGTCACTGTACGGTGCACGACATCCAATCCGCGCAACGCGCTTGGTCAAGTCCATGCCTAGCCCAAAGTGTAATTATCGTATCATCGGTCATTGTTGCGAGAGCGGTGATGTGCTGACGGTACGCGAGTCAGAAACTTTTGCGCCTAGCGAGATTCGGCTGCCGCTCGTTGTCCCGAATGACATTATTCAAGTTGGGGGAGTGGGTGCGTACTGCGCATCAATGTGCGCTAAGAACTATAACTCGTTCCCAGATGCGGCCGAGGTCATGCTGTACGATAATGGCCGCGCCAAACTGATTAAACAAAGGCAAAGCCTCGAACAATATATCGAAAATGAATCTTAATGAGACAGTATACTAAAATCTCCCAGACCATGGGAGATTTTTTGCGAGAAACCACCGATAAAAACTATAGATTACGATAGTTCAGTTTTGCCTAAGCGATTGTAATATTTCGATGCCCAACCAAAAACCGCGTCCCGCGGTTTTTTGTAGCCATTCATCATCTAGCTTAAACATTATTTGCCGTTGATTTATGCTAGAATTATTTTATATCAATAATTATCTAGGCTCTAGACCATCAATGTATTAGTTTCGGTCGTACCGCTTGAAGATTTCCCA
>CAZAOV010000020.1:0-21504 GCA_964486995.1 uncultured Gammaproteobacteria bacterium | reverse complement strand
AGCTGGAAATTGCCAATCGATTAGGTGCCAGATATACAGTAATTTTAGGTCAGCAAGAGGTTATCGATGGTACGATTTTGGTTCGAGATATGGAGTCAGGCATGCAGGAAATCGTGGACTATAAGAAGGCTGTCAGTGAACTGACCAAGAAGATTTTAAAGAGTTAGATCGAGCCGGTGCCCGTCGAAGGTTCGGCAAAAGTGGGGGATTTGACCGGTTGATTAGTTTCGTGTAAGATATCGCCAGCGTAAGGGGTCATAATATTAATAATGTATGACTCAATAATCATGAAAGGGAGGTGATTCGCCGTGATAGAAGTTAAACGAAAAAAAGGTGAGAGCTTTGAGAGTCTGCTTCGTCGGTTTAGCCGGCGTGTTCAGGATAGCGGGCGATTGCTACAGGCGCGCAAGATTCGATTTCATTCAAACCAGCCTAGCAAGAACGCAAGCAAGGCAACCGCACTTAGACGCGAAGAGCTACGCGAAAAGCGCGAGTATCTGATTAAGAGCGGACAGGCGACAGAAGAAGACTTCCGCCGTCGCAGAAAGCGTCGCCGCTAGACTCCAAACTCATCAACTATTCAATAGAATATTAACGCTAAACCGAATGAACACTCTTGAACGAATCGATCAGGACTACATAAATTCGGTCAAGGCACGCGAAGCATTCGAGGTCTCCGTACTTCGAATGCTTCGTTCTTCATTGAAGAATGCTGCGATCGAAAAGAAGTCTGATTTAAATGAGGACGACACCGTCGACGTCGTTACTAAAGAAGCTAAGCAAGTTAAGGATTCGCTGGAATCATTTAAGGAAGGCGGACGCGAAGACTTAATCGAAAAAGCCACCAAGGAACTGGAAATTTTGCAGAAATACCTACCCGAACAAATGGGGGAGGATAAGTTACGCGAGCTGGTAAGAATGAAAATTGCCGACATGGGCGAAGAAGTGACCGCCGCCGATTTCGGACGTGTTATGTCCGAAGTAATGAAAGACGCTAAAGGTAAGGCTGAAGGCAGTTTGGTCAGTAAGCTCGTTAAAGAGGAGTTATCCCATTAAAACTATCCTGCTTTTCATATATAATATAGAGGTGCGAGTTTGTTAACAGGCTCGTTGAATAAGTTAACCTTCTTTCATGCTTGGAAGGTTTCAGACATCTGGCGAATCTCAAACGAATCGCCGCGGTTTTAGAAAAAGAGGCGTTAAGCGGACGCTTGCTGTTTTTGCGTTCGTTTTTGTTTTGTTATTGGCACCAACGGTGACCGGTGCGCAAGTTGATGCCGGTTTAAATGCGGTTGGCGCTGAAACTGGATTGACTACCACCGACATTCGAGTTGTGGCTGCCACCATCATCAATGCATTCTTTGGTTTGATGGGCATTCTTCTTGTGGGGCTGTTCATTTATGGCGGCTATTTGTATATGACCGCCGGCGGTGATTCATCGAAGGTTGATCGGGCCAAGAGCGTTTTGATCAACGCAGTTATAGGCACTATTATTATCCTGCTTTCTTATGCGATTGCCGCGTTCATAGTAAACGCAATTACCGGAAGGTCGCTGCTGCCTGGGGGAACCAGCGACGATGGATCATCGTCTTCGCTTTCTTTATATCATGGCGGCACTTCACATTTGCTTGGTAACGGCATTATTGAATATCACTATCCAGAAACCGGCCAGGACGACGTGCCGCGCAATACTAGAATTTCTATTACGTTAAAGCGACCGATTGCGCTGGAGTCTATTATCCGCGGCTATGATGATAACGATACTTTTACGAGTACGGACGATACTGTTGACGGCGAGCCCGTGGCTGACGTGGAAAATTTCGTTCTCAATACTGATGTAATCAAGATAATTCCTAACGAGTCGCTGCAGCCGAGTGAAGGCGCAAATCCAGACGAGCGGTTTGAATCCCGCTACAGCAGCCCCGAGGTGCTGGTGGATCCAGGCGTCAATTTCACTCCCGTCAACGATGAATACAATCCGACCGAACGACAGACCGTCACCATTATTCCGGCTGAATATCTGGGCAGTTCAGTGGTTGATGTTAATTATCGCGTAGCACTCCGGGGAGGGGACAACGGCATTATGATTTGGTCGCCTGATCCAGCCACTGGTGAGCCACTGATAGAGAATGCGCTCGATATGTCTAGCGGTGACGGTGGTTATTACTGGCCATTCACTGTTGGCACCAGCTTAGATTTATCAGCTCCGACCATCAGCGCAGTTGTTCCCAGGGTACATCTGAATCCAGGCAGTGATATGCACCCACGCAATCAACTGTTGCAGATATATTTTAGCGAGCCTATGGACGCCACGACCGCGAGCGGCGTTATCGGTGAGGGCGGCGGCTTCACAAACATTGAGGTGAAAGCACGCTGCTTAGAACTAGAAGACGGCAGTTGCGATGAAATGTGCCTGGATGAGTTTGGCGCTTGCGACACCACCAGCTATCAGTCTGTTCCGGGCACGATAATTTTAAGCAGTCGCTATCGGACGGCAGAGTTCATTCCGAGTGCAGAATGCGAAGGTGTACCCATGAATTCATGCGGTGAGCCGGTTTATTGTCTGCCGGAAAATGTAGAAATTCGTGTCAGAGTAAAGGCGGCTACAGTAAGCGAGGAAAATCCGCCGATGGCAATAGCCTTCAACGGCCCATTAGATATGGTGGGTAATTCGCTAGACGGCAATCAAAACGGTACAGCCGAGGGTCCGGACGGCAGTGGTTACTATTTGAATAACCCGCCCGCTGATTTGGCCGGAATTGGTGATACGGTTAGATACCTCTATCAGATAGGAGATGATATCGATCTCACTCCCCCGATAGTGTTGAACGTAAGTCCGAAGTCAACCCCGCCCGAAGATGTTGGCGAACCTGATTATCCGGATGGTCCGTTTAACGTTCCGCCGGGCGCCGAGGTGGAAGTTATATGGAGCAAGGTGATGAGCGTCAGCTCCATGAGAACCGGCGCGTATAACGATGATATGGCTGACAGTGCGATCTTCACGACAGATGATACTACTTTAGCTTTGCGCGCCTCAGAGCGAGAGAAAGAAAACCTTGAGGAAGAGTGTCCCGGAGATGAGTCTTGCGCCTATATCGAATTAGATCCGCCGCACTTTTTCCCGGATTTGGGCGATGGACCGATTGAGGTGGACGGAGAGGATGTCAGTCGCATGGTGTTACGGCACCGACAGTTTTTGACCGCCAATGATTTGGGTTGGTCCGAGGAAGAGATAGAAGATCATGTTGAGTACGTCCCAATTTACCAACCGGTAATCGGAGCCAAGATAAAAGACTCGCGACAGAATTGTTTCTATCCCAGTGAGTATGATGATTGCGTAATGAGTGGCAATAATTCTTGCTGTAATCGAATTGGCGTTGAAGAGGATCGTTATACCTGCAGCTTGATTGATGACTAAACCCGTCGTCGCATGAGAAGATTCGGAAAAATATTTGCAATATTAGCAGTGGTGCTGTTTGGTGCCGGACTTTTTGCGTTACCTGCCCTGGCTCAGGTTGATCTCGGCATGGAATTTGGTGATTCGCTGGGATTGACGACCACTGATATTCGGCAAACTGCCGGAACCATTATCAATGCATTTTTTGGTCTGCTCGGAATTGTTGTTGTGGTCATAATTTTGTATGCGGGCTTTTTGTGGATGACTGCCGGTGGTGACGTTCAGCAAGTGGATAAGGCCAAGAAGTGGTTGCGAAATGCGGTTATCGGACTGATTATTATTATGGCGTCCTATGCCATTGCGTCCTTTGTGCTCAATGCGATTCTGGAAGGTACTGGAGCCGGCACGCCGGGAGATGGAGGCGGCGGTGGCGGCGGTGGCGGCCTAGGTCCGGGTGGCGGTGCTGGATTTGTGGTTGATGGTATTTTTCCGGGCGGTCCCGGTACGGACAATTCAGGTTTTCCGAAAAATTACAACATTACAATCGCTTTTAATCGAGCTCCAAACCCAGCCGCGATAAATGCATTTATAGAAGTTGAACGTTGCAATCCGCGACTTTCGGGAGATGCACCACAAGCTTTCGATGAAAGCGAATGTGCCGTCACGCCGGTAACAAGAGTCATAGATGGAAATCGAATAATTATCGAAGCCGACGGCAGCCCAGAGGATGACCCAGCCGACTTCGAGGGTGACTACTGGTATCGAGTTAACGTGGCCGACACTTACACTAGCGACACCGGAGCAAATATCACTTGTTTGTTGCCGGGATATGATATTGCTGGAGAGACTGTGCCCTACGGCGCTTGTGAGCGGGCAATTGCGTTTAATGACTTGCGTGATATGGAGGGGCCGATAACCTCTATCAGCGCGCCAGTATCCAGCCCCAGATATTGCCCGAGCATATCTCAGATACCGATTATAGCCACCGTTCGTGATGATTTTTTGCCTGCGTATGCTGATTTTATGCTGGAGGGTGAGGGCATAGATGCGCTAATCGATGAGTTCGGCGCACCTAAGTCATCGGAAATCAACGGTCTTGGCAATAATCCATTCACCACTTCGAAAACTTTCATTGACGCTCTTTCTCTGTCTGCTGGACCACACACCTTGAGAGCAATAGGCTATGACGGTGCCGGTCAGCCCAGCGCGCCTGCTTTACGTGATTTCACCATGAATGTTGAGCATTGCTGCAACGGCATTCAGGATGCGGACGAAACCGGGGAAGACTGTGGAGGAGAGGACTGCGCCGGCTGTTCAGGTTCGGCTTGCACCTCCAATGAGGACTGCGCTGGCTACTGTAATTTGGAAACCGGCTTATGCGAGAACCGTCCGGTTATTATGACTATTTCCGAAGAAGATATGGCTGCCGGTCCGGGCACTAATATTACCATCGGTGGCATGTTCTTTGGTTCTACGCCGGGAACGGTCACTTTCTTGGGTACTGAATCTGGTGATGAGGTCACGGTCGAAGCATGCAGCCCGCGCGCCTGGACTAACACTGCGGTGGTGGTCACCATTCCAGACGATGCCGTCACAGGACCGCTAATGATTACGACTGCCGCTGACACTTCTGATCGCACTGACGACGACGAGTTCGGACCCAATCTCGGAGCCTTCATTATTAATAGCGAGGTGAAGCCCAGCATATGCTATACCGAGCCAACGCGAGGCTCAGAAGGTGATATCGTGACTATTTATGGTTCCGCTTTTGAGGATGCTGTTGGAAACAGTGTAGTTAGGATGAGCGGAACGGATATGGATGTTTCAACTTGGACCACCACAGAGGTGGAGGCTCTGGTTCCGTCAACGTTACTGCAGGGGGTGTACCCAATTCGCGTGCTGGTGGAGCAGGCGCCCGGAGTGTTTGAGGAGTCCAATGAGGCGATGTTTACGTTGGCTAGAGACGATGAGTCTGCTGGTCCAATTATAGATAGCATCGCGCCGACCAGCGGTCCGGTAGGCACATATGTCACCATTATGGGGTCCGGTTTCGGGAACCGTCGCGGCAATATCAATATTTATTCCACTACTTCTGATGATGTGGCATCGGGTGCCAATCCGGTTTGCGATAACAACTGGACCAACAATTATATCGTGATAAAGATTCCGGAGGAATACAGCGGTGAAATTGAAAATCCTCTAAGGTTAGAAGCTCATCAAATCGAAGTTGAGACGGCAGCACCGGCCCAAACCAGTAATCAGTTTAGGTTTACTGTAAATGATGAGCCATTAACGCCTGGTATGTGCGCGATTTCACCACTGAGTGGCCCGCCACTAACAGATGTCACGGTTACCGGTGATTGGCCGGGTTTGGAGAATGAGGATGATATTGGTATTGATGCGCCGGAAAATTCGTTGCATTTCTACAGAAGCGGCACAGCAGGTGTTGATTTAGATACAATCCCGGCCACACTTTACCGTTCATGGGATCAGGATGAGGTGACGGCGGTTGTGCCAACCGCAGACGATGGCACATGGCCGGCCAGCGGACCGGTTTACCTGGTTTCTAATAATGTTTGGGCCGGCAATCCAATACCGTTTACAGTGCAAGACTGTAATGATTCGGGCGGTTGCAATATAGAAAATACCGTCTGCTGTGATGACGGCTCTTGTCGGTCCGTGTTTGATGAGCATGGAGATGTATTACCTGATGCATGTCGGGAAAAACGAGATTCTGCGTTCGGTTGGAATTTCAGCACGAGCGTTTTGCCTGATTTTCCTGTGGTCATGCGGCGATCCAGCTGTGACCCAGAAGCTGGCATAACACAGAGCCCGACACCGGCAGCTGGTTCAACCGATGCATGCCTAGACGCTCTAATGTCCGTGGAATTCAGCCAGCCAATGGATGTGGCCTCTATTGAGGCTCCGGGCTCGATTATTTTCGAGGAGTGCGGCAATGGGTCAGACATAAACTGTACAGATGAGGTGCCTTTTGCGGGTACTATAGAGACCGATGTGGTAGCCGACGGTGGCACGTTGCTGTTCTTTGGTCCGGACGCAACATATCCGCCTGACGGCGAGAACGCCCTTTCCGGTCAGTTGCGTCCTGGATATTGGTATCGAGTGACGCTTGTGTCTAATCCAGATACTGGAGTTGGTATCGTAGCTGCTCATGAGCCGGGCGATGAGGGGGAACGCTATTTAGACGGAAACTACGACTATCGCCAGGGAGGCAACTACTTATGGTCTTTCCGAGCCAAAGACGGTATAGAAGCGTGTGATATTAGTAGCATAGCCGTGACCCCAAGTCGGTACATGCTGTCAGAAGAGGGACAGACCCATGATTTTAATGCTAGGCCGCATTCGGCTAACTGCAATATTTTAGAGTGTCATAATGACGGTCCTTATGACATCGATTGGGATACAGACCCCGGTTTAAGCATCTCGCTGAATCCACCTCCAGCCGCTGATCCGACTTACTGCGACCAAACGGTTGAGGCTGATTTTGAGACTGGGGAAAATCCGGAATATCTTATTGCAGAGCTAATTCCGGAAGGCCGTGTGATTACAAGGGAAGGATTATCCGAAGTTCGTGTAGCCTTCGAGGATCCACGAGTCGTCAGGGTTTGGCCAACCGAGGGCTGTGCCGAAGCATGTGTAAATGCTGAAATCGGTTTGGAGTTTAACATCGGCATGAATCAAGATTCATTATCAGACGGAATATCAATTCATCGCTGTCGCAACGCTAGCTGTAATCCGCCATACGAATTGACGCTAGGTCTGGGCGTAACCAGGACAGCGACCGATTACATCGAGGATGATGAAGGAGAGCGAACCATTATGGGCGTGAATCTTGTTGGTGCCGGTAATTTGGTGGAATCAACTTACTACAAAGTAAGAGCTAGAGGCGGTGACACTGGGGTGCACTCATCTAGTGGCGTGTACCTAACCGGACTAAATGCGCCGGGGTACTACGAGTGGATCTTCCGTACCAAGGACGATCCAGAGTCTTGTGACGTCACCAGGACCGAGCTTAGCCCGAGGAGAGCTACCTTATATTATGTCGGCGAGAGATTAGGAATTGATTTGACCGCATACGGTCCGTCCGATGAGTGCAGTCCAGAAGGCCAGCGCCTCAATGCGCAGGGGTACGATTGGAATTGGCGTATTGACCCTGAAGATCCGGTGGTGCTAAGCGGTTTTGTTCATGCCGAGCCGCCACCTCCTCCTTATGGACGCAAAGTAGTCGCGATGGAAGAATACGTTGATACAGATCCGGTAGCGGCTCGGGGTTGTGGCGGTGACTGCACGGCGTTAGGCACCGAGCTCGGAGCACCGCAATGCGGAAACGGTGTTGTGGAAACTGGTGAAGATTGCGACACTGGCGCACTTGGTGTTGATGACGGCTGTTCTGATGCGTGTTTATTTGAGGGTGTCCTCTCCGGCGAGTGCGGTAATGGAGTCGTGAACGATGACTTAGAAAATTGCGATGCCGTATCTGACCCAGAAGCCGGCGGCGCTCTGGTGTTTCCGCCAGGCTGTAAGAATCCTGCGGTTGAAGTCGATGACCGGCCAGACCTAAGCGGTTTTGGCTGTGTGCTGTTGGGTGCAACTGCCGGTAGGTCAGTTTGTGGCGATGGCGTAATTGCTGATGGTGAAGCTTGCGATGACGGCAACGCTCGTGATGGCGATGGCTGCAGCTCTGATTGTTTGAACGAAGGGACTTTCCCACGCTGTGGCATTCGGCCGGAGGACGATGAAATTTGCACCACACAGTGCGGAAATGGCGTCATCGAATTTGGCGAAGAATGCGACGGTGGTGCGGGCTGTACGGTCAATTGCTTGCTGGCCGGAACCGACCCTTGTCCTCCTGGGGCTTTGCTGGGTGATGGATGTTGCGGTCAGAACCCGGAGCTCGAACCGGGCGAAGCGTGCGAAGACGGTAATAACGAAGACGGTGACGGCTGCAGCAGTCGATGCCTACTTGAGGGCTCATCACCGTTCTATGACCCCCCGTCTTTCTGCGGTGATGGAATTGTCGGACTGGGTGAGTATGAGCGATGCGAGGAGGGGGTAACTCCAGATGATAACGCCGACCCCTATCAGGTGGTAGAATCTGCCGATCTTGAGGGTGGTGGAACAGAAACCACAGAGGTCTCTGTCGGCCGCTACATAGATAGCGACGGAGACACCATCGACTTGCCGGAGGATGATGTCGGGACGGCCGATGTGGCGCTAGTATGCAATTGCGACACTAGGCTGAATCCGGACGAGTACTGTGACGGGCTAAGTCCAGCCGATTTGGCCTGTGCCGATTCCGGCTGTTGCGTGCCTCGCCCGACCGCAGAGTTTATCAGTCCTGTGCGTCCAGTAGGTGTGTGTCGTAACGCAGTTATCGAAGTTGAGTTCGATCAAGAAATGGATACGGGCTCGCTTCGAAGAAATTTCGTTGTTGGTCAGCTTGGTGTGGCTGGTGTCGATTGCCTCGATGCAGAAGCCATCGATGAGTTAGATGGTGCGATAGTAATGGGACTGACCGAACCAGAAGAGCCGCATGGTTTATTGGCTCGTGTTTGGCATTCGATAACAACGTTTGTGCACCGGCATATTGTTCGACCTATTATCGGTGCTGACGGTGACCCAGCTTTTTGTCCGGTCAACGGCACCATCAATATCGGAGTAAACGAATCTGGAATTACAACTTTAACGTTCTCCCCCAGTACGGCATATGGTGCGGGCGCTCGAATTGCGGCTGCGGTTCTGCCTGAAGCCAGATCGATATCTGGGGCCATAATCGGCGGTGATGGCGTTCCGCATTCGTTCGAGGCAGGTGATGACATTTGTTTGCTTGAGAAGGTGGAGATTCATAAGGGTTCGGATTTGTTTACGTCGGCCACTACGCCGTGCGTTGACGGGTCTTGTCCGGATTCTAGCGCTTGTATGGCAGGGGAGCAGTGTCGTGATGTCAGGACCTACACCGCCACTGCTTATGCAGGCGGGGAGGAAGAAATCTCCAGTACCGATGCGTATTCTTGGACTTGGAATTGGACAGAACAGCCGGATGACGGCGCTACCGGCCCGTCGGTTATCGACATGAGTCCGAACCTAGAGGCTGATGGAGTTACGCAGGCAAATACGGCTCAGATTTGGGTGAGAACCCAAGACGTCTCACCGCGTGACGGAGAAGCCATACAACAGGTGCTAGCTACTATCAGCGATGACTCGCCGTTTGGTGATGCTGGTGTCATTCGCGCCGGCGAGGCCGAGATTGTTGTCATGCTGTGCGACAATCCGTGGCCGGACTGGAGATGGTGTCCTGCCCCGGGTGACACGCTTATATTGCCTTGGGATGATGATCCAGCGCATGCCAAGCACTGTTCTTCGGCCGGCGAGAGGTTGTGGTACCCGTTCTATGATTTTGATACCGGAGTTAAATTCTATTATTGTCGAGACGGTGCATCCGCCGGTGACAGCACCCCAGCATTACCGTCCATCAAGACCGATGAAATAATTAGACTGACGCCAAGCGAAGATGTGTTTGCTGAGTATTTATTTACTTTTGATACAGGTGCTGGAGTGGGGGCAGTGGACTGGGAAGACGATGCAATCGGTTTCCGACTAACTGGCAATTTGGAGCATCGCGGCATTATGGATTGGTATCTGGGGCGTGGTTTCCGTGGTTCGCCCACACCACTAGGCCTTGGGCCGTACGATGCCCTGCAGGAAGGGCGGACGGTCTACGTTAGCGCACCGTCACTTAATCCGAGTGGCCGGATATTCTCAAATGTTTATGTGTTCTCCTTCAACGATGGCGCGGCTTCGGAGACGGTTTCAGTGTTCAATCAGATATTAAACCGAACTGATTATAACTATAATTTGAAAAATGCCGGCGTATGCAAATACGAGGTCGGTGTTGAGGGCGCAAATTTGACCTGTAACTCAGATTTGGATTGCGACGGCGGTCGGTGCGATATTCCGGAATCCAAGTTGGCGCGGGATTTGAAACGCTGGGCCGATGTGCATGAAATGCGCGATATGCTGCTGGCCTCTAGCAGCGACCCGACCCTACAGGAAGGGACATTCTTGCGCGGTCGCTCATACAGCGTCTGGCCATCTTGGAACGATACTTTATCTGCACAGCTTGGATTCAGCGCTCCGTTAGACCCGCTAAATCAGGTTGCGCCATGTCCAGGATATGATTCCGCCACCTGTTGGAATCAGACCGATCGCGAATTCCTGTGCAATGAAAAATCGCATATCTATAAGTACCACCACATCGCCAGCAACCCAGAGATATACGCCACTTTAGAATATGGTCAGCACGATGATGAAATTGGTCAATGGTTCGGCAGTACCTGTATGGATATAGATAACTCTGGCGAGTGCACCGGCACTGCTGGTTGTAAATGGTCCTCGAATCTTTGTGCCTACGAAGACGTGAGCATATATATGGTTAAAGATTTTGATACCGCTGCGTCTTATTGCAAAGGTGCTCCCGAAGTCGGTGGAGGTGAATGCGGAGACGGAAAGCTTAATCCTTCCTCCGAAGAGTGCGAGTTGGGTGACACGGTTTGGGATGAGCCATGCGAGATCGGCGGTGAGAGTGGGGTAATGGAAAGGCGCTGCCTGCCGGATTGTTCTGGCTATGAGATTTCCACCGGCATTTGTGTGCTCGATAACTATTGCGGCGATGGTCGGGTAGGTGCGGGTGAGGACTGCGACGACGGCGACCTGAACGGGACGTACGGTCACTGCAACAGTCTTTGCAGCGGGCCCGGTTTCCGTTGCGGAGATGGCGAGATGCATCCGAGCGAAGCGTGTGACTGCGGCGTCATGAACGGAAGATATGTCGAAGATGACGATGACTGCAGCTGCTCATGGGATTGTCAGGGACCGGCACCTTATTGTGGCGACGGTGCGGTTAACGGCCCGGAGCATTGTGACGGTGGTTACCAGGAAAGCAGTGGCGTCTGCTTAGGCAGCGGCTCAGATACCCATCCAAACGGCGTTACGTGTTCCACAGATGAGGATTGCGGTGATAATGGTCCCTGTGTTGAGTGTCCACGCAGTGAACAGTGGTTCCGTCGGTCCTGCCAATCAAGTTCCTGCGATTGGGGTCAATGGTCCTGCACCGCGCCTGGCACGTGCGGCAATGGTGTGCGCGACGAGGGTGAGGACTGCGACGACGGCAACCTGGAAGACGATGATGCTTGCACCAGCGGATGTAAGATTAACGTGTGCGGTGACGGTTACGTGAATTGGGTCGGCGGTGAATTATGCGATAACGGCGCATCAAATAACGTTCCGTGCCGTGCTCGTCATGGTTCCAGTTGTCCATATTGTACTTCGGCCTGCCTGCTGGGATATGTTTCGGGCGGATTTTGCGGCGATGGAATAATTCAAGATGCTAGCTATGACCCACCAGGAAATGAGTCATGCGAGCCCGGGACAGCGTCAGGGGGTATAGATTATGGTCAGATTTGCATGAGTATCAGGCCAGAGGATTTAAGTTTTGGTGCTCAGACAGGATATGCCACATGCTCGTCGTCTAAATGCGTCAGAGCATGCGAAGACGGAGAGTCAGAAGTTTGTGATACATCTCCGATGTTCAGAGATTTTCCAGGACCTTATGAATCGTGTGCCGGGTTGTCTGGTGACTTGCTGACTTTTTGCCAAGAGCGGCAAAAATGGATTAATGACCCAGACAGGAACGCTGATTTCCCGGATGAGTGCGATCCGGATATCGACAACGACGGAGTGCCGAATGTGGCGGATTGTGAGCCAAATGACCCAAGCGCACACCCGCGTTACACGATACCCGGCACATCAATTGTAATTCCGGCCGCAGTAGAGACCTGTGCGCTAATCGATGAAAATTGCAACGGCACTAATCGCGATTTACCGGAAGGCATCTATTTTGCGGCGGACATCGTGTTTGCGTTTGACTTGACTGGCTCGATGGATTCTTTGGTGAGGGGTGTGCTAGAAGGCATAGAAGGGATTGCCGCCGATTTTAGTGGGTATGTCGACCATAAATTCGGAATGGTATATTTTGCTCAGACAGGCAGGGTAAACCTTGATTATATCCAGGATGAGATATTACCACTCGGCGATATCGAAACGTTTATCGAGAGACTTGAGAACATGGACGATTATTGGGATGCTGTCCGGCCGGATGGCCGCCCTCGTTGGAAGCGCGGATCTGACGAGCCGATGTTTGCTTCTGCCGGCTATTTGATGACTCATAATTCTGATTACGATGATGGTCCAAACGCCATCGGCTGGAGGGAAGACGCACATCCATTTATTGTTATTGTGACCGATGAGGCACCCGGTATCGGAGGCGGCACTCCTGTCACATTTCCGAACTCTGGAGGTGATCTTGAAAGTTTTGCCACGATTGACCAAGTTGCGGAAAGATCTTTGAGCTGTCAATTGCGTGGCTGTGCGCCTGATAGTTCGGATTTTGTCGAGATGTTTGTCATTTCTGATGAAAATTATGCAGAGGCTTGGTGTCCGGCGCTGCAAGGTTGTTCTGTTAGCGACGGCGGCGGAGTCGATTTTTCCGGTGTGACGCGCTATATCAATATCGCAGATTTCAGTGCGGGGGGAGCGGCTACTCAATTAAGGAACACCATATTTAATAGCGTCTGCACTGAGTAAGGTTCCGCCTCATAGACTTCAATATGTCTAAAAGTACAATACTTCTAATATTTAGCATTATCGTCATAGTGGTTTTAGCCGCTGTCTCATTTGCAGTTTACCGTGATAGGCAAGAGAGTGGCGGCTTTAATGTTCCGGGTCTGACCGCAAAAAACCAACCAGCCGATCAATCTGGTGGTCACCAGGGATCTATAGACGACACACAGCCTGTAGGTTCAGTGGGGGAGAGGTCGGTTTGCGGAGACGGAAAATGTACTGGCACAGAAACCGTGGAGACTTGCTATTCTGACTGCACTTTACGCGATGTGTTTATTAGTGTGACGCTAACAGATACTTCTGATACTTCTGTGTTGGTTGAATGGACGACGGTGCGGCCCATGACTTCCGTATTGGATTACGGCAATTCGCGAGAATACGAATTAGGTACCCTGAATGAGCCCGGTTTTAGTACGGAACATTCAATTGAGATTACTGGATTATCTGCGCCCAATAATTATTACATCCGCCTACGCGGAATTGACGAGAATGGCCAAGAAGAAACCTTCCGAGGTCCGTCATTTGAATTATAAGTTAGAGATATATAAATATGTTTGACGAACAGAAAGAACCCGAAGATATATTCGCCGACACCGAACCGGCTGCGCCGGCCAGTAATATTCCTGACCCGGCTGCGCCAGGGGCTCCAGGCGCGGCGTCAGCGGCGGTGTCTGATCCATCTCCGTCCCGTGGGCCGTCACGTCTGCTTTTTGTCATTATAATATTGGTTGTGTTGGGCGCTATCGGTACTGGTATCTGGTATTATTTCTTGCGTGATACCGGCGATACCATGATGGAAGATACCACCGGTGGAATCGAGCAAACCCAGGAAGACGGCACCGAAACACAACCTCCGCCCAAGAATCTTGAACCTGTATGTGGCGACGGGCTTTGCGAACCCAATGAAGAAATAAATTGCCCGGAAGACTGTTCAGAAGAGCTGGCGGACCAGTGCGGAAACGGAATTTGTGAAGCAGAAGAATCGTTCGGTGACTGTCCGGTGGATTGCCCGCCGCCCGAGCCGGTTGAGCCAGTGGTCGAGCCGGAGCCAGCTAATCAGCCGCTCGATACCGACGGTGACGGTTTGAGTGATGAAGAAGAGAGGGAAATAGGCACCAATCCGCAAGTTCCAGATACAGACTCAGACGGTTTGTCTGACCGAGAAGAGCTTCAGATTTATAACACCGACCCCACAAATCCAGACACCGACGGCGATACCTACATCGATGGTGACGAGGTAAAAGCCGGATACAATCCGAACGGCGAAGGCAGGCTGCTAAACATTCCACAATAAACAATTAGCTTATGGCCGACGAGAATCAACCAATTGGGCTGGATAAGCCAGCCGGCACTCCAGCTCCGCCCAATGAAGAAACGGAGATTCACGTAATCCCCGAGGAGTTTTATGGTGCCTCGGCCAAGCATCGACCCGCACCACCTAGAGCGGAGCAAGCAGATCCATCAGCCGAAGGTGTTGATTCGTCAGGCGGAGACAAGCCATCCCAACCAGAAAAGCAGAAAGGTAAGGCTGGCTTAATAATAGCTATAGCGGCAGTCATATTGTTGATTTGCGGAGGTGTAGCTGTATATTTTCTGCTGTTTGCGAGCAAGGGGCCAGTTTGTGGTGATGCCACATGTAACGCACCAGCAGAAAATTATCAAAATTGTCCGACAGACTGTGAACCGCCGCCGCCCGAATGTGGGGACGGCATCTGTGAAAACCCAGAAAATCATATTTCTTGCCCGGAAGATTGCGAGCCAGAGGGACCAGAATGTGGCGACGGCGCCTGCGATGCCGAAGAGTCGTTTGAGTCTTGTCCTCGTGATTGCGAGCCGCCAGAGCCAGTATGTGGCGATGGCAAGTGTGAGATGAATCGTGGCGAAACCTATAACGATTGCCCGGAAGATTGCGAGCCGCCACCCCCAGAACAGGCCAACGATATGGATAGCGACGGCCTGACCGATGCGGAGGAGACAGAGATATTTGGCAGTGATCCGAACAGCGTAAACTCTGATGGCGACAGTTTTGTTGACCTGAACGAGGTGCTGAACCTGTTCGACCCGTCACAACCCGATCCGGCCCGTCTAATCGATAGTCCGGGCATCACCGTGTATCGCAATGAAGACTTTGGAATTCAATTGCTGCGCCCGATATCTTGGGGCGTTCGCGATATTCCGGTTGAGCGGACTGTTAGGTTTACGTCACCGACCGGTGAAAGCGTTCAGGTGACGCTCTACACAAAAGACGAAAATACTTCATTGGTTGATTGGTTGCCGGACGCACCAATCGAAGGGATGTCCGCCATAAGCAGTTTTGAGAGCTTGGTGAATAAACTTGGTTATGAGCAGATAATTACATCCGACCGGCGAACCATATTGCTATCGAACGGAGCCACCGTCGTTAGCCTGACTTACGATTTGGCGGATGAGCTTAAAATCCGTTATCGCGTTACGCTCTCGATGGTTGCAAACAGCTTAGAGTTCATCGGTGGTGGTGCGCCTGTGCCGGTAACGTCTGAGCCAGCCGAGGTTGATCCTACAGCCTTGCCGCCGAGCTCAGAGGGAGGCAGTACAGAGGAAGAGGGTTAATCTTGAGATGATGCTAGTAACTACAGAAGTGTCAGGGCATTTGCCATACGGGGTGACCAAGACCTTCATTCAGAAAATGATTTCTGCTGCATATAAATATGTGGACGGGAAAAAACCAGTGCACGTCGCTGTTTCGGTGGTTGATGACAAGGTCATGCGAGCGCTAAATAAACAGCATCGCGGCATGGATCGAACCACAGACGTACTCTCTTTTCCGTACTCGGCAGATCAGGAGTTTGTTGAGATTAAAGATGAAACCGGACACGAGTTGTTGGGAGAGCTGGTTATCTCTGCTGAACAAATAAAGCGTCAAGCCAAGCAGATAAATCGGCGCATACGAGATGAGTTTGCGCTGATGCTCGTGCATGGTACGTTACATCTGCTCGGATATGACCACACGACACAGGAAGAGGAGAACACGATGTTTATAATTCAGCAGGATGTCTTGACTGAAGAAGGTATTTTTTAGCTATGTTTAGCCTAAAAAGATTAAAAAAAAGTTTTGGTTTTGCTGGGGCTGGTTTAGCTCGGATTTTTCGCGAGGAGCAGAGCTTTCGGGTGCAGGCCGTGGTAGCAATTATGGTTATCTGCGCAATGCTAGTGTTCGACATGAAAGGGTTAGAGCGAGCGGTTTTGACGCTTGCGATAGCTATGGTTCTTGTGCTAGAATTGATGAACAGCATTTTTGAGCGCGTTGTCGATTTGCTTAAGCCAAGAGTCCACCTTCACGTAAAAGAGATCAAGGATGTGATGGCTGGAACGGTGCTTGTGGCTGCGATTGCCGCTGTGCTAGTTGGTATCATGATTATGTGGCCGTATTTATCATTAAATTTGTTCGGCTAAATTATGTCGAACGATGCCTTATTCGCTGGAATAGATATCGGTTCGACCGCTGTTAGAATCGCGGTCGGACAAAAGATGCCTGCGGCTGAGAGGGGCGGTATTCATATTATTGGAGCTGCCGAAACTCTGTCCGAAGGCATAAACCGTGGCGTTATCAATTCTATTGAGGACGCTGTTTCTTCTGTTTCCGCATGTATCGAAAAAGTGGAACGCACTGCAGGCATGCCAATCAGCTCGGCTTGGGTTTCTATTTCCGGTTCGCATGTGAACATGATCGAAAGCAAGGGGGTTGTGGCGGTATCACGACCAGACGGCGAAATTCGAGAGGAAGATATTGAGCGGGCGGTGGAAGCGGCACAAACCGTGGCTACTCCAGTTAATTACGAGATTATTCATGTGATACCGCGTAGTTTTGCGGTGGATGGGCAAAAAGACGTAAAGGATCCGCTGGGTATGTCCGGCATCAGGCTTGAAGTTGATACGCAGATTATCCAAGGACTTACATCACATATCAAGAATCTGACCAAATGCGTTTATCGAACCGCTGTTAATATTGAGCGTCTTGTGCTTGGTGTTCTAGCCACAGCAGAGGTTGTCGCTTCGCCGCGCCAGAAAGAGCTGGGAGTTGCGGTAGTGAATCTGGGCGGTGCGTCCGCCAGTATGGCTGTGTTTGAGCATGGTGACATACTGCATGTCACATCGATTCCGTTGGGTTCTGACCATATTACGGCTGACATCGCGATTGGTTTAAGGACTTCCATCGATGCAGCCGAACGAGTAAAGCTGCAGTACGCGTCGGCGCTTCCCAAAGTTTTCAATAAAAACGACAAGATTGACCTGAAAGAACTCGGCGTGCAGGATTCTGAAGAAGTTTCACTGAAGTACGTGTCACAAATTGTCGAGGCACGTACCGAAGAGATGCTCGAAAAGATTGACAAGGAACTGAAAGCCATCGGTCGTAGCGGGCTGCTGCCGGCTGGGGTTATCTTTACCGGCGGGGGAGCAAAACTGCCGGGATTGGTTGAATTAGCCAAGGAGAAGCTGCGATTGCCGGTTGCGTTGGGTTACCCAACAGGCCTAACTAGTATCACGGATCGTGTTAATGACTTGTCGTTCTCGACGGCTATGGGGTTGGTGCAGTGGGGTTCGAACGAGATGCCCAACGAAGGTCATGGTGGTAGCATGTTTAATCGCATCGGAAATCCGATGGAAAAGATGTCTAAAGGAATTAAAAAAATATTTGGCGCAATAGCATCTTAAAATGAGTACCACAGAAGGTTTTTCAATCAACGTGCGAGCGTTGTTTTTTGAATAAATTTGCATAGATTTTGAATCGTCTTCACTAAAGTCGGATTCTTTTATTGGAACAAACTCAAAAATGGGGCATAGACTACAGCTGAGGCTAGAAGCAGGATGTGGCTGGAGTAGAAATTGCTAATTGTCATGCGAACAATTTTTATGTTCACCTAGGGAAAAAACGCTTGACTCGGATTGCTGAGTTGAATACATTTAATATATACATCCAACCCTTTATTTGAATTCAACCAGTAAGCGCTGGACTTCATTCCTGGTCGTGGCTGCCGCAAGGCTTGGCAAGTACGGCAATACAACACCCATGCGGGGACATGCTGTATTGCGTGCGAATAGTAGCGATCAGCGTGTCCCCGCCACCGCTTTCAACTAAAAACACCACATATATGGCAGAAATAAAACCAGCGATAGAATCATTCGCCAAGATAAAAGTAATCGGAGTAGGAGGTTCAGGCGGATCTGCAATCAACCGAATGATTAAATCTAAAATCAAGGGTGTTGAGTTTATTGCTGCCAATACTGATGTTCAGGCATTGCATAATTCTCAGGCATCGAAAAAGATTCAGCTGGGAAAAACTATTACTCGCGGACTTGGTGCTGGAATGAATCCTGATGTCGGCAAGCAGTCAGCCGAGGAGAGTCAGAACGAGATTCGCGAAGCGTTGAATGGGGCGGACATGGTGTTTATTACTTGCGGGCTTGGCGGTGGTACAGGTAGCGGCGCTTCGCCAGTCATCGCAGATATTGCTCGAGATTGCGGTGCGTTGAGCGTAGCCGTGGTTACCAGGCCATTTAGCTTTGAAGGTGTTCAGCGAAAGAATATTTCGGAAAGCGCGTTTGATGCGCTGTCTTCGCAGGTTGATACTATTATCGCCATACCAAACGATCGAGTTCTGACAATAACTGACAAAAAAACCACTCTAGTTGATGCGTTCGAAGCGGTTGATGACGTATTGCGTCAGGGTGTACAGAGCATCTCTGAAGTAATCACTGTTCCGGGATTGGTTAACGTGGACTTCGCTGACGTAAAGTCGATTATGTCTAACACCGGCTCCGCTCTAATGGGTATCGGCACAGCCACCGGCGAGAATCGCGTGGTATCAGCGGCTAAGCAAGCCATCTCCAGTCCTTTGCTCGAGCTCTCCATTGATGGTGCCAAAGGTATTTTATTTACTATCACCGGTGGTCCCGATCTAGCCATGCATGAGTTTGATGAGGCAGCTAAGGTCATTACAAGCAATGCCGACAATGACGCTAAAGTCATTTTCGGTACCGTGATTGACGAAAACTTAGAAGACGAAGTAAAAGTGTGTGTTATCGCTACTGGTTTTGACGGGACACGTCGAGTGGATACTGATGCAAACACCGGCCTCCGGGCCGCCGAGCGTTTCAGTAAGCAACCGGAAGAGCGGGCTGAAACTACCAACCGAGATCGGGAGCATACAACAGTACGTGATGCGGTAGAGGGAATCGGCGCTTTTATTCGCAAACCGATAGTCGACAAGAAAGAAGTTGAGCCTGAAAAGAAAGAAAAGCCAGCAACGGCTCCGGCCATTGGGGCGACACAGGACGTAGATGACAGCGAGGATCTAGAGATACCGGCGTTCATTAGGAGAAATTTTCCTTAAACGTTGTCGTTGAACGGTTATGCGCTGTCCGGCTTGTGCCAACGAGGAGACTAAGGTTGTTGATTCCAGAACATCAACAAATGGACTTGGTGTTCGCCGCCGCCGTGAATGTTCCAAATGTGATTTTAGATTCTCGACAGTTGAAACTGTCGAGATTTTTGATTTGACGGTGTTAAAAAGAGGCGGTCAGCGTGAGCCCTACCAAAAAGAAAAGCTTGAGAGCGGTTTGCGCTATGCGCTCATCAAGCGTGAAAAAACCCCTGAGCAAGTCAGGGCTTTAATTGGTAAAATCGAGCGTGATATTCAGCGGTTGCGCAAAGCTGAGGTGACGAGCAGCGAAATCGGAGAGATTGTAATGAATCACCTGCGCAAATTTGATTCGGTCGGATACATCCGGTTCGCATCAATTTATCGCAGCTTCGAAGACGTACAGACTTTTCAAGAGGAGGTCAAGAAGCTGGTGTCTAAGAGTCGGGTCAAGAAAACCAAGTAAAGCTTTTGCATGGGGGCAGAAGTGACAGGAAGATAGAGATGTAACGCTCTTGAAGTGGCCATTTTCTCCACCTGTCTATCCGCTCCTATTTTGTTATAATTTAGCTATTAATTGAATTTCGAATTATAAAATATGCGGCAAAAAAAACGCACAAAGATCGTCTGTACCATCGGACCGGCTTCTTGGGATAAGGCGACCCTTGAGAAGATGGTGGCCGAGGGGATGAATGTGGCCAGGCTTAATTTTTCACATGGTGCGCATGAGAAACATGCGGAGATGATTAAAACTATTCGTGAAGTATCCGAGGAAACAGGTGAACCAATTGCGATTCTTCAGGATTTGCAGGGTCCGAAGATTCGCGTTGGTAAGCTTCCAGAAAACGGGGTGGAGTTGGTGGCTGGCGAGACGGTAGTTTTCTCAACTGCAAAAAAAGTCGAATTGCCTAAAATTAGCCTGACTTATGATAATCTGCACGAGGATGTAAAGTCCGGCGACAGGATGTTATTGGATGACGGCTTAATGGATGTGAGGGTGTTGAGAGTGCAAGGTCAAGATATTGAATGCGAGGTTGTGACTGGAGGAAAATTGACTTCCAGCAAAGGTCTAAACCTGCCGACCGCCACGCTCAGTATTCCGGCCATAACCGAGAAGGATAAAGACGATTTAGAGTTTGGTGTTTCGCAGGGTATTGATTGGGTTGCGTTATCGTTTGTTCGTAGCGCAAAAGAGATTTACGACCTGCGTTACATGATTAAAGATTTTGAGCAGAAATATAACACGGATAAAAATAAGTACGATCCGCCCATTCGCATAGTCGCTAAGATTGAAAAGCATGAAGCGGTGAAAGATATTGATGAGATTATCGAGGCGACCGATGGAATAATGGTGGCGCGCGGTGACTTGGGAATTGAGATGCCAGCCGAAGAGGTACCGTTGATTCAGAAGGGGATTATCGATAAATGTCGAGAGAAAGCCAAGCCGGTGATTGTAGCTACTCAGATGCTTGATTCGATGATTCGTAATCCGCGTCCGACGCGCGCCGAGGTCTCGGATGTCGCTAACGCCGTGATTGACCACACGGATGCGGTCATGCTGTCAGGTGAGTCGGCGACCGGAAAGTATCCAGTGGAGTCGGTTGGGACTATGACGCGAGTTATCAAGGAAACCGAGAAATCGCGATTTGACGACGTAGAGGCAACCGGTGAATTTGCGCATGAAGACACAGAACGAGCGCTTTCTGAAGTGGCAAATCTGTTGGCTCGCAATGTGGGAGCCAAATTGATTCTGGCAGCCTCTATTTCTGGGGATACGGGCCGTGTCGTAAGTCGGTACCGACCCGAGATGCCGATTTTAGTTGCGGTCAATGACACTCGGGTTCTTCATCAGCTGAATTTATCTTGGGGTGTTCGGCCGTTTATGTTGCCGCGCTGCGGAAGCGTAGAGGAGCTGGTAGATCGTTCTTTGGGTCATCTGAAAAAAACACGATGGGTCAAGACTGGAGACAAAATAATCGTTGTAGCCGGAGATCCGGTGGGTGTTTCTGG
>CAZAOV010000019.1:0-21538 GCA_964486995.1 uncultured Gammaproteobacteria bacterium | reverse complement strand
AGGTTATCTGGATTGAACATCCCGCTTTTTTCCCAAGACTCATAAACCCGGCCCTCCACACTCCGCGGATTATACGTTTTTGGCAGTTCATTCTTATGATCTGACATGTTCATCTACTTAAATATAACGGGTAAATTATAAAGTTTCTCAGCTAAAAAGCAAGATATAACCACTTTTTGGGCCGGGCCTAAAAAGTGGTTATATCTTTGCTTGCTGATTGATATTAAAAGCCCGCCGGAGATGGCGGGTGTTTGAATTTGGATTGGATTGAATTTAGGCTTAAATTTGGATTGTTTCGGTGGGAAAGAGCGGTGGGATTACATGCCGGCGGCGGCGGCACCGTTGCCGGCGGCGCTAAGCTGCCCGATGGTGGTGTCGATGCCCGTACCCTTGAAAATCTTCTGGGCCAGACCGAGCACACCATCTTCGCCGGTGCCGATAAGCTGCTGGAGCGCGGCCTGAATGGACATGTTGGCACCGATGGTCTCAAGAATCTGAGCGTGACCGGCCTGCTCGATGGCGGCGACCAACTGCGGAGTGACGACGCTGCCCTGCTTGACCACGGCCTCGGCCTCAGCCTGCAGTGCGGCGATACGCTGCTCCAGATTGCGCTCGGCAATCTCTAGTCGCTGGTCAGCGCTTGCCTTCGAAATAGACAGGTCGTGCTGACTACGCTCGGCCATACGCACGATAGACAGGTCCTGAAGCTCCTTTTCGCCCTGCTCGGCCTTCAGCCTGGAGGCGCGCTGACGCTCGCTTTCCTGCTCGTCGGCCGCGATACGAGCGAGCTTGTGCTCGGTGCTCCGAATGAGCTGCTGCTGCTCCAGCTCGTGCCGCTTAGCCTGGGTCTGGGCGCGCAACTCGGCTTCTTCCTGTTCGATGCGCTGGGTGCGCCGCGTAGCCTCGAGCCGACGCTCGGCGCTGGCGAGCCCGATGGCCTCGGCCACGGTCTCATGCTGTGCATCAATCAGCATTCCAGCAATAGACTCATTGCCAATCCTGACGCCGAGAACCTCGACGTCGGTGATGCGGGCATCGTTCTCGCGGAACGTGCGGCCCAGGCGCTCACCATCCTCGCCCTTCTCGGTGCCGAGAATGCAGTCGCGAACCAACTCGACATAACGAGCATTGAGCTCCTCGATGCCGTGCTTCTTGGCCATATTCTTGCATATGCTGCGAATGCGGTCGCAGATGAACTTGACGTAGTTGTCCACGTCAAACCACTTCTGCTCGTCGCTCTCGAAGTTGATGCGCAGAGACACCTTGATCTTCACGTTGACCTGGTCGCGAGTCTGCAAATCGAAGATGTCGCCGACCTGGTTATTCCGGGCCTGCAGATACACCGTACGGAGCAAATCATCCGTGGTCTTGGGCTTGCCGGTCGAAAGCGACATAGCCTGCAACTCTTGGTCGTAATCCAAGATGACGGTTTGCGGACCAGAGATTACCTGAGCCTCGCCCTTGGAATTCACGACCTTAATGGCATAGTTCGGCCACACCTTCACGACCACCGCACCTTCGTACTTGTCGTCAATCTGGATGGTGCGTGGCTTGGTATAGCTGGTGCGCCGCTCGAACTCGTCGGCCGCGCCACACGACTCAAGGCCGCCCTCGTCCGCACCCATGGCCAAACGCCGCATCGCCAGCTTCTGTTCGGACACCGGCGCGTTTGCACTTTCGGCCACCTGACGCAAATTTCGATTGTGCTCCAGCGCGTAGGGATTCTCAGGGAACATCAGCTTGCACTGAGCGTCCGAAAGTGTCCGCCTAACTATGACCTCACGTCGCGGGTCGGGCAGCAGGATGCATGGACCTCTGACAGTCTTGACCTCGCCGCTCCGCTTATCGAGCACGTAACGCGCCGAACCTTCGGGGATGGCCACGCCGTAGTGGATTCGCTCCCCGCCGTATGTGACGATGGAGTGTTCCTTGCGCGGGATATAAATCCGCTGCTCTTCACCAGTGATGAACAGCTGCTGCCCCTGCAGGAACTGCTGTTCGCCCTCGCGATAGTCCTCGGTGACCTTCACGAAGATGCCCCAAGTGTCATCGAGCTCGATGGCGCGGTGCTTGACGCGACCATCCATAATGACGAACTCCTCGGTAGGTTCGGGGAACACGACCTGCGGACCCTGCTCGTAGCGCTTCTCGCCGTTCTCGTTGACGAGCACGCAATACTCGAGTCGCTCGAGACTCACTGCATCGCGCACGAACTGTCCGTTCGTGTCCTGCACGACCTCCACGCCGGTGGGCGGAATGAAGAACTTCACTTCCGAACCCTTGATGACGATGAGCTCACCATCGGTGAACTCGCGCCGAGCCGTAACCTCGGCTTCCTCGCCATCCTCGGCAATCTGCATGACACCGTCCGCACCCCAGTTGGCCACGGCCTCTTCCGGGTTGTAAACCCGAACCACGAGATACTGGTTGCTTCGGAGTCGATGCCCGGGAATAACCTGTGCCGACTGGCCAGGCCAAAGCGGGAACGTGCACGGACCGGGCAGGTTGACCGTCCGCCCCTTTTGCAGCTCGGGCACCGCATTGCGTTGTGTGGAATGCGGGGTAATCGGCGCACCGGACTGGTCGCGAGCCGGATTGCGCAGCACGAGGTACTGACCTTCAGACGCTTCCGGCCACAGACGCACGGCGTCTTCCATATACTGACAGCGCTGGAACCTGTTGGTCGCCGGATCAAAACTGACAGGAACCTCGGTCTGGTTCAGCGTCTGCACATCTGGACCGGCGAGTGCCAAGATGTTGCCCTTGGTTTCATCGAGTACATACGCATACTCGTTCGGCATAAGCCGAAGTTCGCGTTCTCTGTCGCTTCTCTCTGCCATGTGGTCCTCCCTTGAAGTATTGTCAACCCAACCGTAAATGGTTGGCCTTAGACATATAGCAGTGGCGAGGAATAGTGTCAAGTGTATTGAAAGTGATGAGTGAGATGTCATAAGTGAGGATCAAATAAATTAGAATACTCCCACTTCCTCACTCCCTCACTTGTTTCATTGATATCGACATTTTCCATCTCAGTTTCCAAAAATTGGCTAGATTAAAACGGTCTTCTACAATCACAAAATGACAGTCGTTTTTGACAAAAAAACATGGTATTATGCACTGTTGACACGCTTTTTCTAGAGTGATTAGATTCTTTTTCCATGAGTGCTTTGACTGTCAACTATTTGGATGTGGCGATAGGGCTTGTCTTTGCCCACAGTGGCAAGAACGCGCTCGGCCGAAGGGCAGAGACAAACTTTATCGCTACGCATCCAGCGAGCGAGCATCCATCGAATTCGCAAAAGCATACTGCATAGCCTACGGCTAGTAGCGCCCCGCACCGCGCGCCATTGCCTAACCCACGCGAGGACATGATTTTTTCCAGGCGACCAGCCGAAAAAAAGCGTGTCTGCCCCTGCGAAGGCAGGGGTCCGAGCCACCCTAGAGATCCAAGGCTCGGCAAGCGCGTCAATACATAACCCATGCGGGGACATGCTGTGTTGCGTGCGATTAGTAGCGACCCAGCGTGTCTGAGCCACCGTGGGCCCCAAGGCTCGGCAAGCGCATCAATACATAACCCATGCGAAGACATGCTGTAATGCGTGCGACTAGCAGCATTCAGCGTGTCTGAGCCACCTATTTCAACTAAGACACCACCTTATAGCCCTGCAAACAGAAAAACAGATCGAAGAATCGATCGGCAATAGTACGCACGCGCTGGTGACGTTCCGGAAGGACTGGACCATCGACACCGTAGCCAGCGCATTGGCGTTAGCGCGATTATTGGAATCACGCGGCAAGAAAGTCGACATTGTGGCCGATGGTTTTGTGCCGTCCAAGCAGGTGCAGTTCCTGCCGCAACTGGAGCGCGTAGAGTCGCAGTTCGGACGACTGCGCAAGTTTGTGATTTCACTGGACATGTCGCGCGTACCGATTGATGAGCTGACCTACGACATAGAAGGTGAAAAGCTGAACATTCATGTGATGCCGAAGACCGGGCAGTACCAGCCGTCTGACGTTTCTTCGCATGCGGCCGATTTTAAATATGATTTGATATTCACGGTTGGCGCGCCGGATTTGGGCTCGCTCGGAACGCTGTTCTCTGAACATTCCGAGCTTTTTTATCACTGCCCAATCATCAATATCGATCACGATTCGCAGAACGAGAAATTCGGCAACGTTAATGCCGTGGATATAACCGCGACTTCTACGGCGGAGATTGTTCATCAGCTAGTCGCATGCGGCGAACGTCCAGATGAAGATACGGCCACGATGCTGCTGACTGGTATCATAGCTTCAACACACAGTTTCCGGTCGGCGAAAGTCACGCCACGGACACTGGATTTGGCTGCCGAGCTGGTAGCGGCCGGTGCGCGCCGCGAGGAAATCGTGCAAAACCTGTACAAAACCAGAACTTTATCGACATTGAAGCTCTGGGGTCGAGCTTTAGCACGACTGAAGCACGATCCGGAAACCAATATGGCGTGGTCGTTGCTGGTGCGACAAGATTTTGTGCACGCCGGTTCGGATGAGGATTGCCTACCGGATGTAATGGACGAGTTGATGGTCACCGCTCCCGAAGCAGAAATAGTGTCTTTAATTTATGAAAAGACCGGTGTCGATGGCGCGCCGGCTGGTGTGTGCGCGATGGTAACATCCGAACGTCATGCGGACGCTTTGGGGCTGGTGCCGGATTTGCGACCCGAGGGGCATCGTCGGCTAGCGCGAATTTGCTTCAACAATAATGATATTCAGGCGGCAGAGAAGGCGGTTTTGAATTCTGTACGAAAATCTTTAGGCAAGACGAAAAATCCGGAGTTTGTCGGAAGGAATCAAAAATCCTTAGCTGGAGGGCTTACCCCCGCAAAAAGCAAACAGGCTGTCTCTGCACCTGTCATTGCGAACGAAGCGTCGCAATCCCGTCCGCAAAAAGGTAACGGCAAAGACAAAGCGCACGCGGCTTTACCGGCTGGCCCGAATGATGGATTAAGTTTGAGTGCGCTGAATTTGGACGGCGGCGGACAAGTGGTGCGGCTGAAATCAAGCGGCAAGCCGGATACACGAAAATGGACTCGGTAAAAAACCGTATTCGGCCTTGCCAAACTCAAAATCTTACTGTATATTCCCTATCGCAATCGTATGGGCGGCTAGCTCAGTTGGTTAGAGCGTTGCATTGACATTGCAGAGGTCAGAGGTTCGACTCCTCTGCCGCCCACCATGCAAAGAATCGGCTGGAAGGCCGGTTTTTTGGTTGGTTAAGCGCAAAAGAGGCAAACCACTTACCTCTGCAATTTGTTTCTGTTCTGGAGTATTGATCACTGGTTGCCCACGAAGTGACGGGATGCGGAAACAGGTTAATCAATGGCAGCGTGCACAACGTTTTTAGTACCGACAGCCTTGACAACCTGCTGTAAATATGACGTGTTGCATCTTCACTTTGTTCCTTCAACCGCGAACAGAAAGGAGACGGAGATGAAGGAAAAGAACGCGATGCGCGAGCGGTTCAACCGTTGGCGGAAACGCGAGGAACAGGTCGGAAGGGCCGCGCCCCGGACGGCGAAGCAGGCGCGAGAAATGAAGTCCGGAGAAGGCTTTGAGTCCAGCGACTGCAACAACGACCCCTGCTCCTGCACGGGGTGTTCCAACTGGGACTAAGGCACTGCATGCCATGCATCTTATTGAGGCGTAGCGCACTTGGCTCCGCCTCTTTTTTTCAGAGAGGCAGACGATGAACGAAAGCAACAAACCAGTCTTGTCCCTTCAGTGGCACCTGACGACCAGCTGTGAGCAGCGGTGCCGACACTGCTACCTGTACACGTCGCCGGACGCGAAGCGGGAAATCGAGGGCGAGCGACGCATGGGCTACGGCACCCTCACCGCGATCGCCAACGACTATGTTCAAACCTGCAAGCGCCTAGGCGCGATTCCGCGCGTATCGCTCACCGGTGGCAATCCGCTTCTGCATCCCAGATTCTGGGACATGCTCGCGCATCTGCGCAAGAACGATGTGCCGGTAAGCCTGCTCGGAAATCCGTTCGGCATCACCGACGAAGTGGCGCAACGACTCTACGAGCTCGGTGTGCGAAAATTCCAGCTGTCGCTGGACGGCATGGAGAAGACGCATGACCGCTTCAGGAAGCGCGGCTCGTTCCGTGCGACCGGCGAGGCATGCGACACGCTGCAGCGCAACGGCGTGGGCGTAGGCATTATGTCCACCGTCTCGAAGGAAAACGCGGCAGACATTCCCAAGCTCATCGATCATGTGGTCGGCATGGGCGCGCGAGTGTTCGGTTTCGCGCGGCACTGCCCGGGCGATGGCGACGCGAGCTCCAGCTTCACACCCGAGGAGTACCGCGATTTTCTCGGTACGGTCTGGGGCTGTTACGCCAAGCACGAGAATGCGACAACCGAGTTCGTCCTCAAGGACCATCTCTGGACCCTGTTTCTCTACGAGCGCGGACTTTTCGCGCCGGAGGACACCGGCGGAGTGGTCGTGAGCGGCTGCGGCGCAGCCAACGCACACATGACACTCCTTGCAGACGGCACCGCCTACGCTTGCCGACGCTTCAAGAGTCCGGTCGGCAAGGTGCCCGAGCAGAGCCTCTACGACATCTTTTTCGGAGAGAAACTCGACCGCTACCGCGATTTCGACCGGCTGGAGAAGTGCCGCGACTGCGAACTTCTAAACTATTGCCGGGGCTGCATGGCGGTGACGCACTCGACCAACGGCAGGTGGGAGGCGGCAGACCCGCAGTGCTGGAAATGACAAACCAAAAGACGACCCCTTTGCGAGCCGTCTTTTTTTGTTTCGCTATTTAATGGCGAGGAATGTCACGAGGTCACCCCGTTCGCCAGTATAGTCGTGATGCAACTCCTCGACGTTCCCGAATCTGCTTTCCAGCAAAGCCTTGAACTCCGGGTACTTCACCGCGATACCAGGCTTGTCTTCCTTTGTGTATTCGAGCGACTCGTGCAACACGGGTGTAATGATGCAGAGCACGGACTTCTCGTGCATGAGGGCAGAGACCTTATTGAGAAACGACTCCTTGTCCGCAACGAACGCCACAGTCAGCTTGCAGATTATCAGATCGAACTGCCGTTCAGCAGGAAATACCGCATCGTTGAGATCACAGCAGTGCAAGCTTTCGTCCGGAAGCTGTTTTCTGGCCTCGTCGAGTGCCACCTCCGAGCAGTCGATGCCGGCCACGTCTTCGATGCCAACACTTTTCAGTTTGGCGAGTGTCTCGCCGGTGCCGCACCCCAGGTCGAGCGCAGACCCTGGTTCCGCCCCCGCCAATTCCTCGACTCGTTTCAGAACCTTCTTGAGCAACAAAAAATTGAACGGCTTGTAGGCCGCCCCCTTAGAATATAGAGAGTCCCACTTCTGGGCTGGATTCGGTTGTTGATTCTGACTTTCGATAGGTTTCGCGTATAAATTTGTTGTACGACCTTAGCATATAATTCGCCAGATGTCCATATTATCGGCTGGTACTGGCGGCGCGACACGCCATTCACCCATCACTCCCCCAGCCGCAACACCAAAGCGTTGACCGCCTGTTGCCCACGAAGTGACGGGTGAGGAACAACTATTTGATGCCATCATCGAGACTGCCAGAGATAAATATTCGCAATTCAACTCAAGGTCGTACGCCGTTCTGTTCTACCGAATCACCCCGAATGTACGGTAACGACCAATGAAGCTCGACCTCCCCCAACTTCCGACGAGGGGCGGTCTTATTTTTGTCTAAAAAAATACTTTAACTTTTGAGGACCAGCCCCAAAAGTTAAAGTAAATGCCCCCAGAGTTGGGGGCTAAGTAAAGAAAGATTTCTGGTGGCCGGGCCGAGCCCGGCCGGGCTATTATTATTCTTATTCAAATATCGGCGCCAATACGATGTTGTAGAAAATATCCCAGAGCAAGCGGCCGATGGCTTGCGCAGTGTCGTATACCGGCACATCATAGGTGCGCAGGCGTTCGACGAGTGATAGATCAACCTCGCCGAGCGGGACCGCTTGCCGCGCCATTTCGATACCGGCGAGTATGCCGAACCGATCGGTTTCCAAATCACTGTTGTATGCGGCGTAGTCGTCTATCGCTTTGGCAACGCTGGTCGCACCACCGCCATTCGCAACAGCGACTTCATCGAAAACCTCGGTAATCTCAATTGTCACCGTACCCGGGTTAGAGTTGGTCGTGCCGTCGAAAGCATAAAAAGCAAAAACGTCTTCGCCGAAATAGTCGAGGTTCGGGCTGTATGTATAGGTACCGTCGTCTTTCATCTCCACGGTACCGTTCGCGGGTGCTTTGACTATGAAATAGCGCAGGCTATCGTTGTCGACATCAGCTGCGCGTACTTGGCCGCTAATTGCTACGTCCTCGTCGGTATTTCGCTTCACATCTTCCGCCACCGGCGCATCGTTGACGCTGGTTACCACCACGAATGCGCCACCTTCGGCGGTCGCCCCCCCGGTGTCCTCGACGGTGTAAATCAATTCCTCTCGACCGAACCAGTTCGGGCCCGGAACGTACGTGAGCATGCCGTCGGCTAACGTCACAGTTCCGTGCTCGGCCGGCTGAACCCCAGTGCACCGCAAGGTGGCACTGTCCCGGTCTCGGTCATTCCATACCACATCAAACGTCACCTGTTCGTCCTCGTTCAGTGCGACCACATCGCGAATTGGCTCCGGTGGGTCGTTGATCTTGGCGACTTTCACGGTCACTCCAGCCATAGCAGTCGAGCGACCGTCAGAAATAATATAGTCAAAATAATCCGTACCAAACCATTCCTCTGGCGGTTTATACTCAACCACCGAGCCCTTGAGAACCGCTCGGCCAAACAACGGACGACCCACCTCGACAATTTCAATTACGTCGCCGTCCATATCTAAGTCGTTGTGCAAAATACTGCAGTCGGCAATCCGGTCTTCATATGCTGCGCAATAATCGTCATTGCCGATCGGAACCGAATTATGGTCAAAGACCACCATGGTGTGGCGCACACCGGACAAATTGATCCGTTTTGCATCATATGAAACCCGGCGCGAAAAACCGTCGTTCAGACGAAAATCAAACTGACCATTGCCGGGCGGCAAGAAAATTCTTCCCTGCCCGATCGCATCAAAGCATGGCGATGTCGGTGAAACGAACTCGGCGTTCGGATAGTCGCGAATGCATAAGCGCGTCGCCGTCGTCGTCTGGGGTCGAGGCATAATTATCGTTTCGCTGAGCGCATCCGGTAATTTGACGCCGTCTATTCGCACGCCTGTGCGGCCAGCGACGTTACGAACGTCAATCAGCACCTCAGATGAATCGTCGGCAGTTGTGGTGCCGGCCGGGAATTTCACGGTCACTGTTCCGACATGCGGCTCAATCACATCGCACTCCACCGCACCCTCATCACTTACACGACAACTAAAATCCGCGTCATGGGCGACACGGATTGGATACGGCGTGATAATTTCTTTGTATGAAAGCTCCGCGAAAGCGAGGGCAGGCAACAACAACCCCAGCGCCAGTCCGACGGCAAATATGGCCGACATTTTTTTGCGCGGAACAACCATTTGTTTTTGTCTTAATATATCGAGGGTCGATTTTGGACTCCTCCCTAACTCATATCCATTATAGCAAAAAGCCGCCACATGCGCGACAGCTTGTGATTTCGCTTTTTGGGAGCATAACGAAACGTCTAATATTGAAGCCGATTTCTAGCCAAACCCTTCATAATTTCCGACGTTCAAACCCCTAAACCAAAAGGACGACCATTTGGTCGTCCTTTTGGGTTGGAGGCGGACTGCCCTACGACCAAGCTCGAGATTGCATAGCCGTATCCGCCTCCGCGAACTGGAGCCTATGATCCAATTCATTCATAAAAATATCATTTTTTTGAAGACTGTCAAGTACAAATTTTAACGTTTTTTCCACAAGTTTAAATCAAAAAAACGAATCTCCCTGCGAGATTCGTTAATACATAATTTGATTATTTTACTTCTGCTGTTCCAGGCCGATTGCGGCGTATTTGAACAACAGACGCAGAGCCCCGGCTAAAAGCTCATCCTCAATGACTATTGTATGAACCTTATCACGCAAAGAAACCAATACAATCTTTTTTTCGAACGCACAGACTACGGACTTAAAACCTCCGTCCTCGCCTGGAATTATATAAGCTTTCTGTACTGCCTCCAACATGTTGTCGGGTGCGGAATCAGTAAAAAAAGCGGTAACGTCACGCACGCCCTGTTTTGCTACCATTTGTTCCATCTCTTCATAGGCATGGTCGGCCAGTTTTTCTCTAACCGCCTCGAAATCGACTAGCTCATACCCACCGCCTGGTCCGGACTGCAGAATAACCGTCATGGCTTCTAGCAATCCTTCCTTGCCCTCAGGAATGCTTACGGAAGGCTTCTCGCCGCCGGATTGCATCTTCAATTCTGGAACAAGTTCAGAAAGTTCCTTAACCAACGTATCCATATTTCGCTGGCGGCTTTGCGCAAAATTAATCAGGCATGAAGGATCTTTTGCGGAAAAGACACTAATATTTCCGCGCACCGAAAAATCCAACAATGACAGGTCGCTTAAACGCTGGGTGGCATTGTAGGTTGATTGACGCGTCAGGCCAGTGGCAATGGACAGGTCTAACGCGCTACTTGGCCCTAAATTCAGGACCGCAAGATACGTCTTGATTTCTCCGTCGGTTAGACCCAACTCTTTGAGCATCTTGCTTATTTTGCTTTGCATAGGCTTTTTCTCGAGCTAAAAATTCGTATAAAGCCTAACACACTTTTTTTGTAAGTCAATACACGCAACAAAAAGCCGCCATTATTTAGGCGGCCATACGCTAATTGTTTTTTTGTTCATCGAGCCACTTCACGTAGCTACGGCAAATCTGCCGGGCATACGGAGTGTCTTGATCTTCGGGCAGTAACTTGTAGAGTCGCGTCCAGCGCTCCTTTTGCGCGCCGGGCCAGTTGCACACGTCCATGGCCTGCGCGACCCACTTCTGAGCCTTAATCCGATTTTCTTCGGACATCATGCTGAGGCGATCGTCTAGGTCATCGTTCATGATGCGCTGCAGAACGTACTTGAACGACATCTTGGCGTTGAACATTAGGCCGAGGTAGCCGTGGAACTTGAACTTCACGCGGCGCAGGAACGGTCCGTCGCGGTAAGCAGCGACTAGACCTTCGCGGGTGACCACGGAGTTGTCGGCAACGTAGTTGGCCAGAGCTCCTAGCGACGGGAACTGCATCTGACTGGCACAGGGCATTCCCAAGATGTCGGACAAGAGCTCCAATGCACGGTGTTCGCAATCATAGAAATCCCCCCGATGATGGCGCGCACCAATCAGCATGAGCTGCTCGACGTCGCCGTAATCCAGATGCACTTTAGTTTCCGGATGAATGATTTCAACCAGCAACGTCATCTGTTCCGGATACATCTTGAACCAATTATACTGGCGCGCCAATTCATCCAGCATCTTCTGGCCGACAGCGGCCGACTGATGCGTGAACGTGCCGCGTGTGGTGATGATGAACCGTTCGCGATACCGGAAAATTATGCCCAAATGGCCGTCATGCTTTTCGGTGGCGGTGATTGGACCTTCCGGAATATTCATTGAGTCGGGATGCTCGCCGTAGTTGAAGAATTTCTCGAACGGCCACGCCACGAGTGTACCGCGTCGGTCAAACACGATACCACGGCAATACCTGAGCGGCAGCGTCCAACCTTCGGGGAAGGCATACAGCGTATTATGCGCCACACCGGTGTAATTGAGCCCGACTAGCGGCAGATCCGGATGAAAATGCGCCGATACCAACGAGGTGGTGGGTGGCATCCCCTCTTTGCGCTCATACGCCAGGCATTCGGCCACATACGCTTCATTCTCCTTGAGCCAAGCGCGCAGTCTTACCTTATTGTTGACGCGAGCCGAAACCATACCCTTTACCAGCGCCCTTAGTCGTCCGATAATCTCACGTGGTGTCAATTTAATCTCCTAGGCTGGCGACAAAAAATTCGCACTATTGCGAATAATATTTTTTATCTCAAGTGGGCCATTTTGTCAATGTAAGCGACCGCCGCCGACCCTTAGCGGCAGAGCTCGTCTCTGCCCGTAGAAGCGTGCGCTCGCCAAACCGGGCAGTGGCGAGCTCTGCCGCTACGGGCATGCTTCGGCTGCGCCGGGGGTTTATAGGATAACAAAACCGCCCTCATTAAGAAGGCGGCAAGCTCATCTTCGGTTTATCGGGTTCCATATCCGATCTAAGCGAAGCATAAAAAACACATGATACTCGCGCCGATAGTCGCCGTATTCGAACAGCGCCACCACGCCAGCGCAACCGAACGTCAAATCAATCGCCATAGCCGAATCCGGAAACGGGCGAATGTCGCGAGACATGGACAAGCCAATCCCAACTGAAGGATAACCCGGCCGCCCAACATGCAAACCGCAATAGCCATGTCCCGGCTCATGCTGCACCATGCGTCCAAGCGATACACAGCGAACAGACAGCTGATTATCGCCTAGGCTCAAACCAACAGCGGTGTGCGGCGGCGTGATAGCCGCCTCCATCCAACCAAAGTACATGTCCTCAGCATGTGGATTGTCACGAATTAAATCGTATTCCCCACCCTGCGCTTGAGCGTCCCAGGACCAGGCCGCAACAACCATCACGGCACAAACGCCAGTCAGCAACACTTTCCTTATCTTCATCACTTCACGCTACCAGCACTACCCAAGTGTCTTGCCGGTCGGTTCGTATGCCCAGCGGAATCGCCCGTGGCAACAACCGCATAAGCGAATCCAACCACTGCTGTATATTGGCGTTGTTGGTGAGCTGAAAGGCGAAAAAATATTTCAACGACTCTTCGAGCACATAGCCTACGCCGGAAAACATTGATTCGTTGGAGCTCTTCCAGAGTGAATTACCGAAAAAATCTTGCAGAATATCGTCCGCCTCAGCTAGCAGGTCAGGATAGTTATGATTCAGGTATTGTCTGTAGGCATCTTTCAATGCGCTACGCATACCGAGATCGCTGGTGCTGGTCCAGATACAGCGCAACATGTAGTCGTTGAGGAGCGCCATGTACGCATCGTGTGTCATCCATGGCTGCCGCGGAACTGGCCGCGCAACCGAGCAGAATTCAAGCCGCCGTGAATTGACTCGCAGTGATTTGTTCAGCGCCGAAACAACGCGCCGCTTGTTGAGCTGTTTGCGCCGATACAGTTGATAGATGCCGGTCTCGGCGCGGACAAAAAACGGCTCCATCAGCTTTGCAATTTTCACTCGGCGTCGATTGTTGTTGATGCGATCTTCTAGAATCTCATGTAACATTTGCCGATTCGGCAACTTTACATCGGTCATTTCGAACCCCTTTTAATGAGCAGAGCCACATACGGCCCACATATATACTTATATATAGAAGGTCTGCCCGCAACTGTTGATAAGAAAAACCCCTCTCCGAACAGAGAGGGGTTTCGAATCTAGTTGATGTAACGATGCTCCCAGGCCTGATCCCGGAGCGCGCTCAGCACATCCCACGGGTCCATATGCCAGGCGGTACTCCCCCGCCCCGATCGCGCATGCATTTCTTCAGTCACCCTCACGCACAAGCAGTCGGGCGCGGTATCGAGCGACGCTCGAATCAATCCGCTCTGCGTCGCTGTGGCGGGCGACAGCCTCATGTAACTTCTTGCGAGCTCGCTTGAACTTGCCGGACCCGCAGGCCCAGACGAAGACAGTAGGCTCATACCAAGCGTCGTGATAGCTGCCGTTCCAACCGGAGGTATGCCCGAAGCACCACCGACCGTTGTCAGACGTTTCCATCCATTCGGAGCGAACGCCGGTCACCGGGATGACCATAACGAACGCACGCCGACCCTCAGGAAGAAACCGACTCAGGTTGAACGGGACACGGATACCGCGGTCGATTACGTAATCGAAGTAATCTGCACGACGAACCGGAGAGAAAAACGAAGTGGCTTTCATGCATTCCTCCTAGCGCAGTCCCGAACCAAGTTCGGAACTCTGGTAGGAGCGGAATAATCATTCCGCTATCAAGTGGGGCTCTGCTTCCCCAAGGCTTCCCGCCGGTTAAGGCGGGACCCCGCTTTCTTTAAAAAAATAAAGAGGCAGGGCACCACTCACGGCAGGTGACGCCGACTCGTTGTTTTATGCGGTCGAGATTTACCGCAACCGATTCGCCTGCGAACCGGAACTAACTGGCCTCATCACTAGATGATGTCCCGCTCGGTGACATAGCCACCGACGGCCACACGCCCGAAAGCGGTGTCGGGGTCAGCTCCCCGAACGATCATCTTGCAGGCTTCCGCTGCAGAACGTCGGTGACGACGGTGCGCGCTGCTCCGAAGAGCCCGCATTTCACGCGCCATGCCACCCTTGCAACGGCAGCGACGAGACTTCTTCACACGATGAGTAACTACTTGCATAGTTAACCGGGCATATCGAATCTCCTCTCAGCACGACGGTCGCGCTTCTGCGACTTGCGCCAGCGACGGCACACATGACACGAACACTTGTGACGCGCCGGCTGCGTATCGACGAGCCGATAGCCGCCGAAATCACCGCAGTCGCCTTCGTTGCGCAACATCTCCCGCGCTTCCCTGACGGGATACAAGCGCTGAACCGTCGCGTAGTTCGCCTGAGCCACCTCAACGAGATGCTTCTCGGGCAGACCGTCCAACTTAACCAAATTCATTAACCCCTCCGAACCAGGTTTCTGTTTATGAGTTGGCTGACGCCGTTACGAAATCTCTCTTTGTTCCGATGCGTATCGACCATCGCAAATACATGCGCCGAGCCGAAAGACTCTAATGTGGTGCGATGACTGTATTCGATTATGAATAGCCTCCCGTCGCAGATATCGAATTGCGGCTCGATCGCTCCGATAGGAGGGTCAGGTTGCAAGCGCAACCTGACCCACCACATGAATGAAAGGTGGTTTTTTCGAGCCTGGTTTGGCCTCCAAGTAATCCGCGAAATTACTTGGACTTTCGGGAAATCACTCCCGGGTTTGCGCGCGGACCACCCCGCACTGACGACGTTTCGAGTATGAAACGGCGTCAAACCGTTACGGAACGCATACTGACTACCTAGGTTGAGCGCCAACTCCTCCCGCCTCAGCTACGAAGCCATCGCTCTTCGTAACTATGGCGGAAGGAAGACTGCCTCCTCCCCAGGCTGACATGGCGAGTTTTCGTTTGATGCTTTTCACGTTGCGGTCGGGTGTGGTTCCCTATATAGTGCGGGGAAATGATTACTACCCTGACAACGCTATTCGACATCTTTACTACTTACTCTGTGTCATCAGCCTTCCTGTTTTCACATTAAGTTTTAATGTTCCGCTTGTGCCTGCCTGCTGGCAGGCTTGCCGGATTCGCTTGTTTCAACCTCCGACGCTGGACTATACCACAGTTTTTAAAATATGTCAAGTCTTTCCTAGACATAATTTAGATAATTATTTATAATTAGCCAAATATGAACTCTATTATCACTAGATAATGTCCAGTATTTGATTGTCGTTTTTCAAGATTATTTGTAACTTTTTCTGCGTTTTACAACTATGTCCTGTAACCCTTGACAGAATTACCAATCTATGTTATAGTACAGAGTCGATGAGATGGAGGAGTCTCGGAGACAAAAAAGCATTACCCTGCCGTAGATATCAATAATGATTGATGACTGCGGCGGGGCAATGCGAAAATGCCCAAATACAAATCACCCATGAAAGGAGGCAGCTAGTGGGCGGACTGTAAAATATTTATCGAATGACTTTTTTTTAGCGCCGCTCAAAAAACCCGAGCATCACTCCAGCAGGTCAGACTCACAAAATTTTGTCAACGTCAACAAACGGGAAACAACCAAGCTCCAACGATTAAGAGGTGCCCATGACGAACGAGATGAGTGAGAACGATGCGTTTTTGGTCGAAGACTATAGACAGTCAACGACAAAAAACTGACGGCTCGTGAGTCAACCTGACCAGAGGAGGTGAAGCATGGGTAACGGTTGAGCGCCACAGGGGAACCACGCGACTCTCGCGCAGGCCCCTTTTTTATTTCAAAAGACACCGGCTGACCGGTGTCTTATTTTATCTCGTATTTTCTCATTAACTTTTCTTTCGCTTCTTCAAATCATTGTAGGCATGCTTAAACAATATCTTCATCGCCTCGGCCAGAGGCTCGGAATCGATTACCACCGAATACATCTTGCCGCGGAACGTAACTAACATTACCTTACTGCCGTAGATTCCGATATTTGAATCAAATCCGATCTCTTCATCACTCAGCACCGCCTGTTCGCTGGTCACGGTTTCTGACTTGGGCGCCTCACTTGGGGTGTAAATACCGTACACCTGGCGTTTCTTTCGCTTTAATTTGCCGCGCATCTCTTTTAAATCTTCTGGTGTAAGCACACGGTACATCGCATCAACATCTGTAATCTCGAACGACTCATCTACTGCTGCAGTCTCAATATCCTGAATAATGGTCTTGATGCCTTCTTTGCCTTCAAAAACTTTTACAACCGGTTTCTCTCCGCCGATTTGCAGCTCCAGCTCGGGCAGAGCGCGTTCTAAATCATTAACTTGCTCGTGCAGTTCTTGGTCTTTCCGTTTGGCATAAGACAATAACTTTTCTGGCGGCTCGGCGGTATAAAAACGCTTTTTGCCGCGCAATACCGAAGACATCAACCCACGCTCGGTGAGTATCTCAATCGCCGTGTAAGTCGCTTGGCGCGAAAGCTTCGATGCCTTAGTCAAATCAATCACCGTGCTCGGACCTTTTTCGAGAGCAGCCAAATAAGTGCTGACTTCGCTGTCCAGCAATCCGAGTGATTTCAATATTGGAGATATTTTTTCCATATTCCTTCTTTATATATAGGTAGCGGCTGAGCTCGCTTCTGCCCGCAGAAACAAGCATTTGCCAATCCAGACGAGGGCAGGCCCCTCTACAGCTACAGTTATGCTAACATGCCACGAAAGTTAGGTCATTGTTCGGTTGGCTTTAATGACTGAAGCCATTCCTTGCAGAGTAGTCTGGGACGTATGACGGATATTCTCGAGCAGGCGATCCTGCAGCTGCTGAAGTTTTGAGTAGTAGGCGCCCCAAAGCGCGGTACGGATAGACTCATCAGCCTCTCCCAGCGCCGCCAAATCGTCACGCATTTTGTTGTCGATGATCTTTTTTTCGCTTTCGTATTCGGCGGTATAGCGCGCGACCTCTGCGTCCAGTTCTGCTTTGTGCTGATCCTTAATCAGTGCTCGCTCTTCTATCAGCGCGACCAACAAATCATCAAACCGCTTCCACAACTCATCAGTCATTCCGGTGCGCGCCGCCATGTTTTTTAGTTTTTGCTTATCCTTAACTGGCAAGCACGAGCTGTCCACCACGGCGTGAAATTGCTCCAAAGCCATGTTTTTCTGCTGCTCAGTCATCGCTTTGTTCGATTTGTTTTCGAATATCGTCTTTTTCCTGCTCGTCGCCCTGCAAACACTGCTCGGCCATGGCCGCCGCGAATACCGCGCCCGGCGACATCGATTCGATAATCGAACAGGCTGCGCCCTTGAAAGTATTACCTGCAAATTCCCGGCTCTGTTCGATGAAACCCGCGGCGTCACCATGCGCCAAATCTTCCATCGCCCGTTCAGAGTCAGCCATAACCTTTTTTATTTCCGCATCCAACTCCATCGGCATCTCTTTAAATTCCAAGTCCAACTCCAACGCTTCCGCCTTCTTTTCCTGCTCCTGCCTGGCGGCTTCTGCGGCTTTGTGTTTTGCTTCGGTGCCTTCCATATCTACCACCTGACTATTGTTGGTGTGCCGACTTCTGTCCATATCCAAATCCATTCGGCATTGGTGCGATTCACGTTCACGCAACCATGACTCATCCGGCGCCCGAAATTGTTGTGCCAAGGTGCGTAATGAATATAGATATGCGGATAGAAACGAACGTTGTACTGCACCACGCCTAGGTCATAATTTTCCGGGTGGTCTTCGCCGTATGACCACGTGTAGTGGACGAACTCCGGCTTGGCAAGTGCGCTAAATTCGCCGATCGGTGTCGGGAAATCATGGCGACCGGTCGAAACCAAGAACGTCTTGGCCAGATGACCAAACTCATATGCGTAAAGTCGCTGTTCCGAAATATCAATTACGATGTACTGAGGCAACCACGGTCGATTGGCGATGGAATCTCCAACGCGCTGTATCGCTAAACCATCGACGCCCGGATTGTTCATATGTAATGAATCGATTTTGATTCCGCCGTCGAAGTCTTCCCCGAACGGAGCGAACTCGGTGAGCCGAGAGAACGTAAAGCCCTCGAACACGCGCAGATGACCGCCGCCGAACGCCTGACCTACGATAATTTCATCGCGACCGTCTCCGTTCAGGTCGGCACCGACTACACGCACGCCGTATTTGGAATCTTCGAATGCGGAGAACTCACCCATGAATCCGTATAGCCCGGACCAAACCTGCACACGAGCGTCCGAGCCAGAACCCGAACCGATGAGCAGCTCGTCGGTGCTGTCGCCGTACAAGTTGACGCTGGCAACGAAAGCGCCGCCACGATTGTCCTGTCCAAACGGAAAGATGCCGGTTGGGAATAACTTGGGCTGACCCAGCCAATCAACGATTCGCACATGTCCGTTAGTGCCGGGACCGGCCGCAGTGATAATTTCTGGCGTGCCATCACCATCCAGATCTCCGACCGTAAAATCAAACCCGCGCAGCATGCCCGGGTCATAGGCGGCAAACTCGTATAACGTTTCCTGCTCGGAGTTGGCGATGCGCACCACTGGAGCTTCGCCATAGATCGCTCCGAACACCAGCTCAATCTCATCATCGCTGTTCACGTCCGCCACCTCAGCCTGCTCGAATTCCGCAGTGCCCACATCCACCCATTCGCCCTGCAGATACTCAAAAAGCGCCGCTTCGGCGCCATCGTGCGTGGCGTGGACCAACCCAGGCATCATAAAGATGCCGAACAAAATAGCTGTTCCAAACGCCACACGTGCTTTCATATTTTTAATAGTTTTTGTTTTATCTAGTGTAATTTTAGCATTTTTTATCTTCCCACTCAAGATGTGAATAACTTATCCCCAAATCGGTCCCTGGCACCCATTCTGTGGATAAATAAAAATCATATTTGCTGTAAGGTGGCGGTGTTCCTTTGGCTAGTTTTGGGAGGTTAGAAATGAATCCGAAAAATAAGCGCGAATCTAGCGTGGTTATGGTTGTCGGGAGCTATTATGCGGCTCGACAGCGCGATGACGGGATTTGGGTCTCGGATCATGCGCGCATCAAGCAAAACATCTACATGGCTGAAAACGTCGCGCGGATGGTAATGGCGCTCAATAACCTGGAGTCGCCGTTGCCACAACCGGTGCTAGCGGTGACGCCGCACAAAAATACTGCCCACTTCGAGCAGCTCACCGACGTGAGCGAGGCAGTATACCAATCTGGCGACCGAGACATTATTCGCGGCTTAGCATCGGCACTCATCACGATTCCGAACTATGTCATTTCCAGTGGCACATCCAAAGAGATTGCACTGGCGAACGATCTGGGCGTTCCGGTCTTCGAAGAATTGCAATCGCTGCGAATTTTCCTGAGCGATCCGGAACGAGTGCTTGGCGAAATGAAGTCTAAGGCTGTGCAAGTTCGCGGCCTGACGGTCAACATCGCGCGGCACCCAACTCGAACCTGCTTTCCGCTAGCGCTCGAAGACGTTATGTTCTTCCATCACCTTGACGATGACTGCGTGCCGGTTCGTTTCTATGCGGATCGCCGCGGTTATATTCGAGGCAGCTAATAATAAAAATAGGAGCCAATCTTGGCTCCTTTTTGTTACGAATACGCTATCGCCGCGGACGCCTTCGCGGCCAGAAGTAGTAGAACGCCACTCCGGCCACGACCATCGGCACTCCGAGGATGGGCAGGCCAATCAAGCTGCACAGCAGACCCAGCGCGGCCACGCCAAGTGCGATGTTTCGAGGGCACAGTCTCATGATTTCCTCCTATAGAGAAAGGTTTCTCCCCGCCGATACGGCAGTAGAATTATTGTCAGTGCCAAAATGAGCATCAGAACGGCCAGCACCTGGAGGTTGGCCAAGGCCAGCATCAAGGCAACCAAGCCGATGATAGCACCGACCACGTTAATTGGCCAACTGCTCTTCATTTATCCTCCAGCAGGGCAATATATAGTATCTAAGCGGCACAGTCAATCCGAAAAACAAAAAGGGTTGAAAACACCCCGCGAGCACTAATCTACGAAAATTAGAAAAGCCACGAGCCCGATAAAAAACCCAGGGCGGAGATCATCGAAAAGCAATCCGACGATGATTTTGAACAGCAATCACATGACCACCTTCTTTGAACGACCGCCACCGCAGGCAAAAAAACGCACCTAATCATTCATAATCGTTCCAATCGAGCAGGGCATGCGCTGCGATACCCAAACCGAATACGAAAGCAAAAAATCCATACGCCATCAAATTGAAAAAGAACAGTGCGACACCGCCGCCAACGAGCAACAGCCCAAGAACCAACCGAAATACTAATTCAATTCTCAAATCACACCTCCGATAACAGTCTATCATGTACAGCTATTGATGAGCACCAATAAAAAAGACGCGTGATGCGTCTCCTAAAAAATTATACATCGCGCAACAGCTGCCGCGAGAGATCGCGATAGCCTTCCGGATCACGTTTGCGCCAACGACCGATGATTTCTTTGGCCGTGCCAGTGATTGCCTCGGTCGATGCCAACGCATTGGCCTGCCGATATTCCTGCATTTTGGCCACGGCCAGAATCACCCTCGGACTCACAGGCCAGACTCCCCCAATTGCGCGAAGCAAAACGTATCTCGCTTCACTCCAGGTAGTAAGCTGCAGGGTTTCGACAAGCAAATCGGCATCAAGCGTACAATTCCGCACTGCTACCGCCTGAATGAGCGCTTGCGACATGGTCAGTTGCTCAATCAGTACCGGCTCGTCTTCATCTTTTTTGAACCGGCTGAGAATTTCCTGAGCGAGCAAATCAGCCAACTCTCGAGCTTCGCCAAAACCTACCTCCCTAGCCACATTCACGAAATCCACATCGTCCGCCGGACATTCTGGCATTCCGTTAGCCTGGCAATAACGAAAAAAATTCTGAAAAGAGATGTAATTGTGGGCTGGCAGTTGCGATAGATCTTCATCCTCGTGCTCATCCTGCGTCCGATATGGACCGCCGTGATATACTGGCACAATCGCGTCGACCCGCACAGACGGAGGCAACATCGGCACGCGCTCGGTGGGAGGAGGCAGGGCTGGCTGTTCGTGCTCCTCCCTGTCCCCTGAGCCCGTACAGTCACCGAAAAAATCACGCGCCACGTAGCCAAGTGCGAACAGCAAGCAACTTGCGAACAGTATCTCCATAACCAGCTTCTCCTTATCTAAAGAACAGTTATTCAAAATATCATTGAGAGGGCTTTGAGTCAAAAGATGTGGCCTTAGCGCTTGAAAAGGTGGCGAAGTTCTGGTA
>CAZAOV010000018.1:0-23317 GCA_964486995.1 uncultured Gammaproteobacteria bacterium | reverse complement strand
TTTCCCGTACGATTCATTATCCACATTTGGTAACTGGAACGCTGCAACAGTACATGGATTGACAAGCCGCGACAATCTGGTTAAATTGCTCGGATGTGCCCGGTACATCAGAAACTTAAGCCGACAGGAGGAGAAGCATGGATAGGGCTCCTGAGATTGAGCGCCGTTGGATTGCAGAAAAAATTGATCCGGAGATTCTCCAGTGGCCTGACATTCGATACGTCGGATTCATTCGACAGGGCTATCAGAACGAGTCGGGCAGTACCCGGGTCAGGCTGATTCAGGGCAACGTCAACGAGCCACCGATAGCTGAATTTACGGCAAAAACCGGTTTTGGCGAGAAGCGGGTGGAAGAAAACACTTCCCTGCCCTTCGAGGCTGGCCTGCAGATGTACAATCATGCACCCTACAAAATCTGCAAGCATCGCTACCTGCTCGATGGCTGGGAAATCGACTATTTCACCGAGGGCCTGGATGACTTGGTGGTGGTGGAACGGGAGCTACCGCATGTTGGTATGCCCATTGCATTGCCGACTTGGTTACATCAGGCCACCGAGGTAACGAATACCGTATCCAGTTCCATGCTGGCGGTACTGTCGCAGGACATGCTGGTTGGCGATCCGGTGCGGCATCAACTGGAGATGGCTTGGCTCATGCGGCGGTTGCTGAGTCCGTCCAAGCGCATCGTCATCACCGGGGGTCCTTGTTCAGGCAAGAGCACGGCGATATATGCGCTGACCGAAGCACTGCCGCACGCGTTCCATGTGGTACCCGAGGTGGCGACCATCGTGATTGGCCAGATAAATGCACCGCCGTTCCCTGCCTCGGAACGACTGGCGAATCGCCAGTTCAATCGTGCGATGTGCGGTATTCAGCGGCACTTCGAAGATATGGCGCTGCTACAGGCGCTGCGCGATAATACTAACGCGCTACTGATTGACCGCGGCGTGATGGACAATGCGGCCTATGTCACCGACGGCATTCAAGGCCTGGAGCATGTACGACGCACCTCGCGCCAACTGGAGTTCTCTCGATACGATGCAGTGGTGTATATCGACATGCCGAGCGAGCAAGTGTTCTATCGCTGCAAGGGCGGTAACGCTTCACGGCAGGAAAAATCCTATGAGGAAGCGCGGCGACTAAGCCAGACCGTGCTCAACTGCTGGCGCGAACACCCGAGCCTAATCGTGGTGCCGGACGCTCCGACTTGGGGCGAAAAATGCGAAAGCGTCGTCCGCGCCGTAAAAAGCATCGTTGAGTAATTAAGAATAACCGAGCTATTTTGCTCGGTTTTTTTGCTGCGAACAACCGGGGGATGAGGTGGCCCGAAATTCTAAAGGTCTAAAGGTCTAAAAGACTTAAAGACTAAAAGTCTAAAGAGGGCCGTGGGGGAAAATATCGCCACGGGCGGTCAAGAAGATATGACCACTTTCTGGGCCGGGCCCAGAAAGTGGTCATGTTTTTTCTTCTAAGGCAGGAAAAACGCGCCTCGAAGGGGACGCCCCTCCACCAATATCTGGTACAAGATGGCGGAGGCCCGCGCTGAAGCGGTTCCTGCGTCAGACGCTCGGCAGGCCGAACGCCAAGGCACTACCTGATCTGGTGCGCGAGTTTGAGATTCGGACGAACGACCCCGCGATGTTCGATTCTCCGCTAACGTTCCTTGAAACCAGTCTGAACCCTGTTCCATTAGCTTGCTCTTAGCCGACCAGGCCAGCTATTGATGTTTCCACAACTAAGTTGTAATGTATTTTCGACTATGCCGAAACAAACCAAAGTATATACTGGCGGCGTGTATGACATACTGCACCGCGGCCATATCAGACTGTTGTCGCGAGCTAAAGCGCTGGGCGATTATTTAGTTGTGGGAATTCAGGCCGACGAAGCGGTGCAGGCGATTCCAGGCAAGAATCGACCAGTCCTTTCCACCGAAGAACGTGTTGAACAGATGAAAGCTTTGCCATTTGCAGACGAAGTTATCGTGTATCATTCCGCCAAAACCCCGGAAACTATTGCCGAGATTAAGCCGGACATTTTTGTGCATGGACACGACTGGCCTGAACAATGCGACCGCAGTCAAGTCATAAAACATATGGAAGAGCACGGTATCAAGCTGGTCCTGCTTCCGCGGACCGAAAATGTTTCGTGCACTGAAATCAGAAAAAGAATCTTGCTCTCAGAAAAGAAAACCCCAACACGATAAGGAGAAGAGGTGATTACAATTAGACGGGTAACGGCCGAGGATTCGTGTCAAATTAGGGACGTGAATCGGCTCATCGCGCAGATGAACACCAATCGCCCGGAGATTACCCAGAAAGAGCTTCATGATTTTCTCGCAAACCCGCTAAATAGGTTCTTTGGGGCGTTTGATGGCGAGCGAATGATTGGAATACGCTACACCATTCTGCGTCGGGGCTTGGGTCGCTGGATGAGCTCCGCACATGACTTGGTGGTGGATAAAAGCATGCGCGGGCATGGCATCGGCCGTATGCTGGCCCTGCACGGCATCGCTGATTTGCAACTCTTCTGTGACGAACAAGGCGAAGCGTTTCGTCATTACACAACCTCAAATCCGACCCGGGTCGAATCCAACCATCTGATTAGGACTCAAGGGCTAGAGCAGGTCGCCGAAGCGGTTGGTAAGCATGGCACCAACATGTACATCATGGAATTCAAGCCAAACAAATAGCCTTATTAGCCCAGATACTGGGCTTTTTTATTGTCCTATAAACCCTCGGAGCAGCCGGCGAAACCAAAGCCACCGCAGCTCAGTCCGGTGGTCGTTTGCTTGAATATTTTAGAGCGGAAACCGCTATAATTCCTCTGTCTGCCTATCGGTAGGCAGTCGATTGCAACAAGCTGGATGTAAAATGGCATAAGGGTATAATGATAGAAAGGTGGAAGGTTTGAAATATAAATATTATGTCCGAAGAAAGGCGTAAAAAATGGACGTACCACGAAATCGATGCTTCGCAGAAGCATCGGTCTTGGACTTCATATATATTTAAGCGATTTTCAATTTTGCTGGTTTATTGTTTGCAGGGGTTTCCGCTGACGCCGAACGGATTCACTGTTATTTCGTTACTGCTCGTTGCCGGCGGGGTAACGGCCCTGGTGGTGTTCGGCAACTGGATTTTATGCATCGTATTGCTGTGGCTGTCGTTTAATTTTGATCAGGTGGATGGCATCTGGGCGCGCATAAAAAACCAGGGCTCAAAATTTGGCGCATTTTTTGATCCGTACACCGACGAAATTAAAGACCATCTGATTGATTTGGGATTCATACTCTATTATTTTTCGCGCCTGCAGGAATTGATGCTGAATTTGCTTTTGCTGGTTTTCCTCATGGCTTTGCTGTTTATTTTAAAGGCTTCCTACTACGCGGCGCGAAACACCGAGCCGTCGTGGGTGGACCTGCAAACTGACCTGCGTAAGGTTCGAAAGTTCAGCTACGGCGGCGCGGAAAAATACATGTTTGTGTATCCCCTGCTGGCTCTGAGCTATCATTTTTTTGTGTTCTATCTCGGCGTTCATCTGGTGCTGTATTTCCTTAAGATTATCCAGATACTGCGGCAAAAAAATCTCCGGCTTGCGCTAGACGAAAAAAAAGCAGTATAGAAAAACCCCGTCGATAGACGAGGTTATTTTTTATATCACATCCGTTTTCCGCTTGACCACGATTGCCCGCAATGGTACCTGATCGGATTCGGTGCTGAGCAGAGGATGCTCTTCGGTAATCAAAACACCGTGAAAGAACAGTGCAGCCCACTCCTCAGCGGTCCAGCCACGCTGAGTCCAATGAATCCAGCAACCGAATGCGACCGGCTGGCTATAGTCTGGGTTCAGCGGGAATGGCTGACGACCCGTCTCATGATTTGCATCTATTTCACCGTCAAACGCCACCGTGCCGTCATGGTGAAAAATTATCAGCCGGTCACCGTTAGCGAGCGACACCAGACCTTCATAGCCGGTTTTTCCGTCCTCATAGACTTCCCAGATAAAACCTTCGGTACCGGTCTCGGCAAACGCTTCGAGTCGCCCCTTTTTGACTCGGTCACCATATTGAGCCCGCAACTCTTTATGACGCCGCAAAAATTCTCGACGAACCTGATGATGGTACAGTAGGCCTTGCCGACGAGCCAAATTCCACTTATCGCGCAATCGACGCAGCAAATACGAAAGGCGTATAGTCAGGTAAAAACGACAGGTATTGCGCCAGCCCAGAAACCGTCTTGCGACCATTCCCATCCAACCGTCTCGCCGACAGAACTTCATGAGCCAACTAGTGAATCGATCCATTTCGACTCCTTTCAAGGTGCTATTGATAACCTAACGTCAATACAATCTTACTGTCTAGTTTATATATCAAATAATTGACGCGTGGTCACTTTTTGCTAAGCTTAACTGGCACTTTATAAGGAGGTTCGAGATGAGCGACGACATCACGATGAACGACAGGCTCGTTGAAGATTCGATGAATCGCGCATTTGGAATCATCGTCAGTGAGCTACGACTGGTTGCGCGCGGTAAAAAGCTAAGGCATATTCGAGAATGCGTCCCATGCGAAAGAATCTACCTGCTGGCCGTGGACATGATAGCCGATCAGTTCGTCCATGACGAGCGGACAAAAGAACCCGCTCGCGCTGATGTTGACTCCGGCTGTCTGCTCAACGCCCTTCATAGGGTCGCTGACAAGTGGGGATTCGCACTGCTAGGCAATGATGTCATATTCAAAATTGATTTATCTTAAAGTAAACGACCGCCGGACTGAGCTCCGGTGGCTTTTTTTCGTCGGCTGAGCCGAGGGTTTATAGGACAATAAAAGCCGGGCTTCTGCGCCTGGGCTTTTATTATTGCGCTAAGCATGGCGGTCAAAAAACGGTTGTCCCGCCAGGCTACGTCAGTTCTGTGACCTTCGTCGAGATACATTTTGATGTCACAGAGATACGCGGGGCAAATCTTTACGAAATCGATGCGCGTGCCAATCAGCACCCCCTCACCCTCGCGGCGCTGACTCATTGCGCCGAACAAGAAATTATCGCCGAGCTGATAAGTGGCGCGGGCAGTATGCCAGCGACCGCGGGGTCGGCATCATCGCAGCGGTCAAAACGAACAGAATCGCACGTCGCTGAAGTATGACCACACCTCTAAGCCATAAAGTTAAAGAGCGGTCGACTTAACTATGCGCCACGGCTATCGTCAAGCGCTTCAACCAAACAAAAAAACCGCCCGACAAGAAGACGTTTTGATGCCGCAAGTTAATTCAGCTGTTGCAGCAATTCTTTTTTGAGCTGGGCGAATGAATCCACGGTCCAATCTTTCCGCTGCAGCGCGCTGGCAATCCAATGCCCACCGAGCACATGCGGCATCATAACCAAATCGGCTCCGGCTTCGTATAGTGTATTGGCATCCGGCAAGTGGTAGGCGTTGGCAACAATCGGAACATGATTGCCAATCTTGGAGCGCACGTAACGAATCATGCTGACCTGATCGTCAACCGCTGGAATGGTCATTACTATGAGTTCCGCGCCCGAAAGCGGCAGATTTTCCAGAAACTCTATATCGGCTATGTCCCCAAACAGGTGCGGAATGCTTTCGCGTTCCAAACTTGAAATCACGTCAGGATCGTAGTCGATGACCGCGAAGCTCTTTTTCATGTCACGCAAACTCTCGACCACCCGGCGGCCGATGCGATGACAGCCCACCACCCAAGCCTCGTACGCGTCGGGCATTGGCTCATCTTGTCGGTGCTGATCCGGACCAAATAACGCAAACAACGGTCGCAGTTTTTCGTAAATGCGCTCGTTGTACATAATCAAATATGACGACGTGAAGATTGTTATGATCGCCACGACGGTGAATATTCCAACTTCGTCACCATGCACATGTCCGGCATTACGCCCAGCGAACAGCAATACGAAGCCAAACTCACTCACCTGCGCCGCAGTCAGTCCGGCCAGCAGGCTATTTCGCCGAGTAAACTTGAGACGACGGAATATCACATACAGAATGAGCGGATTGCCAATCAAGATGAACAACGATAGTACGACTGCCGGCAAGAAAATATGTCCCAAATTACTGAGCCCCATCTCGCTACCAAGCACGATAAAGAACAGCACCAAGAAAAAGTCTCGTAGCGGCCGAATGCGGCTGGCTATTTCCAGCTGGTACGGCGACGAACTGAGCGCGATGCCGGATATGATGGCACCGACCTCCAGCGACAAACCAAACCAGTAGAGCAGACTGGCCACGCCAAAACACCACGCCAACGAAAACAGGAACAGCAATTCACTCGAGTCGGCAATCGCAGACAATACGCGCGGCAACACGTATCGACTCAGCAACACCAGTGCGCCCGCTGACAGCACTAGCGCGATGCCCAACCGAGCAAACTCTGCCGCCCCCTCCCCTTCTCCGCTCATGATCCCAAGAGCTATCACCAGGAACACCGCTATGAGATCCTGCACCAACATCAAACCGATTGTATAGCGACCGTAAATCGTTTCTGTGTCACGCTTATCGGACAGCAACTTCATGATGATAATCGTGCTTGAGAACGTAATGGCGATGGCGACGTAAAGCGCGGACCGCGAAGACATGCCCAATCCGAGCAGTATCAAAAAACCGACGCCAGCGGTGAATAACACCTGACCCAGCCCGGTAAGCAATGAAGCGCGTCCAATTGACTTTAGATGGTTAAAATTAAGGTTCAGCCCGATGATAAACAGAAGCAAAACCACACCGAACTGAGCGAACGCTTCGTACAGATGGCTGTCGCCGTACATCAGGTTCAGGATATAGGGCCCGCAAATAATGCCAGCGACGATATACGCGATGATGAGCGGCTGTTTAAACAGCCGAATCAAGAAAGCCGCGCCCACCGTTACAGCCAAAAGAGTGCTAATTTGGCCAAAAATTGAATCCATTAATCTTGATGGTTCTGTATTTATTTTAGTTGCCCAATCATTCTATACAAAGCAGACAGATGGACTCCTTACTAATATTATACCATAACAATCAAGAGTTCTTCCTTAGAAAAATCTGTATATCATCAATTGCGGCGACCTGAAAACCTACCTCGCAAGAAACTAAATAGTATAGCCACTTGCGGCAAAATTGCTCGTCAAAGCCCAACTTTTTGACTTCTGATTTATGCCGTAAAAAATTTTCACTCCAGCGGTGCAGGGTTTTGGCATAGCTTGACCCAAGGTAGTCAACGCTTTCGACTGAAAAATCAAGCTCGCCAGCATTATTCTTTAACTGCTTTAAGGCCAGCAATTCGCCACCTGGAAATATGTATTCCCTGATAAAATCAGTCTGTTTCAAGTAATCTTCAAAATACTCGTCCGGACAAAGTATGCACTGAAAACAGGCCACGCCTTCTGGCTGCAGCAGCTCTTGGCATTTTTTCATGAACATAAAAACGTACTCATGACCCAACGCTTCCATCATTTCTATCGAAACTATTTTATCGTATTGACCGGATAAATCTCGGTAATCCTGATTGAGCAACGTGATCTGATCTTCTAATCCCTCGCACTTGATTCGCTCCGCAGTATAGGCGTGCTGCTCGTCCGAAATGGTGGTAATGGTCAGGCGACAACCGTATTTTTTGGCGGCGTAAACAGAAAAACCACCCCAGCCACAGCCAATCTCCAGCACGTGATCTTCCGATCCGAGCTTGATTTTCTCGCATATCAGACGGTATTTGTTCTCTTGAGCGACCTGCAAATCGTCATTATCTTCAGCGAAAACGGCCGAGGAGTAGGTCATGGTCGGGTCCAGCCAGAGCTCATAAAAATCATTGGACAAATCATAGTGCGCCCGAATGTTTTTGCGACTGCCGGTTCGAGTGTTTTTTCGCGGCATGGCCATCAGCCGCAGCAAACCCGAAGCCAGATTGATGAACGAAAAAGAATCTTTGTTGTTGCCGAAACCCGGAAGCTGGTCCCGGTTCTGAGCAAACCAGAGCAAAAGATTCTTCAGGCTGCTGGTTTCGAAGAAGCCGAGAAAATACGCCTTGCCAAAACCGGTCTGACCGTAAAGCACCACCTCGCGAAAAAAGGCGGCATCGATAATTTGCAAATCAGCCTGCTCTACCTCGACCGTTTCGCCCGCTGCGACCGGCGCACCAAAAACACGGGCCTGTCCCTGATAAGTTATTTTTAGCTCGCCCTTAAAGCCCGGATGAGCTAAAAAACGAAATAAAATACTCTTAAACATCGATTCTAACTTATTTCTTCTTTAAGGTCTGATAGATTTCTCTGTCAGTTTCATCTTTATCTCTAAAACGAATTTTTTTGGCAAATAATCTGAGCGCCTGATAATGAATCCGGAAAATTATCATCAGCGTCAACCACGGATAGCGGAAGTTCAACCACAGCAGCAACCGGTCGGAAAAATCGCGTCGCTCGCCGGAAAAAGTCGCCTTGAGTTCCACTTCTCCGTCCTCTAGGGTGTCAATCACCATCAATAGTCGCTCGTCCGGAAGTTTGAAATTCCAGGCCAGCTCATTGTCGTAATCGATAAACGGAGAAATATAGAAGTTCTTCTGCTGGTGCGTAGTGAACATCTCCGCCTGCGGGTCTTCTATATTATATAAATACATTTTTTGGTCGCCGTGGGTGTTGTTGACCTCACTCAGGAGCGCCCGAAAACTGCCGTCCTGATCGAAGCAATAATAGAACGAGACTGGATTGAAGACATAGCCGAGCACGCGCGGGTTGGTCAAAACGCAAACCCGACCCAGCGTAAAATCCAGGCCGGCCTCAGATAGCATTAAAGCGATTCCCTCTTTGGTGTTCAAACCATGGTAGCGCTCGGCCTGATATTTGACGTTTTCTTGGGCGATGAGCTGAGCGCGCTCGTCCGTTTGATGAATAAACTTGAAGTGATCCCGGTCGTGAAAACTAAACACGTTGAATCGGTTCAGCGAAAACAGTTTAAACCGTTTGGCCAACTCGGGCAATTCATCCAAATCCAGATACATCATAAACACCGAATAGCGGAAAGCGTGCTTTTTCGGTTTATATCTAGCGTGCGCTAATTTTCCGATATAGACCGCGGAGTTCATAGTTGCTCGGCGTTTTTCTTTAGTTGCTCAGACGCCTGCACGCCGGACCGCATGCCGTCTTCATGGAATCCATAGCCGAAGTAGGCGCCAGAAAAAAGAATTCTGGTGCTTTTGTTCAATTCGGGCAGTTGTTCCTGCACGGCAAAATTCTCCACCGTAAAATCCGGATGATGGTAATCGATTTCTTTGACGATTTTATCCGGGTCAATCGGCTGAAACGGATTAATCGAGACAAAATAATTTTTCTTTGACTTGGTGTGCTGAAGCGGATTCATCCAATACACGGTGGACGAGACCGCACTGCCGTCAGACTGTTTTTGAATGACATGATTCCAGGCGGCCCAGGCTCGTCGCAACGGCGGCATGACCGAACTGTCGGTGTGCAGGACCGCCTTATTGGGCGTGTAGCCGAACTTGCCGAGAAGCTGCTTCTGCTGCTCCGACAGCCCGGGGACCAACTTAACGCTATCGTCGGCATGGCTGGCCACGATAGCGTAATCAAAATCATATTCGCCCTGCGCGGTCCTGACCTTCACTCCGCCTCCGGTGTCCGAAACTTCCTGCACCGCTTCGTTGAGCCGTATCTCGGGCTGAACTGCGGCGACGATTTTTTTGGTGTAATCATCTGAGCCCTCGGGTACCGAATACCACTGCAGGCTCGGCCGGACTTTCAGCATGCCGTGATTATGAAAAAACGGAATGATGATGGCGATGGGAAAATCATACACGCTGGTCATGCCGGCCGACCAAACCGCCGAGGACAGCGGCGCCAACAGGTTATCGATGAAAAATTCGGACAGCCCCTTACTGCGGCAGTACTCACCGATAGTCTGATCACTGCCGGCGATGGTTTCGCGATCGCGCCGAGCTACCCGATAGAATTTAACCGCTTCCAGCAAAAAACCCCAGAAACGAGGCGAAACCCAATTCCTTGACTGCGCGAACAGGCCAAAAAAACTATCACTGCAGTATTGCAGGCCGGTGCTCGCGTTCCAGACAGAAAAAGACATGCTGCATTTCTGCTCACGCACGCCCAGCTCGGAAAACATCTTAATCAGATTAGGATAGGTCTTGTGGTTAAAAACGATGAACCCGGTATCCACGGTAAACTCATGACCGTCTTCTTCGAGACGATGCGTATGGGTGTGACCGCCCAGATAGCCATTCTTCTCGAAAATTGTGATATCAAAATCGTCCTTCAGGCGATAGACACAGCTCATGGCCGAGATGCCGGACCCAACGATGGCAAGTTTTTTCTTCATGACGGCAAATTATTTAATGAAAAAATTAGGAAACATGGCCGGTGTTCTTTTCTTGTACTCCTGAAACTCCGGACTGTCCCTAAAGCCCGCTTCGGCCAGCGGAACGCCGGACACGAAGCGCAACAGAACAGTAATCGTGATCGGCCCGATGACAGTCAGCCACCATAAGTCGCCAAACGTAATGAGCCAGACACCCCACCAGATGACCGCCTCGCCGAAATAGTTCGGATGACGGGTGTATTTCCAGAGTCCGGTTTTCATGATGGTGACGCCCTCCGGCTTGTTGGGATTGGCGATGAAATCTTGTAGCTGTCTGTCTGCCACCGATTCAAACACGAAACCAAAGACCCAAAGCGCCAAGCCGAGAAAATTTACCCATGACCAGCCGGTTTGACCGTATTGTGGCAAAACAATGAGCGGCATGGCGACCAGGATAAGAAAGAAACCCTGCCCAAGAAAAACGTGCAGCCAAGAACGCCAAAGCCAATTCTTGCCCCAGCGCTGACGCATCTCCGCATAACGCCGGTCTTCTTTGTCTTCGCGGCGGAAGCGACGATAAATATGCGAAGCCAAACGAAAACCCCAAAACGCCACCAGCGCAAATACGACTAGGGTCTTGGAATTGAAACTATGGTCGAGACCAATCGCCGCCATCAGGACAAAGCCCAAGCCCCAAGCCACGTCGGCGATATCGTTGCGACGTCTGACCGCAGCGTAGGCGAACCATAAGTGAACAAAAATCAACAGTGCGGATCCCTGGACAATGAGCAGTTCTAGATTCATAGACCCAGATACTTACTGCAGATAAAGTAGGTAACCGCGGAAACCGAACCGGCCAAAACGATACCCCAGATGATGTCGATAACAACAATTTCCCAAGACCAGCCCTTGATGACCGCCAGGCTGGTGAGATCGAAAGTCATATAGGTGAAAAAGCCGAACATCGCGCCATACAGCAGGGCGTAGGACCAGGAGTTTTTGCTGAGTGCCGGATTGATGGCGAAAATCACCAAACCGACCACGAACAATAGGTAAAAAATAATGGCGGCCGACCAGTTCGGCGTCGCCAGCATTAGATGCCCAATATATTTTCGGTACAGATTCTTGGCGATAACGCCCAACCAAACCATATCGATCAGGAAAAAAACCGCGACCGCGACCGAATAGATTTTTACGAAGGTCATTGTGTTCATATTTATTGGCTAAAACCTCTATTTATCAATAATATTATACTCCATGATGACTTTATGTATATGAACAGCGGGTTAACTTAAGCTTGTTCCTTAAGGCTTAAACGCCAAGAGACGCGATGCCGACGACGGCTAGGTTAATCAGGCTGATAGAGGCGATACTGAAATAATATGCGATATCGTTCTTCAGCCTATGGACGAACGCGCCAGGCGTCAACAGCGATCCGAGCAACATGAATATGATAGGCAGAACAATCACAGTCGAAATCAGGTAGCCAACGTGAAAAATGGCGAACGGCGAATAACTAAAGGCTAAGTAAAATATCACCGCCGTCACCGCAGCAAATACCCCGACGGAAATTGAATAATGTCTGTTTTTAGCGCCCGGAAAATAGACCAAAACCGACGCAAACAAAAACGTTATTCCAAGTGCCAGTTGCGATTGCGAGGTCTCGGCAAGCAACACCAAACCCGCCCCGCAGACGGAAAGAAATACCGTGACCTTTCTGATGGTTGTTTTGCTGGATTCTTTCATGGCTATCGACTTAAAAAAATACGGTCACATTGAAATAAATTATACCAAAATGCGACCGTTTCTGGTCGTGCCCAAGCGATTTTGGGTCGAGAGGAGACTGATGATCAAGATATGGGCCTATTTTATTTTAGGGTCATATGAACCAATCACGGACCTCAGAACGAGCAGCAATAAATCTAGCTTTTGCCTAAAAGAACCAATCTTGGTGGGCACTGACCTGTCACTGGGATAGACCCGACTGACCGGAATCTCTCTAGCGATGAAGCCCAGCCGCGGCGCACGAACCGCTAGATAGTAATGCAGTTCATAGGTTTCGAACACGTCACGAAACGGCTGAACACGCGTATCCAGCAAAAACTTACGACTGTAGGCACGAAACCCATTAGTGGTATCTGTGTAGCAAAAGCGAGCCCCTAATGAAATGAGCGGCGCATGAAGCATCCTCACCGCAACCAACCGTTCGAATGGCGTGTTGGCGTGATGACCTCCCTTGATAAACCTCGAACCCTGCACGTGATCCACGCCATCATCCAGCGCCGCCACAAACCGAGAAATCGCTTCCGGATCGTCCTTGTCGTTGCCGTCCATCACGATTATGCCTTCGTAGCCCTGTTGAATCGCGTAAGCCATCCCCATCCGAATTTGCGCCGACAATTTACCCGAACCATTTTTCGTCAATAGTGCCCGCACCCCCTGCCCCCGCAAAAAATCCAAATCCAACGAGCTGTCCGTACTGCCGCCGTCACAAACCAAAACGTCAACCTGGCCAGAGTAAGGCCTCATCCTCTTGAGCTGTCGCCGAACCCGCTCTCCTTCATTGATAACAAAAACGCACAAGCAATATCTGCTGCGCTTCGGTCCCAGCTCATCGACCGTAAACTCCGGCACTTGCCAGGCAGAACTGTCAGGCGTGAGTCTGCTCATATTTTTCGCGCTCGGTTCGCTCCACTACATTCAACCGGCTTTTGTTGGCCAGAACTTTGGAGCTATTTTTTTCGAACATCACGGTATAAACGTCTTTCGGCACGGTTTCGTTCATCAGTTTGCCGAGGTATTCGGCGAATACCGCTAATATGACGAATATCAAAAAGAACATGGCTGCGGACTGCAGGGACGAGGTGGTCCAGCCTGGCTGGACGTCATCCTTGACGAAGAACACCGCCACCACGTAAATCATATAGGCCAAATTCAAGCCGCCGGCGATAAGCCCGAGGTAACTGGCGAAGCGCAACGGATGCGATGAGTTAGATACCGCGATATCGATAGCCGTCGACGCCATACGCCAAAAACCCTCTTTGCTTGCCCGGCCGCCGGTTCGCAGCGCCGGATGATACGACAGGGTCTGGCTGGGCAGGCCGGTGTATTTTTGAAACAGCCGCAAATAGTTGCTCTTGCCGCGCACCTTGATGAGCGAATTTATCGCCTGGCGACTCAGGACCGCCATGCCGGTCAGACGGCGCGGCATCTCAATCGACAAAAACCTCTTGCAGTACCAATAAAATAGCTTGGCTCCGATGCGATGCGTCCACGACTCGCTGTCCTTATTGTCCCTAATGCCGAATATTATTCCCGTGCCCGCCGCCGCTTTGCTGACCGCGTCCGGAACGATCCGCAACGGATCCTCTGACGGTGACATAATCACCGCATAGTCACCGATAACCGTATCGAGTCCGGCCGCAACCGCCATCTCGCGGCCATAACGCTTGGCTAGCCGTACATATCGCACGCAAGGCTGTGTCTTGAGCGCCCTCTCCATGACCGACATCGTCGCGTCATCACTGCCGTCATCGACTATAACCAATTCGAAGTTGGAGTAGTTCTCATTCAGTAGGGCCACCGCTTCCACCACAAAAGGCTCGAGCACATCGGCTTCGTTATAGACTGCTGCGATTATTGAAACAAAGATGTCTGCTTTGACCATAGATTTTCTACCGATGCGCCCAGCATATCATCCAGCTCATCAAGCGCATCGTAAATATTATCTACCTTACCACCCATGATGCTGGTCAGGCCATTCAAACCGTGGTTCTTCTTGAACAGAATGGGGCGACCGTCATCATTTTCGTTGAGCGGCAACACTGTCTTAACTTCCCACAGGGAACGCTCGTGCCTAACCGCACCGACACTAGGCAAATATCGCTCTGCGTCTTTTACCATGCTGACGAATGCGGATTTCTTGTTGACCTTGGAAATGAACTGATGTGCGTCACGATACTCGAGATCCTCGCTGTCATGCCATTCACAATGCGGCGTATACCGAACGTGACTCAACGAATGCAGACCGAGCGCCGGGAACGGCATGCACGAAAAGAACGGTCCGCACATGACGGTCACCCCTAAACCACACAAATCCTTCGGCGGCCGAACCAAGGCTAATTCAGTGAGTTCGTGCTTGAGCGAAATGATCGGCAAGCCTGAATTCACCAATAGCTGGTTAATCTGCGAGTAGGCGCAGTTGAAAACCTGCCCGGCTTCGACTTCGGTCTCGCCGCACATAGAACGCAGCCCAACAATAATGCCGCCGCCACTGCTCCGCACTTTCATTGCCGCGGTGCGGATTCGAACCTCTACGCCGGCAGTCCGCAGCCACTGCCCCACCATCAACTTTAACCTGTCGGAATTAAACGCATATTCCCGCACCACAAATACTTCCTCGATAAGGTCCGGATTAAACAAATCTTTAATTTTTGACGCCGCCACCTCGACCGGCGAACCGATTCGCTCGGAAAACAGCCGAAACTGTTTAGCGTTCACCTTGCTCATTACCTTCGATACCGCATAGACCTTCTCGAAACTGTCGTCGATGCATTCAGCGAAATCACGCACGAACCGCGGGAAGTTCACGTGCGACCGGCGTGCGGTCACGATGTTGCGTGGATAGTGATACCCGTTATGAACACGGGCCTGATTGTTGTAGCTGGCTCGACGCAGCAAATCATCCCCCTTTTCGACAATCAAAACTTTTTCAAAACCGTACTGACGCAACCGTAACGCCGTCACCGCCCCGAAAAAACCGCCGCCGACAATTACGGCATCGTATTCGCTGATTTTACTGGACGAACTGGTCATGATGTCCTTAATACTGAAAAAAATTAATATTTTCGGGCGATGTTTCAATATAACGATACTGGGCTGACTTCAACGCGACATCAACAAAGGGAAGAAAATACTGCGCTCGCGCGGCGTATCTAACGACAGGCTGATTCTCTCTTAAATATACGGGAAAAATAAACTGTTCCGCATATGAAGGCAATGAATAATAATACGGATGGATATACTCTTTTGCGGAGGCATGCAGATGATATCTCGGCAATCCGCCGATTACAGGAAAGCTTCGCCACGGATTGCGGATTTCATATTCGATGCGTATTGCCATAATTGCTGCACCAGCTTTATTTGCGGGAAGTATTATGGCATTGTCCTCGATCTCCAAGCGGCCTTCCCATTCGTCATCGGCACGCTCGCGCCACGGCCGGTCATTTCTGACCCATAACGCTCCGCCGTAGTTCTTGAACATGACGCTGTAGTTATCGAGCAACATCTCATAGAAAGGCCAATAGGTGGAGCTCAACCAGTACTCAAAATATTTCTCGTTATCTGTGGTACGAACCAGCTGCGGTTGGGTTTCAGAAAAAGAAGAGTAGTATCTCTGACGGGCTTCGGGACCCTGAGAATGAAACATGTAGTCACTTGCCGGGTTAAATATATCCAGGCTCGCCTCTGTCGGACCGGAAAAAGTGGACCAGATGGGCATTCGACCGTCGCCTTCATCAATCATCGTATCCGCAGCGATAATATGCTCGGTCCAGCGCGGCGACATCGTCACTCCTAACGCCTGAACACCGACCGACCGCCCCTTTGCTTCCCATAATTCAGACCATGCAATGACTGTCCGATGGGTCATGGCCCCAAATGCCAATAGAGCCAGTATAGCGACCGCGAATGCTTTATGTCTGGCTATTTTTTTATGGACGATTTTCAGCTGATGCAACAGCAGCAGCGCAACCAATGCCATGCACCAATAGAGCGCGTGAAAATACTCGACGCGCTCGTAGCCCAAGACGGCCGCAGTGCTAAAAACGCCGTATGCCAGCAAATACGATGCCGTAACCAGAGCGGAACGTTCGATGCTTTTTTTATATTTAACGAGCGCAATCAATACGACGACCGACAAGCCGTAACTAATCGGAATATAAGCCCTGCCGGAAAAAAAGTTTTCTGAGCCGAAAAACCCCCCCGGAACGGCACCAAATAGCCAAAAATGATCCAAGCGAGACACGAAAAGATGATATCTCAAGGGCTCAAACAGCCACACGCCAGATGTGATGCCAAATAGCGCCAGAATCGTCAGCAGGCACACGGCGACAAAAAAACCCAAACTCTTTACGGTCGATAGCTTCGCGCCGCTAAAGACGGTAATCGCGATGACACTGCCGATAATCATGGACACGCCCTGATCCGGGCTGACGAAAAAAGAGGCGGCAGACAGCACCGCCATCAGCGCGCTCAACAGCCATGAGCGGACAATTCGTCGCCTCAGCAAATACAGAAGAAGGCAGCCGGCTGCCACGGGAACGGCCGCGCGAACCCCAAACAAGTGATGGTCATCAAAAAAAATCGCCGGAAATAATAGCGACGACAGAGAGCCGATAACCGCCGCGGCAAAAAAGGAGCGTCGCCACGATCGCAATACTGCCCGAGAAAACGAAACCGTAACCGCAATAAACAACAGCGGCGAAAGCATGATCTTGGAAATTTCGGACGATAACAGGTCGGAACCGGCCAGCCAAAAAAGCGGATAGTGCAGCAGTGCGGTGCCGACCCCGTAAAAAAATTGAAAGTCATACCCTGGTATCTGACCGGCCGCCAGTCGACGCAAGGGGTTATACATCTGAAAACATCCATTCGTATGCTGACAGTCAAAAGAGATGGCCGTTGCCATAATTTCCGCGTACAGAATTGCTGCCACGGACACAAAGAAAAACCCGCCCACCAAGACGAATATTCGCGGGTAGCTGGTCTTTGGAATTGATATTTTTCCGGTTCTTACGGACATAATCACGAATAGTTCTCTAAAGCATAACCTATCGCCTGTTCAATGCCGAACGGCTGATTTTCGACCTGTTTCATTTCGATAGATACCCAACCCCGATATTCGATTTCCCTGAGTGCGGCTGCGGCTGCGGCATGGTTCATTTTGGGCGATGAAAAATCACCCAACTGAGGCTCGCTGGCATGAAAGTGTTTCAAAATATCCGAATTGGTCTTAATGCTCGCCGCAATGTCGTCGCCGGCCAGCGTCATGCAAGCGGTATCCAGATGCAACTGAAAACCCGGGGAATCAACGTCCCGAACCAATTCGGCCGCCTGCCGGGCATTGTAGATGTAACTGCAGCCATAAACCTCGGGGTTGGCCTCCAAGCAATAAATAACTCCGTGGTCTTCAGCGCACCGCCCAATTTCGGTGAACGCCCGCACCGCGATGTCATGACACTCTTCGACGCCCCTACCCAATCGGTCGCGTGATTTTGGTGCGCCGTAAACTAACCGCCCGGCGCCGCACAGCTCGGCCAACTCAATGACTCGCTTGTTGAAATCAATAAAGGGCCGATGAAAATCGTCATCGAACAGGCGCAGTTCCGGATGCCCAAACAAGAACGCCTGGAAAGCGCAGATCTCGAGTCCGGCATTTTTTATGCGCTCGCGGTATTCAATCACCGCACGGTTCGACACCTCGGTCAACTCGCCGAAATTTTTGGCCGGAGCCAGTTCCAAACCCGCAATGCCACGGGCCCCCAGAATCGAAAGCGTCTCGTGGTCACGCGTCACGTCCCAGGCTAAATTTGAAATGGCGATGTTCATGGCGTCGCACGGTCAAAAGACTTAATAAACTTTCCCATCGCGACCATCACTTCATTCTGGTTCAGGATGTACCCACTCGAACCACCAAACAGATCGAAATGCCTGGAACGAATGTCATAGTGCATTTCCTTGCCCGCTTCTGCGCCAATCATGTCGGCTTTGCCGGCGAAAAACTCAGCCAGAATGTCTTTTGTTGCTACCGGCTCAGTCGCAAAATTTACTAGACGCAAATCAAAATCAATCGCTTTCCGTACATCAGCCCAAATACGATCGAGCGGATAGTACTGAAACGAACAGGCCGGATTTATCATCTCCAGACAATTATCGTTTATAAGATCGTAGATCGCGTTTTTCTTGAGGCCGTCCCCGAACAGCCCCGGTAAGCGCACTACATGATGCCGGCTGAAATTCTCGCGCACGAACTCCTCAACCGAATAGCGATGCCGACCGTAGGCATGGTTGGCCGCTGAATCAATCGTCGTATCCTCGTCAACATCGGAAATCTGCGGATAAACATCGACCGTTGAAATCAAAACGAAACGCTCGGCCTGCACATCCTTGAGATTCTCGAGCAAATCCTGAATCCCCTGCCAGTCCGTTTCCGGATCCTTGTTCGCCATCCACTTGACGGCGTTCACTCCGGCACAAACTACCAGGTCATATGATTTGCCCCGAATGTCTTGTATGTTTTTTGAATTGTATAAATCCGTAAAATCCTTCTGCGAGCGCAGATTTCCGCCCACAAAACCCGTATGACCAATCAACGCGCTATACATATATATATTGTAGTCATATTTTCTGCCGTGACTCGGTAGTTATAACGCCTTAACGCGGGACTCAAGAATGACAAATCAAGGTTCGGTTCATTTATTTTAGCATTTCATGCGACAAAACTTCAGGATTCTACCAATCGACACGCGATAAAGGCGGAAATCCGAATATGTTTCCTTTGGGGGTGGCCTTAGTCAGACCTAATCCGATTCATGCCCGATTTATGGCATTGTTGCCGTTGCCGACGGCACGAACGCCGGGACAGGCGCTATCTTGCTAAGACGGACCGCGCTTCACGTGCGGATTAGCCGCACTGCGCAACAAGCTTCGACCGTTCGCCCGAATAGGTCAGGTCAAGGCGGTGCATGGCGCGCGTGCAGGCGACATAGAGCAGGTTTCTGTCCATGGTGGAGCTGTAATTTTTCCGCGTCACTTCCGGCACGATTACCCGGTCGAACTCCAGGCCCTTGGCCATGTGCGCGGTGCACACGATAATCCCCCGGTCGAACGTGGTGCTCTGTTCGGTCAGGAGATGAGCGCTGTTGCCCGTCGCCTTTAGCTCCCCGGCCAGGGTTTCCGCCTGGGTCTGCGTCTTACAGATCACACCGAGCGTATTGTGTTCGGAATCCAGGAATTCCGCCGTCAGCCCGACGATTCGTTCCAGCTCCCGCTCCCTGCCTTCGCATTCGATGACCCGTGGCTCCTCGCCGTGGCGTTCAAGCGGTTCCAGTTCGGGATTGGCCGAAATCTTCTGCACGAACCGCATGATCTCGTAGCTTGAGCGATAGCTCCTGTTTAGGGTGACGTGCAGGGATTCCGGAAAGAAAGACTGAATGACCTGGCCACTCGAGGAGCTGTACGGATTGACGGACTGCTTTGCGTCGCCCAGTATCGTCTTGTTGCAGGGGAAGAGCTCGGCGATGACCGCATACTGCGCCGGCGTGTAGTCCTGCATCTCGTCGATTACCAGATGCTTTATGTCCCTCGGGGTGATGCTTTTGCGCTCCAGGCGCATCTTCAGGTAGGCCATCGGAAAGACGTCCGCGTACTCCAGCTTGCGGTCCTTTCTCGCCGCGAACAGCGACTCGTCCCCCAGCCACGAAAACATCCCCTCGTACGCCTTGCGCAGAGAAACGCCCTTGTGCATCTGGCCGATCTTCTTTTTTAGCTCGGCCCGACCGCTCGCGTTCAGCGTAATACGAAATTCGTCGTTTATTTTCCTTCCGATAATGTCTGACATCCGTTTGATGCACTCCTCCCTCGAGCGGTCGCGGCAGTTCTCGTAGACTTCGTCGAACAGCCAGTCCGGCACGTAGTAGCCGTTGATTCGGACGTTTTCCCCGGCGAACAGGTTTCTTTTCAGGTGATCGGCATACTGGTCCAGCACGCCTAAGAAATCCGGCGAGGACTTGATCTCGATTCTCTGGCGCAATGCCTCGTCTGTTCCCTCCAGCAGTTCCGTCGTCTGCTCGAAGAAGGTCTGGAAAGCCTGCCCGGGACCGAGTAGGTCACGCGCCAAAGTCTCCATCTGCACCTCGCCGACCGGCTGCTCCCCGAGCTCCGGCAGGACGTTGGAGATGTAATCCGCGAAAACGTGGTTCGGGGAGATGATCAGAATGTCGTCCGAGGTCAGCGTTCCCTTGAACCGATACAGCAGGAAGGCGATGCGGTGCAGGGCGATCGAGGTCTTGCCGGAGCCGGCGACGCCCTGAATGATCATCACGTCGGCCTGCTCGTTCCGGATGACGGCGTTCTGCTTGCGCTGGATGGTCGCGACGATGTTCTTCATTCCGTCATCCGAACTGCGGCTCAGCTCTCTCTGCAGGACGTCGTCGGTGATGTTCAGCGCGCTTTCCAGCATGAATTCCATTTCCCCGTCGCGGATGCGGAACTGCCGTTTCAGCGGCACCTCCCCGACTATGGTGCCGGACGGCGCGTCGTACTGCGCCGGCCCCGACTCATGCTCGTAGAATATGGACGATACCGGCGCCCGCCAGTCGAAGATGACCGGTCGGGTGTCGTCGTCGCCGTACAGGTTATGGATGCCGATATAGAACTTTTCCGCGTTCGACCTGCCCCTGGCCTGAAAGTCGAACCGCCCGAAATACGGTGACAGCTTCAGCTTTTCCAGCTTCCGCCTGTTTTCGAGCGCCTGCTCATAGGTCATCATCCGGCTGTCGACCGACATGCGAACGTTCGCCTTTTCGATATGGTCCATTTCGGAGGCGTGACTGCCGTAATGCTCGATCTCTTCGTCTGTTTCGCGTTCGTATTTTTCCAACCTTAAACGGAGACGGTCTATGGCCTCCGTGATGGTTTCCTTGATTTGATCGAGATGTTTCCTCTCCTGAATCTCCGCCGACTTCATTCTTCACGCCAATTAGCTGATTAGAGGCTTATTTATACATCATTTTGTTTTGGCTGGCAATGGTTTGCGTCGAAGACAAAGATAATTAATTTTATGCGAAATAATTGTCAAAATACATCCGATAACAAAGAATATCTGGTTCAGGAATTTTTCGTTAATAATATTTATACGAGTAAATAATTCCTTAAACCCATATTTTTGTCTCTTTTTCTCTTTTGAAATATATTTAGGAAGCGAGACAAAAACATCAGATATTCTTGCGCGTTAGGTGAAATTAATAATCAGCCCTACAACGCTACATCTTTATAATCTTTACTAAAAAATAAGTTATGAAAGAAATTCAAGAGAGAATAAAAAGATTTTGTGTAGAAAATGATATGGAATCGCCAGCGGAACATCGGGTTTTAGATACTATGTCAGAACTTGGCGAGGTCGCAAAAGAGATGCTCAAGATGAGCAATTACGGCAGAAAGCCGATTGAATACAGAGAGGAGTTAAAGTCTGAATTGGGAGATGTCTTATATTCTTTGATTACAGTTGCAAATTCATTTGACATTGATCTTGAAGATGCTTTGCACCAAGTTATTGAGAAATATGAAAAGAGATTAATAAGGGGTTCTGCTGGCTCCGAGAATGATTAACGGGCGGGGCTCCGTCCGGGGTTTCATGGGATATAAAAAAAGACCGTGGCGGTCTTTTTTGGTTTGCTCGAACGCGGACGGGGCTGTGGGGTTTCGACGTTGATGATTCGGGATTGAAGGTGTGATTCCGTAATAGTTGGTTTTACCAGCCCGACTGAAGATTAAAGACACGACCCCGAATTATACGGTCACGAATCATATTATCCAGAAACACGTGATGGCGAAAGGGAGGACTAGAGATTAGAGCCCTGACACTTAACGTAAACGAATGCCAAGATTCAAGACCTGACATATTTTTAAGATTTTATTTGAAATAATTATTGACTGCGTCTTCAAGCTGATCAATAAAAATTTGCTTAAGATAGGTAATATTATTTATTTCGTAAAATAATATAACAGCCTTTTTATACTCTTCAACATCCACTATCCTATAAGAAAGTGGGATTGAACTATGAGCCAATAAAATAGAGTTGGAAATCATACGAGCTGTTCTTTTGTTCCCGTCTTCAAAGATTTGAATATAGGCAATAAGAATTGATACTAAAAAAGCTTTCTCAAAAATGGATTCTTTTTTATTGATCAAATTCACCATTGCTTGTGTCGCTTCTTTAATTTGATGACTGTTATTAAGCGGTTTATATTTTGTGCCGGTAATGCCAACAGGACCGTTTCTGATATTTTTTGAAATCCCAAGCTTTCTAGTTAAGACTGAATGAATGTGTTCAATATCAGAAAAATTTAATTTTCTAAATCGTTCCCTGTTTTGCAATGCTTCATTAAAAGCGTCCTTATGATTGAGAATCATTCGGGTTTCTTCTTTAGTTTTCCCCTCTCCGATAACATTGTTTTTTATCAAAGCCTCCGTACCTAAAAGAGAATAAGTATTGCCTTCAATAGCTGATGACTTCCAAGAAAACTCAATCATTATTCTTTCAAATTCTTTGTTGATAAGAGTTTGGCTGTCATATTTAGAAAAATTTTTTATAAACTCATTTTGTAATTTCTCTAAATCTGCTTTTTCTTCAACCGTAAAAATTTCATTATTTAAGATACTAAATATTTCGAAATTTAAACTTTCCCTAATCTCTCTTTGCAGATATGGGATTTCAAAATATTTTTTTATATCAACTTTCTCTAAAATTTTATAAGCTTCGGACAAAGAATAAACAACAAAAGCTCCAGCGCCGTTTTTTTGTAAAAAATTTTGCTCACACAGAAATGTTAAGTCTCTGGTTATTGTTTCTCTGGAATATTTGTTATCAAAAAAGGTAACCAAATCTTTATTTTTTAAAGAATGATTTATCCTGGCAAATTCTATTATTTGTTGTTGTCTTTTGTTCATAAACATACCTTATCATCATTGCGTCATTATTTCAAGCTCATTGCGTCATTATTTATAAAAAAACTCTAAAAACCTCTTATTTAAGCCATTTGATTGCGTCATTTTTTGGAACCGTGTCTTTAATCTTCAATTAGGCTGGTAAAGCCAGAAAAAGGGGTCGGAGCTTTAATCTTTAGTTTGGGTATAGATTAAAGCCCTGACCCCAATTCAGTAGTTCCCCGCCAGAAAGATGTCCTGGCGTCTTTTTTGTGGCATGGGTGCCTATCATATATA
>CAZAOV010000017.1:0-27455 GCA_964486995.1 uncultured Gammaproteobacteria bacterium | reverse complement strand
TTATTGAATAGGGATTTTGCTCTAGATTTGGCGGAAATTGAACAAAATAGTTGTCCATACATTTAAAGTGAAAATCAGGCTAAAAAATGCTATAATAATAATGATATAGGGAAGCTGCAAAAAAAAGAAAACAAAAAACGTGGCTAAACGAACGGTTAAAAAAATAAGCCGTCTTCAGTGGTTCCGGGCTGACTGGAAAAATTTTTTGCGTAACAAAGCGAGGTTGCACTTGGTGCTGGTCCTCGTTTTTTCGATGGCACTTTTTGCTGCGTCATTGGTGTATTACGTCGAACAATCCAGGGCGGCTACGACCTGTCCGACCAGTGGTAGTCCGGTCATCAGCAGTAGCTGCTCGTTGGATCCTGGCACCTACACTTACACAGCGCTTACGATCACAAATGACTCAGCTATCACAGCTGGCAACTCATCGTCGCCAGGTTTGGTTCACATCATTGTGACTGGTGATATGCAAATTGACTCAGGTAGTGGTATCACTGCCAGCTCATACGGATATCCCGCTGGCGGCGGCCCAGCTCCCGGAGGCGGTCGGTATGGTGGTTCGCACGCAGGGCTGGCGGCTAAATACTCTGACCCCTCGCTTGCCTATGGTGACCCGAAACAGCCAACAACGATGGGTTCGGGCGGTGCTGTGCCTGGTGGCGGAGCAATTAGGTTGGAGGTGTCCGGAGAGTTAATTCTAGATGGTGCGCTTAACGCCAACGGTAATCGGGGCGGCTATGACGACGGTCCTGGTGCTGGCGGTTCTGTCTGGATTGACGCTGGCTCGATTGGTGGTTCCGGAACAATTACCGCGAATGGTGATGGTTACGGAACGTGCAATTTCTGTGATGACTACGGTAGCGGCGGCGGTCGCATCGCGGTTCACTATGACACCGGTACCACCGGCGGACTCAGCCTGCAGGCGCGCGGCGGTGAAGACAGCGATGGGCACGGTGGTGCGGGTACTGTCTATATCCACGATGGCGCCGGCAATGGTGATCTTAAAATCGACAATCCTATTCGCCCCGGCAATATCACCCCGCAGACGAACGCCTCCGAGTCTTTTGATAGCGTGACAGTCAGCAATTATGGGAAATATGTTGTTCCAAACGCCTCCACACTAAATATCGGCAGCGGAGGATTGAACGGTAGCGGCTCGGGCGGTTTGTATATTCAGGACGGTGGAGTTCTCAATCCAAACGGTACGGATTTGGACATAGATGGTTTTTTCGTTGATAACGATGGCACCATCAACACCACGACTTCGATTTCGGTATCGAACGGCTCATTCTACTCCCGCGATGACGCATCTTATGGTGCTAGCCTCGATGATTTGGTTATCGGTTCCGGCGGCTATTTCGAAACTTCTGGTACGACGGCATTAGCTTTAGATACTTTGACTATCGAGGATGGCGGTAACATGTCACATACGGCCAACACCGGCGGCACTACAGATCATCTGCTTCACATTACCGCGAATGCGGCCAGCATTGATTCCAGCAGCGGTATCAACGTGAACGCAAAAGGGCATGCAGGCGGAACCGGTCCTGGTGCGGGTGGCGGAAACGTAGCTGGTTCGCATGGCGGTGTGGGCGGAGGCAATTCAAACTCCAGCGCATACGGCGATCCAAAATATCCAACTCAACTCGGTTCAGGCGGCGGCAGTGGGCGGTCCGGTGGCGGGGCGTTGCATTTAGAAGTTAACGGATCCCTAGTTCTCGACGGAACAATCTCCGCGAACGGAGCAAATGGTGACGACGAGGGAGCGGGCGCAGGCGGTTCAATCTTGCTGGATGCCGACAGCATTTCAGGTTCAGGTTCGCTAAGTGCAAACGGCGGAACCACCGGGTCTAGTAGATACAGCTCCGGCTACAGCGCCGGCGGTGGGCGTATCGCCGTTCTGTTCGACAGCGGCACTACAGGATCAATGAGTTTTAGCGCCCACTCGCAGAACGACTATCACACAAAGGGTGGAGCGGGCACGGTATTTATCGACGACGAAACCGGCAACGGCGACCTGTTCGTGGACAACATTGGATTAAACGGAGCCGACACACCACAGCAGGACGCATCGGTAACCTACGACAGCATTACGCTAAAAAATTATGGCAAATACCTCATACCGAGCGGCTATGAATTGTACGTCCAAGATTTGTATGGGGGAGGCTCTGGTTCTTCTTTGACCATCGAATCAGGTGGGTTATTTGACTCAGGCGGCGCAGACCTAGAAATGGATGGCCTGTCCGTGTACAACAGTGGAACGATTGATTCGGTAAGCGCGCTAACTGTTTTGAACGGCGGCGTCTATAACAGTTCCGGTGGAAATTTTGGAGCTGGCCTCGATGATTTGGTTATCGGTTCCGGCGGCTATTTCGAAACTTCTGGTACGACGGCATTAGCTTTAGATACTTTGACTATCGAGGATGGCGGTAACATGTCACATACGGCCAACACCGGCGGCACTACAGATCATCTGCTTCACATTACCGCGAATGCGGCCAGCATTGATTCCAGCAGCGGTATCAACGTGAACGCAAAAGGGCATGCAGGCGGAACCGGTCCTGGTGCGGGTGGCGGAAACGTAGCTGGTTCGCATGGCGGTGTGGGCGGAGGCAATTCAAACTCCAGCGCATACGGCGATCCAAAATATCCAACTCAACTCGGTTCAGGCGGCGGCAGTGGGCGGTCCGGTGGCGGGGCGTTGCATTTAGAAGTTAACGGATCCCTAGTTCTCGACGGAACAATCTCCGCGAACGGAGCAAATGGTGACGACGAGGGAGCGGGCGCAGGCGGTTCAATCTTGCTGGATGCCGACAGCATTTCAGGTTCAGGTTCGCTAAGTGCAAACGGCGGAACCACCGGGTCTAGTAGATACAGCTCCGGCTACAGCGCCGGCGGTGGGCGTATCGCCGTTCTGTTCGACAGCGGCACTACAGGATCAATGAGTTTTAGCGCCCACTCGCAGAACGACTATCACACAAAGGGTGGAGCGGGCACGGTATTTATCGACGACGGTACCGGCAGCGGCGACCTGTTCGTGGATAACATTGGATTAAACGGAGCCGACACAATTCAGAGCACCTCTTCCACATTCGATTCAGTTGATGTAACTAACGGTGCGAGGTATGTGGTTCTAAGTGGTTCAACCATGACGCTCTCACCAGGGGGTGAGATAAGCGGTGGTGGTTCACCGGCGGGTGAGTTGCTCATAGCTGATGGCGCAACGCTCAGTATGTCGGCCGGCGCGCAAACATTTGAGGGCGCGACTCTTGGTTTGGCCGGGACTTTTATCGGCGCGACGGACATAACCCTGCAGGGCGCAACTCTGAATTTGTATGATACGGCAACCATCTCTGGCAGCACTCAGATTACGGTTGCCAACAGTGGCTCTCTGGTTCAGTACGGCACCGGAACAATTTCCATGGGCGGATTGGTGGTCGAGAATGGTGGTTCGTTAAGCCATGGCGACAATTCTTCATCTCAAGCGCACGCCATCAACATTGAAGCGACAAATATTGATTTGCAGAGCGGCGCCTCGGTTGATGTTAGTGGTTTGGGATATGACAGGGACCAAGGACCAGGTGCTGGTTATGGTGGTGGTTGTACCGCTCGGGGAGCTTCGCATGGTGGAGAGGGAAGCCATCGCGATGCGCAGCCGTATGGTTCTGTGGTTGCTCCGATTACCTTGGGTTCTGGCGGTGGCACTACCGCCGGTGGTTCATGTTCGATTGGTGGCGGCTACGGCGGGTTCGGTGGTGGGGCTGTTAGGCTGTCTGCCAGCAATACCCTAACTATTGATGCGAACATTTCCGCTAACGGCACTGCCGGAACCGGCGGTTATGCTGGCGGCGGATCCGGTGGTTCGATTTGGTTGTCGGCCGGCACAGTTGCCGGCACGGCTAATATTTATGCGGACGGCGGAAATGGTTATTACAATTCATCCAATCGACGTAGTGGTGGCGGTGGAGCCGGTGGCCGTATCCTCGTGGAATTTGATAATGGCACAATCGGTGGCTTAGATTTGCGGGCGCTTGGAGGTCTGACCACGACATACGGCGGCGACGGTTCAGAAGGTGCGGGCGCCGGAACTATTTATGTGAAGCAAGGCGCAAGCAACGGTGACCTAATTATCGATAATAATGACCGAAATCATACCGGTCATGCCGGCGTCGATGGTCCGGCCAACCACACTTACGACAACATCTACCTGCGCGAGTTCGGTCAGCTGCAGGTGCCGAGTGGTGTATCAATTGCCGGAGCGATTAGCGTTGATAGCACTGTCATACCAGATTTTGAGATTAAGAGCGGCGGTACGTATACCGCATCGGCAGCAACGCATACTTTCGACGGGCATCACACAACTGTTTATGGTGATGTTGCTAATGTGACGGATTTGACTGTCGCCAACGGAACATTCGCGCTGAAGTCGGGCGGCAGCATCTCTTCCGGACTGACGGATCTCACCGTTGATAGCGGTGGCACATACGAGCACACCGGAAACGGGACTTGGATCCTCGATACGATTCACGTCAAGAACGGGGGTCAATTGACGCACGATATCAATGACACCGGCAAGTCTAACTGGCTCGACATTGACGCAACTACAGTTACGGTTGATGCGGGCGGAGAGATTAACATTGATGGAAAAGGCTATTCCAGTACAAATGGCCCCGGAGGTTCGAGTGCCGGTGGTGGCCATGGCGGCATGGGAGGAAACGGTGGCGCATCGAATGGCTCGGTGACTGCACCGACTGATTTGGGTTCTGGCGGCGGCAGCAGCGCGGGCGGTGGAGCACTTCATCTGGCCGCTGACAACTTGACGCTAAACGGATACATATCAGCGGACGGCAACGACATTAGTGGCCATGCTGGTGCGGGCGGTTCCGTATTTATTGAAGTGGACAATTGGGTCGGCACCGGAACCATCACCGCGAACGGCGGCAACTCAACGAATACGGGGGCTGGCGGCGGAGGCGGCCGCATTTCGATAATCAATTGGTCTAGCGGCGATCCGACGAGTTTGGGCTTCGAGGCTTTTGGTGGTTTGAATGTCGGTAGCACGACTGCTGAAAGACAGGGCGGTGCCGGAACGGTTTACCTGAACGAAAACACCTCCACGTTAAATGGTCATCTCATCGTCCGGAATCAGAACAATGAATATGCGAACTGGACGACACAGGGGACTCCTGATCATCAAATCTATGACGACTTCACCCTGGAAAACGGCGCACGCTATCAGTTGTTGAACGGGCAGACGCTGGAGCTGTCGGGCAGTGGAAGTTTCACGACTGCTGGGCTGAACAACGGTTTGGGCGTGCAATCTGGCGCGACGCTAAATCTGGGTGGGTCCGATTTGATATTGGATGGCGTGGACTTAATTCATGACGGCACGCTGACCGGTGTCTCAACTCTAGACATCAGCAACGCTGACTATACTTTCGATACCAACAACACGACCGGCTTTGCTTCCACGCCCAGTATTACTTTAGGCAACAACAGCACCATGACGCTGTTGAACAACAGCACGCTCACGGTGAATGATTTGGTTATCGAAAACGGTGCGGTTTTGACGCACGGAGACAATTCAACCGCACAGACTCATTCGATTATTATTGATGCGGCCAGCATAGATATTCAGGCTGGTGGTCAAATTGATGTTGATGGATTGGGCTATCATTCCATCACCGGCGGTGACTATGGCGCAGGCGAAGGTGGCGATGCATCTGGCGGCGGCGGTGGCGGCGGCTACGGTGGCGACGGCGGTAATCGTGGCGGAGCTGGTGGCTCGTCTTATGGCTCGGTGAAGCAACCGATCGATTTGGGTTCGGGTGGCGGTTGGGATACCAGCTGTCACACAAATCCAAATACGACAGCTGGCGCGCCGGGTGCCGGAGCGGTCAGGCTGATATCGAGCGGCTCGTTTACTCTGAATGGATCTATCACCGCGCGTGGTGCCGATCCTACATATGCCGAAAGTTGTCACACTCCGGGGGCTGGTTCCGGCGGTTCGGTTTGGGTTGATGCGGATTCGATATTCGGCACCGGAACCATCGCCGCTAATGGTGGCGTGGCCGCCGGAGGCGCTGGTGCTGGCGGACGTATCGCGGTGTATTTCGACAATGGCACAACCGCTACTTGGGGCCTCCAAGCATTCGGTGGTGTACGCGGTGGCACGACCGTGGGTGAAGACGGTGGCGCCGGAACTATTTATTTGAACGGCCCAACTTCGACCTATGGTGATTTAATCATTGCCAACAATTCGGACTACGGAAATTCCACCACCCAAAATTCTGGCATCGATGAGATATACGACAACATCTCGGTCAGCGAAGGTGCTTGGTACGAAATTCAGTCCGGCAGTTTGGAACTCGGGCCAGGCGGAACGTTCACCATTGACGGAGTTAATTCAGCCCTGATTGAAATTAATCCCGGTTCAAGTTTTAATCCGGGCCAGGCCACGGTGGCGTACGATAATCTTGATTTCTTGAATAACGGTGACATGGAAACCGTCACCGACCTCACACTGACCAATAGCATCTTTGAAAACAACGGAACGTTCTCTGGCGGCCTGCAACGGCTGGTCGTGGGTGACGGGACCAATTTCATCCACGACAGCAGCAACACGCTGTTCAGCGGTTCGGAATTGATAATCGAAGACGGCGGCACGTTTACGCAGGTCGGCACCGCGCCGATTACCGTCACTACTTTGATTGTCGAGAGCGGCGGAACATTGACACATCAGGACAACGACACCACTCGGGCCCATGCGGTAAATATTCAGGCGACGGATATCACTATCGAAGCCGGCGCGTTCGTTGATGTTGATGGGTTGGGGTATGACCCGGGTGGCGAATACGGTTCTGGCGGTTCCGCCACTGCATCCGGCGGCGGCGGCGGCCATGGCGGCATGGGCGGCACCGGCGGCAGCGGTCCGGGCGCAACGTTTGATTCGGTCACCGAACCAATTCATTACGGCGGCGGCGGCGGAAACGATACTCACTTCGGCAGTAACGGCACCTCTGGTGGCGGTGCGGTTAAACTTTCCGCCAGCGGCACGTTCACTTTCAACGGAACCATCTCCGCCATCGGCGAACCAAAACTCGGCGACAGCATGAACTGTCCGGGTACAGGTGCTGGCGGTTCGGTGTGGTTGAACGCCGGCACGCTAATCGGTGCCGGTACCATCGCCGCTGACGGTGGTGAGTTCACAACATTTTATAACCCACCGCAAAGTGCTTGCGGCGGCGGAGGCGGCGGAGGCGGTCGTGTGGCAATTTACTGGGGCGGCGGTACGGCCGACCCGGTCAATACCTGGAACATTACGGCCTACGGCGGCGTGAATCAGCACTATTCGATCGACCCAAACAATCTATCTCAGGGCGGACCGGGAACGATTTATTTCCATGGACCGTCGGCCACCGATGGCGACTTGTTGGTTGAAAGTCAGGGGCCAGCCGGCAATTACGTCACTCAAAATGATGACGCCGCTTTGGGAGATCCTTCCGTACAATCATATGACAACGTGTCGATTACTGGCGGCGCTAAATATATTTTGCCGGATACATATGATATAGCAGCCGGCACGCTGTTCGAAGTGGAGGCTGATTCCTTGCTTGAGATTCAACATGATGATGGTCTAGAAATGGACGGGCATTTCATGGTGCGGACCGACGGAGTGGTTCAGCATTCCGCCAACGGAGCTACCAAGACTTCGAATATCGATATCGAAGCCGGTCAAATTACAGTTGAAAATGGCGGTTTGATTTCCGCCTTTGGTCGCGGCTATACATCAGGAAACGGCAGCGGAGCTGGTGGTAGCGTGGCTTCTGGCGGTGCCGGCGGTGCCGGGCACGGCGGTCAGGGTGGTACAGGCAGCGGCGTAGGCGGCACTGGCGGACCTGAATATCAAATTGGCCTAGAGTCGTCACCGACCGATCACGGCTCCGGCGGCGGTCAGGTTGGCGGCGCGGACGGTAGTGCTGGGGGCGGACAGATTCGTTTAGATGTCGGAACGTCCGGGACAATCACCATCAACGGTACATTGGATGCCGGTGCTTCTGATGCATCGAATGCAAACACTGGCGGCGGCTCCGGCGGCTCCATTTATCTGATATCCGGTACGTTTGCCGGCAACGGCACAATCAGCGCGGCAGGTGGAGCTGGCGATAACAATGCCGGTTGTGGTGCGGGTGGACGTGTCGCCACTTCTTATGAGGCAATCACATTTAGCGGCACCATGGTTGCTCCAGGCGCCTGTTCTTACGGTGATGCGCGTGACGGAAATGACGGTACGGTGAATAGCGTTCAGAATGCCCCTAACGTAACTTCCGTAACGCATGATCCGCCCTCACCACTTGCACACGAAACCATAACTGTTACGGCGGAAGCCACCGATAACGTCGGCATCAAAAAAATTGAGCTGTATTTGGATGGTACGGCCCCAGGTGATTTGCTTGAGACGTGCAATTTCTCGCCGGCCGAAACTCCGGCCGAGTGCGAGACCGACATCGGTCCTTATACTGTCGGCGGCTCGCATGTCGTAACTGCTGTCGCTTACGACGATTTCGACAATACGGCATCGGACACCGATAACGTCGATATAGATAATCCGACTCCAACAATAACCACGCTCACACCGGAACGTGTAGGAGCCGGCAGCGGCGATTTTACGCTGACCCTCAACGGAACTGGATTTGTTGACACGACCGTAGTTCGTTGGGACGGACTAGATCGCGTAACCACGTATGTCGATGAGGGTACGGTTACTGCGGTCATATTAGCAGGAGACGTTGGAACCGTCGGTACGTTCCCGGTAACCGCACACAACCCGGCTCCGGGCGGCGGCACTTCGGTTGGTGAGGATTTTATCGTGGTGATTCCGCCGGAAGTCGATGAGGCCACACACTTGCCGGCCGACGCTACGGTATTAGATGACGTAACTTTGCGTGGTACTTGCAGCGATGACTCCGGGTTGGTGCGCATCGATTTGTATCTGGACGACGCTGGTTTGACCTCGCCAGTTCATACATGTAATTACAGCAGCACATCTCCTGAAACTTGCGACTATGACGTTGGCACGCTGGCTGTTGGAGCACATCAGCTGGATGTTTTTGTGATCGATAACCAGGATGCTACCGACCACGAGATTTACAACTTCACCATCAATAATCCGTTGCCGATTTTGGATGAAACTGATCCGAACGCCGCCACTATCAATGGCGATGCGTTTACCCTGACCGTTAACGGGGCGGACTTCATACCTGATCCGGATGGCGCCGGACCGCTCGAAGGTTCGGTGGTGCGTTGGGACGGCATTGATCAAACTACGACATATATAGATGAAAATACGCTCACCATCGAGGTGACCGAAGGCATGTTACTTAGCGCTGGACCGAAGGACATCACCGTGTTTGCGGATGCGCCAGGTGGCGGTGAAAGCGACACGGTGCAATTTATCGTGGCTAGCGGTGGTGGCGGTGGCGGCGGAATCCCAACGCCTGTCGCACCGACTGCAGAACAGGGAGAGGCTATCAGCTCGACTGCGATTCGCTGGTACTTTACCGACAATTCAACGACCGAAACCGGCTTCCGCATCGTGGACCAGGGTAATGGCGGCGCGGTTGTAGCAGAGCAGTCGCAATCCAGCCTCGAGTATCTGGACGAGACCGGCTTAGAGCCAGAGACCACGTATTGTCACCGCGGAGCGATTGCATTCAATGGCTCCGGCGCATCTAGTCTTGGCGACGCTCAGTTCTTTGATTGCGTCACCACACCCGAAGAGGCACCGGCCGTGCTACCGGTTCTAGACGAGCCGTTCAATTTGTTGTGGGCGACTTCACGTTCGGTGATTCTCGGATGGGACCAGGCATATATAGATGAATACTCCGAGCAGTTGTTTGCGATGAGGGTGTTCGAAACCAATCAGTGGGCCACACCTGATGGCGATGGCGGAATCATTCTCGGTGACAATCCGGTATATCAAACAATTGAGCAGTGGGGTGATGAGTTAGATATATTTGGTTTCGCTCCGAACAGTGATTACAGTATGTGGTTGCATCGTAAGGAGGTTGGTCAGCCCGATTCTCAGGCGTCTATCGTTTGGCAACAGTCCATCACGACCCAAGAGGAGAAGGCTATGCTGTATGTCGGACGCACCGCGACCACCGCGTCGCTGCAATGGGATCCCGATTTTTTCCAGGCACATGACGACAAGGTGTATGCGCTGCATGATATTACTTTCAACCGTCACGTCGGTCCGGAACTTGGTGGAGAGGCGGGATATATCATGATCCGTGACGCGTATTTTCAGAGCCTAGAGGATTGGGGTGATTTATTTACCGTCCTCGATTTGCAGCCAGAAACTGAATACGTCATCGACATCTTAGAGAAGAATCCTAGCGATCCTAATAGCAGTGCCACAGTTATCTTTACCGTGACCGTCACTACCGAAGACCAAGCCATTCTCCAGATTTCTGACATTGGCACGCGTGACGCCACATTATTCTGGGACGACGAATATTTGGAAGCCAACAGCGATGCGCTGTTCTCGATTTATGAGACGACGACAGGCACTTGGATAACGCCTTCTTCTGAACTAGCGGCGGCCGCTATCGACGACGGTGCTTATCATATGGCCGCCTTGTTCGGCGATTTAGAGGTTGGCGAAGAAGACATTGTGCAGGTTAAGTTAGGCGAACACCCGTACCAGGGTCGTATTGCAGATTTAGGCATCGCCATGGATGTCGGCGATCTCGAACCGTCACAGCCATATGAGTTAAGGGTGATGCGATTAGATAATCTTACAGCTGAAGATATCGGCGGGTCACGTGACTTCTATCCGCAGTTAGTATGGCGTCTCGCCATGGAGACGGAAGCGGAGCTAGTTGAGTTCTTGGTCAATAAACAAATCATTGGTTATGATGCCAGCCCTCGCAATTTCGGCGATGTTCCAGATCGAGACATGCACTATTTGTATGAGATATATATTGAAAACATCGGCAACTATAACGCCGAGGAAGTCATTTTGATTGACCCAATCCCCGAGCTGTCGAATTACCACTGGGGCACCATAACCTCAGATGGTGAATTGATGACCGAACAAGAAGATGATGACGTGGCACATTATTATCAAGAAAACCCGGAAACACTAGAGGAAGAGGTTAGGTGGATATGGGAAGATATGGAGCCTGGCGAAAGTCATACTGTAACATTAAGAATTGATTTTGATTTGAGTGCATACGAATATGACATGCCCAGTTACTCATCATTCGCCTACCCATCCTTCTATCAGTTCGAACATCAAGTTGTCCAAGCGGTTTGTGGGTCTGGTCATCCAGATGAAGGCGGTGACTGTTCTGGTGACATTGCCGTGGTAAATGATTGGGCAGATTGGAGTTCCACCGAACGGAGTGAGCTGTATGATAGTGTGCTGCAAATAGATCGCGAATTCTTTGAACATCCGTTTACGGCTAATTTGCGCGTGATAAATGTTGGCCAATATCCAATTGAACAAATAGTGTTCCAGCCCCTATTTAAACGCGATGTTGATTATATACCGGGTAGTACCTACGTGAATGGTATACGACAGACAGATGCCAACGATGGAGATAGCGTTGTGTACTTGCCGCCGAACAGAAATTTGCCAGATGGTTTGCAGTTCCTGAAACCATGGTATGCGGATTATGTTCCGAATTTAACTTGGGATATTCTTGGTTTTATCCCAGATGATGTACCTGAAGATCTGTCACCCTACATGAGCAGAACAGCAATAAGCATTCCTTCGTTGAATCCAGGTTCAGAAACGCCGGTTTCTTTTTCCGGTAATCTCTTGCAGAGGGACTTAATTGTGACGTTACCCGATCCGCAGAACGAATATAGGAAGGTTTATTGCGGTGATGGTTATATTGACCCAGGAGAGGCTTGTGACGACGGGTCGTTAAACGGTGTTCCTGGTCGGTGTACGATCGATTGCGATTATTGCGGCAACGGCATTATCGAAACGGAATTTTACGAAACCTGTGACGACGGCTTGATGAATGGACAGGAGGGGTATTGTCCTGAAAATTGTCGTCTGTGCGGAAATGACCTGCTTGAAGGAACCGAAGAATGCGATCGCGGCGAGAATAACGGCGTGCAATGTAATGCGCCGGGTACGGATTCCTGTTTCTGGTGCACTAACGCTTGTGTCCTAGATGAAAACGTATGTGGCAACGGGATAGTTGAATGGGGTGAAAGTTGTGACTGGGGGAGCAAAGGCAAGAAGAAGAACGGTACAGTATGTGTCCCTGAGCGTGGTATGACTTGCACGTATTGTAATACCAACTGTCATGAGACACTGGTTACTTGTGGCAATGGCATCATCAACGCCGATAATGGAGAGCAGTGTGACAACGGTGCAAGCAACGGAGCAGTTTGTAGTCCGCCTGGTGGCGGTGAAACGTGCACATACTGCACGCGCGATTGTCAGATTGCCGAAAATCCCTGTGGTAACGGAGTGGTTGACCCGGGCGAAGAATGTGATGTCGGAATAGATAACGGCACGAAATGCGCTGTACCAGAACCTGGCGAAACCTGTGAATGGTGTACTCAGAATTGTACAATCGACACCAATCGTTGTGGTGACCAGATTACCGACGAGGGCGAGGAATGCGATTGGGGAGATAAGCGACCGCGCACCCGACACTATAACGGTGCGGGTTGTAGCCCAAATCCAGGAGAGGAATATTGCACGTTCTGTTCCGAGTCATGTACAGAAGATTATGGCTATTGCGGTAACGGAATTTTAGACGAAGACCAAGGTGAGGCGTGTGACGAAGGAAACGACAACGGCCATATTTGCACCCCGACACCAGGTGAAACGTGTGATTATTGCGGTCATGATTGTCAGATTGCGACCAACTTGTGTGGCAACGGAACGGTAGATCAGAGAGGCGAACAATGTGACCTTGGTACACAAAATACAATTCAGTGCACGGTTGAAGTGACAGAAGAAAATCCAGACGGAGACTGTCAGTGGTGCACGTTATGGTGTGAGCTTGACACCAATCGCTGTGGCGACGGAATTAAGGACGACGGTGAGGAATGCGACCGCGGTGAAAAGCGTCCGCGTGCTTCAACTTGGAACGGAAAAGTTTGTATGGCTGAAGAGGGCCAGGAGTACTGCGAGTGGTGCGATGTTGATTGTACTGTACATCAAGGTTTCTGCGGCAACGGTATTTTGGAGCCAGAAAAAGGAGAGGGCTGTGATGACGGACACAGTGTGAATGGGCGTATTTGTATACCAACCGAAGCTGGTGTTTTGTGCGAATATTGTGATGCCAGTTGTCAGCCCGCTGTAAACCCCTGCGGCGACGGAATCGTAAATGGTTTCGGTGAGCAGTGCGATTTGGGAGTGTTTAACGGGCAGGATTGTTCGGTCGAAATTACACCTGAAAATCCGACAGGTCGCTGTGATTATTGCTCGATAACGTGCGAAGCCCAGTATTACATGTGCGGGAACGGCATCTCTGAGCCAGGTGAGGAGTGTGATTTGGGTACTAACAAGCGCTCAAAAGTGAGAAACGGTACGGAGTGCGCACCAGAAGTCGGACAAGAACGATGCGAGATGTGTACCACAAATTGCGAAAAAGAGTATCGATATTGCGGTAACGGAATATTAAATGAAGGTGAGCAATGTGACTGGGGTGAAGCTAACGGGGCTATTTGCACCCCGGAAATCGGTAGTACGTGCACATACTGTGACACAAACTGTTTCCTAACAGAGAATCTCTGCGGTAATGGCATCGTCGATTCCGGCGAAAGTTGTGACGCCGGTGAAGACAATAATAAGAAATGTGAAGTTCGTGTCGAGGAGGGTAATTTAGAGCCGGCTGATTGTGAATGGTGTAATCAGTGGTGTGAACTGGAAACTTCTCGTTGCGGAGATAATGTTTTAGATCCAGGTGAGTGGTGTGATTGGGGTGAGAATAAGAAATCAAAGAAAAAAAATGGCGCAGTCTGTACTCCGCCGCTGGGTGATTATTGCGAATATTGTGAGGTAGGCTGTTGGATTGAAAAGAGCTATTGTGGCAACGGCATCTTTGAGCCAGAGCATGACGAGCGATGTGACGATGGCTTGTTTAACGGTGTGCCTTGTATGCCAGGTATAGGTTTCGGTTGCACCTACTGCAGTCCGGAGTGCATGCCGTTGGAGATGGATCCGCTATCACTGCCGGATTTGTTTATCATCAATTTGTCTCGCCTGCCTTGGGAACCGCGGGATACAACTGAATATATAGTTGAGCCACCATACGATGATGAGGATGATGAAGAGGAGGAGGAATGCTTGCTGCCTGAAGGGTGTGATGAGGAGGACGAGGACGAAGACGAGGAGGACGAAGACGAACGGGATGAAGACGACGAAGACGACGACGACGAGTACGACACCATAGTAATCGTTCCTTCCGAGCCCGTTTATTCAGATGACCCCACACCAGTAATCGTCATCGAAACCGATCCTGATAAAAAATTGTATCTGTACATCGATGGTGAATACGTGACCGCTCTCGTAGCTGACGTCAACGGTATGATTCGCTACAGAGTGCAGGAAGACCTGGCGATTGGTTCACATATAATTGCTGTTTACGAGACACCAACATTGATTGCGGGTAGCGATGAAGCCGCCGCGGCTGGTATCGGATTGGTCAGTGTGAACTTGGCAATTGCTATCGGAGCCCGTGGCTTGCTGAATCTGCTTTGGGCATTATTCACTCAACCGGCGCTGCTATTTGGTCGCAAGCGCAAGAAATTATACGGTACTGTATTTAATAGCCTCACTCGTCAGCCAATTGATTTGGCTACCGTGCGACTATTTAACGCGCAGAACGGTCGCCCGGTTGCTGCGCGCGTTACAGATTCACGAGGTCGTTACTTGCTGAAGGCAAAGGCCGGAGACTATGTGATGGACGTTAAGAAGCTTGGTTACACCTTCCCGACTTCGTTCATTCGCACTCGAGACGACGTGATTTATCCAGATGTATTGATCGGTGATGAGTTCACACATAAGGATGATGGTCTAGTCAGCAAGAACTTGCCGGTTGACCCGGAAGATATTGAACGCACACCAACCAAAGTGTATCTGCGTGTCATCATGAATCATGTCAAACATGCGGTTGCATTGTCTGGTCCGGCGATTTCGTTGTTTGCGTTCATTATGTATCCGACGCTCACCATGGTCGGCATCTTGGTGCTGCACGCTTTCTTGTACTGGCTGTTCCGTAAGTTTGGTTATGTCAAAGCGCCGAAGCGTTACGGCAAAGTTAAGGATTCCAAGACCCGCAAACCGGTGGCCAATGCGGTGGTGCGCATTTTTGACACGAAGTACAACAAGCTGCTGGAGACGCAGGTGACTGACAGTCGCGGGCGCTACGCTTTCCTGGTCGGCAAGAATACATATTATATAACCGCCGAGAAGCCAGGCTATGATGCCTACAAGAGCGATGACCTGACGCGGGAGGACGATATCGAGTCCTATATCGTTGAGGACTTTAAGATGAAACCGAACGGTAGTGCGCCGCCACCAAAGGATAATGGCAAGAAACCAAAGAACGGTGGGGGAATGCTGGTTGGGCCGGATGCGCCGGTAAAGCCAGTCGCTCCAAAGCCGGACATGCCACCCAAACCAGAAAAGTATAAATCAGCAGTTGGTGAAGCGGCCAAGGCAGCATCGACCGTGCCATTTGAGATAGCGGAGGCGCAAAGAAAGTTGAAAGAAGCCAAGGAGAAAAAATCCGAAGACAAATCTGAGGACGAGAAATAAAGAGCGGCCCAACGGCTGCTCTTTGATTAGTGCTGACCCTGCTGTATTATGTCCGAGTATGATTGCTGTTCCCAAGCCGACTTTTTTGGAAGAGAGAACCCTCCTGGCCGAGGGCTATTCTATTATCGCCGGCGTGGATGAGGCTGGGTGCGGCTGCTGGGCTGGTCCGGTGTATGCGGCGGCAGTGGTGTTGCCGCTGGATTCGCGGATTGGTTTGATTCGTGATTCTAAGACGTTGTCTCTCGACCAGCGCCGGCGTGTTGCCGAGCAGATAAAACAAAAAGCCGCCGCTTGGGCGGTGGGAACGGCTAGTGCGGCCGAGATTGACGAGCTAAACATTCGTCGCGCGGCCGCGTTGGCGATGCGTCGGGCGATAGGGGAGTTGGCGCTGCAGCCGCAGTTTATTTTGGTGGACGCGTTTAAGATTCCGGAGCTAAAAATTCCACAAAAGAATATTGTGAAAGGTGATTTGAAAGTGAAGTCCATCGCCGCGGCGTCGGTTATCTGCAAAGTGGCGCGCGACTTGCATATGCATGACATGGATCAGCGGCACCCAGGTTATAATTTTGTCGCCCACAAGGGATACGGCACCAAAGCTCATCAGGAAGCGTTGGCGCGGCTTGGGCCTTGCGATGAACACCGGAAAACTTACGCGCCGATTAGGAAACTAATAAAACCGTAGCTGCGCAGCTTGTCCTTGGGCTTGGCCCGGGGGCTTGTCTCCCCCCCCCATCATTATCATATATATAGATTTCGGATGGGCGGAGGCAAGCTCCGCAGCTACCGCGTACTCGTAGCTCCGCAGCTACGATTTTTTATATTTCCTCAAATACTTTTAGTAGTTTCTGCGCGCTATCCTCCCACCGAAACTGTTTCGCACGCTCGACGCCACGGTCATGCAAAGTTTGTCTGAGCTGCCCGTCGGTAAGTATCGCCTCAAGCGCCAGCACCATTTCTTCGGTACCCGCCGGATTTACCAGCAATCCCGCATCACCAACAACTTCACCCAACGACGACGTGTGACTGGCCATGACCGGCGTACCGCAGGCCATCGCTTCGAGCGCGGGCATGCCGAAACCTTCGTAGTAAGACGGGTAAGCAAATACCGATGCAGCGGAATATAACGCCGGCTTGTCTTCTTCGGCCGCGTAACCAATGAATTTAATACGCTCGCGCTTGGGTGACGTTTCAACCGCGCGATATATTTTTTGATACAACCAACCTTCACCGCCAGCAACCACCAAATCAACATCCGCATTTAACTTATTGTATGCCTGTATCAATCCGACAACATTCTTACGTGGCTCTAGAGTGCCCAAATACAAAATGAATTTATTAGATAGACTGTATTTTTCTCTAATCGCCGCAGTTTCTTTCGGCGGTCGGCAGTAGAATTCGTCACCTACTGCTGGCGGAACTACATGAACGCGCAATTCCGGAATGCCGAATGATTCCACGATGTCATCTTTGGTGTGCTCGGACACCGCAATAATTTGATGCGCGCGATTTATCATCTGCTCGGCGTTTACCAGGCGATGCCACAGTCGTTGCTTCAGAGAAAAGAACTGCGGATACCTAACGAAAGATAGGTCATGCACCGTTACTACCAGAGGCTTCTCTGTGGCGACGAAATTTAAATTCGGCAGGTACACCATATCGGCACCGTCTACAAGCCGTTCAATCTTTGGCCAGCGGCTGAACGCAAAAGAAGCATTCAGCAACCGGTTTGGATAGCGGGTAAAGTGATGGCTTGTCCGGCCGTCTTTCGGCGCATCCTCCGGGAACGGCAGTTTAGACGAATTGCAAAAGAGCGCATATTCATGCGCTCCGGTTCCAACCAGCTCTCGCAGCAGGTTTAGCGTGTAGAGCGAGACGCCGGCGCGGTTCTTCTCGAGTAGCGGTCTGATATCAACGGCGATTCGCATAAGTAGCGTTAACTATTTCGTGTCCGCGGTGTTTTTCTAGCGCATCGACAAGCTCGCGTTCGTTTTCTGGTCCCTCGTGTTTGTTCCAGCGCTGATAAGACTGTTCAATCAAATCTCGAATCCGGCTTTTGAATTCCTCGACATCAAATTTTTTCGCATGCTCGCGAATAATTTCCGGCGTGTATTTTTCTGGTTCGAACCGAATGACCGCATTGGCCAGCTCTTCCCAAGTTTGCTCGTGGATGAATGTACCGGTCACTCCCTCGACTACTGTTTCGAGCGCACCGCCCTTGCTGTAGGCAATCACCGGCCGCCCGGCCGCCATTGCCTCGACCGGCGTGATGCCAAAGTCTTCCTCTTGCGGGTGCAGGTAGGCGATTCCGCGACTATACAGTTCGCATTTTTCCGGCTCGCTGATTTTTCCGACGAACTCAATGTTCTTTGCGGCCAGCTTCCGCAGGTAATCCAGCTCTGGACCCTCACCGAAAATCTTCAGCGGAATACCGAGCTTATTGAAAGCGCGAACCACGATATCAAATCGCTTGTATGCCACGAGCCGCCCGCCGGCAACATAGTAGTCACCAATCTGATCGGCGATGCGATAGCGGAACGTATCAACCGGCGGATGAATCACCGAGCTGTCGTGGCGATAGTATTTACGGATGCGTCGGCGCACGGTGTCCGAGTTAGCGACAAAATAATCCACTCGATCTGCCGCCATGCGATCCCAAGACCGTACAGCCGACAAAACAATCGGCATTAGTCCGCGTACCGGCCATGGCAGCCCCTGTTCGTTTACGTAGGAGTGAGTGTCGGACCAAAGATATCGGGTCGGCGTATGGCAGTAACAAACATGTAAAGTGTCCGGACGTGTAATTACCCCCTTGGCAAAAGCGGACGTGCTCGACAGCACCACATCAAACTCCGATAAATCATATCGTTCGGTCGCGGTCGGCATGAAAGGCATTAGCCATTTGTAGCGTTGCTTGGAAAAGGGGACTCGCTGTAACACTGAAGTGCGAATGTCCTTACCATGAAAAGCCCCGTTAAAATTTTTCGGTTCATGGAGCAGTACATACGTGGGTGCCTCCGGCCAGATGTCTTGAAAAGCCTGGAGTACGCGTTCGGCGCCACCATCTTGTATCAGATAGTCGTGTACTAGTGCCAGTTTCATCTCAGAATCGCAGCGGCAAAACTTATCTTTGCCTTCATTAATTATATAGATATCGTCGGACAGGCAGAGACAAGCTCTGCCGCTTCGCTAATAAGCTCCCTTTCTCATTAAAACCACAAACGGAGTTTTTACCAAGATGGCCATGTCAATCCACGGTGACCAATTCTCCAGATAATAAGTATCGAGTCGAACCTCGTCTTCGAAAGTTAGGTCTGCGCGACCCGAAACTTGAGCCATGCCCGTAATACCAGGCTTGACCGATAATACCCGCAGGTGATGCTCTTTGTATTTTTCAACCTCTTCCGGCAGATGCGGTCGTGGTCCAACCAGGCTCATGCGACCAATCAAAACCAGGAACAGCTCCGGTAGTTCATCAATTGAATAGCGACGAATAAATTTGCCGACTCGAGTGACACGCGGGTCGTCTTTTATTTTGACCAGCGGGCCATCTCGGCGAGCGTCTTTTTCTGCCAGCTCTTCGTAGCGTTGGCTGTGCGTACCCGGCAGCATCGAACGGAATTTTAGGTATTTAAACGGCTTGCCGTGTTCGCCGATGCGGGTAACCGGACTGCCGTCGTCGAGCTGATGAAAAAATATCGGCCCTCTAGAATCCAACTTAATCGCAATCGCCGCAGCGATCATTATTGGCAAAGCCAGCGCTATCAAAATCAATGAAGCCACAACGTCAAACAATCGCTTGAAGATGCGCCCCCATCCATCCAAGCGAGTGCCTTTGATTTCTACAAACGGCAGACCAGCGATATCGCCTAATTCGGTATTGCGAGCGTGAGTGGTCAGCAAATCCGCGGTATACTTGAATCCCAGCTGGCGCGAATATGCGAAGCCCAACATGCGAGATAACGTATCGCGGTCGAAGTCTGCGCCAGTGGCAATTATTTCGTCCAGACCGTCTTTTTTAATAAGTTGATGCAGTTCCTGCTTGGTCTGACTGTCAAATCTATCAAATTGTTCGACCACTTCGTAGCCTAGTGATTTTTGTCGTTCGAAAGTTTCCATCAGTGCTTCTGCCGAGCGTTTGTCACTGCTGATAATGGCGATACGACGAGTGCCTACGCCGTATTTCAGCAATAGGCGCTGAATCAGGCGCATTACTATGCGACCCAAAATCACGTAAACTACTGCCAATATCCATGCCGCCAGAACAATGAAACGTGATTCAAACAGTTCGCGGCGGAAGAAAATAAACGCGATGACTGCCGCTATCGAAGTTGAACAAGCTAGAAACAGGCGTGAAGCCTCTATGCGTAAACGTCGCGGTCCGCTAATGCCATAAAGTCCAGCAAACGCAAAAAATAGCACAAAAACCGCTGCAACTATTGCCGAAAACAGCAAATAGTCGGAAAGCGGAATATATAGAACGGCTGGCCGCCAGTTGACCAACCAGCCGTATCTTAGTTTGTAGGCAGTCAGCGCCGCAGCAAAAACCAGCAGATAATCCACTGGAACCAGGATTGAGGTAAAGGCGAGTTCAGTGCGTTTCATCGTTATATCTATAAATATCTATAGCTGACTTTCATCTTAAGCGGTATTTGAGGTTAAGGCAATATGAGCCTTTTAGAGGTTATAGGTTCAGTCAGGGGAAGTGGTTCAGAGAGAGTCGAAAGCAATTTTTCTGAATTTATATCTCAGGGACTTCAAATTAAAAAAGACCCCGTAGGGTCTTTTTTATTGCGTCGATGCTTCGTATATCTGTTCCGAGAACGGCCCGCACCAATCTCTGTCGTCAAAATAGTAGGTGTGGCCTTTTTCCCCGCAGCTTTCAGGATGTCCTGGAGTCTCCAATAATGCCATCAGGTCGTAAGTGTCTCCTTGCGTGTCGCGTCCGACGTTTCCGTAGGCATAGGCGTAACAATCCCCCTCCCAAGGATTACAGGCGACGGTGTTTACTGGATCAAGTGGCATCTGTGGCATAAATTGAGCGAGGTCAGCCTGTAGGTTTGCCCAATCAGAAGCGTTATTGCTGATGGCCCAACCGCCGCAATCATAACCGCAGGGTGATGGTGGGTATGAGCCGTTTTCGTTCAGGTACAGGCTCAGCGCTTTATTTATGGTCGATAGATCGGCTATGCGTTTGGCGTCGCGTGATTTTTGTCGACCCTGATTGAGGGCGTAGGTAGCGCCTGTCACGAGCAGTCCGATGATTGCGATGACCAGGAGAAGCTCGATTAGGGTAAAGCCGGATTTTTTAGTGTGGGGATGCTTCATAGATTTGCTGAGAATAAGGCCCGCACCAGTGGGCGTCATAGAAGTAGAAACGGTAGTTATTTACAGCGCAACGTTCGGGATGGCTAGTCGACTCCAGTTGGGCAGTTAAATCGTAAGTGGGTTCTTCTGTTGGTGTGAGGCTGGCTACCGGAGGGTAGTTTGGACTGCCGACGTTTCCGTAGGTGTATGAGTATCGACCATCGGTCCAGGGGCCAGGTAAGTTGTTGATTGGATCAACAGGGAGGCGGTCTATATACGGCTCAAGAACACTTTCGAACGTCTGCCAGCTGCTGTCGGTGCTATAGTAATATCCATTACAATTATAGCCGCAGGGTGATGGAGGGTATTCGTTGCGGTCAGCGTAGTAAAGGTCTAGAGCTTTTCTAATCAGTTGTAGGTCCTCGATTCTTTTCGTGTCCCGGCCCTTTTCTCTGGTGGTGATAAGTGTGCCCATCGCTATCGATGCGATTAGCCCAACCGTTGCGACGACTATTAGCAATTCGATTAAGGTGAAACCGCCGTGGCGATTGGGTACTTTCATAGCTTGAAATTAGGAAAACGCAGAGTCTTGTATATATTACTTCTTTTTTGACTTAAAAACAATAATTTCTGCAGCGGATGTTGATATTGATGAGGTTGTGTCGACGGTGTTTTGCGAGTAAGTGTTCCTGTGCGGTCAGGGCAATGCTATTTCTGGGAGCCGTCTAACACGCTGGGGGAAAGTGCTGCTGGCGGGGTTGACAATTTGGCTTTTTTGGGCTAGTATTGGTGTTATGCACGGTCGACCGGACGGTCGCTTCGGGCTTCGGCTCGGAGAGGAAAGTCCGAACACCCCTGGTCGGAAACGGCCTGGAAGTGGACAGCCGCTAACGGCGGCCGGGAGCAAGTGATGGGGATTTTTCTCGGGAATCGAGAAAAGGATCTGTCGCCCAAGCCTAGGGAAAGTGCAACAGAAAATACACCGCCTGAGCCTTTTGGCGAAGCTCGTTTCGGCGACCAGGTAAGGTTGAAATCGTGCGGTAAGAGCGCACGCGAGACAGCCGTGAGAGCGGCGTCGTGGTAAACCCTGTCCGGTGCAAGAGCAAGATTGGTAGCTCGCATTGAGGTGGCAAGCAATTGTCATCCCAGACAGATGACCGTCCGTTGTGCAGCGTTTCGGCGCCGCCCAACGACAGAATTCGGCTTACAGGTCGGGCATGCATACCAGAAAAACCGTTCAAACAAGAACGGTTTTTCTTTTTTGCCTGTCTGTACTTGAAAAAGTACAGACAGGCAAGAAATGTTTTTTAAAGCAAAATCCCCACTACTCAAGTTGAGCGTGGGGATTAGGTAAGAAAGGGGTGTCAGGAAGAGGTTTAGCGATAGGCGGAGGCGAGGTCGTTGGCGAGGAGGGTAGTGACCACGTGGTTGTGGCTTGCTGCTGGCGAGCGGACGATGATCACGCGGTGACCGTCGTTCCTCATCTGGACTCGCTGACCGTCGCGGTGGGTGAAGGACAGAGACCAGTTCATGCCGTCGCGGGACGCCGGGGTGGAATCCTCAGTGTCGGCGGCGGCCATAATCTCGTCCACAGCATCTTCGACGCTGTCGTAGCTGTGAGCCTCGAGCATCGACCCGTCCTGATAGCGCAGGACCAGGTCGTCCTCGTTCGGGCTCACTACGTTCCACCCTGCTGGCAGGACGACATTGGTGTCGTTGATGTGCACGACCATACGGATGGCCGTGCTCTCGACGGTCGGCTCGGCAGCGGGGATGGTCTCGGTGGCGACCGAAGCGGGCTCTTCGCGGAGGGTCTCCGCGAGCCTGTGGTGACTGGTGCCGTTGAGTTGGGCAGCACAGCCGGTGAGGCTCACTGAGAGGTACAGGGCGATGATGGTAAAAATGCTCTTGAAAGTATGCATGTTTTTCCTCCTCCTCAAGAGGTTCACTGCCGACATGACAGCAAGGACCGGACCAGTTTCACCTGATACGACCCTTCCTCCGGGACGCGTCGTAGACGTGCCTCCGAGGAAGGGTCGCTTGCCCTTAACATGATTGGGGGTTCCGCTAACTTGTAATGTTCTTTTTTCTTCATCCTGACATAGCAATATATCATACTTTTTAACTTTTGTCAAGGATTTCTGGTAGTATTTTTTGTCTAAAATAAGCTTAATTATTTTGACCATGTATAGCCAAAAATGACACTTTACCGATTTTAGAAACAATAAATCCCGCAGAGCGCGGGATTTGGGTGGGTTTTAAGCTTATTCTTCGGTTTGTGGGCAGTCGATGTGGCGGGCGGTTCGGATTGCGTCCGCGATAGCGAACTGACCGCTGCGGCTATCGGCCGGGTAGCTCAGCTCAACGATGTGCCGCGGACCAGCTTGATACACATGTATGCGGGATTCACCGTCCAGGTACGTGATCTGACAGCCGTGCGGATTGGTACAGTCCGGCGCATCCATCACGTCGCCATACTCATTTTGCCGCACTTCAGCGTGGTCTGCCCACAGATCCATCAGCATCTCGTACGAGTTGCCGACATTGATCACGGTGATGCGGCCGATGTCGCGTCGTTCCAGCACCAGCTCATCCTCGTTGCTAACCACGCGCCAACCGTGCAGGACGCTCACGCAAGTGCCATCCAGCGTGATAGCCCTGACTTCGGGGTAGGGGACAGACATCTCGAGTTCCGGTACCGGTCGAAGTGCGTCCGCGGTGCTCTGAAGCTGGGGCTGTTGCGCAGCACACGCTGAAAGCATCATTACCGCCAAAGCGACAAATAAGGTTCTCATCGTTCCCTCCTGATTTGCTGGATCGGAATAATCCAAGACAAGATAATTTACCACGAATAAGCCTGACTGTCAACCGTTCAAGCAAACAAAAACCCGGCTCCTCTAGCCGGGTCTGATTCTGATGATGTGATTTATCGGATGCCGATGATTTCTCGCACCCCTCTCATGGTTTCTGCCGCGATTGACTGGGCTCTTTTGGCGCCCTCCTCGAATATCTCACGCACTTCGTCTGGTTTGGCCGTAAGTTCAGCTTTCTTTTCGCGGAACTCGGCGAAGTAATCGGTGATACGTCCGGCAACCACCGTCTTCAGCTCGCCGTACGACAGGGGCTGGTTATCAATCGCTTCCTGCGCCTCACCTTCCTTGCCAAACATTCGCAGCAGCGTGATTAGATTCCAGATGCCGGCTTGGCCGCGCAGGGTCTCCTCGTCTTTGCGTTCCTCTGGCGGGGCTCCAAGCGCCTCCTCTACCTCTTTTTCGGTCATCGAAATAATGCCGTTGGTGTTCGTAACCGCGCTCTTGATTTTCCTTAGAATTATCTCCGGCTCGTCAGACAATGCGATGTAAGACTTATCGCCCAAAGACTTGGACATTTTTTTAAGCGGGTCATTTAGCGAACGTAACTTTGGAATTTCGGTCAGCAGCGGCTTGGCTTCTGGAAAAAACTGCACGCCATATTTGTTGTTGAAGAATCGCGCCACATCACGCGTAAGTTCCACATGTTGAACCTGATCACGTCCGACCGGCACAAATTCTCCCTTATACATCAAAATATCTGCGGCCTGTAAAACCGGATAGCCGAGCAAGCCCATGTTGATGTTTTGTGCCTGTTGGCCGGACTTGTCCTTAAACTGCGTCATGCGTTCCAAATACCCGATTGGAGTGAGCGTGTTAAACACCCAACACAGCTCGGTATGCTCTATAATATCGGACTGCCGGAACAGTAACGCCTTTTCCGGATCCAGCCCGACCGCCAACAAATCCACCATCACTTCAAAAATTTGCTCGCGCTTATTCTTTGGGTCGTACTCGCCGGACAAAGAATGATAATCGGCGATAAAAAATGAGCATTCATAATTCGGATCGTCCTGTAGACGAAGCCAATTCTGAAAAGCTCCGGCCCAGTTGCCCAAATGAACCCGGCCGGAAGGTTGGATACCCGAGATAAGTTTTCTGCGCTTGTTTTCTGACATATGAGATTAGTATAAGGACGGACGAGTGAGCGGGCAAGAGCTGAATTTAAATCATCCCGCCAGCCCGACCAGGTGGTTCCTGTCATCCCTATCGTCATGATATAGAAGAAGCGCCATGGGGCGCTTCTTCTAGCCTACTTTACACATTGATGATTACCGGCAGGACCATCGGTCGACGTTTAGTGTGCTTGAACAGCAGCGATCCGACCTCGTTGCGAATTTTATTTTTTAGATGATCTTCGAACGCCGGCGACTTTGGGTCGCTATCTTTAAGAATTTTCTTTACCTGGGTTCGCGCCTTCTCGGTCAGCTCTTTGCTTTCGCGCATGTACACGAAGCCGCGGGATATAATGTCCGGCGAGCTGGTTGGCTGTCCCGTCCTCTTGTCGATGGTGGCAATCACCACAAACATTCCTTCATCTGCCAGCTGAGCGCGGTCACGTAGAACCACTTCGGATACGTCGCCAACACCCAGACCATCCACCATTACGTAATCACTCGGGATCATCTCGCGAGTCAGATAACCACCGCGGTTGCTGAACTCAATCACCTGACCGTTTTCGGCCAGGAAGATATTGTCATCCGAAATACCTAGGTCGCGAGCCAGCTGAGCGTTCGCCTCACGCATGAACATATTTCCGTGAATCGGAACTAAGAATTTCGGCGTGGTCAGCCGCATTAACAGATGCAGCTCATCCTGCTTGGCATGACCGCCAGCGTGTATGTCCAAGTTTTTGTAGTGATAGATTTTTGCGCCATGTCGAACGAGCGAATCCTTCAGGGATTGCACCGTCCGTTCATTGCCTGGAATCACTGAGGACGAGAACGCCACACCGTCGTTCTTTCGTAGAGAAATAAAACGATGTTCGTTGTTGGCGATGCGCATCAGTACGGCGTTTCTTTCTCCTTGCGCACCGGTGCAAATCACTAGGGCTTTTTCGTCTGGCAATCGCAGAAATTCATTCTTTTCAACAATGGTACCGGGTTTTAATTTTATATAGCCCATCTTTTGAGCAATTTCGATGTTGTTGTTCATCGAGCGACCCTCAATCAGCACTTTGCGTCCATGGCGCTCTGCACTTTCTATAATCTGGCCAATACGACCGATCAGCGACGAGAACGTGCCGATAATCAGACGGCCATCATGTTCGCGCATTAGGCCATCCATCTCTTTACTGACCTGTCTTTCAGAGACCTGATGCCCCGGAGAGGTGGCGTTAGTGGAGTCGCACATCAAAGCCAATACACCCTTCAGGCCAAATCCGGCGAGACGCTGCAGATCAATCGGCTCCTCATTAATCGGCGTGTAGTCGAATTTGAAATCCCCAGTATAGATGATTGTTCCATACGGAGTGTGCAATGCCACACCGAACGCATCCGGAATGCTGTGGTTTACATGGAAGGGCTCCACTGAAAAATGCTTGCCAAGTTGAATCTTGTTCTCGCTTTCAACTAATTGTATCTTTAGTTTTTGCGCGTTGCCGAATTCTTCCTGTCGTTTTCTGATGATGCCGGCGGTGAGCGGTGCGGTGAAAATTGTCGGCCAACCCAGTTTTTGCATGGTCAGCGGAATGCCACCGACATGGTCCATGTGACCGTGTGTCACCACCACGCCGCGAATATTCTTCTCTTTGCCTTTTAACGATGAGATGTTCGGAATGACGTAGTCGATGCCGTGCATGTCCTCTTCCGGGAACATCAAGCCGATATCGATTATGACGATATCGTTGCCGCATTCGAACACGGTACAGTTGCGACCAATTTCTGATAGTCCACCAAGTGCGTAAACGCGCAGTTTAGGTGTATTCCCTGGAGCCTTGCGCTGACGAACTATCTGACGAGACGCAGAAGTGACGCCGGCTTTTTTGGCAGCCTGCCCTTGGTTCGACCGACTCCTGTTGCGCGATGAACCGCGTTTTGTGTTTCGCGACGAAATAACAACACGACGCTTGTTTGATTTGTGCGTGCTAGGTTTATTACCGCTTTTTTTCTTCTCTTCACTCATAAATAATTTAAAATCTCGTATCCAGGAACGCAAAAAGCCACTTGGATACAAAAAATTCTTGTTAGTCTTGAGCTTATCAGCTCGAAAGTGCCTATCGGCAGAGTTGAGGATTCGGCGATTGAATCGCCAAGTCTTCGACTATGTCGAAACTTATTTATAGTATAGCAGTCTTTTGAGGGTTTTTAAAGCTATTGGTTTACTCACATTGAGTAAATAGCCGCAATTATATAGCTAAGGTTAAGCGACGCTGTTTGCTGTACCTGTAATTACCGTGAATGTGAAAAACCAGCCAGCCGTTGTTTTTACGTGGTGCCGCGGGTGGGACTCGAACCCACACGAAGTTGCCCTCACTAGCACCTGAA
>CAZAOV010000016.1:0-30906 GCA_964486995.1 uncultured Gammaproteobacteria bacterium | reverse complement strand
CCTAAGGCGAGGCCGAAAGGCGTAGTCGATGGACAGCAGGTTAATATTCCTGCACTACCATATGTGTTCGATGGGGGGACGCATTTCCTCATCCTGAGCGATTTTCGGCTATTGTCGTCGCGAGGGAGCAAGATGGCTGGTAGGTAAATCCGCCAGCGGAATTCAAGCTCTCGGCGAAAGACGGCCATAGATGGCTGTCAATTCGGGAGTCGGAAGTGCCTAGAAAAGCCTCTAAGAGCTATCGCATATGGTATCCGTACCGCAAACCGACACAGGTGGGTGGGCATAAATGTGCCAAGGTGTACGAGAGAACCCTCGTTTAGGAACTCGGCAAAACAGTGGCCGTAACTTAGGGATAAGGCCCGCTTTACCCTCAGGGTAGAGCCGCAGCAAACGACTTCCATCCGACTGTTTACCAAAAACACAGGTCTCTGCTAAGCCGCAAGGCGATGTATAGGGGCTGATGCCTGGCCAGTGTCAGAACGTTAAGAGGAGGGGTGAACTTCTGCTTCGGTAGAATGTAGCTCTGAATTCAAGCGCTGATGAACGCCGGCGGTAACTATAACCGTCCTAAGGTAGCGAAATTCCTTGTCGGGTGAGTTCCGACCCGCACGAATGGCATAACGAGATGGAAACTGTCTCAACGAGGGACTCGGCGAAATTGCAATGAGAGTGAAGACGCTCTCTACCCGTAGCCGGACGAAAAGACCCCGTGAAGCTTTACTACAACTTGCTATTGGATTTAGGCCTCGTATGTTCAGCGTAGGTGGGAGCCTTCGGGCAACAATGAGACACCACCCTTGCGTTGTTTAAATTCTAATCCTGTGACCTCACAGGTCGCGAAAGGAATTTCCCTGCATATTGTGTGGGGTGCTCCTTACATCTTTCGCGATCGGTGCGGTCATGGGAGACAGTAGCTGGTGGGTAGTTTAACTGGGGCGGTTGCCTCCCAAAAGGTAACGGAGGCGTTTACAAAGGTTGGCTTAGCTCCGATGGAAACGGAGCCAGACCTGCAAGCGGGTAAGCCAGCTTTACTGGAAGTCCTACAAGACGACCAGTCGCGAAAGCGGAAGCTAGTGATCCGACCGTACGATATAGGACGGCGGAAGCTCAACGGATAAAAGCTACTCCGGGGATAACAGGTTCATCAGGTCCAAGAGTCCACATCGACGACCTGGTTTGACACCTCGATGTCGGCTCATCGCATCCTGGGGCTGGAGAAGGTCCCAAGGGTTAGGCTGTTCGCCTATTAAAGCGGTACGCGAGCTGGGTTCAGAACGTCGCGAGACAGTTCGGTCTCCTATCCGCTATGGGCGCGGAAATTTGAGGATACACATCTCTAGTACGAGAGGACCGAGATGTACGAATCTCTAGTGTACCAGTTGTTCCGCCAGGGGCATTGCTGGGTAGCTACATTCGGCGAGGATAAGCGCTGAAAGCATCTAAGCGCGAAACCTCATCCAAGATTAGATTTCATAGACTCCAAGAAGACTACTTGGTTGATAGGTGGCAGGTGTAAGGCTAGCAATAGTTTCAGCCGAGCCATACTAATAAGTCATTTTGCTCTCACCACTGAAATACGAAAAGGTGTTGATGATTTTCTACGAGTTTGTTCATGTTGAATACGCACCGACCCTCCTTCGCTTTAACGGGCTTAGGCGGGCTAGCATCTGATATTTGATCGCTAAAGCGAACTAAATATGGGTGACTAAAGAGTGCGGAGTCTCGGTGGTACTTCCAGGTGGGTCACACCCGTTCCCATCCCGAACACGGAAGTTAAGCCACACTGGGCCGATGATACTTGCTGCGCAAAGCGGCTGGGAAAGTAGGTAACCGCCGGGACCCCGCACTTTTTTGATTTAAAAAAAGCCGCTTGCGGCTGTTTTTAAAATCAACCCCCCGAAAATCATCAAAGGCGAAGGCGGGTCATAGTTAGAAAGCTGTATAAATTATATCAGCCGCTCGGAAGCGATGGCTCGTGCGGCAATCGGAGATCGCGTATATTGCACCCGAATCTAGTGCCGCACACTAATGTGAGCTAACATTTTTATTGCTGGGCTTGACAACCCTGCTTTTTTATGATTAAATTACATGTTTTGGGGGCGAATGGCGTGCCCAAAGCGCCAATAGAGGAGGGTATGATGGCGCATCAGTTCGTTAAGTCGGTTCCAGTAACTGGGTTTGATGGGCAGTATCAGCTGCTCCTCGAGTGCGGCTGTTGTCACCAGGAGTTCAAGAGCCGAACTTGTACTGCTTCGCAGATAAATGCCATGGCTGAGCGATATGGGACTTGCACCTGCAAGCATCCCGGTTGCAATGCCTGTCAGCAGGTGAATTTTTCCGGCAAGTAGCTTTTTTACTAAAGTCGCTCATATATTTGTGAGCGGCTTTAAATTCGCAAAGCTGTACCTATAATAAAATACGTAATAAATTGCTGTAACGTCATTGAAATGCTATTTTTTATTGGACTCATCAAACTGAGGTGAATGATGCTTCCGTTCTATATTATTGAGGAGATTCGAAAACGAGATGAGGAACGGCGAAGAAAGGAGGATAGTCGGCCGGCAGTCAGAATTCCGATTGATGATACGCCCCCGCCACCTCCTCCAAATTCTGATGCCAACCAGGATGAAAAACGCGGCGTCATCGTTATTCCGCTCATGCCGGAGGATGACGAAGACGACGGCAATATCGACGTCAATATTAAGGATTTGCCCGATTCTGACGACGAAACACCCGAGTAAGATCAGGTGCTCAGAACGACTTCGATTGAGGTCGTTTTTTTATCTAAAATAAGCTAAATCGGTGGTTAAATTAGACGTCACGTGTTAGTATCGGGGTGCATCACGTTTGAATTTTTTTCTAGCTAATTTATTTTTGCGGGTTAGTCACGTCAATTTATTGGTCCTGCCGAAATGAGCTGAAGGAGAATATTTCTTACGTGATAAACAGGAGGTTTTAGATTTAAGACCGATATATGGAACTACCGTATCTACTAAGACAACTTGGCTTCACAGATAAGGAAATTCGTGTCTATTTAGCCTTGCTATCAGACGGAAATTGTTCGGCCAGAAAAATTACCAAGGATACCGAGCTCAGCAAGTATGCAGTGAACGAGGCCTTAAAAAAACTTCGTACCGCCGGCTTAATTAGCGCTTATCAAAAGCACAAAAAGCAAAAATTTATCGCCGAAGATCCGGAAAAATTAGTTGAAGTGGTTAAAAAACGCGAGCTCAGCATGGCCGAGCTCAAGACTAAGGTCAACGAACTTTTACCCGAACTAAAATCAATCTATCAACATGGCGGCAACAAACCCTCGGTGAAATACTACGAAGGCATGAAAGGCGTGGAAATTATTCTGAAAGATGTGTTGAGCACCATGACCGAGTTGTCCGGCGACAAGATGTATCGTGTGTTCTCATCGCCTCACCTGCGTGAATTCATCTACAGCAATTTTCCGAACTTCACCAAAGATAGAATTGCGCGACAGATTCGCGTGCATATTCTCGTGATGGGGGAGGAGGGTCCGGGACGACCGCTCATGGAACAGAAAATTATTCCGGTTCGCGGTGTGGCGCCGACGTACTCTTTTATCTATGGAAACAAGCTCGCATTTATTTCCATGGACGATCAGGAAAAGGTAACCGGTGTGATTATAGATGACGCCTGCATCAGCGAAACACAAAAAATAACGTTCGACCACATCTGGAATCAGTCAATGCATAATCGACGCATCTCGGTAGAAGCAACTATTGCAGAGAATCTATGAGGGAAATCGTTACGATAGGTGGAGGAACCGGGCAGTACACCCTGCTTTCCGGATTAAAACGATTCCCGGTTCGTTTGACCGCAATAGTATCAATGGCTGACGACGGCGGTTCGACCGGCATGCTTCGCGACGAACTTGGTGTTTTGCCGCCGGGTGACATCCGACAGTGCCTAGTTGCGCTATCAGAATCAGAGCTCGTAATGCGCGAGCTTTTTAATTATCGCTTTGATCGCGGTGGTTTGCGAGGACATAATTTTGGCAATCTATTTTTGTCGGCACTAGAAAAAATAACCGGAAGTTTTGACGAGGCGGTGCGTGTTTCTGGTTTGGTGTTGGCTACACGCGGAGAAGTCATCCCAGTAACTACCGAAAGTGTAGCGTTGCTGTGCGGCATAGAGAGTGTGCTAAGTGGCGAAAACGAGATTAACGAAAGCAGGATTTCTGACCGCAATTCATTTCGGCTTGAACCAGAGGCGTTCGCGAACCCGAAAGCCGTTCACGCCATAGAGAACGCGGAATTGATTGTCATCGGTCCCGGCAATTTGTATTGCAGCATCATACCCAACCTGCTAGTTCGCGGAATCAGCGAAGCCATTGCGCGATCCCAGGCCAAGGTGGTTTATAACTGCAACTTGATGACTAAAGCTGGACACACCGACGGATTTGACGTGGCCGAGTTCGCAAAAGAAATTGAAAAATATATCGGTGAAGGACGAATAGATTTTATTACCTACAACGATCGGATTCCGACACATGAATTGCTCGAAAGATATGCCGAGGAAGGTCAGGTGGTCATGCCGCCAGAAGGAAACACGGTTCCGGGAATTTCCGCCAAAACCTTACCTGCACCCCTGCTCGGATCCAATCGTTATGTGCAGAAATCCGGCGATCCAATTAAGCGTACCCTGATTCGCCATGATTCAGATGCGCTAGCCACCCTAATTGTCCGAAATTGCCTAACCGGATTATAAGATGGTTATCGTTTTGGATTTGGACTATACACTGTTAGATACCGGCCGCTTCAAAGAGGCGCTCGCTTCGGTTTTCGCTGAATGCGGAATTAAAAAGGAGCGGTTTTTGCATACTTATCGACAAACTGCCGAATCCGATCCCTCGGCGTATGATTATGACTTAATCCGGCACGTAAATATTTTGGCCGAGGAATTGAAATGCACCCCAGAAGATTTATACAAAAGTGTAGATGAGGTTTTGAGCAATACAACTGATTATTTATATCCGGGCGCGAAGCGTTTCGTAGAGCAATTGCGTAAGCTGGGATTTAAGGTTATTTTATTAACGCTCGGAAACGTGGGTTGGCAAAAAGTCAAGGTGGAGCACTCCGGCCTTAGTGAGCTGTTTGACGAAACCGTTCTGACAAGATCGAACAAGGAAATGGCTTTAGCCAGATTTGCTGATGAGCCCCGTCCGGTTGTCGTGGTTAATGACAACAGTGAAGAAGTCTTCGCCATGAGAGAAATAGAGCCGTCTTTTCATTACATAATTAAAAGAGGTCCAAAGGGAGTGCAGGAAAATATCGATGTGGTGGTATTGGACACGTTTGATGAGATAACTGATGAAATCAGAAGAATTATTAGATAAGTATGCGATACATTACCGATCTACATATTCATTCCAAATATTCTCGCTCCTGTTCCAAGAATTTAACGCTTTCAAATTTGAGTGCCTGGTCTCGGGCTAAAGGCATCGATGTATTAGCGACCGCCGACTTCACTCATCCAGCTTGGCTCAAAGAAATCAAAACTAAGTTGGAGCCGGCCGAAGATGGCTTGTTTAAACTACAGTCGAAATACACTGAAGAAGATGGCGAGGGGAATTACATTGCTGCCCCGAAAGCGAAGGGGGAGCGTGATATGCGTTTTATCCTATCGACTGAGCTGTGCTGCATTTATAAAAAAAATGATGCCACACGACGATTGCATCTGGTGGTTCTGTCGCCGACAATCGAAGCGGTGAAGAAATTGGTTAAGTATTTGGAGGGGCAGGGGAGAAATCTGAAATCCGACGGCCGCCCCATACTGGGAATGGATGCCAAAGAAATAGTTAAGATGGCGCTAGACGCAGATAATCGGTGTGAAGTAATTCCGGCGCATGCTTGGACGCCGTGGTTTTCTGTATTTGGTTCCAAGTCAGGGTTTGATTCTTTAGAAGAGTGCTTCGATGAGTTGACGCAGCACATTCATGCGGTCGAAACCGGTTTGTCTTCTGACCCACCAATGAACTGGCGCCTGTCCGAACTGGACGATGTGATGTTAGTGTCAAATTCAGATGCCCATGGTTTACGTAACCTAGCTCGCGAGGCCAATGTATTCGAGCTGGATAAAATTAGTTATGACGATATTTTGAATCCAATTCGCAAACATGACGCCGAACGATTCAAATATACCATCGAGTTTTTTCCGGAGGAGGGGAAGTATCACACTGACGGTCACCGGAAATGCCAGTTTCAGTGCGAACCAGAGGAAACTGAAAAGTTGGGTGGCAAGTGTCCAAAGTGCGCCAAGCCTCTAACCCGCGGGGTGTTGGGTCGCGTGCATGAATTAGCTGATCGCAAAGAAGGGAAACGACCAAATAATTATCCTGATTTCAAACATATCGTGCCGCTCGAAGAAATAATTGCTGACTCGCTTGGCAAAACAAAAGCAGCAAAGACGGTATTCGCCACCTATAAAGACATGGTAGAAAAGTTGGGGCCCGAATTCGATATTTTACTAGACATTCCAGAGGGGGAACTCGTATCCGCAGCTCCGAGACGCGTTGCTGAAGGAATTATGAGAATGCGAGCGGGCAATGTCGTAGTCCGTCCTGGTTATGATGGTGAATATGGAACAGTGAAAGTTTTTGAAGATAACGAAGTGGTCGCACAAACGGCTTTAGACTTATAAATAATCAGACTCAAATAGAACAAAGACCACCTCGTTGAGGTGGTCTTTGTTCTTCCAAAGTTGAAGTTATTTCTTCTTTCGCTTCACGACTTTCCGCTTGGCTGGCTTGCGCTTCTTCGGCGCAGCCTTCTTCTTCGGGGCCGCTTTCTTCCGCTTGGGAGCAGCTTTCTTCTTAGCTACTTTCTTCTTCTTTGGAGCGGCCTTCTTCTTGCGCTTCGGCGCAGCTTTCTTCTTAGCCACCTTCTTCTTGGCGACTTTCTTCTTAGCTGGCTTCTTCGCTACTTTCTTCTTGGCCACTTTCTTCTTGGCCGGTTTGCGCTTGGCTGGCTTCTTGGCTACTTTCTTCTTGGCAACCTTCTTCGCTGGCTTTCGCTTGGCCGGCTTCTTAGCTTTTTTCTTGGCTGGCATATTATCACCTCCTCCCTTTGCGAGTCATGCGAAGAGCATCGCATAAAAAACTCGTTAGTGATAATTCACGTTATTAAAGAAACGTGAAATTTTTGCGCTCTTATAAAAAGTATAGAACGTTTTTTACGCGCACGCAATGGTTTTTTAAATATTATTCAACACGAGTCGATTTACGATTGCTAAATCATGTAAAACTTTCTATGACGCAATGACATCTCATCGTCGAGAATTATTTATGTAGCGTAATTAATAGTTGCATGATAAATTATACAAGATCAGCAAAATTATAATTTATTTATATGCCTTTTAATGAGTCTGGTGTTGGTGTCCCCAGAGATGAAATCTCTACTGTCGCTAGCAACCTTAAAGAGTTGGATAATTTTGAAATGACGTCTGACGAACGCAAGGCTCTTGTAGCCGATACGTTAGATGAAATGAAAAAAATTTTTTTGGAAGCGGGAGCCAAATATCATCTTGATGTTAACGACGTTTATAATGCTTTTGGTCAAGACAGTTTGATTGTCAGAAGAGAAAATCCGTCTCGTTTGATGGAGGCAATTCAAAGCAATAAAGGCATTGAATTGGAATTTGACCCCGAAGTTAATCAGGGCAAAAAATACGCGAACTGTGTTGAGTGGAATCGTTCTTACGGCAGTCGGGGGTTAGAAAATGCAGCCGAAGAAGGATATGGAGGAATGGGGGGAATTATGATGATTACCGCTTTCGATCGGGGAAATTTAACTATTACTGATATTCCGAAAGACGCGAAAGTTTTCGACAATATTCGGCGTGATTTGGTAAGAAGCGCCGAAGGAACAATCAAACCGGAAACTCTAAGATTCGTTGCAGTCGGGGTACCCAAAAAACTATTTCCGGAAGATCAAATGACCCCCGAAGAAGAAGAGAGGTGGGATGAATATATAGAAGACAAGGGAGAAAAATGTGCAGAGGCAATTCGAGTGTTTAGGGGATATGTCTTTCCAAGACAAGAGGCGAAATAAAATGGCGTACCGATCAATCGGTACGCCTTAGTTTACATCGCTTTTTTTACGCGGATCAGCGAAGATCAAGTCTTGTGATTCGCTAAAAATTTTCAGAAATGATTCGAAGCACAGGTCGCCGTTATTTACGATATTCCTGACTTCGTCATCATTCATATCGAGGACACAAGATCCAACTACGTCAGAGCTGCAAGAGCAGCCCCCCATTGCCTCCACAATCTCATGGATTGCCTCTTTCCAGTACGGAAACAGCTTTTTTTCCAGATTTTGCTCCGATAACATGATGCAGCATCTCGCTGCCGCCCGCAAGTATTTGCTGAAAATTTTTACATGCGGCATTTAATGGCCTCCTCATCAGAGGACTGACATCTGACGCATCGAATTGCCCCGGGTACCAGCTCCAGCCTTTTAGTCGGTATCTGCATGCCGCAGTCTATGCAGATTCCGTATCGTCCCGACTCCATTCTATCCAGCGCAATACAGATTCTGGGAATTATTACTTCTGCTTTTCTTGCAGCATATGGAGTTATTTCTCCCCGTTGTTCTGTTAGCACCTTTAAGTACTTCTTTGTCCTGCGCTCCAGGCGTGATTTTTGCTCCTGCTGAAAATCATTCATCTTCACCTCCATTGAAGCTGACTAAATAAATTATCATATTTAGGGTCGGCCGTCAACCATTATACGTTCAGTGCAATATTCTGGACCAGTTATGCCATCTAAAATGAGATTAACTACTGCATGAATGCTATTTCAGCAGGTTTGTCATTGCGATTAAATGTGGCAATTCCGCGGGGATTAAGATGAACGATAAGCCTGCCGTAATGAGGTTGCTATACATTGTTCGTGGGGATAGGTTGAGTAAATATTTTCTCAGTCGGTGCAGCGAAAGCTTTAATTTCGGAAGTGCGTTTAGCGCATTGACAACGTGAAAAAAACAGGTAATATAGCTTTTATGATAGGGCCCGTAGCTCAGTTGGTAGAGCAGCGCCTTTGCAAGGCGAAGGTCAGGAGTTCGAATCTCCTCGGGTCCACCACGTAAAAACACCAGCTTCATGCAGCTGGTGTTTTTTCGTGCCTCGTGTTTCGCAGTGCGCTCCGCCACGCAAGTCGTTGACGCTATAATTGACTATTTTTTTCGCGTGCTCCTTGTTTTGCCTAGAAGCGCGGTCGGTCTGACACGGTTAAATATTCTAATTGCCGGCCGTAAGCCAAAAAATACGATGAAGCTGGCAAGGATTGCTATACCGCCGAAACGCAGCAGCGAATAAATATCAAAAGAAGCAATAAAACCGCGATGCGTCGTTTCTCCCCGGTCGTCCATGACAATAAAGGCGGCGGTTGCTATCGTGCCGAGCCCGATAATTGCCGCGACGGAACCAATCAAAAATATGAATTGCTGAATGCCGATTTCTTTCTGAAGATTTTCCTGATAGAAAAATCCGGTTATTTCGACCGCCGAATCGATGTAGTCTTTTAGCATATCCCACAGGCACGTGATATAAAAAGTAGCTCCGGTCAATTTATCAAAACGATAGGCTTCCACCGCCCGCATGTCTTCTTTAATGCCCAAGTCATCGATTTCCCTCTTCCTTTCTTTTAAATAAGCAACCATCTGACTTATTCTAGCGCGTATAATTGCTATATCACGCCGAAGACTCAGCAGCTCATCTCTGATGGACGGAAGCTCGTAAGAAGGAATCGAATTTCTTTTTTGGATTGCCGCAATTTTTTCCCAGAGCGTTCGATAAAGTTCAAGATAGTCTCGAAGACGCCGTTCGTACTCGCGAGACAGAAGTAGCGTGCTTATGACGTAATTCGTAATTCCGGCTCCGCCAGTAGCGTCGTCCAAGACAATCATATTTTGCGCAAAATAAACCGTTCGTTCCGTATGACGAGCGATAAAATGAACCTCGTCATCATTTTCCGCGCAAAATTTGCGAACCTCAACCTCTTCCTGTCCGCCGGTAAGCACAATCATCGGACGCCGTCCGACATGACCAATAGAATAGGAAAGCACCGGTGCACCGCGCCCAAACAAGATAGTGAGGACCGGAACTAGATAATCAGAATAAAAATTATTGAGCCTTTCGGCATCGAGTTTGTAGTTCGATACCTTCATCGAAAGCGTGAGTAAGCCGTCTTCATGATAGACAACAGTTATGTCGTCAAACTCTGCTGTTATCGAATCAAATCGACCCCCAAAGTACTGAACGTTTCTTGGGACCATTTTTTTTCTCAACTCTCTCAATTCCTCTTCGTTTTCTTCGACGGCAGCTCGGCCATCGCGAAGAAAGGCATAAACTTCCTTTAGATGAAGCTTAGTTCTAGGAAACCAGCTGCCGGTTGTTATCTTAGCTACTTCCATGGTTGGATCGTGACTTGATTAACCTGCTCATGATTTGGGAAATTTTCCAGCAGACCACGTTTTGCGCCCATAATTTGAATGCAGCCGGTGGCGTTCCATATGCCGACCGCTAGCGCATACCTAATATCGTCTTTATGCATCAGTCCGGCAACAAGACCAGAACCAAAAGCATCGCCTGCCCCGGTTGTGTTAACTGTTGGAACATCAATGGTATTTGTGAAAAGGATGTCGCCATCTGGTTCCGCCGAGTATGCGCCGTCCGGACCATCGGTTATCACAGTGAGTTTCTTGGGCAATTTGCGCAGCTTATCAAAGATAATTTTCATTTCACTCGTGTCCGTATTGGCCAGCATCGAAGCCTCTTCTTTATTCAGGTTAAACACGTCCGCTTTTTGAATGAGTGGTTCCAATACAGATAGGCCGAGCTTTAATTCCGCATTGCCGGGATTCCAAGCGACCTTAATGTTATTTTCTTCAGCATGATTCAATGCCCGCTCAAGCAATTCCATGCTTCCGCCGAGCGAAGTGATATACAGCCACTCTGCTTTTACATTCTCCCAATCAACTTTGTCCGATGCTGTCATTCGAGCGGCTCCGCGGTGCACTAAAATACTTCGTTCACCGCTGCCGGCAACGATAATAATCGAATAGCCGGTTTTTTTGTCCGCAATTTTTTGAACGAAGTCGGTCGATATTTCATCCTGCGCAAATGCATCCATGACATCCCTAGAGCTGGAATCATCGCCAACAGCGCATATGGTCGCAGTGCTGAAGCCCAGTCGCGCCAATGTAGCCGCTGCATTTGTTGCGCCGCCGCCAGTTTCAAGCACCAGTTCCTCAATATCAATCTTGGCCCCCATCGGAAAGCACGCCTCCATTTCATGCGGTACTGAATCCGATTCATGAACATCAAAGATGTCGCTTTTCACGAAAACGTCACGAGTAGCTGCGCCGATTGTGATTATGTCAAACATTTAAACGTAGTCTAATTTTATATATTCAAATGTATCGTATTTAGAAATCAGCCTTTTTTGTTCCTCTGATATCTCATCTAGATGAGGATGATCTTCAAGTGACTCGTATGCTGTAATTTCCGATACGCGCACCCGTCTATTCCACGGGACTTCGAATATCTGACCGACAGTATATTTTCCAATTTCGTCAGAGACGCGGGTCGTATAGGCAAAGCCGTATTTTTCAAATTGCGCCTTAAGCGCCTTGTGCTCTTCTTTTGGAAAATCAATGACCATACTATTTGGCCTTGCCGCAGGAACCGAATAGCCGCATGCGATCACGGATCGTATCTTTCATGTATTTCTTAGAAGGAGCCAAAAGCTTCCGCGGGTCAATTGTTTTGTTATTTTTTACAATTGCCTCACGGATGCCGGCAGTAAAAGCGATGCGCAAATCCGAATCAATATTTATTTTTCTTATGCCGGCGCCGATTGCTTTTTTTATTTCGGTGTTCGGTACGCCCTTGGCGCCGGCCAACCGATTGCAGTCGCCAAAACGGTTGCAAAGTTTTTTTGTTTTCTTGACCATGTCCTGACTAATGCCAGAAGCGCCGTGCAGTACAAGCGGCGCCTTAACCAGCTTATCTATCTTACGCAGGCGTGGAATATCCAGCTTTGCCTCGGCCTTGAATTTGTTGGGTCCATGCGCCGTGCCAATCGAAATCGCCAGCGCATCACATTTTGTCTCCCGCCAAAATTTCAGTGCCTCATCTGGGTCCGTAAAAAACGCCTGTTTCTCACTAACGTGAACAAAGTCTTCGACTCCGCTTATAGCTCCAATTTCTGCCTCGACTGACACACCCTTGGTGTGTGCCCACTTCACGACTTTTTTAGTGTTGTCGGCATTTTCCTTATAGGGCAGTATAGACCCATCATACATTACTGACGTGTAGCCGGACCTGATGGCTTGGCGAACTATTTTCAAGTCTTTTCCGTGATCTAAGTGGAACACGACCGGGATTTTAGCTTTAGCCGCAACCCGCACCATCGCATACAAATAATCCATTCCCGCGTATTCAATTGCCCCTTCACTGGTCTGAATAATGACTGGAGATTTTTCTTCTGCCGCAGTCTCGATAATTGCCTGCAGCACCTCCATGTTATTTATATTGAAGGCACCAACAGCGTACTTGCCGCGGTCCGCAGCGGTCAGGATTTGTTTTAGTGAAGTAAGCATGGTTTATGGGGTTGGGTTTACAACGTTCTTTGGTTTTCGACCATCTAGCACAGAAAGTATCGCCGAGGCGGCAAGCTCGGACATGGCCGAACGCGTTTCGATAGTCGCAGATGCGGTATGCGGTGTCAGCACCACGTTATCAATTTTTTTAAGTCCGGGCGAAAGCTTTGGTTCATCTTCAAACACATCCAGGGCAGCCCCGGCAATACGTTTCTTTTTTAGCGCCGAGACCAGTCCAGCCTCATCAATGATTGGCCCACGCGAAGTATTAATCAGATAAGCGGTTTTTTTCATCATGTTTAGCCGCTGGCGATTGATGAGATGGCGAGTCGAGGATTTCAGGGGAATATGAATCGAGATGAAATCCGCTGTTTTCAGTATCGAGTCAACTTTCGCTTTCCGCGCATTGTATTTGAACTCGAAATCGCGATTGCGCTTGATATCAAAATAAATTATTTCCATGCCCAATCCTTTGGTGGCTCGCTTTGCCACTTCCTGCCCGATCCTTCCTAGCCCGATTATTCCGAGAGTCTTACCTTTTAATTGCGTGCCTAGAAATAGCATCGGCTCCCAGCCGCGATACTTACCGGCGCGAGTAAAGCGGTCAGATTCGGGAACACGACGAGCTAGAGAAGTTATCAGGGCAATGGTATGTTCAGCAACCGCATCGGTGAGTACTCCCGGCGTATTGGTTACCGTGATGCCGCGGTCGGCGCAGGCAAGGATATCGATATTGTCGTAGCCGACGGCGTAGTTCGCCACAACCTCCAATTTTGAGCCGGCCGCGTCAAGAACTTCCTCGTCAATTTGGTCGGTCAGCAACGAAAGAATGGCCGAACAGCCCTCGACTCGCTTCAGCAATTCTTGGCGTGGAATCGCTCGGTCTTTTTTGTAGACGTCCAGCTTAATGTCCTTGCGCTTTTTGAGCATATTCAAGCCGAACTCCGGAATTTCTCTGGTAACGAAAACTTTGCGCTGTTCTTTTTTCATTATTTTTTTCGTTTCATCACTTTACGTGCAGCCTTTTTAATGCCGTCTACACCCAGGCCATAATACTCAATGAGTTCTTCTGGTTTGCCGGATTGGCCGAATTTATCGTCCACACCAACAAATTCAATCGGCGTGGGGAGCTCTTCGGCAAGAATTTCAGCGACTCTCGAGCCCATGCCGCCGCGACGTTGATGTTCCTCAACCGTTACCACCGCGCCGCACTGCACAGCTACTCTCAGAATACCGGCACGGTCCATCGGCTTTACCGTGTGGTTGTTTAGCACCAGGCAGTTAATGCCTTCCTCTGCCAATTCTTCAGCCGCCAATATCGCTCGGTGCACCAGCATCCCGCAGCCAATAATGGCTACGTCAGTGCCTTCGCGGAAAATTTGCGCTTTTCCGATTTCGAACGGCGTATCTCGGGTAGTAAACACCGGAGATTTTTCGCGTCCGAACCTCAAGTAAGCTGGCCCATCCATCTCTGCTACCGCTATCGTGGTTTTTTTAGTTTGTTCAGAATCGCAGGGTACCACAACTGTTATTCCAGGAATCGACCGCATGATAGCGATATCCTCTATTGCTTGGTGGGTCGCGCCGTCAGGACCCACCGAAACTCCAGCGTGTGCCCCGGCAATTTTAACGTTGGCTTCATTTAGGCAGATGTTGGTGCGTACCTGCTCCCAGGAGCGGCCTGGGCTGAACATCGCATAAGAGGCAATAAAGGGAACTTTCCCCGCCAGCGCCAGCCCTGCCCCCATCGCCGCAAGCAGCTGCTCAGATACACCAAGCTGTATAAACCGGTCTGGAAATTCCTCCTTGAAAGCGAGCATTCGTGTGGATTCGGTGAGATCGGCACAAACACCAACCACATTATCGTTAGACCTGGCGGCTTCCACCAAACCCTCGCCGTAACCATTTCGGGTTGGCTCCATTTCGACACAATCCAGGTTCAGGCAATCTTTTGATAGATTCATGTTTTCGTTCAGCATACTCATCAGCTTAGTGGTCTGCTTGCAGTTTTTTCATCAGCAAATCCAGCTGCTTCAACGCCTCTTCCGCCTGTTCGTCATTTGGTGGCATACCATGCCACTTGACTTCACCCTCCATAAAATCAACGCCACGCCCCGGAACGTTTAGCGCCAGAATGCAGGTTGGTTGCTCGGAAACAGCCTTAGCCTGATTGCAAGCCTCGACAACCTGACGTATGTCATTTCCGTCGATTTCAATTACATGCCAATTGAAAGCCTCGTATTTTTCTTTCAGTGGTTCGAGCGGCATGATATCTTCGGTGGTTCCGTCGATTTGTATATTGTTTCGGTCAACGATGTTTATAATCCGGCCCAGTTTATGCTTTCCAGCGAACAGCATCGCTTCCCAATGGAGGCCCGCACCGTGTTCTCCGTCTGACGTGATGACATAAGTCGACCATTTTTTATTATCTATCTGGGCCGCATAGGCCAGACCGCAAGCCTGCGCCAGGCCGGCGCCGAGCGGGCCGGAAGTTGATTCCAGGGCGTTTATTCGCTTGCGTTCCGGGTGTCCTTGCAGTTGACTGCCTAGCTGACGCAAAGTCTCCAGTTCTTTCTTGTGAAAATATCCCGCATGAGCCATGGCCGCATAACGAACTGGACAAATGTGGCCATTGGATAAAATCAACCGATCCCTGTCCTCCCAGTCCGGCTTTTTTGGATCATGACGCAAAATGTGAAAATAAAGCGCTGTAAACACGTCCGCCATCCCCAAGGATCCGGCCGGGTGACCTGAACCCGCAATATGTATCATTTTTACGATGTCTTGGCGGATTTCTAGAGCCTTTAGCTCTAGCTGTTTGACCTCATCGTCATGAATATGGCTCATAAATGGGCGTAAAAAGTCGATTTCTACTGTAATTATACCATATTTTTAGCCTCGTTTCATTTTAAAAAAACTAGCTTTGTCGCCAGCTTTTCAGTCCTTCCTATATAATATGTCGTTATGTTGTGACGCCCTTGAGACTGTAATGAAGATCGGCGAGTGATTTTTCCGGACTATCGCTGTCAGTTAGCGCGCTACCAACCACTACCGCGTCTGCCCCAGCCAGGGCGATCGCGGCGATATTGCCTGATTTGATTCCACCGTCCACTGTGACATGAAGATTTGGTCTCATTTTTTTTATTGCCCTGATTTTATCTAGTGACGATTCAATAAATTCTTGGCCGCTTCGTCCCGGCACTACCGACATCACCAGAACTGAAGCCACTACGTTCAGCAAATGACCGATATCGGAAACCGGCGTACCTGGATTTATGGTGATTCCAACTTTACGCTGTTCTTTAATTGCGCGGATGATTAGTTTGTGTCGGTATGTCGCTTCAAAATGAAAATATACACAATCAGCTCCAGAGACGGCCCAGACCGGCACTAGGTGTTCTGGCGAAGACACCATCAGGTGCACGTTAAATGGAATTTCGTCTGCCAGTTCTTGCACCTCACTTGGGTCGGCCCAAGTTTTGTTCGCGACAAAAACACCGTCCATCACGTCTACGTGCACCTTCAACCCGAGCGGGCGCACGTGTTCAAGTTTGGCGACAAATTCCGCCTTGCTGTAAGCCAGAATGGACGGGTAAATTTCCATATTACTGGTTACGTTCAAACTTATGAATTTTTTTGATGCGACGCTGATGTCGGGCAGCTTTTGAAGATTCGGTTTTGAGCCAGAGTTTAACCAGTCGTTTTGCCTTGGCCGGACTCATGTTGCTAGTGCGACTTCCGAGGCACATCACATTGGCGTCGTTGTGTTCTCGACATAGGCGTGCGGTATATGCGTCGTACACCAATGCGGCGCGAGCACCGCGCACTTTATTGGCGGCCATGCATTCTCCGTTTCCGCTGCCGCCTAATACGATTGCCACGGCCTTGCCGTGCGATTTAGCTGCGCCTTGTGCTGCCGGAATCACAAAATCCGGATAATCGTCTTGTGGTGAAAATCGGTGCGCGCCCTTGTCGATAATTTTATATCCAGCTCGCGTTAGATATTTTTTTAGATCTTCCTTTAATTGGAACGCGGCATGATCTGTGCCGAGATAAATCGTCGGTAGTTTTTTCTTGGTCATACAAATCTAGTTACTTCTGTATTTTACCATAGCACGCGCTTAGGTATCGGCGTATTTGGACATGCTTGACAAACGAGCCAGAATCAAATACAGTTCATTGTTATTTGTTTCTGCGGATTCAAATTCCAACCCGTTATTTGCAGCGAAAGGAAAGGAAGAGAAGATGCGTACGAAATACATCCGGAAAGTAGCGCTGGTGGCTGTTTTTCTGTTGATGATGCCGCTCCTGATGGCGACACACCCATCTGTGCAGGACACGCATATCCATACTCAGACGCAGCAACGCGTCATCCAGGAGACTTATCGTCATGGGGCGAGGTTCGTGGAGTTCGAGGATACTGTTCGGTTCTTTGCGTCGAATTACGGTTGTCGCTCTGGAGAGGAAACTGCGTATATCGTACGCGTGATTGACCGTCGTCGCGGTCTGATTCGGACCGGCTTTTGCGTGGCCGACGGGGAGAACGGGGCAATTCGTCCGGCTCCGATGCGTCCTATCGCAGGTTCCTACCAGATTGACAATGATGCTGAGCTGCAGCGGCAGGAGCAGGCGCCGGGCAATCCGGCCGAGTCGGACGAGGTCAGCTACAACCGCCCCTGCCTACTCAAGGATCAGACGAGATGTGTTGACTACGGGCTGGCCAAGGCACAGATTCATGGATTGAATCCAAGAAATTCATTTGATGCATAATGACGGCCTCTTGTCGGGTCGAATTCAAGACACCGCTTCAGTACTGGCGGTGCAGGGGTGCTCAGTAATGGGCATCTTTTTTGTTGTTACGAACTAAATTTTGGTTCCAAAGAATTAAGATTTCAGGGCAGTAATCGGATTTTGGCTCCTTAACTTGGAACGGGGTTGACAATAGCCGAAAATAAAGCAAAATTAACTACGTCCACCTTCGCGATAAAGCTACGGCAGGACGCAGTCCGCCTTCTCGAAAGAGGCTAAATTTAGCATTAAATCTAAACGAGCTTCGGCGGACTGATTTATTGTAATCAGACTGTGATCGGTTATGACAAAATTCCACCTACCGTCAATCGAAAAATCGCGTTTGCAGGAATGGGAGGATAAACGGGTCCTTCAGCAAATTCTTGAGCGTAACCAGCGCCCGGAGGATAATCCCCGCGGCAGTTTTGTTTTTTATGAAGGTCCGCCGACCGCGAACGGCAAGCCGGGCATTCATCATATTTTGGCGCGGTCGTTTAAGGATTGCATTGTGCGGCATCGTACCATGCAGGGCTATCGCGTGGATCGCAAAGCTGGTTGGGACACGCATGGATTACCGGTGGAGCTGGAAGTGGAAAAACAGCTCGGATTTACCAAAAAGCAGGATATCGAAGAATATGGTGTGGCACCGTTCAATCGTAAGTGCAGCGAAAGCGTTTGGAAATATTTGGACATGTGGCAGGACATCACGCGCCGCATCGGTTTTTGGGTTGACCTCGATGATCCGTACATCACGTATAAGAATGAATACGTAGAGTCTTTGTGGTGGATTTTGAAAGACATCAGCAGTCGCGAGGTGGACGGTCAGCCATTGCTGTATGAAGGTCATCGTGTGACGCCTCACTGTCCACGGTGCGATACTTCGTTGTCGTCGCATGAGTTGGCGCAGGGGTATAAGGACGTGGATGACCCGTCTGTATACGTAAAGATGAAATTCGTGAATGACGATTCGAGCGCGTTTCTGGTTTGGACCACTACTCCGTGGACGTTGCCAGCCAACACGGCTTTAGCGGTAGGGGAAAATGTTGATTATGTTGTGGCGAAGTTGGTGAGCGGCGAAAGGTTGGTGTTGGCGAGGGCGTTGCTAGGTGTGCTCGAAGATGAATACGAAGTTGAGTCCGAGATGAAGGGTTCCGAGCTGGTCGGCCAGTCTTATGTGCCGCTGTTTCGGGCACCAGAGGCAAATGATAATTCGTATAAGGTTTATGCGGCCGATTTTGTCTCGACCGAAGACGGAACTGGTATCGTGCACATCGCTCCGGCTTACGGCGAAGACGATGCGTTGTTGGGTAATGAGCATAATTTGCCGGTGGCGCAGTCAGTAAATCAAACCGCAACCGTAATTGCAGACGTTCCGGGCAAGGGTGATTTTTTCAAAGACGCCGATCCGAAAATTGCAGCCGACCTCAACGAGCGCGGCCTATTATATAAAGAAGGCACGTACAATCACTCGTACCCATTCTGTTGGCGTTGCAGCACCCCGTTGTTGTATTTCGCCAAGAAGTCGTGGTACATCCGCATGTCCAAGTTACGTGATGAGTTGATGAAAAATAACGACAACATCAACTGGGTGCCGTCGCATATTAAAGACGGTCGGTTCGGTGAGTGGCTGCGCGAAGTCAAAGATTGGGCGTTGTCGCGCGAGCGCTATTGGGGTACTCCGCTACCGGTCTGGAAATGCACCGAATGCGATGAACAACGCGTGATTGGTGGGCTGGCCGAGTTTGATGAATGCACACCGGAACGTAATACGTTTATTTTTCAACGTCATGGTGAGGGAACGCATAACATCAGCAAGACTTTGACCGGTCAGGATTTGACCGACAAGTATCAGTTGACCGAAGTTGGCTTGAAACAGGTCGAAGAGGACGCTCAGCGCTACAAAGAGATGGGGATTGATCTGATTTATGCTTCTGACTTATATCGCACCAAACAGACCGCCGAGACGATCGCCAATGAATGCGGCATCGAGGTTCATTACGACGAGCGTCTGCGTGAAGTTGAGTGTGGAGAAGCGCTGCGCGACAAGTCAGAAGACGACTTTTTCGCCTTATTTTCGAACGCTGATGAGCGCGTGAACAAGCGGCCGGAGGGCGGGGAGTCAATGCGTGACATTCGTCATCGCATGGTCGAGGTCATCAAAGACATCAATAATCAGCATACCGGCAAGAAGATTTTGATTGTGTCGCACGGCGATTCCATGTATGCGCTCAAGTCCGGGGTGTTGGGTTATGACGACGAGAAAACCGCCGAACGATATTACGAGGATTACATCACGGTCGGTTCTGACTGGCAGTTCGAGATGCCGCGCCGACCGTACAGCGAAGAGGGCGTGCCAGACGTGCATCGTCCCTATGTCGACGAAATAAAATTGACCTGCGAGTGCGGCGCGGAGATGGTGCGCGAGCCGGATGTGATTGACGTGTGGTTTGATTCCGGTGCCATGCCGTTCGCCCAGTGGGGCTATCCGCATGTCGAGGGTTCAAAGGAACGAGTTGAAGCAACCAACTATCCGGCTGATTACATTTCCGAGGCTATCGATCAGACTCGAGGTTGGTTTTATACGTTGCTCGCAATTTCTACTCTGATGGGCAAGGGTACGTCATATAAAAACGTGATTTGCCTCGGACACATTTTGGACTCCAAGGGGCGGAAGATGTCGAAGTCGAAGGGTAACGTGGTTGATCCATGGGAAATGATGGATAAGTGGGGAGCGGATACGATTCGCTATTATATGTTTACGGTGAATCAGCCGGGCGAGCCGAAGCGGTTTGATGAGCGCGGGCTGGAGGAGATTACCAAGAAGGTTTTCTTGATTACTTGGAACGTTTTGAGTTTCTATAAGATGTTTGCTGAAGAGGTGAGGGGTGAGGAGTCAGGAGTGAAGAGCCCTTCTCATGTGCTTGATAGGTGGTTGATGAGTGAGCTCAACAGTTTGGTGAGTGGGGTCAGTGACGACCTGGATAATTTTAATGTGGTGGATGCTTGTCGGAAGATTTCCGGATTTGTTAATGATTTGTCCACTTGGTATGTGCGGCGTTCGCGCGACCGATTTAAGTCTGGTGATGAGGATGCGGTTTCAGCGCTCGGTCATACGCTGATGACTTTGTCGAGGTTGATGGCGCCGTTTACGCCGTTTGTCGCCGATGAGTTGTATCGAGAGATGGGTGGCGAAAAAGAATCGGTGCATTTGGATTCGTGGGTTGAAGCGGGTGATATCGACGAGTCGCTGTTGAAGAAGATGAAGTTGGTGCGCCAGATTGTTTCATTAGGCCTTGAAGCGAGAGCTAAAGCGAAAATCCCTGTTAGACAAGCGTTGGCAAAAATGACCATCAGCGACCTTGGTATTTCGAAACTCAAAGAATTCTCTGAAGTTATTTCTGCAGAACTCAATGTTCAGGAGGTTGTTTTTAGAGATGAAAAGGCTGTTGCATCAGAAATCAGAGACGGAATAGAATACTCCAGTGCGGTATTGATTGGTGTCGGTGTTGATCTAGATACTGAGATAACGCCAGAGTTAAGGCGGTTAGGTTTGCTGCGTGAGCTCGTTAGAAACGTGAACTCGCTTCGCAAGGAAGCCGGACTAACTCCAGCCGATAACGTCATACTGCACTGGGATTCGGACGGCGACCTCTGGCGTGGTACTATTGAAGAGCACGGTGCAGAACTGAAGCAATCGGTGCATGCGGAGGAGCTAAGACCAGGCCGTATCGAAGCAGAATTTACTAAGGAAATCGAAGTCGATGACCAAAAAATTTGGCTAGGATTGAATAAAAAATAGTCCGTTCATTGTTTGCCTGTCTGTACTAGAGAAAGTACAGACAGGCAGTACAATAACATATGATCGTTACTCTCAAGGGGAAGCTTGCTTTAAAAAGCAGCGGCTGGGCCGTGGTTGAAACCGGTGGCGTGGGCTACCAGGTGTATTTGTCGTCCGGTACGTTGGCTGAGTTGCCCGGGGGAGGCGATGTAGAACTTTGGACGCACGAATACATTCGCGAGGACGCGCGAGATTTATACGGTTTCAAAAATCAGGCCGAGCGCCAGCTTTTTTTACAGCTTTTAGATGTTTCCGGTGTCGGCCCGAAGATGGCGCTGAACATTTTATCTCTCGGAAAAGTCGAGGACATCGAACGAAAAATCGACGAGGCCGATGCTACCTGGATTTCACGCGTACCCGGCGTCGGCAAGAAAACCGCGCAGAAAATTATCCTCGAGCTGAAGGGTAAGCTCACTGAAATCACAGGCGGTGATCCAATTTCCGATGAAGTCATTTCTGCCCTGATGAATCTCGGCTATTCACGCGAACAGGCACGCCAAGCGGCATCCGGGGTCGAAGAAGGAACAGTCGAAAACCGACTTAAAACCGCACTCAAAGCACTCGCCAAGTAAAAAACGCGAGATGGCTCTCACCATATTAAACAACGACAAAGATTGGAACAGGTTCGTCCTCGCCAACGGGGGCGGCTTTTTGCAGTCTTGGGAGTGGGGCTTGTTTCAGGAGGCGGTCGGACGGCTGGTGTATCGTTATCGCGTTGATTCTTCCGAGCACGAGACTCTCAAGGAAACGGTCGGGCAGTTTTTGATCGTTCAGCACAAGCTCGCGCTAGGACGCACTTATCTATATGTGCCGATGGGTCCGGTAGTGGCAGGTGCGGATTATCGGCTGGAGCCCTTCAAGGCGTGTGCGGTGGCGATTGTGAATGCGGCACAACGAATGCATTCGACGTTCGCACGTATCGAGCCGCCGGCGATTCTAGATGACCAGCTGGACGAAAAAGTTTTAGTCGATATGGGATTTGAATATATCGGTCAGGTTCAGCCTCGGCACACGACTATCGTCGATTTGTCGAAGAGTGAAGAAGACCTGTTGGCCGCAATGAAACCAAAAACTAGATATAACATAAAAGTCGCGCGGAAGCACGGTGTGACCATTCGAGAAGCTGATTGGTCCAATGCGCATGCGCTGACCGAAGACTTTGAACGTTTCTGGGAGCTGATGAAAGAAACCACCGCCCGTGATCAGTTCCATTCGCATGATAAAAATTATTACGGCAAGATGTTGGAAGTGCTGTCGCCAAAAAAGGGGCGTGATCTAAGAGTGCGGCTGATGTTCGCGGAGTACGAAGGCGAGCCAGTAGCCGCAGCACTCATTGCGCATTTCGGCGACACTGCGACATATCTGCACGGTGCTTCTACCGCCAGGCACAAGAAAGTAATGGCACCGTACCTGCTGCACTGGGTCGCCATACAACAATTCAAAGAGGCCGGTCTAAAAAAATACGATTTTTGGGGAGTAGCTCCGGAAGATGCGCCAGCCGAACACCCGTGGCGCGGCATTACTAGATTCAAGACGGGCTTCGGAGGCAATCCAGTAACCTATATCGGTGCCTGGGAAATGCCAATAAGCAGATTCTGGTACGCGATGTATCTAATTGCTCGGCGTATTCGGGGTTAGGCTTGATTTTTCCCGAAAATCATATATAATATCGTAGCTGCAGAGCATGCCTCTGCCCATTCAGCCGAATACGCGCTTGTCGCTGAGGGTAGAGGCATGCTCTGCCGCCACAGTTTATGTGCACCCGTAGTTCAACGGATAGAACGTGGGTTTCCGGAGCCTAAGATCAAGGTTCGATTCCTTGCGGGTGCACCATCAAAAAACCGACCGACCGGTCGGTTTTTTGCATGTTGCTAAAATGCGTGTGAGCTGCGAAAAAGTGTCTATCGTACCCGCCCCTTACCCAGAGCCCGCGGATCGTCTTTCAGTGATGTCGTGATCGGCGCTCCGGAAATCAGTATTGGCGATTCGGCAGTGATGTCGGTTGCCTCGAAAACCGTGGCATCAACCAAGGTCGGAATGCGGTCTTTCTGTTCCTCGGTCGGTGTTATAGTCACGTCGAACCAGATACCGATTTCATCAACGGTCTTCGGCATCCAGTTTAGTGTCCAGATCATTTCGCGTTGCGCGGAATCGTAACGCAGGTCGCCGGCTCCTACCTCTGATTTACCGTTCCATTCGACGTTGTTGGGTAACCGCGCTTTGATTTTCAGGTCAGACAACTCATGCAGCGAATTGCTCAGATTCCAGAACATTCGATATGTCGTTTCGCGCCCGACCTCTGGCGGAATCACACCCGAGCCTAAAGCTAAACCGGTCTCATCATAGAATCGCGCGCTTACGTCCAATTCGGCATCGCTCAAAATTTTTGCTTCGATGGGTTGGCTCTTGGTGCTGCGGTTCACCACATCGCCGTCAATTGATTCGACAAACGTCTCCACCCAACTATTGATAAGCCATTCGCTGCTTTCCGCGTTTAGCGGCGGCGTCATGCTGATTGGTACGGTAAAATCTACCGCCCCCTCATCGCCTGCCTCCAAACGAGATAAAGATTCTATCTGTCGCGAAGTCCAACTGATTCGATTGCCATCTAGTGCACCCTCGTTTTCATCAAACAAGTCATTCCACATGAGCAAACCGTTTTTAGGCACCGCTTCGACCACCACCGCCACCTCGACATTACCTAGGCTCGCTTCGCCCGTGTTTCGATAGCTCACCGAATAATGCAAAGTATCTCCCAAGCTTACCGCCTGATTATCTGATTTGCCGTTCATCACCAGCGCCGCAACTAACTGACCCTGCAACACTTCGGTCGCATGAGATGTTTTTGCCTGCTCAACAAAAAAATCATTTTTATCCGTATATCCAAACGCCACCGGCAGGGTCACGTGTCCGTAAGCTTCGGAGGCAAATGTTCCCGTCACTTTTACCGTTCCCGAAGCGAACGCCTCTATCGTATCCAGCCACCACTCCCTAAACGTATCGCTTGCCGCACCGGGATTCGCTGACTCAGGAATAAACTCAGCCGGAAAATCCGCTCTAAGCGTCGCGTTTTCCAGTGGAAGTTCTGATTCGTTGCGGTAATCTATCGTTACTTCAACGGTATCACCCGGCAAGGCTTTTTCTATGGCGTCTATTTCGATTCCGAATAAAGTGCCGGAGATTTTTGTGGTCTTGGTCGCAACTTTTTGAAACTCGGCATTGAAGTTCGCTGGACGATAGGTAACTATCGCCTGAATGTCATGCTCCTTTTCGAGCGGCGAAATCATCACGCCCGAGACCCGCACCTGCCCGCGCCCCCATGGGGGCATGGAACCTATCTTCCAGGTGTTATTGTCCATTGGCGCCGGATCTGAGCTCCGCACGGCAAAACCGCTCGGTAGCCGCAGTTCCAATGATGCCGTTCCTAGTGGCGTGTCCGAGGTATTGTGATATTTAAACGTGTAGTTAACGGCTTCACCGCTCTTCGCTTCGTCCGGACCCTCGATTGTCAGCATCACCTGCTCCCCCGTAAATTCGTCATTTTTCTGGCCAAAGTAGTAATATCCCATAGCCGTAATGCCACCCAATACAATCGAAAAAACCACAAAACCCATCAGTACTTTCTTGAGGGTGGAATGCTTCGCTTGTTCAAGTTTGGTCATGTCGGGCTCGAGGCCGCCGTCGGTATTATCATCAAGATATATAGTCGAGAGTTCAGCCTCGATTTCATTAGCTCTTTCACTGTCGTTCACCCTTGCAAGAATCTCAGGCTCCATATCTGGAGCCTGTTTTTTCGGTTTACCATTCGTTTTTTTTGGAGCCCTTTTCTTGGCCATACTAGTCGAATCTAATCGGTGATTCGGCGATTAATCCGAGAAGCTGATCTTCTTCGAACGTAAATCGTGTCACTTCGCGTCCACGGTCATCGGTGTCATACGCCGGGGACTCCCACGCCACATGATATCCGCGCGGCATATCGATACTGGAAATGAATTCAATTGGATTGCTGCCCGATTGCTTCTGTACCAATAGGGAATAGGCGATGCGATGATACTCAACGCCGTTAGTGATACGAGCGTATGCCGACGCCAGCGCACCGCCATCCGGCTTTTTAAGTTTTATGGCCTCAAGCGGCAACTGATAGATTAATTTGACCTCGCTGCTTTCAGACGGGTCGGTCTGCACCCAATTAGCGAACACGGTTTTGCCGTTCTCGACAAATGTACGCGTGCCAGAACGGCGATCTAGAATTTCTCGCTGCTCCTGCAGGGCAATGATCGGATCGGGAGTGTATTCGGGGTCGGGCAGCTGGAATAGCTTCGGGTCAGGAATTTCAAATCCTTCCGCCTCAACCAGTTGACTGCCTAGCGGTACGTACACTCGTAAATAATCGACATTACGTACGCCGACTAAAGATTCACCTGGCATTCCGTTGTGCGTGCGCTTTATTTTCAGCGTTACGATTGCGGAACCGTCAGCCAGGACTTTTACGTCGTGTGTGATGCGTTCGTGCATCATCCTGTCGGTTTTCTGACCGGCAATGTTTGTGTGCACTACCTGCAGGTAGTCACCAGAAGCGGGCAGCATCTGACCGGTCCACCCCAAGTCAATAGCTTGATTTTGCATCTCGGCGTTGCGGAACCAAAGCTGAATTTCCTTAGCCGATAATGCGGCCCCTAAGGCACGCGCTAAATCTATGTAGCTATCACGATCTGCATCCATTACTCGCGTCAAAATTTTCGGTGCCATGTCGGCCAAAATTTGCTTTGGCTTGTTTTCCTCGCGGTCGTAGTCTAGTTCTACTTCACGCTGTGTCTCCGCTACAAAATTTTCTGCATCGAGGGTCACGTCGTATTTAGCCATCTCAATCGGTCCTATCACGTCTAGCAACCGTTCCATCACTGAAGCGTTTATCGCGATAACGCCATCAACGGTTGGACCGCCACTCTTTTCGTAGAACCAGCTCAGGCGTCGTGCAGAAGTCGGGAAGTCCGGCGACCAGTTAGCGTCATGGAAATACCAGTCTGGACTAACAAGACGTAGCGGTTTTGGTGCCGCTATCTTAGCGGTCATCTGCCCCTGAAGGTCATAAGAGCCGCCACCTGGAATTTCTAGATTCTTGATTTCGCCGCGGTCCACGTCGAGTAATGCGAAACTGCCGATAAAACCACCGGTTGGACGCAGCTCAGAATTATTTTGGAACACCAGCAGATAGCGACGCGGTTCCTCGGAACCCAACATCAACGCCAAGAAGCCGGCGATGTTTGAAGCCTCCTCGATTGTGGTCACTAGGCGCGGCAATTCCACCTTGGCCATGTCAATTGTGGCGCGATACTCCTCGGGCAGCGCTTCGGCCGACAGCATGCTCACGGCGTTGGCGGCTTTTTGCAAGTGCGGCAGAGCGCGAGTTATTTTGGTGTTCAATCCACGTAGTCGGTCAGCTGGCGGAACATCGGTTTCCAATTCGGCTAAGCCAGCCGAAACATGTTTACCGCCCTCAGCCAAAGATTCACCAGCCAGCAACATTAAGCCGGCGGTTGATACCGTAGTGGATGGCGCAATAGAGCCGGCAGCAGTCAGCACGCTCGCTAACGCTCCGAGGTCTTCTTTCACTCCGCCGAACTCCTCTTTAGCCATGGCGAACGACGATTCTGCCCCCGAAAAATCTTGTGCTTGTGCCGCTGCGCCAGCCACACGCAAATAATTGGCCGCCGCCAGACCGCGGTCAATCACTTGGTCCTTGGTCGCCATCAGGGCGTTGAACGCATTATACGCGCCAACGGGCAACACCAACGCCAACACAATCGCCGCGTACGCAAATGACTGTCGCCATTTGGATGGATTGAGATTACGCAGCGATATGCCTGTCCGTGAAGCGTCAGTTGAAGTCGGGGCCGGCATAAGCGGTAAGACCGGAAGGCCCGTTTTGATTTGCTTTGGTCTTGGTGCGGCCGTTACCGGCTTGCCGTATTGATCAACCGGAACAGTCAGCAATTTCCAGAACATCACCATTATGGTCTGCAACAATGAAATAATAGTCAGTTCGGCCAGCGGACTTTCTGTGAAGAACTGCGTTGTGGCAATGCGAACCGCATCCCACAGCGTTTTGGCCTGTGGTGAGGGAATGTCCCGCCAGCCGCGTGGCCGGATCGACACGGTTCGATACCGCATGTCCTTCAAATGAATCCGTTGGTCTAAAACCAGCCTCCAACCGCGAGGCAATTTTCTATTAGGCTTTCCGGCTTTCTGGATTTTGGATTTGCCGACCTCTGGTTTCAAATCAAGCACATGCGGCGACCCCTCACGTTCCCTAATAGCTTGAGCCGTCCGAGAATACGAAAAAACCACACCTTTTGTCTGCGGCGTTCGGTTGGTTGTCTCGGTTTTCAGTTCAATGTTGCCCATTGGTTACTATCAGGAGCAACGAAGGTACATTTCGTAAGTTTTCCTGGCGGCAATCGCCCAGTCGTACTTCTTCACTCGGCGATAGCCTCTGTCGATTAATTTAGTGCGAAGATCGTGGTCATCGGCCAGTCGTTTCATGGCTTTGGCCATATCTTCTGTACTCTCGGCATTGAAATAGGTGGCCGCTTCACCTAGTATCTCCGGCATGCATGATGTGTCTGATGCGGTGACCGGTAAACCGTTGGACATTGCCTCGAGCGGCGGCAGGCCGAATCCCTCGCATAGCGATGGAAACACGTAGAAGTCGGCCTGGCTGTATAGTGCGGACAGTTCATCGTCAGTCGCATGACCAAAGAATCGCACCCCGTCAGCAAGATTCAGCCTTTCAGTTTCCTCATTCAGTCGGTCGTAAAAATAATCAGGCGCCCCAACTAAAATCAGGTTCCACTCAGCGTGGCCCCGTTCCTTGAAAAGTTGGAACGAAGCAATTAGTCGCTCAAGGTTCTTGTGTGGGTAGGCATTACCCACGTAAAGCATAAAGGGACCATTGATTTTTGGCGCCGACTGGTTTTGCTCGGCGCTGCTCGTGTCGGTTCGGCTGAACCGAGGAGCACAAGCCCCATAGGTGACGACAATTTGTTTTCGTTCCGTGTACGGGAAATGTTTGTTTATTTCCCGACGCGTTGTTTTTGATACCGTGAGAATTCCCCGTGCGCGGTTTAGTGCGCTACCGATTACGTGACGGTACGCCCAGAATTTCAGTTTATATATCAGCGGTCCGAGCGTGCTGGCGCGAGCGGTCGGAAATTGCAGTAGAATCAGGTCATGTACCGTTACTACAAATGGTCGGCGGTACAGCAACGGCACATTAAAGTGCGTGAAGTGCATCAGGTCCAATTTGTGCTTGCGCAAAAAAAACGGGAAAAGAAGTTGTTCGCGCCAGGAGTACCACTGGTATTCAGCCCGCACCTTGCGAAAGTTAGGTGACTGCGGAGTGTACTGATTCCAATTGTCATTACGCAGAAAAACTACATACTCGTTTTTCTTGTCTATCTGCTCAAGATGCGTGATAAGTTCGCTGACGTAGCGGCCAAGCCCCTTGCCGAGCGAGCCATAAAAACGCGCGTCGATTCCGATTTTCATGACGTTTGTCTGGATAAAAATAGCCCCTCCTTTTCACATGCATATTATAGCAGAAGATGTGATTGTATTTAAGCTTATTTTAAAAGCGCAGGTGGAAAAAACACATGACCACTTTTTGGGCCGGGCCCAAAAAGTGGTCATGTGTTTTTTCGTTGCCGAATTATAGTCACCGTGATTCAATGAATCAGTAAGCAAATAAGGCATAAAATATGTGTGGGATTGTCGGTTATATTGGTTCACGCAAGGCCGTGAATGTTTTGATTGAAGGATTGCGACGTTTGGAATATCGCGGTTACGACTCGGCTGGTGTGGCTACGCTCGGCGATAACGAAATTTTTCATTTGAAGGTTGCGGGAAAAGTGGCAGATTTGACAGCAGCTGTTGCCGACCAGCCAATCGATGGAACAGTTGGCATAGCACACACGCGCTGGGCTACGCACGGACCGCCCACCGAGGTGAACGCGCATCCGCATTTGGATTGTCAAGGCACGATTGCGGTGGTTCATAACGGCATCATTGAAAATTATGATGCGTTGCGAAAACGCGTGATAGATTCGGGGCATCAGCTTCGTTCGGAGACCGACACTGAAATCATCGCGCACCTGCTCGAGGAGCTTACTGCCACCATGACTTTGGAAGAATCGTTGTTCGAGGTTCTAGGCGAGCTTGAGGGAACCTTTGGTTTGGCGGCGGTGTCGGCACAGGAGCCACGAAAGGTGTATGTGGCGCGGCGGGGTAGTCCGCTGGTGCTGGGGCTCGGAACTAATCGTGATGAGTTTTTTGTCGCTTCTGATCCGGCGGCCATTATCAGCTTCACCAAGGACATCATCTACTTGGACGACGATGAGGTAGCAATTTTGTCTGATAGCGGAGTGGAGACGTATTCTATCGATCACATTCGCAAGGAAAAGAAGGTGGAATCGGTTGAAATGTCGGTTGGAGAGATTGAGCGGGGAGGTTATCCACACTTTATGCTCAAGGAGATGCATGAGCAGCCGGAAGTGGTGACCAACGCGATTCGCGGACGACTGGATTTTGGTGAAGGTTTAGCGGTTTTGGGTGGTTTGGCTGATGTAGTGCCGCAATTGCGGGATTTGAAGCGTTTGACCGTGGTTGGTTGCGGGTCGGCGTATCTGGCCGGAATGATTGGGAGCTACATGCTGGAGGAATATGCTGGGCTGCCCGTGAATGTGCAGCTAGCGTCAGAATATCGCTATAGAAAGCCAATTATTGACCCTAAACGCGAGGCGGTGATTGCGGTGTCTCAGAGCGGTGAAACCGCCGACACAATCGGTGCTTTGCGTGAAGCACGGCAGAAGGGTGCACTGACCATTGGTGTGGTTAACGCGGTTGGTTCGACCATTGCTCGTGAGACCGATGCTGGCGTATTTGTGCATGCCGGACCGGAAATCGCGGTTGCCTCAACTAAGGCTTTTGTTGCGCAGGCGACAGTTTTTGCCTTACTTACGATGTATTTGGGGCGGATTCGCGGCATGTCGCGTTCGGTCGGAGTGAAAATTGCCGAAGAATTACGTGAATTACCGCATAAAATCGACCGAATTTTGCGCCAAGAGGAGCGAATCAGCCAGATAGCCAGAAAATATGCCCATTCGCCAAATATGGCCTTTATTGGGCGAAAGTATAATGCAGCCGTGGCGCAGGAGGGAGCCCTAAAAATGAAGGAAATATCCTATTTGCATGCCGAGGGTTTTGCGGCCGGAGAGCTTAAACACGGCCCTATGGCTCTGCTTGACCCAGCTTTACCGGTGGTGGCTATTATGACTCGAGACAGCGTGTATGAAAAAACTCGCTCCAACGTAGAGGAAGTTCGGGCTCGCCGTGCGCCAATTATCGCTTTAGCTAGCGAAGGAGATGAGGATTTACTACCACTCACGGATGATATTATTTTCGTGCCGCGCACCCTGGAGATGCTTTCTCCAATACTGAACGTCATACCGCTGCAGATTTTAGCCTATCATACGGCGATTGCTTGCGGTCATGATCCAGATAAACCTCGCAACCTAGCCAAATCAGTCACAGTAGAATAGTTTATCCACAAAATAGGTGCCAGGGACCTATTTTGTGGATAATTATTGA
>CAZAOV010000015.1:30658-31963 GCA_964486995.1 uncultured Gammaproteobacteria bacterium | reverse complement strand
CGGCTGAGCGTAGAGGAAAAACACCCGTTCCATCAACCAAAATCCGAACAGTGCGCACCCCACGAACCATTGACAATCAAGTAAAAATATGCTACATTGACTTGTTCATCAGCAATGGGGCTGATGACGTTCAATACAACAAGACAGCAAAGGAAAGCGCTGTCGCGGTGGGCCGACCGTATCGGCAAGGCTTTTTTTAGCCGGAGGTTTTCTAGATGACGTATTTGACGAAGAGCCAGGCCTCGAAGGCAATTTTGGTTTTCCATCTTTGTCCCGATCTCGAGGCGGCCGTGTGCTGTTGGTTGATCCAGGTGTACAAGTCGATCGTTCACGCCCTCGGTTTCGAGGGTGTGGCGCGCATCAAGTTCATTCCATCCGGACCACTCAGGGTCGATGACTTCGCCGAGTTCGGCGGATGCGTCGATCATGAGACGCTCTACGAAAAGTGGGGCGTGGTGTTCATCGATTGCGGTTACGGAAAACAGCCTCTTGACCAGCACCGGCAAGAGGACAAGCTGCACACTTCCTCGCTGAAGCGGGCGGTTGAGCTCGGTATCGACAACGACATCGATCTTCGTTGGCTTGCCGGTTTGGAGGACGTGGTTTCGAAGGGTGATCTGTATGCCTCAGAGACCTCGCTTACCACTGACGACGACTTCTCGGAGAAAACTCCTTATGTCGGTCGTCGCGACTTGCGCAAGCTCATCTTCGGGCTCAACCTGGTTTACAGCCAGGATCCCGAGACCGTGATGAAGCTCATCCAGATGGCCTTGAACGGCGTGGCTAAGGCACTCCCGGGAAAGACCAAGGAGGTCGAGGACAAGCTGGTCGCTGAATGGGCAGAGCTTGACAGCCGGCGCGATGAAGCCGAGCAGTCTCTGATCGATGAGCGCAAGGCTCAAGTCGGTGAGGATCTGCAGGCGCGTCGGAGCGAGCTGGAGGCCGAGTATAACGCCGGTCTCTCGAAGACGCTCAGCGCCTACGGAACCGATGTTCCGTCAGGGGTGGATGCGCACGGCGTGCTGCTTCAGGCTATCGAGAGCAACCACTTCGGTGACGACACCGAGAAGGTGGCCAACTACCTCGAGCAGATGGATCAGTGGTTCCACGAATCGCGGTCCAGCCTGAATCAGGAACTGATTCTCTCCGCTCTGGACGCTCATGCCGTAGCGGAGCGGATGGGCATTTCGGTCACGCAATACCGAAAGCATTTCGACACCCGTTCAACCCACCGGGCCGACGAACTCTCTCGCATCGAAAGTAACGTGGTCAGGCGCCTGTTCGCTTGGTCGCAGATTCTCACCA
>CAZAOV010000015.1:28652-30648 GCA_964486995.1 uncultured Gammaproteobacteria bacterium | reverse complement strand
GTGCGTATTCTTTACGCCAACCGTCCCGAGATGGTTCAGCTCTTCGAACAGGCCGCTGAGGCCGCGTTCGTCGCATGGAACAATTGTTTCGCGCGAGGTAAGAACGACTACTTCACCAAGTCGTTCGATATCCGAGAGATTCCGGTAGACGCAGAGCAGTTCCCGATCCTGAAGGAAGGCAAGTTTTCTCGTCTGGGTCGCGACAAGCTCGACTTCAGCGTCGGTTTTTCGCCGGAGCCGCTGTATGGCAAGGGTGCTCGCGAGGGCAACCGAACCACGTACCGCAAAGGCAAGGAAATTCCTCGTCCCTATCAGGAGCTTCCGGAGCGCTATCCCACTCACGGAATGATTCAAATCACCGAGTGGGATTCGGAGAAGGGGCTCAAGTTTCTCATCTCCACCAAGGGTCACGTGACCATCAAGCCAATCGCATTCGCAGTTCGGCTCGCCGAGATTCGCAAGAGGTACTTGTGCCTGGAGCTTAAGCAGGGCGGGAAGCCGTATGTCTATGCGGGATCTCGTGATGCGGCGGATCGCATGGCCGCGGAGATCAAGCGGTGCAGTGATTTACGGGTTCGTCCGAACGGTGCCTACGTTGATGTCCTGGCTCCACGCCAGATGTCGTTGCGGCATATCGCCGAGCAGCTTAGCCATGTCGGCCTGGGTGACGTGATTGTCCTCGACGATGCGGCCTACGAGCAGCTCAAGGACAGCGGTAACAACTACATCGTGGTGCAGGGCGCAGAAGGGCAAGATCGCATCATTGAGGTGGCCTACCTGGCGGACTTCTTGTCCTCCTTCGGTCGCGCTCACAACACGAATCCGAATGCGACCTATTCACCGTTGACGCCCGAGGAGCTGGTCATCACGGTGATTGCGGCCATGTGCCGAACCGCCGAGGTGGATCGCGGTCGCGTGCGACGCCTCATCGAGAACTTCACCCTGCCCAACCTTCGTCGCGTGATGAAGGCGGCCGGTTTGAAGTAAGCTCTCCATCGCTAGCCTACCTACTTAGCACCCCATAATCGTAATGATTATGGGGTGTTTCAATTTGATTCATAACGATTTTTTTGTGCCAGTGCGGGGAATTGGGACGCCATCTCTTATGTAATCGCGGATAAGAGCATAAGGGCAGAAGGGCAGCGGAGCTAGCGTATCACCCTCTCCCCGCCGCGCTCTACCGGAATCGGCCGGACTTCTTCCTTCCTAACCTCTGTGCTAATCTCCAACCGTATGCATTATACGCTCGTATTTGTCGGAGCCTTCACGATTGCCTTATTGACTACTTCCTTTGTGCGCGGAATGGCCAAGCATTTTGGGGTGCTCGCCGAGCCTGGTGGGCGGCGCAAGCATAAGCAGTCGGTGCCTTTAATGGGTGGAGTGGCCTTGTTCATCGCGCTAGCGCTTGTGATGGTGGCGTTGTCCACTTTGGGCTGGCTTCCGGGTGAATATATAAAAGCTAAATATATAGTAGGAATCATCGCGGCGGCCGGGCTGCTGTCGTTTGGCGGCGCGCTGGATGACCGCTATGACCTTAAGCCATGGCAACAGTTCATGTGGCCCCTGTTGGCGATCATCGCGGTGATACTCGTCGGCGTTGGTGTGAATTACATCACTAATCCATTTGGTGGATTGATTGAGCTCAACAAATATGTCGTGACTGCGGCTTGGATTGACGGCGTACCGTATCATCTAACCATCCTGGCGGATATTTTCACTCTAACTTGGTTGATGGCGATGACCTATACCACCAAGTTTTTGGATGGCCTAGACGGGTTGGTGTCCGGAATGGTGGTGATTGGCGGGTTAGTAGTGGCTGCGGTGAGCATGATGCGCGACGTTTCACAGCCCGATACCGCTTTGCTGGCGCTGGCCATCGGCGGTGTATTTGCCGGTTTTCTGGTGTTTAACGTTCATCCAGCCAGGATGTTCTTAGGCGAGGGCGGTTCGACCATGGCCGGCTTCCTGTTGGGGCAGACGGTCTTAATCACCCCCT
>CAZAOV010000015.1:0-28642 GCA_964486995.1 uncultured Gammaproteobacteria bacterium | reverse complement strand
GGTGATATCTGGCGGAAAAATCGCCACTACGTTACTGGTGCTGGGTCTGCCGATTTTTGATGCGGTCATAGTTATAGTGCGGCGCCTGCTCAGGGGGCAGTCACCGTTCCGTGGCGACCGCAAACATCTTCATTTTATGCTAGTGGATTCGCGCGTGCCACACCGGCAAGTCGTCTTGCTGTATTGGTTTTTAGCAGCGGTTTTCGGCGTTTCCACTTTGGTTTTGCGTGGCGCGGAAAAAGTGGCCGCTCTTGGGTTAATTGTGAGTTTGGTTTTGGCCGTGGCGGCTGGAGCGCTTATAATTAGAAAGCGTAAAACAGCAGAATGACTGGTAGCAAAGACGACAAACAGGTGCGTAAATATGGTTTGGGTTTCCGAAATACGGTGGCGCTATTGGTGGTGGTTGTGTTAGTAATTAGCGTGATATTTTTGCGATATCAACAGAATAATTTTGGCTACGGTGAGGTGACTATTGATAACGACATCGTGGTGAGCGTTGATGTGGCGGCGAGCGATCATACTCGCGCCAAGGGGCTGTCTGGTCGTGAAAGCCTGGCTATGAATGAGGGGGTATTATTTTTATTCGCTAATCCAGGCAAGCACGTCTTTTGGATGAAAGGGATGTATTTTCCCATTGACGTAATTTGGCTGCGGGACAGTGAAATTGTTGATTTGACCCTCTATATGGAGCCATCGGCGCCGGGAGAGCAGATTCCAACTTTTGCTCCGCTGGTTAAAGCTGACGCGGTGCTGGAAGTTCCGGCCGGCTTCGCGGCGCAACATGGACTCAAGCTCGGACTGCCGGTCGAATATCGTATTGACAGACGCGGCGGGCTGCGGTAATGTATTCGTGCTTAGCCCCAACTAGCAAAATTTCAAATCAGATATGGGATATATCGCAGTAATCGAGACCGGCGGAAAGCAGTACCTGGTGAAGCCAGGCGATAAGCTAAAAGTCGAGAAACTCGAAGCCAAAGAAGGCGACAAACTGACCTTCGAGCCGTTCCTGGTGGCGGACGAAGCCGACAAAGAAGTGAAGGTCGGTACACCGGACGTCAAAGGCGCCAAAGTGACCGCCGAGGTGGTGGCCGCGGGCCGCGGACGTAAGGTGGAGGTCGTGAAGTATAAACCGAAGATTCGGTACCGTAAGCTGACCGGCCATCGGCAGCAATACACTGAAATTCAGATTGTGGACATTAAGGCGTAGGAGATACTAAAAGAGACTCGGTGCAAGCCGGGTCTTTTTGGTTGGGCACTGTAGGCAAGGGCAAGTCTTCTATGGGCAGAGTCAAGCCCTGCCGCTAGGGATTCAGGAAAGTGCGCGCTTGCCGGATGGATTGGTTGGAATCAGGCTCTGCCGCTACGTCCGGGGCTGTTAGAAAGTAAATGGAGCAGAGGTTAGTCTGTAAGTTCTCATAAACAGATAACCATCTACTCCGATGTCCATACTAGACTAGGTTCCGTCGGAGGCCAAGTGCCATCAGCTAATTCGCAAGTGCACGTTCGGCCCTTATTGACATGCAGCGATAATTTTGCTTAGCTAACACGTTGCGGATTGTCCGTAAACCGTTGTTTACAAAAGAGGAGAGAAAAATGGAATTCATGGCAGCATTATATGATATGGCAGTTTTCAGCTTTTGGCTGATTACTGAGCTGTCGATTTTTGTGGTGGTCAGTCTCGTTATGCTGGTGTCTACAAGTGAACTCATAAAAATTACCTGTGAACCGCGCTGGCTCATTGAGTTGAAGCGAGACCGAAAACCGCTCGGCGGTCCGTATCGGGTCGCACCCGATCAGCCCGACTATATTTACGTCAATTTTTGGATGCTGTTCGGTATTACGCTGGGTGAGCTGTACGAGAAGGCGGATATCATGCGACTCTCGTCGACGGTCAAGCTTCAGGAAAGGTTCGAAGCGGTGTGGAACTGTGCGCCATTGCGACGGGCGCTGAATTACGGTTTGACCGCGGCGTTTTTGGGGCTGGTCTTTAACGGAAGCGCTTACCTGTTTGGTGAAACGCCGAGCGTGAACGAGACGTTGAGTTTCGGCGCTTCGCCAGCTTACATCATTGACCTTCCATTCGCTCTTTCTAGCATGTGGGATGTACCGGCCTTGTTTATCGGTGTGACTCTGCTGTTTGGCGGAATCTATCTGATAAACAGCCGGATTAGTTGTAAGAATGGCGAGTTTAGTCTTGGTGTAATTGCCGTGTTGCTGGCGCTCTTTGCTGCAGGTGTTTGTTCCGTTCTGAATTTCCATTTCATCGTGACGACACCTTCGTCTTTCGGGCTGGTTCTCTTGTTTACGTTGGCTTTTGTTGCAGCCGCTATCAGCCTACCAAACGGCTGTATTTGCATCGTCGCCGTAGCGATTTCCGATATCGCACAGGCGGTCGGACGTTTCGCCGGAAGCGATAAGCTCAATCCGCTGACGGTCAAAGTCAATGGCGATAACGCCGGACTCATTGCGTTTACCGGAGTACTTGCTGCCGGTCTAATGGCCGGAGTTACCAATTGGGGCGTAGCGCCGGGTTTGGTGCTAGGATTGGCTGTCGGTCTCGTGGTTGCGGTCGCCGTAACCAGCTTGGTGTATATGCTGACCCTGATTGGTCGGCTTATGGTGGTCGTCGTAAAAATCTGCCGCCTGCACATCGTTCTAGATGCTTTCAAGGCTTTTTGGTCTTGACTGAAGTTGGGTGAGTTGCCCGAGTGAAATCAAAAAGCTGCTTCTCGCGAGGCAGCTTTTTTTTCGAGGTTTGAAATAACAGAAATAATTGTTAATCCATCATTAGTTATCCCCAAAATGGGTGCCAGGGACCTATTTGGGGATAACTTTTTCCTTGTCGGCGATAATCTCTCGTTTCACTTCTGCGCGGCCCTTCAATGCATCGGTCAACGTTATCTCATCCGCATAGCCAACTTCGCTACCGATAGGTAGACCGCGCGCCAGTCGCGTTATTCGTATATCAAGCGGCTTAATGACACGCGTTAGGTATAGCATCGTGGACTCGCCTTCAATTGTATGATCAAACGCCAGAATTACTTCGTCTGGGTTGTCGTGTTTGAGCCGGTTCATCAGCTGTCGCACGTTCAGTTCGGTCGGGGTGATACCGTCGGCTGGCGATAACACGCCACCCAGAACATGATATACGCCCTGGAATTCGCTGGTTCGCTCAACCGCTAGTAAATCTTGCTCGGTCGCCACCACGCAAATCATCGCGTGCTCTCGTTGTGAGTCCGCGCAAATGCTGCACGGATCGTTCTCGGTGTAGTTTCCGCAAACCGAACAGGTGGTGAGCGAACCGCCAACTTCGATAATCGCTTGTGCCAACGCTTCGCGATCATCTGGTCGACGTTTCAGCAATGAAAAAGCATAGCGCTCGGCCGTTTTCGGCCCGACGCCCGGCAGTCGTCCCAGCTCATTGATGAGCTTTTCGATTGGTTCGGGAAATTTAGGGATATGGGTGGTGTCTAAATTGAAAGCGGCGGCTCAGACACGCTTTTGCCCGCTAACCGCATGGCAAAAATCATGTCCTCGCGTGGGTTGGATATTGGCGCGCTTGCCGAGCTTTGGCGGGGATTACGTCAAGCCGGGCATGTTCAGGTCACCGGACTCCTTCATCTTATCGACCATTTTGCGTTGGGCTTTTTTGGCGGCATCATTGAACGCATCTTTCATGGCGTCCTGCAGCTTCTTCTGCTCGGATTCCTTGAGCAGTTCTGGGTCGATTTCCACGCCCTGCACGGATTGGTTGCCGTCCATGTGTACTTTAACCTTGCCCCAGGCGGCCGAACCCTCGACCTTCTCCCCGGCCAGCATGTTCTGCAGATTTTTAGCTTTGTCGCGTAGGTCTTTAACTTGTTTGAGTTTGTTGAACATAGGTGGTGTCTTATTTCTAATAGGTGGCTCAGACACGCTTTTTTCCGGCTGGTCGCCTGGAAAAAATCATGTCCTCGCGTGGGTTAGGCAATGGCGCGCTCGCCGAGCCCCGGGTCAGGCGGTGGCGGGGATTTGAACTGAATCTATAATGCTAGAAGTTTGGCTGTGGCGCGTTATCATTTCCGCCGCCGCTGTTACCCGGCGGGACAGCATTTGGTCCGGGTGACGGCAGCACCGCGCCCACTGGAGCGGTCTGCGGTTCAGGCTGCGGCACCTCTTGTGGCTTCGGCCGTTCGGTCGGTGCAGCGTATTGTGCCGTGTTTGCGAACTTTTTGTCCAGGTCTCGGAAGCTGACACGCTGTTCGTCGAAGTACATCTTAATTACTCCGCACGGTCCGTTGCGATGTTTGGCTACGTGAATTTCGGCGATATAACGCTCGTCCAGAGGAATCTCCTCGGTCTTGTAGTTCTTGTCCGCGGCCTTACGGTAGATGAACATCACCACGTCAGCGTCTTGTTCGATTGAGCCGGATTCACGCAAGTGCGACAGTTTAGGGATGGCTGGTTTGGACATTTCTGTGGTGCGGGACAGCTGCGAAAGTGCGATTACCGGGATGTCCAATTCACGCGCGATACCTTTCAGGGCACGAGTAATTTCCGCCACTTCCTGTGTGCGATTGTCGCTGGCGCGAGTGCGGCGGGATTCCATTAGCTGCAAGTAGTCGATTACCAGCAGACCCAGACCATGTTCGGACTGCAGGCGTCGGGCTTTAGTGCGGATCTCCATGATGTTCACGTTGGCCGTATCGTCGATGAAAATCGGCGCTTCTGACAGCGAACCCAGTGCATGGGCGATGCGTGAGAAGTCGCTCTGCTCATCCGCTCCATCGCTCAAGTTACCGGTGCGCATCTTCCATAAGTCAACGCCAGCCTCGGCGCAAATCATGCGGTCCACCAACTGTTCTTTGCTCATTTCAAGCGAGAACACACCCACCGGAAGGTTGCTGCGAATCGCGGCCTGGCGTGCCACATCCATGGCGAAAGAGGTTTTACCGACCGATGGACGCGCTGCCAAAACTACTAAGTCGGAACGCTGCAGTCCGCCCAGCAGATTATCCAAATCGCGATAGCCGGTGGTGATGCCGCGTAGCTTGCCTTTTTCACGATGCAACTCATCGATTCGTTCGAACGCCCCGTCCAAGGTGTCTTTAAGGGGCGTGAACGATGTCTTCATGTATTTCTGCGATACCCCGAACAATGTCTGTTCAGCACCGTCCAGTAGCGCATCTACATCGTCCACTTCGTCGTAGGACATATTGATGATTTCTCCGGCCGCAGTTTGTAGGCGGCGCAACGTGGCTTTTTTCTGGATAATTTCCGCGTAATTCTTTACATGTGCCGCAGTTGGCACCGCAGTGGTGAGTTCCATCAAATATGTGCGGCCGCCAATTGATTCCAGTTTACCCGCTTCCTCCAGACGATTGGCCAAGGTGAGCATATCGATTGCCTCGCGTTTGGCGTGCAGATCCAAAATGGCGGCAAAAATATCGCCGTGCGCCGGCTTGTAGAAATCTTCCTCCCGTAACATGTCGGCCACGCGCAAGATGGCATCTTTATCAACTAAAAGCGAACCGAGGAAAGATTGCTCGGCCTCTAGATTTTGCGGGGGAATGCGGTTTGTTGACATAGAGATATTTTAGGGAGCGAAGGGGCGGAGGAACAGGGACACAAACATAAGTTAGATACACTTATAATAGATTTTTTACTCCCTTGCCCCCGTCTTCCTTGCCTCTGTATCTTCTAATCCACTTTATGACAATGCCCGACATCAAGCAACTAGCTAACCGAAATGTTATCCGCCGTTCATCAACAAAAATACCCCCAGAATCTGGGGGTAAATCGTTTATGGGGGTTAAGACCCTAGGACAGGCCCAGAGTCTTAACCCCCTAGATGAGCAGTTTAACCACTTCTGGATGTAGCCAGCTCAGGAACATCAGGTCGTGATGGGCGAAGCACCAGATGTAGTTTTCAGCATCCTCCATGCGAGTGGTGGGGAAGGGACAAACGCAGTCGAATATACCGCCCAAAGAGATGAACCGAACATCTGCAGGTAGCTTAGCTTGGCGCAATTCTCGCAGGATTTTACTGCCTGGAGACAGTTGTAGGGCGGTTCGGTTGAACCACGGAGACATGGTACCGTAAGCCGCGATTGGCGAACCATGAAACGGGGAGCCGATTGCTATTACCGTGCGCGCGCAATGTGCACAATCCATGAGCTTGACTGCGTACAGACCAGAAATTCCGCCCATGCTGAGGCCAAGAATATCCACGCGCTTGCCTGACTCGGTATGCATTTGCCGGGCGAAATTGGCGATAGCGTTGGCATACACCCGCACGCACATCTTGTTGCGTATATCGAAAGGAATTACCCGGGCGTCGAATCCGCTCGCTCGGTACACTGCCGCCACGTGTCCCAATGGCACCGGAAACGGAAAAAAACCGTTAGCGATGATGATCGGCCGACCGTCGGCCGAACTTGAGATTCGTTGTTCTGCCAATGTCGTCCTCCTTTAAATAGCTTTAAGAACAGGTCAAAACCATGATATAATTAAACAGATGAAAGCGCATAATGGCAACCATTTCATGTTAGCGATCGCTACCCTAGTCGGGACCATAATCGGCGTGGGTATTTTTGGTGTGCCCTACGCGATGAGTCAGGTGGGGCTGGTTCTTGCGCTTGTATACGTGGTAGTTTTGGGTGGAATTCAGCTGTTGCAGAGCCTTTTTTACGCCGAAGCCGCCATGGCTTGCGAGGAAAAAACTCGGTTGATTGGCTTGGCCGGTCGATATTTGGGGCCGCGTTTTAGGCATATTGCCGCTGCATCATCGGTGTTAGGTTTTTGGGGTGGCTTGATTGCCTACATCCTAGTCGGCGGCACGTTCTTGCATCTAATTATATCGCCTCTGATCGGCGGTGATGTTTATACTTATCAGATTGCCTGGGGTCTGATCGGCGGTTTGGTTGTATTCTTTGGTCTAAGTTTTGTCGAAAAAATCGACTTTGCTTCAACTGTGGCTTTGGGGATTGCGCTGTTATTGATTGTCGGTATGTCGGCGCAGCATATTGATGTGGTAAATTTTCAACTTTATTCCACCGGCGATTTCTTTTTGCCATATGGTGTAATTCTGTTTTCGCTCGCTGGTATTTCTGCGGTGCCAGAGATGGAAGACATTATGGAGGGTAAGCATCAGGGTTTTCGCAAGGCAGTTATCATCGGTTCGCTTATTGCCATTGGTTTGACCGTGCTGTTTGCATTGGCTGTATATGGTGTGAGTGGTTTTTCCACCACTCCAGATGCAGTGACCGGACTGAAAGCGTTGATGGGCAGTGGAATTACAGTGTTTACTGCTACATTCGGCTTTTTGGCCGTAGCCACATCATTTTTTATCATTGCATTGAATCTTAAGTCATCATTTGAATACGACTATAAGATGAGCAAAGTCCCGTCCTGGTTGCTGGCCTGCGGTATCCCATTCGGTTTTGTGATTCTGGGCGTGAAGAATTTTATTGGCATTGTTAGTTTCACCGGTGCGGTATTTGGCGGAATTACGGCGGTCATCGTGTCGCTATTGTATATCGCTATTACAAAGAAGGGGCTCATGAAGGGGCGAGAGCTCGGTATACCGCTGGCCGTGGCTTATATTTGCATCGCAGTTTTATCATTGGGGGCGCTTTATGAAGTGGTGACTTCGCTGCTGGAATTACTATAATATTTTAAAAAATCGTCTTAGGGCGTTTTTTTGTTTGGTTAAATCGTCTAACTGGGGTTGACAAACACAAAAATTTGTGGTAAGGTGGTTTCTCCCGCATTGGGATTTTGATCACAAACCCACAACATAAGAAAGGAAGGATATAGAAATGATCTTGGACATGCTTATAAGTTGTTCCGGGGGCTCGACTTCTGGCGGAGCCCGCTAACAAAAAGCCAGATAGTGTCATTTCATCTGCCTAGTGGAATGGCGTGAAACCGACGTGCATCGGGTGTGTAGCATAATTAATGCGCTCATAATAGTTGAGAGAGATGTGGGTATTACGAAACCCCGCCACACTACATCAAGCGAGACGATGCAACCAAAATCCATTATCGGCGGATTCGCAGATCCAATGATAGTTGGTCGGGCGGTGGTTCGTCCGGGCTGATCACCAAGATCTGAACCCGGCTACCATTGAATGGTAGTTGAAGTGGTTCCGATCAGAAACTGGCTCAGTCTCAAGGGCCGACTCTGTTGCTCGCAAGGCAACAGGTCAAATGTGAGACGGCCGTGCTACGCCTACGCATAGTCGCGAAGGGTGACCCCGCTATCAGGGAGGGGGAGCCCGGAGTAACCTTGATAGCCTGTTCATTTTTGAGAACAAGCTACTCTGATAATAATAAATATAATAATAAAACACGGGCAAATCAGTGCGTTGCGGAGACGCGTAACGCATCTGGGCAGCTTAAGGCAGGATTCTGGCTTCTAATTAGATGCAGAACTGCTGGAACTGTCACCTGATTCTTTCCTCCGAGCGAGGAAAGGTAAGCATCCCAGTATCACCAATTGATGTATCTGTGATCGGCTGGTAACCGGCACGGAGGTCATGGGGGTGATGCGGCGAGATACCGGTGGAGTGATTGGACCGCAATCACGTGGAATCCGGTAAGGGGAGTTGTTCGGCAATGTCTCTTGTTGGAACAGCGTCGGGCTGCACAGCTGCTACTGCGCGCACGGCAAGTCTGGTACCCCTCCGTCACCGGTTGGCGGAAGAAAATTAAGGGTGTAGCGAGCCCTGTCGGTCTTGCAGAGCCGGTTTAAAATCTTACTTTTTACTCGCATAAAAAAGAGGCAGGGGCAATCAATATTGAGATGAAAGTCCTTTGCGAGGAGTGAGATATAGCTGTGGGCGGACCTAGGCGACGGTTATGAATGCTGTCGTGACAGAGCCCGCGGGTAGTAGATTAAGGAGGAATGCTCGTTTGGTGAGCCTGTTGCTCCGACAGGTTTGACCCATTCCAGGTCGGGTCCAAATCTGGAGATTCGCTTAATGGCGCAGCTATGGCGCAATGGAGCCAACGGCCTAACCCCAAAAGTGGTCAGCATAGCAAAATTGGGCTGATGGTCAGCAGTTACTGGCCAAGGTGAACAAGCTGAGTCATGGATCATTAGAAAAGGTTCTTATAAAGGCCTCTCGGGTAATCCGAGGGGTCTTTTTTATCTAAGCGGACTCTGGTCTGGGCGAACTTTACTTAGCTTCGCGATCTGTTTGCGGACCGTATAGCAACACACGCTTCGCTTCATAAATCGCGCCAGCTGGGCAAATTTCATCCCACCCAGCGTCCGCCAACGCCTTATTTGTTTTTTGTCCTTTAACCCTTGACATAACAGCTTAAATATGCTATTATTTAAGGTCGCTTTTTAGCGTCAAACGCTATTTACATCAACATATTTGGAAAGAGTCGGGTACGCCGGCTCCAACCAGGGAGGTTACGATGAGCAAAAAGGCTCAAGGTCGGCGCAGCCGGCGGCAGATCGTTCGAGTGTTCGATGAGAACGCCCAGGCGTCGGCCGATCGGCTCGGCGGCAAGGGATTCTCTCTGGTGGAGATGGTGCGCCTAGGCGTACCGGTTCCGCCCGGTTTCACGGTCAGCACGACTGTGGCGCGGTACTTCCGTGAGTCGGGTCGATTGCCCAAGCGGTTGGTCAGCCAGCTCGCGCGTGGCATCAGGGCAGTGGAGCGCAAGACCGGGCGTAAGTTCGGCGATGCCAAGAATCCGCTGCTGCTCTCCGTTCGGTCCGGAGCTCCGGTTTCCATGCCGGGGATGATGGACACCGTGCTCAACTTGGGTCTCACGCCCAAAACGGTGCAGGGATTGGCTCGTCAGTCCGGTGACCCCAAGTTCGCTTGGGATTGCTATCGACGGTTCTTGGTGATGTACGGCACGGTCGTGGTCGGTCTCGAAAGGGAGGTGTTCACGGAGCCGTACATGACGGACCTCGAGTCACTTCGGCTGATGTGCGGTCTGTTCTATCAGACCATTACCGAGCATTGCGATCACGACCTGCATGACGTCCACGAGATGCTGTCCCGGACCATGATTGCCGTGCTGCAGAGCTGGAACTCACCACGGGCGCAGCTGTATCGCCAGACCAACGGCATCGCCCATTGGCTCGGTACTGCCGTGAACGTGCAGGCGATGGTGTTCGGTAATGCCGGAGACGATTCCTGCACCGGCGTGGTGTTCAGCCGTGACGTTTCCACGGGCGAGCCCCGGCTGTACGGAGAGTTTCTTCCGAACGCTCAGGGTGAGGACGTGGTCGCAGGCATTCGGACACCGCAGACCATCTCCGAGATGGGTGAGTGGAACTCGGCGCTGTACGACGAGCTTCGGCACTATGTGGAGTTGCTCGAAGAGCGCTTCAGCACGGTCGTGGACGTTGAGTTTACGGTCGAACGGGGTAGGCTCTTCATCTTGCAGGTCCGCAAGGCGCAGATGTCCATCGAGGCGCAGGTCACCTACCTGGTCCATCGGGTTTGGGACAGGAAGGCCAGGCGCGAAGACGTGCTGAATCTGAACTTGTTGCAGCAGCTAACTCGCCAGTCCGCGAATCGTTTCTCCGATTGGTGGCTGAAACATGCCGCGGAGTTTGGTCTTCTGTTGGCCGAGGGTCTGCCAGCTTCGGCTGGTGCGGTCTGCGGCAAGCTGGTGTTTACGTCGAAAGAAGCAATTCATCTGGCTGGTGAGGGTGAGACGGTGGTGCTGTTTCGACCCGAAACTTCTCCCGAGGACCTCGAGGGAATCTTGGCAGCGTCAGCGGTGGTTACCGCTCGCGGTGGCAAGACATCGCACGCCGCAGTGGTCACGCGCAGCTTGAACAAGCCGTGTGTGGTTGGTATCGGCTGTGACCTGTCAGATGTCAGCGGTACGGTTTCAGTCTGCGGACACACCGGCAAGGTGTTCCGGAATCCGATTCCACTGGAGAAAAGGACACTGAAGAAGGAACTGAACATCTACCGTCGGTGGATGACGCGGTTCTACTTTTCTGACATGCCGCGTGCCGCACTGGAAAAACGACACGAGTCGTTCAACGTCAATACGGCATGCAACGATTTCTACCTCGTGGACGCGATGGCGGAAGCGGCGAAGGGAGAGCTCAGCAAGCAAGCCATGGAGTTGCGTCAGCGACTCCATCAGCTCATCGCTGAACGCATGGCCGCGTACATCATGGTTGCGACTGGCGGAGAGCTCAGGCATACCGGCAAATCCGGGCCGGGCTCGGACTGGCCGGCGTTCAAGACGCTGCGAATGACCTTCGGGGTTAGCAGCAGTGACCGAACTATGCGTTCTGACGCGCATGAGGCTGTCGCCCGGGTACTGGAGCGCATGGACGTCAGCGATCAGCTTCGGTATCTTAATTTGGCGGTCGATACGTTCGGCACATCCTGGAGCGACTCTATTTACGGCGGAAAGAAGTGGGGCGCCATCGCCCGAGCTCCGATTGCTTGGCTCGAAGGTCGGATTGACACCACCGCTTTCGTGGATCATTCGTTCGACCTGTTTCACAACGGCGGTCGAATGTTCGGTAAGCACTCGAACCTGATGGTTGGCAATACGCGCGAACTAGGACTGCAGCTGGACGCGAAGCGTGACAGCATCGGCGGTCCGAGCAAGCTGCGAGAGGGTCTGCAGTGCTGGCATCGAGTGTTCAGTCCCGAAGTGGAGGCATTGTATCGCCGTGGTCAGCAGATGAATCAGTGGTGAAGACACCACATCCTTTCCAAATAGAGCACTTCTCGGTGGGCTGTCCTAGCTAGCCGAGAATCTACGATTCTGAGCGGGAAACGTCACCTACCTTAGGCGTTTCTCTCTCCAACTGCTTTTTTCTGGGACATCAGACAAGTCCCAGGAGGGGGCTGAGGAGGAGACATGAATTTGTATATTGTCCACGCCACTTTGATGTTTGGTTGTGGAGCAGCCGGTGGGCTTGCCGTCATCGCATCTCGTAACCAGGGAGAGGCAAGCAAGCTGTGTCAGCAGCTTGACGATGTCTTCGATTGGGGTGAGCCACAGCTCATTGGTAGGGCGTTGCCCAATCAGTGCGCGGGTGTGCTCACCGAGCAGACGTATGACGCATCATAATTATTTCTTATGGGGAAAGCATACATATCAATATGCTTTCCCCTCCAACTTCCGCTTTTTGGAGCTGCCCATGGTGGGGAGCCAGGAAGCGGGTGAGGAGTTAAAAAATGATGAAGAACGGTAAGTGGCGTCAGGCAGGGACCGAGGGCGGCGCAGGAGACTACGAGATCCTCGCCCGCGGCCTGAACGGATCCTGGCTCGGTCGAAAGGTCGCGACCGGTGGCAACAGCGTGTCCGTGGGGTGCAACCGGGTTCGGCTGGTTCCGGAGGACGAGGCCGAGGCCGAGCTCATGTCCGAGATGCTGCCCGATCACTGGAAGCGTCCCTGCGGCGAGCCCGGCTGTCGCACCTACAGGTTCTCGACCGTGGTGTCGGTCGGCATTGCGCTCCTGGAGGCGATCGAGGTGGGTCGGCAGGCACTCAAGGCGGCCAACGCGAGCGTGACCGAGAACAAGGCGGCACTCGCCCGCGCGGTCAAGGACGTGAAGTCCGCGTCCTAGTCCGGTAGCCCCCAGCTCCTTCCCCCAGCACTTTCCTGCCGCTCCTGCGGCCAGGTGGGAAGCATCGGTCCTCGATGCTTCCCCCTCTAACTATCCTTCCGTGGCATGGGGCTTCGGAACGATTGAAGAGGAAATTCAAAATGACATTCAAGAAGCACGAACCTCACACCGGCGCCCCGATTCGTGTGGGCCACCTGATTGTTTTTGCGGCTGGTGGCGCGGCACTCAGTCGCCAGCCGGACAGCTTGGATGAGTACGACGTGCTCATCCCGCTGGCGGATAGCTTCCCCGAACTGGAGACCGAGGATCACGTGGTGGTCGAATGTCATTTGCCGGACTTCGGCGGCGTGCCGGACGACTGGCGCGAGATTCTCGAGCGTCAGATCATCCCGACCCTGCAGAACGCCAACAAGTACGGTCTGCGCACAGTGTGCTACTGTCACGCTGGGCACGGACGCACCGGTACGCTGCTGGCGTCGCTTATCGCTCTGCTGGAGTCTCTGGAGGAAACCCCGGATCCCATTAGTGCAGTTCGCGTGCGGTACTGTGAGGGTGCGGTGGAAACGCACGCTCAAGCCGAGGGCATCTTCGCCCTGCGTGGGCAGGGAGTTCCGGAGGGACACCAGTTTCATCACTAGGAGGGAAAATGACAGATTTCATTTTTTCTGGTGACAAGCCTGACGGTGATTACACAGTCGTCCTTCGCGGTTCGGCCGGTGTCATGGCGTATCGAACGGTTGATATCTTTGATACTGAAGTGATTCTCCAGTTCTCGTCCGCTGAGACCTACGCGCTGGCCCGGTCGGTGTTGAGGGTCTGGGCAGTGGATTACATCCGTGAGAACTGTCTGGTGCTTACGTTCAGCAACACTGACGTCATGGACAACACACGGGAGGCGTTGCGATTCGTGCATGATCAGTCGGATGGCGAAGTCGAGGTGAATCCGACACTGCGACCGGAGCTGGCCTCTTTCATTCGGGTGATGATGGCGAACTACAAGTTTCGTCGCCGGCCCCCCGTGGACGAGATAGTCGCCCAGTTCACGGCCGACCTCCGCGACCAGATGGAGGCGTAGCGGCCAATCTCAAAATCGCCTTGCACTATATGCAAGGCGATTTTTTTTATGTTCGGACGGTTACCTGTTTTTTGCGGCCAGGTTCACCACGTTATTGATTAGCATCGCCACGGTCACCGGTCCGACTCCGCCCGGAACCGGGGTGAGCCAGCCAGCTACTTTGCGCACGGACTGGGCATCTACGTCGCCGACGGTCTTGTTGTCGATTTGGGTGGTGCCGATATCGACAACCACAGCTCCGGGCTTGTCCGCCTCGGCTGGTCTAATATGCTCGCCGCGAATCAAGTTCGGCTGACCAACCGCCACGACTAAAATATCAGCCTGTCTGATGGCATCCAAATCATTCGGTGCAGCCATCAGACATTCGATTCCGATAGTTTCCAGTACCCGGCTCAACTGGTCAAAAAATATTTCACTGTTGGCTAGTACGACGGCTCTCCTGTTCCTTAGTTCTTCAGTGGTCTCCAACAGCAGTTCCAAAACAGCTTGCGGCAGTACTGGCGGGATATCAATGCGTTCGGCATTGTCAGGGTGAAAACCATCCGCATCTTTGTCTGGCTCGATGGCCGCGATTATTTCGTCGGTATTTAGATGGTCCGGCAACGGCAACTGTACAATAATGCCGTGCACCAGTTCGCTGTCGTTAAGTGCTTGCACCGCATTAAGCACCTCGTCTTGGGTCGCATCCGACGGCAGTTCCTGTCGGATGAATCCTAATCCGAGCTTGCGGCACGTTTTTTCTTTCAGTTCGACGTATAGCCTTGATGCCGGGTCGTCACCAACCAGCACAACCCCTAAACCAGGTGCGAAATTAAGCGCGGCAAGTTCCTGCCGCGTGCGTTCGTTGATTCTTTTGGCAACGGCTCGGCCGTTGATTATCGTGGCCGTCATTGGCTGAGTTCTGGATAAATCGGATAGCGATCGGTGAGTTCCTTCACCTCGGCGGTGATAGCTTCTTTTTCCGCGTCGGTTGGTCGGCGCAGAGTTCGGGCAATTAGCCTGGCAACTCGAATCATATCAGCCTGATCCAGGCCGCGAGTAGTGAGCGCCGGAGTTCCCAGTCGTAATCCGGACGGATCCATGGGTTTTCTGGTGTCGAACGGAATCATGTTCATGTTGGTGTGAATGCCGACATCGTCAAGCATCTGCACCGCTTCCTTGCCAAATACCTCGAACGGCGTTAGTTCAATCAATACCAGATGGTTGTCTGTACCGCCAGAAACCACCCGGAAGCCCTCGTCCATCAGCGCGTTCGCCAGATGGCGCGCGTTATCGACTACACGTTGTTGATAATCAGCGAAATCTTCTCGCAGCGCCTCGCCGAAAGCTACAGCCTTGGCGGCGATTACATGTTCCAGGGGTCCGCCCTGCAAACCGGGGAATACAGCCGAGTCGATTTTTTGCGCCAGGTTCTTCCTGTCGTTTGGTCGCAGGCGGTCTTCGGTCTTGCACAGAATCATGCCGCCGCGTGGTCCGCGCAGTGTTTTGTGGGTCGTAGACGTCACCACGTCCGCATATGGCACCGGGTCATTGTGTAGGCCGGCCGCCACCAGCCCGGCGATGTGTGCCATGTCCACCATTAAATACGCGCCAACTTCACCGGCGATTTCCGCGAATGCGGCGAAATCAATCATACGCGGATATGCGGTGCAGCCAGCCACGATGATACGTGGCTGTTCAGCCTGTGCCAGCTTACGCACCTGGTCCATGTCGAGCCGTTCGTCGCTTTGCTTCACTCCGTACGGCACGAAGTTGAATAGCTTTCCAGAAAAGTTTACCTTACTACCGTGCGTCAGATGGCCACCGTGTGCCAAATCCATGGCCATAATGGTGTCGCCTGGGTTAGCCAACGCGAAATATGCCGCCATATTTGCGGGCGAACCGGCGTGCGGCTGTACGTTCGCATGCTCTGCGCCGAATAATTCTTTGGCGCGGTCGATAGCGAGCGTCTCGGCCACATCAATAAATTTATTGCCGCCGTAGTAGCGCTTGCCTGGATATCCCTCGGAATATTTATTCGTCAAAACCGTGCCCAGCGTTTCGAGCACGGACATGGAAACGATATTTTCCGATGCAATTAGCTCTAAACCCGAACGCTGTCGCTCGAGTTCGGCGTCGATTGCTGCAGCGATATTCGGATCGTTTTGTCGCAGGTTATCTAGCATAAGTCACGCGAATAATAGCATGAAGCTTAACAGATAGGAAGGTGAGGCTGTCAGATAGCAAATTATGTCGCTCCTGACATTGGTCTGGGGTCCATCTCGGTGGTACGTATCCGTCATTAAACTGGGTTTCGGTTTAGGGTCCAAGCGACAGCAAGCAAGACACAAGCGCATGGAGACAGTGCCGATAGGTAACTCGGGACGGCAGAGGTGGTGATAACGGATCGGTAGTGTAGTAAAAAAGCCCCGGCTCTGGGGGCGTTTAAGTCATTTATAACGAATTTCCAGCACTGCTGCGTGGTCTGTTCTGAATTCGATGGTGTGGGCAATCACTGAGTATTCAGGATCCACCACCAGGGTAATGTTCCAGCCGTCTTTATAATCCTGAACTCGGATTGGATCTTTGCCGCCGGTGGGCAGGCTCTGCTGTTGAAGAATCTCGCGATTGAAGATGTTCGCGTGATTGCTGACCCGAATCAGTCGGTCGTGCGGTTCTTCACCCTGAACCACAGTGAGCAGAATCGGGTCATCGGTCATGTTAGTGATATGCAGTGACATGACTATGCATCCGCATCGATGAAAACGAATTCCGGGCCGTCTGGGTCTGCCTCGGTGGGGAACTGCATCATCGGACCATTGCAATGTCCAATGACAGTGAACTGCAGATTTCCGTCAACTATACATTCGTCGACACTGGGCGACAGCAGGACAGTAATGCGCTGTCTGGACATAACGCAGTCTCGGCCCGGTGCGGGCTTGTCGTGTATGTTTATCTCCAGCCTTCCGTTGTCCGGCTTCAGAAAAATGTAAAATGTCCGGCACGACCGATTGGTGAACCTGATTTTTCTTGTGCGCATTTTTTAGTCTCCCTCGTGATACTCAAGAAAATTGATGACCGGACCGTCGGGACCAGCTTTCTTCGGCAGTACGATATTGAGTCCGCCGCATTGACCGTCGATGCAGAACCGGAACTTACCGTCCTTGATGCATGAATTCAGCTCGTCCGTGGCCTCGACCGACACGCGTTGGTTAGATGGTACCGGAATACGCGTTTCGTCCGGCTTGTCAAAGATACGGATAATTAGCCGAGCATCTTTGAGAAACAGACCGACATGAAGCGCGCGGCTGGAGCTGTTAACGAAATGGACAAGTCTTTTCATCGCATTCTCCTTTCAAGGAACCGGACATAGCCTAGCATAAGTCGTCGAATTAAAAAATGTCAGACTTGATTAAGATATCTGACACCGGGGCTTTTATGATGCTAAAGACGTTTGGTCATATACGTTCCTTCCAGCTTATAGCCCAGTTTTCTGTAGTAGTCGCGGACGCCGACCCCGGAGATGACGGCCATTTTTTCGTAGCCGGCCGTATGAGCAATGCGTTCGGCTTCCTCCATTAGCCGCTTGCCGTGACCGCGATGTTGGGCCGCGTTCGGGCTGCTGGCATCAATGGGAACTAGGTGACCGTACGTATGTAACTCTCGAATAAACGCGCAACATTCAATTTCTGGTAAAACCTGATAAATTCCTGAACTTCTGCCTCTCCGAATATCAGGTAGCCGCAATCGGCAGAAAGCAAAAACCGTTCGTCGATAATTGTCTTCGATGGAAAGAAAGTGCTCCCTGCCCCCTGACGCATCATAGCAGTCATCGAAAAATACGGGCTCAGCATTGAGCAGTTTTTGGTGCCGGCCAACTTCGCGACAGCGTAAGCAGTGGCAAATCAATCCTTCCGTAGCCATTTCGTGCTGAATCAGTTGTCGCAACGATGTCACGGAGTTGCCCGCCTTAATATCCGGTGAAGGAATGTCACGAATAATCCGCGATAATCGGCAGTATCGTGGTACGTGGCATTTGATTTTTTTGATTACGTCTTTTAATTCTTCAACTGTATATGGCGTGTACCGCCCGTCTTTCCACCAGTCATGCAGTTCAGCCGATTCAATTACCGTACACGGATAGATTTTCAGCATGTCCGGGCGGAAATCGGGATTATCAAAAAGTTCACGCATTTCTGCCAAGTCCTGTTCGGGCGAAGTGCCGGGAAGCTGCGGCATCATATGGTAATCCGTCTTGTACCCCGCGTCTTTTAGTAGCTGCGTTGCACGAATCACCGCATCGGTCCCGTGCCCGCGGCGACACAGTTCGAGTTTCTCATCATCGATAGATTGCACGCCCAGTTCAACTCGTGTGCACCCCAAGTAGCGTAGCCGAACGATTTCTTTCGCCGTGATGCAGTCCGGTCGCGTTTCCATGGTGAGTCCGATGATCCTGTAAGCGGCGGTCTCGTTAATGTTTTGCGCAGACACCAAATCCGGTGTTGTGCTCGGTGTCTCCGCCCGAAAATCATTGCACGCCTCAAAACAACGTTGGATGAACTTTTGCTGATAATCCCATGGATACGCCGACCACGTACCGCCCTTTACGATTAATTCTATTTTATCTGCCACATGGCCGTTGTCTGTGAGAGCACGCAGGCGACGCTGCACCTGCAAGTATGGATTAAAGTCGCACGCCAACGCCCGGGCTGCCGCCGGCTCGTTGGCCAGATAGCTTTTCGGCATGCGCTGCTCGGTCGGACAGTAGATGCATTGCCCGGGACAAGGGTAGGGTTTCGTGAGTACGGTAATTATAGCCACGCCGGACAACGAGCGAATGCGCGATTTGGTCAGCATCTCTTCCAGTTTTTTTGATGATAATTCCGGTCGTTCAGCAATAATTTCGCGATAAGCCGCAAGCAGTTTCCGAATCGGCGGCATGGGCGCTCGCATCGCCGAGCTTACGTCTCGAATAGCTAAAAACAGGGCTTTTCTATTATCTATGCCTTTATCAAGCACCGAGAGAATGGCTTGGTGCGAAACTCGGTTTTCTAATCCGGTAGTTGTCATTTGACTGTTTTAATCAGGAAAAAATATCATACCACCATTTTTTAGCTGTGGCAACGGTTCGGCAGGAATCGGTATTTGATTGTAATCATATATTGTGTAAGTGTTTAAATTAGTTCATTTACAGAAACAGAGAGGAGAATATGTATCGCGACGAATATTTGGAGCGACGGTTGACCACTCTTTTCCGTAATGCGCTTCGTGGTTCGTTGGAATTTTGGAGAGAGTCTGACGGAAACAGCTCGAACGCCTACAATAAGGTGTTGGGCACGTTCCACGAGTTGTGTGAAGCGGTTTCACATCGACGTGACGAAGCATATCCCATTGCGGCCGAGTTGGTTGCGGAGATGGTATGTTGCGATGAGATGCCGCGCAACTTGCGCTCAGTCATCTTGACTGCGTTGGCGCGATGGCCATATGACTACAACGTGAGTTCTGGCGTGCCGATTCGCGGTCGTTCGGTGGCACATTTTGCCGAGGTGCTAAACGCGACTTCCATTGTGTGTGCCGAGGTCTATGTGCAGTGGTTCGAAGATATGGGTTCCGGAATCGCAGTGGAAGGCGGCGAAGTCAGTGAGTGGGTGCTACAGCCACAACCCACGCGCGTGATGCGCGGCGTGTTGTTTGATGCCCGATTGCAGAACGAAGGCATGGCCAAGTTCTGGAATTTCGCTGCTGTGTCAGAGCGGTTTCCGGTTCAGATGTTTACCGACCCCGGCGATCACACGGCTCATTCCTGCTACTTGACCACGGAGCAGATGCGGCAGATGTCCAGCTTCATTGCGTTGGCACCTGAGCCGGCGGTGATGCGATTTGCGACGGAGTTTCGAGATCGTGTCCTTACAATGAACACTATCGTGTATGCGACGCTGATGCTGCCAGGTGGGCATCCGGTGAAGGCCGCAGTGACCGATATGGGTGAGCGCGACGTCATGCGACTGTTCAAGTGGCTTGGTTTGACCGATCGAGAAATCGATTTCGTGTACGAGCAGACTGACATTAAGGTCACCAAGATTCCGGTTTTGGATGAGAATCGGCAGCGGATTCTGCGAACCGTGGTTGAGGGTGTTGGCAATCCGGAACGACGTAAGTTGGCTGAGCTGCTGTTCTTCGGTGACGAAGACGGTGCCGGCGATTAGTAGCGATTTGAAACCTCATTATGGGGTTTCTTTTTTTGTATTCCAGGAAACCACTGGGCAGGGCGGAGCGGAACTCGGTAAGTGGTATTTTTTTTGTGTGGGGCGGCGCAACCGAAACCTCTACCTGCTCCCCCTCCCTTATTTTTTCTGCCGAGGCTCTCTTGCTTGGCCGCAAAAGCATGACCACTTTTTGGGCCCGGCCCAGAAAGTGGCCAGAAAGTGGTCATGCTTTACCACCTCCTAAAACCATGCCATAATCGACCCATATGAATGATTTCGAAAATATACAAAAAGCTCATCTGATTGGCGTGGGTGGCATCGGTGTCTCGGCAGTAGCCAAACTGTTAATGCACGCCGGCGTGGAGGTAAGTGGCTCGGACGCTTATGAAAGTGATATCACTAATGATTTAATTCAGCGCGGAGCCGATATATATATTGGGCACAGTGAAGATAATTTGCCTGAGGAACTTGATTTAGTTGTGCGGTCCGGGGCGGTGCCGGATGACAACCCGGAGCTGGCTGCTGCCCGTCAACGCGGGGTACGCGATTTGACTTATTTTGAGTTTCTTGGCGAGTTCACCAAGGGTAAGCGTGTGGTGGCCGTTGCCGGTACGCACGGCAAGAGTACTACCACGGCAATTCTCGGGCAGATATTGGTCAGCGCGGGTCTGGATCCGACTGTAATTGTTGGCTCTAAGGTGCCGTCGTTTCCGGACGGAAATCTCCGGCTCGGCAATAGCGATTTGTTGGTGGTCGAGGCATGCGAGCACGAGGCACACCTGCTGGAGTTCTGTCCCTATGCCGCGATAGTCACCAACATCGAAGCGGATCATTTGGATTTTTATAAGGACCTGGAACACATTAAGGAAACGTTTAGAAAATTTGCCAGTCAGGTTAAATCTGACGGTTTTTTGGTTTTGAATGCGGATGATACCGAAGGTTCGGCTGAGATTGTAGCTGAGGCCAGAATCGAAACGGTTGGATTTACGGACTCGTCGAGCTATCACGTAAAGGACGTGCCGGACGGTAATGGTGTGCAACGGTTTTCGTTGGCCAAGGACGGTAAGGAAATCGGTCAATTTGATTTGCGGGTGCCCGGAAAATTTAACGAGATGAATGCGGCCATGGCTGTGGTCATGGCGCTTGAGCTCGGCGCCCCGATACATTCGGTTTGGGAGGCACTCAATAGCTACCGCGGCATCTGGCGCAGGTTTGAGATAATTGGTGAGCCGTATGGTGCAACCATAGTATCTGATTACGGCCATCATCCCACGGCGGTGTCAGCGACACTGGCTGCGGCTAGAGAATTTTATCCGGAGCGGAAGATTGTGTTGCTGTTTCAGCCACACCATCGTAACCGAACACGAAATTTGTTCGATGATTTTGTTCGGTCTTTTGACGGAGCTGACGTGTTAATTCTGCCGGAAATTTATGATGTGGCCGGTCGCGAGGAGGATTCCGATAAAACCATTAGCTCGCATGACTTGATGTTGGCGGTAAAAAACCACGACAAGACTCGCGGCGTAAATCGACCCGTGCGCTACGCCGAGGATTTAGAGGAAGCATTTCGCGAGCTGCATTCCATCTTGGAGCCAGGTTCGGTGGCGTTGATTATGGGAGCCGGGGACGTTGACCAGCTTGCCAGGCGACATATAAGAAAAGAACACTAATCTATGATTATGATTGACGAATTGCGTCAGCGCATATCAGCTGACGTCAAAGAGCAGGAGTTTTTGGCTTCACATACTACATACCGTATCGGCGGTCCCGCGGATTATTTTTTCGCCGCGACCACAGCGGATGACGCGGTAAAAGCACTGTCCGCAGCCAAGGAATTAAATATTCCGCATTTTATTTTAGGTGGCGGTTCAAATGTCTTGGCGGCGGACGAAGGCTTTCGCGGACTGGTGATCAAAATGCTGAATCGCGGCATTAAAATCAACGGTAATACTGTTGATGTCGAGTCTGGTACACCGACCGCATTGGTTGCCCTGCAATCGACCGAAGCCGGTCTGACCGGCTTTGAATGGGGTATCGGCCTGCCCGGAACGTTCGGCGGGGCGGTTCGCGGTAATGCCGGCATGCACGGTGACGAGACCGGCGAGTTCATCAAGACCGTTCGCTGCATCAGAAACGGCGAGATAGAAGAAATAACCAAAGAACAATGTGAGTTCAGCTATCGTCAAAGCATTTTTAAGACCAATCCGAGCAGTATCGTACTTTCAGCGGTATTGGAGCTGCATCTGGCCGAACACCCAAATGCCGGCAAACAGAAACTGCAAGAGATACTAGCCGCCAAGAAGGACTCCCAGCCCGTAGAATATCCCACGGCCGGTTGCATATTCAAAAATTGGCGACCGCAATCACCGGATGATTTGGGCGGTTTGCGTCGTTGGTTGGATTTGGATCTGGACGACAAGGTTCCGGTGGCGTCCAATGGTACCGTCCCCGCTGGTTGGATTATCGACCGGGCTCAAATGAAAGGCATTAAGGTGGGTGGGGTGAAGATATCCGAAAAGCACGCCAACTTTTTCATCAATGATGGCGACGCCAAGGCCAGCGACGTAATCGGCTTAATCGCTGTGGTCAAAACTCGCATCCGCAACATGACCCAATCTACGGTGCAGCTGCAAGAAGAAATTGAATATCTAGGATTCTAATCGATCCAAGGCTCGGCACGCACGGCAGTATATAATTTTTAAAAGGTCATCCGTTTAAGCGAGTGCAGGCATGCTGTAATGCATGCGAATCGCAGCATTCAGTGTGCCTGCCTTTGCGGGGGAAGCAGGAGGACCGAGCCATCACTGTCAATTAAAACTACATATATATATGAATGATAAAGTATCAACAATGCACGGCAAATCATACGATGAAATCGCCGGCAAATATGTAACCGACGTTTACGCTGAAGACCCAGCTAAAGAATCGCGTGATAAATTCATTGAGTTATTGCCGAGCGACGGTCGAGTGCTGGACGTCGGTTGCGGTGGCGGTCAGGATAGCGCTGGTTTTGATTCGGTCGGCTTGGCTGTTGTCGGTATCGACCCTTCTGAGCGGATGGTGGAGCTATCGTCGGCGTTGGTGCCGAAGGGGCAATTCCACATAGGTGGATTGATGGATGTTGAGTTGGATTGGGATGGTTACGATGGGGTTTGGTGCGCGCGCGTGTTTCAGCACGTTCCAGTCGGTGAGCAGGTTGAATTCGTAAAGCGTCTGCATCGGGTATTGAAATCGGGTGGCTATCTTTATATTTCTGCTAAACTAAATGATAACGAGCTTGATGACGAAGTCTGGGAAGAAGAAGGCAACAACAAGCTTCTGACCAAAACCTTAGGTTCAAAAACCTGGCCGGCCATTCTGGAAGACAACGGGTTTGAAATAATAGATATGCGTGAATGGGGCCAAAATTGGGTAGAGTCCTATGCTACTAAGCGGACTGCTTAACATCATCACCAAAAAAGTAGACGAGGAGAAGGGGGAGAAGAAAACCAAGAAAGCCGCACCGAAGAATCCGATACGCAAGGACAGCCGGTCCCACCTATTGGGCGGCTGGCGGTTTTTTCTGTTTCTGGCCGTCGGTTCCGTGGTGGCCTGGTGGTGGCTGCACGGCAATGTTTGCGGTCTGCCGCTAAAGTACAGGATTGGACAGTTGGATGATCGGTTCGGCATTTCGGAGGCCGAAATGCTCGAATCAATCCGAGCAGCCGAGCGTTTTTGGGAAAGCAGTTTGGGGCATGACCTATTTGAGCACGATTCGTCGGGCGATAACGCATTGACAATAAATTTGGTGTACGACAATCGACAGAAAGCCACGCAAGAAATGAAACAAATTGAGAAGAATCGCAATGACCTAGAGGAAGATCTGGTCGATATTGTCGATGAATACGAAAGACTCAAAGAGGTATTTGAGCGTCGGGAGGCTTCGATTTTGGAGTTGAATCAACTGTACAACGAGCGTTTAGATACATTTGAGCGCACGGTAAACAGCTGGAACAAGCGCGGCGGTGCGCCGCCTGATGTTTATGACAGCCTACAGCAGGAGCGGGTCAATCTGGGCGAGATGGCGCAGGAAATAAATAACTCGATTGATCAGCAGAAGGAACTAGCCGACCTCATCAACGAGCTGGCCGACGCTGAATCAGAAACCGTGCAGGGATTTAACGAGTCGGTACGAGAGTTCAACGAGGAATTTGCCACTCAAGAATCGGGCGAAGAAGAGCAGGGGATTTACGGTTCAGGCACAATTAATGTGTATCAGTACGATAACCAGCAGGATTTAGTGATGTTGCTGGCGCACGAGATGGGGCACGCGCTCGGATTGGGGCATACAGACGATCCGAACAGCATCATGTATCCACTCAAAAACGAACGTCAGACTACCGGACAAGTGGAAATTTCCGCGCAGTCGCGTGACGAGTTATTTGAGAACTGCAATTTGCGTTAGCGGGCTCAATCTATATATCCGTCACGCAACATGAACGTAGGGCGGTTAGCCAGCTGAGCGACCGCGGTAAACCGTCCTTCTCATCCAGCCTCGACGATTTGGCACAAAAATCAGAGCTGTAACCTGTGGACTATTATTTTTTTATCCACGTGATTGTCTCGGAAAAATATGGTGAGCTTAAGACGTTAGGAAAACGTAATCATATTTATATATGAATTTTGGCATTAAGACTAAAAACATAGAATTGACCGAGGCGATTCGGGATGCGGTGCAAAGTAAGATGGCCAAGCTCGGGCCGATGGTGGAGCGGTTCGGCGACTCGGTGAGCGCAGAAGTTGAGGTCGGTAAAACTACCGGTCATCACAACAAGGGGCCGTATTTCCGCGCCGAGATTCAAATCAGCCTGCCCGGAAAACTGGTTTATGCGGACGCTGAAAACGAAGATATGTACATGGCGGTGCGTGAGGCGCGTGACAAGGCGGTACGGCAGGTGAAGGACTACAAGGAAACGCTTGCTAAGCAGGGCAAGGATGGCGTGCCAGACATTGGAGCAGAGCTACCCACAGAGGAAGAATAGCTGGCAATTAAGGAAAAAGCGGAAAAGTAAGCCCTTTCCCACTATGCCCCGTGGTCGCACGGCGACCTTACGGGGCTTTCTGATTTCCTGATTTTCTGCCCTCGGCAAGGCTAGACTATCCGTCGCTAAGAGTGTATAACTACGTATGTTGTTAGTAAAAGTTTTTGAGTTTCTGAGTTTTTGAGTTTCTGAGTTTTTTGTTAAGAACACGCTAAGAAACTAAAGAACCTAGAAACTAAGAAACTCCACCAAAATGTCATTTTTAGAAAAGATTTTTGGCAATCCGAACGAGAAGGTTATCGATGAAATGAAACCGCTCGTTGAAGATATCAACAATCTAGAAAAACAATTCGAGAAACTCGGTCCAGAAGCGCTGCGTGACAAGTCCATGGATTTGAAACGGCAGATTGCCGCCGGTACACCGGTGGACGTGGTGATGGCCGAGGCTTTTGCGTTGTGTCGTGAGGCGGCTAAGCGTACGCTCGGACAGCGGCACTATGATGTGCAGCTGATGGGTGGTATTGCCTTGAACCGCGGGCAGATCGCGGAGATGCGCACCGGTGAGGGTAAGACTTTGACTGCGACGCTGGCGGTGTACCTGAATGCGCTCACCGGCAAGGGGGTTCACGTGGTTACGGTGAACGACTACCTGTCACGGCGCGATGCGGCTTGGATGGGACAGGTGTATCACATGCTTGGATTGTCTGTGGCGTGCATCAACCATTTGTCGGCGTTTAAATACGATCCGGAGTGGCAGGTGGAGCCAAACACCGCAGAATTGTCCATGCAGGATTTGGCCGAGGCATCGGAGAAGGAAGAGGGCGGATCGGTGGACGAGGAGCGTGACAAGACCGGCTCGTTCAAAGTTGAAATGGATTTTATGAAGCCGTGTGAACGCAAGGAGGCGTACGAAGCGGACATTACCTACGGCACAAACAACGAATTCGGTTTTGATTACCTGCGTGACAACATGGCCATACGGCCGGAACAGAAGGTCCAGCGACCGCATCATTACGCCATCGTGGATGAGGTGGATTCGATTTTAATTGACGAGGCGCGCACTCCGCTTATTATTTCTGCTCCGGCCGAAGAAGCGGGCGACATGTATTACAGGTTTGCGGATATGGTCAAGCCGATGAAGGAAGACCAGGACTATAATGGCGACGAAAAGATGAAGTCGGCCATGTTTACCGAAGACGGACAGAATCGCGTCGCGCGAATTCTCGGCCATGATCCGTGGGCCGAGAACGACGGCAAAACCATTTTCCATTTGGAGGCGGCGCTACGGGCGGACAAGATGTACGAATGCGACAAGGATTACGTGGTGAAGGACGGTGAAGTAGTTATCGTGGACGAGTTCACCGGTCGTCTGATGCAGGGCCGTCGTTACAGCGAAGGCTTGCATCAGGCCATCGAAGCCAAAGAGGGTGTGAAGATTCAGCGCGAGAGCAAGACGTTAGCGACGATTACGTTCCAGAATTATTTTCGTATGTACGAAAAGCTGGCCGGCATGACCGGTACTGCTGCTACTGAGGCCGAGGAGTTCGCTAAGATTTATAATTTGGACGTGACCGTATTGCCGACCAACCGTCCGAATGCGCGTGTCGATGAACAAGATCGAATCTATAAAAGCGAGCAGGCAAAATTCAACGCAGTGGTGCAGGAAATCAAGAAAAAAGTGCAGCTTGGCCAGCCGGTGCTGGTCGGTACTGCCTCTATCGAGAAGAACGAAATTTTGGGTCAGCTGTTGACGCGCGAAGGTATCCCGCATGAGTTGCTGAACGCCAAGAACCATGATCGCGAGGCGCAAATCATTGCGCAGGCCGGTCGGGCAGGTGCGGTGACTGTGGCGACTAACATGGCTGGTCGCGGTGTGGATATAGTGCTTGGCGGCAATCCTCCCACCGAGGAGGGTGCGGCCAAGGTGAAGGATTTGGGCGGCTTGTATGTCATTGGCACCGAGCGTCACGAGTCGCGTCGCATCGATAACCAGCTGCGCGGACGTTCCGGTCGTCAGGGTGACCCGGGTTTGACGCGATTCTACATCTCGCTCGAGGATGATCTGATGCGGATTTTTGCCACCGACAGCATGAAGAACATGCTGGATCGGATTGGCTTGCCGGACGACGTGCCAATCGAAAACAAAATGGTGAGCCGCTCCATCGAGAGTGCGCAGAAGAAAGTGGAAGGTCATCACTTTGATATTCGTAAGCATCTGCTTGAATACGACGATGTGCTGAACCGACATCGCGAGGTGTTTTACGAAAAGCGCGACGAGATACTGGCCATCAGGCCCGACGACTCGCAGACCATACGCGCGCGAGCCTTGGAATGGATTGAGGCGGAGATTGAGCGCGTGGTGCTGTTTCATACGCAGGCCGAAAACGAAAAGATTTGGGATTTGAAGGAAATCTATGAGGTAATGAACACGATTTTGCCGGTGAGAGAAGAAGACCGCGAGAAGCTGACCAAGATTCATAAGTCCGCCGGCTCCAAGAAAGAAGATGCCGAAGCGCGCACCAAGATTATCGAGTACTTGATGTCCATTGCCGAGCGGGAATACGACGCTTTGGAGGCACGTATCAGTGAAGTTCTAAAAGAGTACGGCAGCGGCGGTACGTTCCCAGATGTGGTGCGCGGCATGATGCTGCGCGCCATGGATATGCTGTGGGTAGAGCATTTAGATGCCATGGACTACATGCGTACCGGCGTTGGCCTGCAAGGCTACGGTCAGCGCGATCCGCTCGTGACATATAAGAAGGAAGCCTACAATATGTTCAACGAACTGATGGCTTCGGTCGAGAAGCAAGTGGTGTATTCGATTTATAAGATGAACTTTACCCCGCGACCTAGCAATTCGGCGCAACATGCACGGTCATTGATGGAACGCGCCGGGGTTCAGATGAAAGGTGCAGAAAAAGGCGGCACGCAGAAAACTGAGGGTGGCAAGAAAGTCGGCCGCAACGAACCGTGCCCGTGCGGCAGCGGGAAGAAATACAAGAAGTGTTGCGGGGCGTAAGCATGGACGTTGCCAAAGATTTATATTTTGTGGCGGTAAAAGTTTTTCTTGAAGATGGCCAGGGAAATTTCCTGATCATCAAAGACAAGTTCGGCGATTGGGACATTCCAGGAGGTCGGCTACGCGGGCTGGACTTCGAGGTGCCGCTTAAGGATGTGATAAAGAGAAAAATGTCCGAGGAGTTGGGCGGTTCTATCGAGTATGAGCTTCGTGAGCCAGTTGTGTTTATGCGTCACGAACGCGACGAACATTTGCCGGACGGTTCTCGGTCCAAGCGACGCATCTTCGCAGTCGGCTATCAGGCAAAACATAAATCTGGAGATTTGCGACTCGGCGAAAGCCACGAAAGCCACGAATGGGTTAGCGTTGCGGATTTTCGGCCAGAAAAATATTTCACGGGAGGATGGCTAAGGGGCGTTGGTGAATATCTACAGCTTATGAGATAAAAACAAAGAGACCTTTCGTGGTCTCTTGTTGAGTTACGGGCGGACGAACCGTTTGCCGCAGTCAGGGCAATGCAACTTGCAGAGCGGCACGTTACAGTCCGGGCAGTAGTACCAAAGAGCTTTGCTCTGCGTGTCCGGGTACAGTTTGCATACCGGACAGTAGCCATTCACGAGACGGTGTTCGCAGGGCGGGTCATCGTGGTGCGCGACCAGTTTTGCTTCTTGCATTTTTTGTCTCCCTATGGTTTCTAAAAATAAGCCATAACACTAACAACGTCAAATTATGTACTGTTGCAGCGTTCCAGTTACCAAATGTGGATAATGAATAGCGCGAGAAAG
>CAZAOV010000014.1:0-32503 GCA_964486995.1 uncultured Gammaproteobacteria bacterium | reverse complement strand
GCGGCGGCACCGGCGCCACGAGCTTCACCGACAACGGCGTGCTCTACGGCGACGGCGCGAACGCCCTCGACGTGACCGCGGCTGGCACGTCCGGCCAGCTCCTCGTGGCCAACGCCTCGGGCGTGCCGACCTTCGTCACCATGGGCGGCGACGCGACAATGAGTTCAACTGGTGTCGTGACAGTGGCTAATAACTCTCACACGCACTCCATTTATGCCAACACAGCATTAAGCAATTTAGCTTCAGTCGCTATCAATACCCACCTGATTCCGGACAGCAACGACGACACCGACCTCGGTTCCACCACGCTCCGCTGGCGCGACCTGTATCTGGGCGGTGAGTCGATTCACATCGGTTCTTCCGGCACGGACGAGGCCACGATCGGATTCACCGGCAGCGCTCTGACCTTTGACACGTCGCAGGCCGCGGAGGACATCTCCTTCTTCTCCGGCGACCTGTATCTCGACAAGTCCACCGGATATGTCGGGATTGGCGATACTATTCCTGACGCAAAACTGGGGATTCGTGAATCGAACACAACGGCAAATTCCATATTAAGGTCTCTTAGACTTGAGAGAGGGGTTGACGGCGGCAACGGAGGAGCGGACGGTTTAGGTACAGGAATCGATTTCTACCTTGAAGATTCGTCCGGGGCCAATCAGCGAGCCGCCTATTGGGACGTATCTTGGGCCGATGCGACAAATGGTACCGAAGATTCAATGGTAACGTTAATTAATTACAGTGCGGGATTACCCTCGGAGGTATTGCGTTTAGTTGACGATAGCGTGCTTATGGGGGTGACCGGAACTACGTCAACAACTAGGCTAAGTGTAGGTGGAGGCTCAACTAAGAGTGCCGCAGTATTTTCGACTTCTGCCAGCACTCGTGACGGTGTAACTATCCAACATAATTACGGTACGTCTAATACCAGGAACGCCCTCAGTGTTTCTAGTACCGCCGGTATCGGTTTGCGGGTTGAAGGATACTCGCCATCTCAAATATGGGGCAGGGACTCAGCCCTCACTGTCGGCACTACTGATAGCACTAACACAAATGGCGTACTGGAGCTGTTGCAAATCTATCGAGGTACGGCTGGTGTGGCCGCAAACGGTATCGGGGCGGCAATTGATTTCGGCATAGAAAATGAGCTCGGCTCGCTGAGCTCTGGAGGCACAATCAGCTCCATTGCCACAACTGTCGACGCTGCCACTCGCATGACAGATTTCGTGTTTAATACCGTAAACAGCGGCACGGAGGCGGAAGCGATGCGTATTACCGGTAACGGGAGAGTTGGTATTGGTGATTCTTCCCCATCTTATAATTTAGATGTCACCGGAAACGCTAGATTTACGACCAATGCTTATGTTGGAACTAATCTTGAAGTTGGTGCCAATATTTCTCATATCGGTGACTCCAATACATATATGGGTTTTACAACTGACTCTATTAATTTTTATGCGGGTGCAGAAAATATATTGTCATTGTATGAAGGAACACAAGATTATGTCTTAGTAGGTGATGGCGGTGATGTGGATTTTAGAGTAAATACCGGAGGAGTAACGAACGCGTTATTCGTTAATGGATATAATGGAAGAGTTGGAATTGGAACAAATTCCCCATCATATTCCTTAGATGTTGAGGCTGATGGAAAGCAAGTAATGGAATTAAATCGTCTCACTAATGACGGTGTACTGATGTATTTTAAGCAGAATGGTATTGGAGAAGGCTGGATCTCAGTTTCAGGAACTACAATTAGTTATGTTCAGTTTACCGGTTCTCACTTAGGTTGGACTGACGAGAATGTTGAATTTGGTACGCTTATGACGATGACCGGCATTAATGAATATCCAAAGGGAGCCGGAACCGAGCCAGTTTATGGTGTCGTAGCAAGCACTATGGAAAATGATTCTAAGATTCTTGGTTCATACCTTACTTATCAACCTGAAGGTGAAATGAATGGCTTTACGAATGTTCACGAAATAATGGCGGTCGGTAATGGTCATATGTGGATAGTGGATGAGGGTGAAAATATTGAAATCGGTGATTTGCTGATTTCCTCCTCCACACGAGGTCATGCCAGAAAAGATCCGGGAACTTACATGGAAACATATGTAGTTGGGCGCGCATCTGAAAATGTTGATTGGTCAACAGTGACCGAAACTGCCGAGAACGGAAAAAAGCACATTAAAGTACAAGTGCTATTTGATGTGTTTACTAATCGAAACTACGCCAGCCAGTTTGCCGTCCGCGGAGAAATTCCTGGCATGACCGAGAGCAGAGATATCGTGCTGGCGAGCAACGTTACCGGTCAGGATGATTACAAACTGTCCGTATTGAATAATGACCAGCAAGAAATCGCTTATTTTGGCAACAACGGTGACGTGGCGATAAAGGGTAGGCTGTATCTGTCCGATCGCGGTACCATGCAATCGAATCGTTACATCTATTATGATGGTTCTGAGGGTGCTGGTGGTGACTTTATGCGCACCAACGCCGCGGGTTGGTCCACTGGTTCGTACGATTTTGCTGAGATGTTCCCGTCGAACGACGAACTCGAGGCTGGCGAATTGGTCATGATCGATGTGAATTCCACCACCAAGGTGAAGCGCGCCGATAATTTGCTTGAATCCAATGGCTATCTGTTGTCCGGTATCGTTTCGACCCGTCCGGGCTTCCTGGCCGGCATGAACGAGGCATATCATTTCCCGGTCGCGCTTGAAGGTCGCGTTCCGACCCGGGTCAACCTGGAGAACGGACCGATCGCCATCGGTGACCCGATTACTATCTCGTCCGAGCCGGGTGTCGGTATGCGCACCGAAGCCGCTGGTTATGTGGTTGGTATCGCGCTCGAGCCTTATGACGGAACACAGTCCAGCAACAAGATTACCATGTTCCTGAAGAACGGTTGGTACAACGGTTCGACTATCGAGCAGCCGAATGACGACATCTCTGGCGGCCTGAGTGATTTGACCGCCGCGGACGGCATTGTCGATATGGGCGGTTATCCGATTATCGGTATCGGCGCGCTCGAAGGCATCGAGGGTCTCTGGTCCATCGACGGCAACGGCAAGCTGACCGCAAAGGAGGTCGAGGCAGAGAAGGTGGAAACCGAAGAACTGACTGTGAAGGCCGACGATGAGAAGACCACGATCGGTGAAGGTGTCTTCCCAGTTGATTCCTCGACCTATGTGGTTGAGAACCCGGCGGTTAAGTACAACAGCCGCGTCTTCGTGACATTCTTCGGCAACATCGAGGGTAGTTGGTGGATTTCTGAGCGTACTGACGGTCGGTTCGTGATTGTGTTGAGCTCGCTCACTAAGTCTGACATTCCGTTCGAGTACTGGATTCTGAACGTTGATGATGAGCGTTCGGCGCCGGGACCGGAGCCGGAGCCGATAGTTGAAATACCGGAAGAGGATTCAGTTGATTCAGGAACAGTTTCTGAGCCACCGGCCGAGGAGGAGCCACCGGCCGAGGAAGAACCTCCTGCGGAAGAACCTCCGGCCGAGGAGGAGCCACCGGCCGAGGAAGAACCTCCTGCGGAAGAACCTGCCGAGGAAACTTCAGCTGAGGAAGAGCCTGCAGCAGTAGAAGAGCCAGCCGAGGAGACTCCAGCTGAAGAGGAACAGACAGCCGAAGAAGATTCAGCAGAAGAGCAGCCAGCCGATGATGGAACTAACGAAGAAGAAGAGTCTCCAGTCTACGGCCCACCAGCTCCAGGTGAAGAAGAAACCACAGAATAAAAAACCGACGCTAAATAGCGTCGTTTTTTATTTGTGGGTTTTGGATTGCGCCCCCCCATAGCCCAGACCTCCCATCCCAACCCCTCTCCGGCGCCGTCAAATTAATTAAATTCGCTCATTTTAAACCCGTAACGGCAGTGCTAGCCTTTGCCGCTACGGATTTAGATTGGGGTGCACACAAAAAATTTGACGGTATCTCAAATAGATATGCACAATCAGATTCCTTCAACCTTCACGCCCACAACAAGTTATCCGCCATCAACCCCCTATCCTAAAAAAAGGCGATAGTTTATACTAATAATTGAAATTTATGTATCAATTGTCACGGTATGGGGCAGTGCTCTTGGAGTCTGTTAACCGTATCGGCTTATTATGTTAAATATGAGTGAGTCACCAAAACTATCGGCGACAGCGAACTCATTGGGGAAACCCAAAATGGTCATTCGCTTATGCGAACAAATCATTAAATGGTCGCTGCTCGTTCTAACTTTTTTAACACCGCTATTCTTCCTGCCTTGGACTACCGAGGTTACAGAGCTCAACAAGCAGATGCTACTGTTTGTTGGCGCTATTGTGGCTGGCTTAGCCTGGCTGGGAAAGATGCTGGCCGAAAGAAGATTTGAGTATCGACGCAGTATCACCAATGTTATTATTTTGCTGTTCGTATTGGTGTATGCGATAAGTACTTGGGCTTCTGACAGTACCTATCTGAGTCTGATGGGTGACTATGGCCAAGAACAATTTGGCCTGCTCACGATTCTATCTTTTGTCGTGTTGTATTTTGTTGCGGTGAATAACATTACCACCGAAGTAATGTTGAAGAAGATGATGGGCACCCTTGTGGCCAGCGGTTTTATCGTCGCCCTGTTCGGCCTGTTGCAGGGATTGGGGCTGCATATTTTACCGTTCCAGTTCACTCAAACACCCTCATTTAATACGGTCGGAACAGCCGCTTCTTTGGGGCTGTTCTTGGCGTTTATCGTGACTTTGTCGGGCGGTATTTTGTTGTTTGGCCACGGTTCTGAGGGTAAAGCCACCAAAAAAGAAATTGCCATGAAGGCGTTCGTTGCAGTTACAGCTGTGTTAGCGTTGTTCATCATCGCTACGCTCGACTACTGGCCAATTACGATTTCATTATTGATTGCGTCAGCGATACTGATCGCTTATTCCTTCATTCACGCTAAGTCCATGAAGGGTCTGGGCGGCATTCTTCTTCCGATTGCGGCGATTATCATTATGCTGATGTTGCTGTTTTTCCGCTTCCCGATGGCGCTTGGCTATCCGGCCGAAGTAATGCCCTCCACTAAAGCTTCGGGTGACATTGCCACGCAGATTTTGCGTGAACACGCCTTCCTTGGCTCCGGTCCGGGTACTTATATTTACGATTACGCTAGGCATCATTCCGCTGAGGTGAATCAGACAGCGTTCTGGAACATTCGTTTTGATCGTGCCAGCTCTAATTTTCTGACTCACATTGCGACTATTGGTTTGCTCGGTACCTTGTCTTGGTTGCTAGTCTCTTTGTTCGTGTTGGTATCGGCTGGCAAAAAGCTGCTGAGATCTGATGAGCGCACTTGGCATATTCTGATTGGAATGTTCAGTGCGTGGTTTCTGCTAGTTTTTTCCAAATTCGTCTATAGCTCGACGTTCACGCTGGAGTTCCTGTTCTGGATTATGATGGCGTTGCTGGTTGTGGTGCATAAGCATGATTTCTATTCGGTGCGTTTCGAGCGTTCGCCGCGTGCCGCCATGGTGGTGTCGTTTGTCTTTATTATCGGTGTAGTGTTCTCACTCTCTGGCCTATTTGTGCAGGGTCAGCGCTACGCTGGTGAAATCGCCTACGCCCAAGCCATTCAGGCGGACCGCGCTGATGCTGATGTCGATCAGATAATTGTAAAATTGAACAGCGCGGTAAATCTGAATCAGCAAAATGATGTGTATCTTCGTAATTTAGCTCTTGTCTTGCTCGCTAAAGCTGACAGGTTGATTACCGAGCCGCTTGGTTTGACCCAAGAGGAGGATGAGTCGGACGAAGATTTCCAGTCTCGGCAGCGTGTCGAAGCTGAGAGCAGATTGCGTACCGCTTCGGCCTTAACCGCGGAGGCAGTGAACGTAGCGAAGCGTGCTACGGAGATTAATCCGGTGAACGTAGCCAACTGGTCGGTACTGGCGTCGGTATATGAGAACTTAATTGGTGTGACCGACGGAGCAGAAGATTGGGCGCTCCAGTCATATGAGAAAGCAGTTGAGCGTGAACCGAATAACCCTTCACCACACACCAAAATCGGCGATATCTACATGATTCAAGCCAATAATGCGGCACAAGGCTTGCAGACTGAGGACGAGGCGGTCAGAGAAGATGCGCAGGCTCAGGTTGACGAATTGCTTGGCAAGGCCGTTGATTCGTTTAACAAGGCGATTGAGTTGAAGCCGGATTACGGCCCAGCTCATTTCAGCTTGTCAATGGCGCTGGATCGTCAGGGTAAGTTGGAAGAGGCCATTCAGAAGATGGAAACCGTAATTCAATTGAATCCGAAGGATGTAGGTGTCGGTTTCCAGCTCGCTATGCTGTATTATCGCAACGACCAGAAGGAAGCAGCGATTCAGCTGCTAGAGTCGGTGGTGCGATTATCTCCGAACTACTCCAACGCTCGCTGGTATTTGGCAGCGATGTATGACGAAGCCGGCAACAAGGAAGCCGCAATTGAACAGCTCGAGAAGGTGCTCGAGTTGAGTCCGGACCAGGAACTAGTTGTTCGTAAACTGGAAGAGCTGAGGGGTGGCGGGGAGACGCCGCCAGAAGGCGAGACACCTCCGTTACCAGAAGGCGAAGAGCTTCCGCCGCCGATTGAAGGCGGAGTAATAGATGAAGGTCAGCCAGCGGTTGGACAATAAAGACGACAGTAAAGCGGGCCGCAATGCTGCGGTCCGCTTTTGAAATGCAAAATGTCTATACTCAGAGATATAGAGTACAGACAGTCTGTACTACGGCGTGTCTGGTACAGGTATTAGTTATTGACAACAGGAATATGATTGATTAGTATTCTATTTGCCGAGGGCCGCTAGCTCATTTGGTAGAGCACTTCCATGGCATGGAAGGGGTGAAGGGTTCGAATCCCTTGCGGTCCACCACGTAAAAATCCCAGCTTGTCTGGGATTTTTACGTACGCATTGTCTGAGTATTGCCTGTCTGTACTTATTAAGTATATGCAGACAGGCAATGTTTAACTGACCTCAAGGATGGTTTATTCTTGCCATTGCGCGCCGAATCCGCTAGATTTACTCGCGTAATTTCAATGCTCCCATGTCGTTTTGAGCTTGATCTGTAATCCAGCCTGAGTACAAACGTTTATCAAAAAGTTGGACCTCGATTCAAACCCGAAGCGACAAGTATGCAGGCATTAAGTAAAAATATGTCACTCAAAGTTGGAATCGTCGGTCTGCCGAACGTGGGGAAGTCCACGCTCTTCAAAGCCGTCACTAAGAAACAGGTTGATTGCGCAAACTTTCCGTTCTGCACCATCGAACCGAATGTTGGTGTTGTTCCAGTACCGGATGAACGGCTCGACAAGCTCACTGCGATTTCTAAATCCGAGAAGACCATTCCCGCGACCGTAGATTTTGTTGATATCGCCGGGCTGGTGAAGGGTGCGTCTGAAGGTGAGGGCTTGGGCAATCAATTCTTATCGCACATCCGCGAGGTGGACGCTATTATTATGGTCGTCCGCTCTTTCGAGAACGACGACATCGTGCATGTGTCTGGACAGATAAACCCAATCGAGGATATCGAGATTATCAATCTGGAACTGATTTATGCTGATTTGGCAGTTGTAGAAAAACGTTTAGAATCAGCTCAGAAATCTCTCAAAGCAGGGGATTCGCGAGATCTATTGCTGGTGCGTGACGCATTACAGAAATTGAAAAATGCGCTTGATGAGAGTAAACCTGCGCGCGAAGTTGAGCTGACCGAAGATGAACAAGAAGCGATTAAGGATATTCAGCTACTCACCCATAAACCGCTGATGTATGTGGTTAACGTGGACGAGAAGCAGCTTAAAGCCGGATATAATCTGGAGACCTTACCAGAAGAGGTGCAAATTCCGCTGTGTGCCAAGCTTGAGGAAGATATAGCGACATTACCTGATGAAGAAGTAGATGAGTATTTATCTGCGCTCGGGCTGGAAATGACCGGTCTAGACCATCTCATTAAGAAGAGTTTTGCACTGCTTGGTCTAATTACCTTCCTGACTTCCGGCGAAAAAGAAAGCCGTGCCTGGACCATCCGCCGCGGTACAAAAGCACCGCAGGCCGCCGGTACGATTCATACTGATTTTGAAAAAGGGTTCATTCGTGCCGAGGTAATAAACTACGATGATTTCGTCACGTTGGGCGGAGAAATCGGCGCTAAAGACGCCGGTAAGATGCGACTTGAAGGCAAGGATTATGTGCTGCAAGATGGCGATGTCTGCCATTTTCGCGTAGCAACCTAGAGATTGGAGATTACAAATCAGGTCCAGCCCCGGAAACTGGATTGACAAGCTGCCTCAAAATTGCTATTCTTCGTGGTTCTTGAGAACTGGCGCTCAAGGACAGGAGAAGGCATTGGTAAAAATGTACGCTCTACTCTCCAAGATCGATCCCAATCAGCTTCCGGAAGATTTGGAGGCAGAGAGCATTATTCTGCAATCACTTACCGATGAAGTCGCGCTCCGCAGCTTTGTCTCCGACTCCGCTATTAGCGGAGAGGAACTCGAACATCTACTAAACGACATTATCAACACGTAGTTCATTAGAGCCGTAGATTAATTGTGGCTCTTTTTCTTGACTGATTTGATGCCCAGTGATAGTGTGAATTGCTGTGCTGAGAATGGCGCAGAACATTCCCTTTAGGAGGGGTGGATGAATAAGCGAGAGGCTACTGGCTGTCGAAACTGCGAGCATTGTGTTGGTTGCGTCGATAAGATTATCGGCGCAACGTGCGGAGCTGAGCCTTTTGAGCAGGAACTGCTTGAAAGTCTGCAGGAAGACGACGATTCGTTTGATATTTTCGTCAGGCGTGAACATGAGTTTCGTGTTTGGCTCATGAATCATGCCGGAAACTACGCAAATCCTAAATTTTAGTCTATAGAAACCCGCGAATGCGGGTTTTTTTGCTCCCCGATTTTTACGCAAAGATAGCCGTAGGGAAGGTGACCCTGTCTGCAATTATGGCATTGCCGCTGTATCACCGGTTATCATGTGAGTTATGGCGGGATTGATATGATTCGATTAGAATATCTCCCCAACCCTTACCCCTTGCATCATTTATTTCGCCATGATAAGGTTCGCGCGATAGCGCTGTATAAGGTGCTGTAATGCCTACTTCCGTTTCCCGATTTACTGGGAACGCGGTAATACCGCGAGTAAGGCCACAACATGAGACAGTACGAAATACTGTACATCGTGCCCTCAAAATACACCGAGGGTGAGATGGACGATATTATTAAGAAGGTGCAGGACGTCATGGAGACCGCCGGGGCCCAGGTGACTGATACCTTTAATATGGGCAAGCGCCGTCTGGCTTACCCTATTGATCACCAGCGTAACGGTACCTATATTTTGGTACATTTCGATGCTGAATCCGAGATTATCGCAAAGATGGATTCAGTGTTGCGCCTGACTGGTGAAGTGCTGCGGCACATGGTTGTCGAGCGCGACCCTAATTTGAAGCAGGCTCCGACTTTCAACGAAGTAGATGAGCGCCGGTCCTTTTCATCGGAAAAGTCAAAGGAACGCCAGAAAGAAGCGCCACCGATTCAGGCCAAGCCAGTTCCTGCGTCTGCAGCCAAGTCTGACGGCATGGACATCAAGGAGCTCGACAAGAAGCTAGACGAAATCTTGACGGAAGAAGTCCTCTAGAGTTCGGTATCACTGTTTGGCCCAGGGCTAGGCAGGTACATCAATACACAGCCCCTGCGAGGACTGGCGATACGGAGCGAAGCGGAGACTGCCTGTCCGAGCTATATTATTCAGACTAAATAACCACAAATATGAATCTCAACCGAGCCATGATTATCGGCAACCTGACCCGAGATCCGGAAATGCGCACTACCCCGAACGGGCAGAACGTCGCCAACTTCGGTGTAGCCACGAACCATTCGTGGACTGACGCCAGCGGACAGAAGCAGGAAAAAGCCGAGTTCCATAACATTGTTGCTTGGGGAAAACTGGCCGAGATTTGCGTCCAGTACCTAGGCAAGGGTCGCAAGGTTTATATCGAGGGTCGTTTGCAGACGCGTGAATGGGAAGGTCAGGATGGTTCCAAGCGTAATCGTACCGAGATTAATGCCGAAAATATGATTATGTTGGACCGCGCCCCAGCTGGTTCCGGCGGCAATAACTACGCGGCGTCACAACCGACTGCAGCCGCCGCTGCGGCTCCGACGAATGGAGAGGAAGAGATTCGTGTTGAAGATATTCCATTTTAGACTTATGCGAAGACGAAAACGACAGAGTTCAATAAAGATACAGCGTCACTGCTGGTTCTGCGTCAACAACGTTGTATCTATCGACTATAAAGACATGGGCACCTTGCGCCGGTATATCTCTTCCTTCGGAAAGATTAATCCGCGACGCCGCAGTGGTGTGTGCGCTCATCATCAGCGTAAGCTGGCCAATGCTATCAAGCGAGCCAGGATAATCGCACTGTTGCCGTTTACCACCCGATAACAGCGCGAAAGAAAATCGGTCCGCACAAGCGGACCTTTTCTTTGTCAGTGACCGAAATTGCATCCGTTTTGTCACCTCACATGTTTTTCCCGCTCATGCCGGAATTACATGAGATAGGCGAAAATGCATTGGAGCAAATAGTTCAGACATGGTCAATTGGAAAAAACTACAAACCGATGAGGCATTTCGTAAGCGCATGAAAAAGCGTTCGGAGATTGTATTTGGCGTGCGAAATTTTTTCCGCGATCGTGATTTTCTCGAGGTGGAGACTCCTATTATGGTGGCATATCCCGATACTGAACCGACCATCGACCCATTCGGTACCGAGTTAATAAAAAACGACGGCTCCAAGCACCGGGCGCATTTAATCACCTCGCCAGAATATTCATGTAAAAAATTGCTGGCCGCTGGCTACGAGAGAATTTTTGAGGTTGCGCGCTGCTTCCGTAATGGCGAGCTGTGGGGCGGAACGCATAATCCAGAGTTCACCATGGTGGAATGGTATCGGGCGAATCAGGACTATCGGGCAGTAATGGAAGATACCGAGCATCTAGTGCAATATCTTGCCAATAAGATGTTCGGGAAGACGGAGTTTATATATCAGGGAAAGAAATTAGATGTTTCGCCTCCGTGGCCACGCATCACCGTTTTGGAAGCGTTTCAGAAATTTGCGGATATTGATTTGGAGCCGTTGTTGAATGATGCAAATAAATTCCGTTCGGTGGCGCGTAACAGGGGAGATGAAGTCCAGGATTCCGATACGTTCGACGATATTTTTTTCCGGATTTTCTTGAAGGATATAGAGCCGAAGCTGGGACAGAATAAGCCAACTTTTTTGTGCGACTATCCGAGTCATATGGCCGCGCTTTCACGAGTCAAGCCAGATGATTCTCGGTTGGCTGAAAGATTCGAAGCGTATGCACTTGGTATCGAGCTATGCAACGCATTCACCGAACTGACTGACGCGGAGGAACAGCGACGAAGAGTCGATAAAGACCGGCGCACCAGGACCGAACTCGGCAAAGATGAATTAGCAATAGACGAACAATTTTTAGAGGCAGTGAGCCAAATGCCGGATTCAACCGGGATTTCCCTCGGAATCGATCGTCTGGTAATGTTGCTTACGGACGCCCCGACCATCGAGGACGTTTTGTTCTTTCCCGCTACAGATTTGTTTGAATAAAGACACGGGCCCTGGGGCTCGGCAAGCGCATCAATACATAACCCATGCGGGGACATGCTGTGTTGCGCGCGGTCAGCAGCGACCCAGCGTGTCCCCGCCACCTATTAGAAATAAGACACCACCTTATATGTCAGACACAACCGCAATCAAAAAAGAAGCAGTCATCATGTTTAAAGATGCTCCGCATATCGTTACGGATTTCCAACACGTTAACCCGGGCAAAGGCAGTGCTTTCGTTCGCACAAAAATGCGTAACATTCAGACTGGTCGTACCATCGAGAACACATTCAAGACCAGCGAGACTATCGAAACCTTGGATCTGGAGCGGGCCAATATGCAGTTTTTGTATGCGGACGACTCCGGATATAACTTTATGGACAATGAGTCGTTTGATCAGACCACCATCGACAAGGAGCTAGTCGGCGATAAGGGTAAGTACCTGACAGAAGGTCAAAACGTGATGGTGCTGTCTTATCAGGGCAAGCCACTGTCCGTGGACTTGCCGAAGAAGCTAACTTTTAAAGTGGTCGAGGCAATGCCGGCGGTGAAAGGAGACAGCGCCCAAGGTCGTGTCACTAAGGAAGTCACGCTAGAAACTGGAATAAAATTACAGGTGCCGCTTTTTGTGGAGCAGGGGACCAGTGTCGTGGTAAATACCGAAACAGGAGAATACGTAGAGCGCGCACAGGAATAGATAAAAATAAAACGGCTCAAGCAAGATCGTTTATTTTTCTATGAAATCTCGGGTCGAGCGTCGCGGAACCAGGGGAGATTACTTGATCTCAATTCATAAGAGTCTCCAGTCAATCAAAAACCTCGGAAGTTCTTCCGAGGTTTTTTGCCGCTGTTTATGAAGCCATCCTCGCTTTTGTTTTTTCTGCAATTACTTCTTCTTCGGCCGTCTTGGCCGCAGTCCAGATTTCTTTCTTCAGTTTGGCCATCAGTTTCTTGTCTTGCTTCAGAAATGCCTTGGCGTTTTCGCGACCGACGCCAAATTTTATATCGCCGTAGGAGTAGCTGTTGCCGGATTTGGTGATGACTTCGTTCGCCACGCCGACTTCCAGCAGGTCACCCGCGATGGAAATTCCCTCGTTATACATGATGTCGAACGTGCAGGCGCGGAACGGCGGAGCAACCTTATTTTTCACCACTTTGCACTTTACTTGATTGCCGATTATCTTTTCGCCCTGTTTGATTTGGGCGGATCGGCGAACCTCAACACGCACAGAACAATAGAATTTCAGTGCGTTGCCGCCGGTGGTGGTTTCCGGATTACCGAATACGATACCAATTTTGTGGCGAATCTGGTTAATGAAAATTACTATGGTATTGGTTTTCGAAACAATTCCGGTGAGCTTGCGCAACGCCTGACTCATTAAGCGGGCCTGCAGACCCATATGCGAGTCACCCATGTCGCCTTCTATCTCTGCTTTCGGAACGAGCGCAGCGACCGAGTCAACGACCACCACGTCCACGGCGCCGGAGCGCACCAGGGTTTCGGTAATTTCTAGCGCCTGCTCGCCGTTATCAGGCTGAGATATCAATAATTCATCGACCTTCACACCGATGCGCGCGGCGTATTCCGGATCGAGCGCATGTTCCGCATCAACGAAAGCGGCCGTGCCGCCCAGCTTCTGAACCTCAGCGATAACGTGCTGAGCTAGCGTGGTCTTACCGGATGATTCAGGTCCATATATCTCCACAACGCGACCGCGGGGCATTCCGCCGACGCCAAGCGCCAGGTCGAGTGATAGGCAGCCTGTTGGGACAGCGTCCACATCAACCTTCTTGGCTTCGCCGAATTTCATGATTGAGCCTTCACCAAAGCGTTGCTTGATTTGCTCAATTGCAGCTCCCACAGCCTGCAATCGGGCTTCTTGATTAGGGTCAGTCACTGGTTTTTTATCTTTGTCAGTCGAGGCTGACTCACCCGCCGAGGCGGGCTTAGTTGTTTTGTTGGTGGCCATATAGTGCGTGGTTATTTATGGCGATTAATAAGCATCATTAATATATAACGTGGTTGTAGGTAATTGGCAAGCCTCATTATTGCGTAGTGTAGAAGTATAGAAGCGTGGAAGTTTAGGAGACCCGCACATTTTGCATTAGCCGTCATGCGTAAGTGGGCGAATCTCCTACACCCCTACACCTCTAAACTTCTACACTTTTTACTCAGCTGGTTCGTACAATTCCAGCGAAGCTGTCGGTCTATCGGTGGGCTTAACAATCACCCGCCGCGTTATTTCGGCTTCCTGCCCGTGTTTGCGGACGGCGACTACACGAATCACATTTAGGCCCTCGCGCAGCACTAGCTGGTCAATGAAGTTTCCGCTCGCGTCGATATAAACGGGCTTTCCGTTTACTAGCAGCGTTACCTCGCGTTCAGTTCGGCCCATCACGGTGAGAGATTTTTCCATAGTCACCAGCCCGTCTGGCGGCGACACCAAATTGATGCTCGGCGGAGCCATCATGCGTTGTGTCCTGACCACGAAGAACATGCCGATGCCGATAGCGATAGTGATAACGATTGCCGTTCGGATGACGCGCGGTGTCACGATAAGACGTGTGGTTGGAATATGCTTGAGCGGATGCTTGCGCCAGCGTGTCGCATGACGGGTTTCAACCGTTGTTTCAGGCATTGCATTTTCTTTGCGATACGCCGACAGCACTTTTTTCTCGTCTAGATTCAGATAGCGGCTGTAAGCGCGCAACTTATGATGCGTATAAATGTCCGCAGTGATGCTGTCCATCGATTCACCCTCCAAAAATTGGATGTATTTTTTTGGTACACCAGAATTGCGCGCCGCTTCGGCCTGGGATAAACCCAAACTCTGACGCACTTCGATGAGCGCCTCGGCAACGGTGGGTTCGACTGTCCGTTCGGTAGTAGTCATTATTAGGTTTAAGCGCTAGAGCGCAGTAGCGCCCGAAAGTCGGGCTGATTATGACCGGCGCTGTTGCCGAATGATACTGGTCGGCACGCGAGCGAAATCCGATGTATAGAGCGATGGTGTCTGAGACCCGGCCTCCGGACGCTCCTGTGTTCAGACGCTCCGCCAATTTTTATGCTTCCTCGTGTTCCGGAACGTGTATACCGTCCTCGTCTTCGATCGCGCTCACTAGAATCTCGCGTGGTTTGGCGCCTTCGCCTGGGCCGATTACTCCATTCTCCTCGAGTAAGTCCAGCAGTCGCGCTGCCCGCGCGTAGCCGACTTTTAATCTGCGCTGCAAATACGACGCTGACGCCTTGCCAGCCTTAATGACCGTAGCCCTGGCCTCGTCATACAGCTCATCATCCGCTTCGCTCGAGTTGGCACCACCAAGCGACGCGCCAGACTTTTTTTCGATTACCTCATCATCATATTCGGCCGGTTCGTCCATTTGTTCCTTCAAGTGGCTGACTACATTCTTGATGTCTTTGTCACTCACAAAACAGCACTGGATACGCTTGGGCTTGGCGATGTCTGCCGTCATGAATAGCATGTCGCCGCGACCGACTAATGTTTCCGCGCCGGGTGTATCTAGAATCGTGCGTGAATCCATAGAAGATGCCACAGAGAATGCAATGCGTGTAGTGATATTTGCTTTAATCAGACCAGTGATTACGTCCACCGACGGCCTTTGCGTGGCTATGACGAGGTGAATTCCTACCGCCCGCGCCATCTGCGCCAAGCGAATAATCGATGCTTCAACTTCTGCGGCTGCGGCCACCATCAAGTCGGCCAACTCGTCCACGACAATTACAATATAAGGCATCTTCTCGGAATGGGTTTCGTTGTAACTGCCGATGTCGCGGCAGCCGGTGTGAGATAATTCCTCGAAGCGACGCTCCATTTCGCCAATAGCCCACTTGAACGAATTGATAATTTTAGGCACTTCGGTAATTGCCGGCGTCAGCAGGTGCGGGATGCCGTTGTATGTCGGCAGTTCAACTCGCTTCGGGTCGATCAACAATAGTTTTAAGTCATCAGCTCCGTTCTGAAAAATTAACGACAGGATAATCGTGTTCAAACATACGGTTTTGCCAGAACCGGTCGCGCCGGCTACGAGCATATGCGGCATTTTTTTGAGATCCGTAATCCAAGCTTTTCCGGCCACATCCTTTCCGAGACAAATCGTCAATTCGCTCTTACGTCGGGTAAATTCAGCTGACTCCAGGATCTCGCGCAGCGTGACAGTGGCCACGGTGTGATTTGGCACCTCAATACCAACCAAAGATTTGCCCGGAATTGGCGCTTCGATACGAATTGGATGTGCGGCCAATGATAGCGCAAGGTCGTTCGATAGCGAGGTAATGCGTGACAGCTTTATGCCAGCCGCTGGTTTTAATGTGAACTGCGTCACGGTCGGCCCAACGCTAACTTCTCCCATCTCCACATCGATGCCAAAGTTTTCCAGCGTGCGTTGGATGGTCATTCGGCGTCCGTGAATATCACCCGAAGTCGGTTTGCCGCTTTTGTGCTCCAACAAATCTAGGGGGATATCAACTTTCTTGTGGCGACGGCGTGGTTTAGCCATGCGGGTAAGCTCCTCGTCTTCTCCGTCCTCATCGTGTTCCTCGCTTTCTTCGTATTCCCCATCCTCTTCAATTTCTTCTTCCTCATCATGCTCGCCGCCTTCTTCTTCGTCGTCCTCTTCGTACTCATAATCCTCATCCTCAAGATTGTCATATTGTCGGCGGCCGATGACCGGTAGTTCGGAGTAGCGTACACGTTCATAAATTTCACCTAGCGACAAACTAGAAACCACAACAACAGAGATTCCGAGCAATGCAATTAACATAATAATAGTCGCCCATAAACCAAACAGCGCGACCAGCGGGTAAGCCAGCGCCAAGCCAAAATATCCTCCGGCCGCGCCGATTGCCTCGATGAAAAGTTCATCGTCCTTAGTGCCGAACGTGATGGTATTGATTAGCGCGCCGATGCTCAGCAACAGCATACCGCCACCGATGGCGGTACGTCGATGAAACGGAAATTTTTCCGGGAATGCCAACCAGCCAGCTACAGCAATCATGATGATCGGCACCGCATATTTTAGGATGCCGAATAAAGTGGCTAGTGCCGCGTCAATGCCACGTCCCACCGGGCCGGCCACGCCGAAAAAACCCAATGCCACAACCAGCGATACCACGAGCAAAATAATTGCCGCCAACTCTCGCTTGGCTTTGGGGCTCATTTCGAACTTAACATCCTCTTCCTTTTTTTTGCGTCTTCCGCCGCTTTTAGTGCTTCTGGCCATAAATCTATATAGATGTGGGGCTTGTTCCTGCCTTTCAATCCAGCAGGGACACTCTACCGCCGTCCTCCATTAAATGTCTCTCAGCGGCGATTATATCAGTTTAGCGACGCTAAATAAAGTAGATAATTCACTTAGTTTATGCCTGACTTAACTATATTTGTTGTGCGACGCAGTTAAATGGACTCGAGCTTTGAGTATAATGAGGAAATTACCTAAGCTGTTCGTACTTGCCAAACCAAAAAGTTACTACGAAAAAGATATTATTCTTCAGGGCTCGTCCCGATTCTCTTTTCGGGCGACTGCATGGCCGAGTAAGTTAAGACAAGTTTGCCGCCACTCAACATAAAAAACTCCCCATAGGGCTGCAGTTACCGAAAAAGTTTCGTCCAAGAGATGGGCCAAGAGAACGCCCCACTAAGGGGAAATAGGCGGAGTATCACGACAAGTGTCGCGTTCCTTTGGTCCGCCAAAGAGCCCAGGCGGAGTACTTCTTAACGATAACCGCAGCCAAACAGGGAGTCTTCATCAAATAATTATAACACCTCTGTGGATGAACATGGTGTGAAACCTTTACTTGTTTTTGCTTATTTTAAGGCAAGATAAACGATAAAATTTGACAATGTGGATAAGCCGTGTTCCAGCCTATTATGAATAATATAAGTTTACTGTTAATAGCTGTCAGAAAAACGCTTATTTTAGATAATAATCTATCCCTCTTGACAAACTTGTCTTCATGCCCTTGACCTTTATTTTTATTTGTGGTAGTATCGCCAATGACGCGCCACTAGGTGCAAGGGAAATGTCAATAAGGCATTTTTTCCTCAATAGACACGAAATACCAGATGTTGGCCTACACTGCCGCCTAACATGGCCAATCGTTTTCAATCGTCCTGCCCGGAATCGAGGAGGCTTCCGTTAATGCAGGGGGATGTTTTTGTTTGTCTGAGTCAACGGCGGAATTTCAATAATTAATGATGAAGATCGGACTTAAAAGCTTGTTATAGGTCCGTTGAAATCGTAAATCAGACACGATTTCACTAATGATGAGTGCAGTCGGCTCACAAGTGAATGACGTGTAACCATCAACTATGAGATTGAAACGCGTTAAGCCAGAGTCACGCGAACGCAAGTCGTTTACCGACATCAAGGATGCCATGGAGCTTCCGGATCTGATTGAGGTCCAAAAGACGTCGTACGACTGGCTGTTTAGTGACGGCATCCGAGAGCTTTTCGAGGAGATATCGCCGGTTAAGGACTTTATCGGGCGTGACCTCGAACTCTATTTCAATAATTATTACCTCGATGAACCGAAGTTCGATGAGGAAACGGCCAAGGCCAAGAATTTGACCTTTGAATCGCCGTTGCGTGTTCGAGCCCGGCTTATCAACAAACGTACCGCGGAAACTAAGGAACAGGAGATTTATCTCGGTGACTTTCCGCTGATGACCGACCGTGGAACGTTCATTATTAACGGCATCGAGCGCGTGATTGTATCGCAGCTGGTTCGTTCGGCCGGTGTCTTTTTCACCATGGAGAATTTGCGCGGGCGACGCCATTTCGGCGCCAAGATTATCCCGAATCGCGGTGCCTGGCTCGAAATGGAAACCGATCAGAACGGCGTGATTTGGGTGAAAATCGACCGCAAGCGCAAAGTTGCCGTGACTTCGCTATTGCGCGCCTTCGGTTACTCCAGCGACGAGGAAATTCTGAAACTGTTTGAAGGTGTTGATGTGCATCCCTCCATTAAATACATAGAAGCCACAATCAGCAAAGACATTGCCGAAGATGAAGAGGGTGGTCTGAAGGAGGTATATAAGAGAATACGCCCGGGCGATCTAGCGACCGTCGATAACGCCCGTTCGCTCATCTACTCGATGTTCTTCAATTTTGACCGGTACGACTTGGGTAAGGTCGGACGCTACAAGTACGCCCAGCGGTTTGGCCTAAATTACACCGAGGATGATATTGAGAAACCGGAGAATCGCATTTTGAAACGAGAGGATTTAGTGCAGATTGTGTCCGAGCTAATTCGTCTGAACATCACCCAAGAAGAACCAGATGATGTTGACCATCTTGGCAATCGTCGTGTCCGTTCGGCTGGTGAGTTGGTGCAGAACCGCTTGCGCGTTGGTATGTCTCGCATGGAGCGCATCATCAAGGACCGCATGTCCACCATGGACATCATGGCGCTGACCCCTTCGAAGCTGGTGAACGCACGTCCGATTATCGGCGTGATCCGCGAGTTCTTCATGAGTTCTCAGCTGTCGCAGTTCATGGACCAGACAAATCCGCTATCCGAGCTGGAACATAAGCGCCGCTTGTCCGCAATGGGTCCGGGCGGCCTGTCACGCGAGCGCGCCGGGTTCGACGTCCGTGACGTACATCCAACTCACTACGGCCGCATTTGTCCGATTGCCACCCCGGAGGGACCGAATATTGGATTAGTTGGCCATCTCGCCAGCTACGCCCGCATCAACGAATATGGTTTTATCGAGACTCCGTACCGCAAAGTGCTGAACAAGGTAGCGAACGACGGCAAGAAAGCGGTCGGAGAGATTGCGCGCGGTGACGTAAAAGATGGAAAAAAGATTGTCGTCAAAGACGGAGCTAAGATTTCTGCTGCCGACGCCAAAAAGCTCGCGAAAATAGATGGTCTGGAGTTCGTGCCGATTAAGCCGCGCGTAACCGAAGAAATAGTTTATTTGAACGCGTTCAGCGAGGAAAAATCAGTAACCACTTCGGCGACCACTCCGGTCGATGAGAACGGCGAGTTCGTTAATGCTCGCGCTGGTGTGCGTAAGAACGGTGAACCGACTCTGGATGACGTTGGCTTGATTGAATACATGGACGTTTCGTCACGGCAGATTGTTTCGATTGCCACCTCGCTCGTGCCGTTTCTGGAGCATGATGACGCCAACCGTGCGTTGATGGCAACGAACATGCAACGTCAGGCCGTGCCGTGCATCAAACCGGATTCTCCGATTGTCGGCACCGGCATGGAGCGACGCGCTGCCGTTGACTCAGGTCACGTTGCTGTGGCTCTAAATCCGGGTGAGGTGACTACCGTGCAAGCTGATAAGATTGTGGTGACCACCAAGGCAGGGGAAGACGAGTACTTGCTCAATAAGTTTGTCCGCTCCAACGGATCCACCTGCATAAACCAGCGTCCGATTGTGGAGCTGGGACAGAAGGTGAAGAAGGGAGAGACGCTCGCTGACGGCCCCTCGACCGATCAGGGCGAGCTTGCGCTTGGTCAAAATCTACTGGTCGCGTTCCTGTCCTGGGAAGGTTACAACTATGAGGACGCCATTATTTTGAGCGAGCGCCTTGTACAGAAGGATCGTTACTCATCCATTCATATTGATAATTTCACCATCGACGTGCGCGAGACCAAACTTGGGCCCGAGTTGGTGACTTCTGACATTCCGAACATCAGCGAAGAGAAGCTCGCTAACCTGGACGATACGGGAGTCGTTCGCATTGGCGCTGAAGTCGCTTCGGGCGACATTCTAGTCGGTAAGATTACCCCGAAAGGCGAGACCGAGCTTTCCGCTGAAGAAAAATTGTTACGCGCCATTTTCGGCGAAAAGGCCCGTGACGTTCGCGACAGTTCGCTCTATTTGGAGCATGGCGGTCACGGTAAAGTCGTGGACATTAAGATTTTCTCCCGCGAGCAGGGCGACAAGCTGCCGCCAGGGGTTATTCAGTCGATTCAGGTTTCCATCGCCACGCTCCGAAAGATTCAGGTCGGTGACAAGATGGCCGGTCGTCACGGCAACAAGGGTGTTATTTCTAGAATTGTACCGATCGAAGACATGCCGTATCTCGAAGACGGCACTCCAGTGGACATCATCCTGTCGCCGCTCGGCGTTGTCTCTCGTATGAACTTGGGTCAGATTCTCGAGACTCATCTCGGTCTGGCCGCGAATGCGCTCGGTTACAATGCGGTGACCCCGGCGCTAAATGGAATTACAGAAGAAGAAATCCGCGGTGAACTGGAGAAAGCTGGTTTTCCGCGCACCGGTCAGCTCAAGCTATTCGACGGTCGCACCGGTGAACCGTTCGACAATCCGGTTACGGTTGGCCACAAGTACATGCTGAAACTGAACCATATGGTGGAAGACAAGATTCATCAGCGTTCCATCGGTCCGTATTCCTTAATCACCCAGCAGCCGCTCGGTGGTAAGGCGCAGTTCGGTGGTCAGCGCTTCGGTGAAATGGAGGTGTGGGCGCTCGAAGCATACGGAGCCGCCCATACGCTACAGGAGATTTTGACGATTAAGTCGGACGATGTACCCGGTCGTTCGAAGGCTTACGAATCGATTATCAAGGGTGAACCAATCCGCAAGATTAACATCCCGGAATCGTTCAATGTCTTGATTCGCGAGCTCAAGGGTTTGGCACTCGATGTCGAGCTGCTCAAGGACGGACGACGCATCGATGCGTATGACGAAAGGGAAGGAACCATGCCGGCCCCACTTGTGGGGGTCGTATCCGATAGGTCGGCGGATACGGGCGAGGCTACCACTAACGAAGGGAGCGAAGCCTAATCGCCCGTTATCGAGAAAAACATATGAACCCGATAGCAGAACAGTTCAAAATTCAGGATTTCGACGCCGTGCGTCTGAAGCTCGCCTCTCCAGAGACCATTAAAAACTGGTCATACGGTGAGGTGCAGAACCCCGAAACCATCAACTACCGCACCCAGAAACCAGAAAAGGGCGGCCTGTTCGCCGAAGAAATTTTCGGTCCGTCCAAGGATTGGGAATGTTACTGCGGTAAATACAAGAAAGTCCGCTACAAGGGCATTATTTGCGACAAGTGTGGCGTGGAAGTCACCCATTCGCTGGTGCGCCGTGAGCGCATGGGGCATATCGCTTTATGCTCGCCGGTGTCCCATATCTGGTTCCTGCGCGGCGTGCCGTCCAAGATCGGCCTGGTATTGGACCTATCCGTGCAGAACTTGGAGAAGGTCATTTACTTCGCCAACTTCATCGTCACCAACGTAAACGAGAAAGCCAAGGAAGATACGCTGGAACAGGTGAAGAACGAGTACAAGTCCAAGAAGAAGCAGATTGAAGGTGAATACAAGCGTATCGTGGCTGACGTTGAGAAGAACGAAGAGATGAAAAAGAAAGAGCGTGATAAGGCGATGTCCGCCGCGTTCGATCTAAAGGCCAGCAAGCTTAAGGATTTGGAGGAAGATTTTCGTACCGTAGAGAAAGAGCTGAAAGAGCTGGAGCCGCATCGAATTATCTCCGAAAGCATATACCAAGACTGGTCACTAAAGTATGGCCATGTATTCGACGCCGGCATCGGTGCCGAGGCCATTCATCAGCTATTGAAAAAGATAGATTTGGAAGAACTGACCCAGAAGCTGGAGGACGAGATGGCCGACGCCCAGCCTGGTGCTCGCTACGACAAGTTGGTGCGCCGCGTGAAGCTGCTGCATGCGCTTATTCAGAACGGCATCGAGCCGCACTGGATGGTCATGACCGCAGTTCCGGTGATTCCGCCGGACTTGCGCCCGATGGTGCCGCTCGACGGCGGTCGCTTCGCCGCATCTGATTTGAATGACCTGTACCGCCGCGTCATCAACCGCAACAACCGCCTGAAGAAGCTCGAAGACTTGAACGCTCCGGAAGTCATCTCCCGTAATGAAAAACGCATGCTACAGGAGGCGGTTGACGCATTGATTGACAATTCAGCGCGTCAGGCAAAGACCGTAGTGGCTGCGACAGGCAAGAAACGCCAGCTTAAGTCCTTAGCCGATATCCTGAAGGGCAAGCAGGGTCGCTTTCGTCAGAACCTGCTCGGTAAGCGTATCGACTATTCAGGCCGTTCGGTGATCGTGGTCGGCCCGAAGCTCAAGCTTGACCAATGCGGCCTGCCGAAGAAGATGGCGCTGGAGCTGTTTAAGCCGTTCGTGATTTCCAAGCTGATTGACCGCGGTTACTGTCATAACATTCGTAGTGCCAACCGTTTCATTGACCAGGATAATCCGGAGACGTGGGACATTCTCGAAGAAGTCACTAAGGACGCGATAGTCCTGCTGAACCGCGCTCCGACCCTTCACCGTTTGGGTATCCAGGGCTTTCACCCGATTCTAATCGAAGGCAAGGCCATTCACCTGCACCCGCTGGTGTGTTCGGCATTCAACGCGGACTTTGACGGTGACCAGATGGCGGTTCACGTGCCGCTGACCGAAGAGGCCAAGATTGAGGCGCGTGAGCGCATGCTTTCGACCAACAACTTGCTCAAGCCGGCTACTGGCGCGCCGATTATGAACCCGTCCATGGACATCGCCTGGGGCATATATTACATGACTACCCTAGTTGACGGTCCGAACGAGAAGCCGCGAATTTTCAGCGACGCCAAGGAAGCGATACTGGCCTATCGCCTGCGGAAAATCTCTCTGCGCGAGAAGATTCGAGTGCGTCTCAACCCAGGCGAGCCTGCGCTTGAAACTAATACCGGTCGCATTCTGCTGAACCGCCTGATTCCGCAGGAAACTTTCGGTTTCATCAACGAACGACTCGGAAAGTCCGAGCTCAGCAAGCTGGTGCGTGACTGCATCGAGATGTGCGGCCGTGAGCGCACCGTACAGCTGCTCGATGACCTAAAAGAAATCGGATATCACTACTGCACCGTGTCCGGCTATTCTTGGGGAATCGCTGAGTTGCCGGTGATTGAGGAGAAGACGAAACTAATCGAAGATGGCGACAAGAAGATTCAGGAAATCGAGGGGCAATACCAGGAAGGTCTGCTCACCCAGTCCGAGCGTCACGCCAAGATCGTGGACGTCTGGTCCGGCGTGAAGGACGAGGTGACCAAGCTGGCCAAGCAGAACCTGCCGGACAGCGGATCCGTATCATCCATGATCAACTCGGGCGCGCGCGGTAGCTGGGGACAGCTGACGCAGATTATCGGCATGAAAGGCCTGGTGGCGTCACCGTCCGGCGAGATCATCGAGCTGCCGGTGAAGGCGAACTTCAAGGACGGCTTCGACGTGCTGGAATACTTCATCTCCACTCACGGTGCCCGAAAGGGTCTGTCCGATACCGCCCTGCGTACCGCCAATGCCGGCTACCTGACCCGCCGTCTGGTGGACGTCGCCCAGGACGTGGTGGTGCGCGAGGAAGACTGCGGCGACAAGGTCGGTAACATTATCACCAAGAAGGAATCCGATGAGATGGGTCAGACCGTGGTCGGTCGCATCCTCGGTCGTTATATCTTGGCCGATATCAAGCACCCGAAGAACGGCCGCGTGATCGTGAAGGCCGGGGATTTGATTACCGAGGAAGTGGCGCGCAAGCTGGAAGATCTGGATTTGCAGGAAGTGCACGCCCGTTCCGTGCTGGAATGCAGGCTGCCGAAGGGGATATGCCAGAAGTGCTACGGCTACGACTTGGCGTTCAATAAGGCGGTCAAGATCGGCGTGCCGGTCGGCATCATGGCCGCCCAGTCCATCGGCGAGCCCGGAACCCAGCTGACGATGAGAACGTTCCATACAGGTGGTGTGGCCGGTTCCGACATCACGCAGGGATTGCCGCGCGTCGAGGAACTGTTCGAGTCGCGTCCGCCGAAGCGCAAGGCCTACATGAGCGAGGTCAGCGGCAAGGCCAAGGTGGAAGAGATTGAGCGCCGCATGATTGAGGGCCCGAAGGGTCAGCAGATGCTGGCGCAGTACGTCGGCCACAAGATTGTGCGCGTTAGCTATACCGACCAGGACGGCGAGACATATAAGATGGTACGCGGCGACGAGGCCAAGGTAGAGGACGGCGCCAAGGTGAAAGAAGGTCAGGTGGTGGTCGTCAAGAAGGACGGCACCAAGGTGACCGCCGATCGCGCCGGTGTGGCCAAGACCACCAAGAAGAACGTAAAGGTGCTTCGCGACGTCAAGAAGGACAAGGAATACATCATCCCGCCGGGATACGTCATTTACGTGAAGGACGGCGATGAGGTCGAGGCCGGTCAGCCTCTCACGGACGGCCATCTCGATCTGCAGATGCTATACCGACTGCGCGGCAAGGAAGCCGTTCAGAAGTATGTCCTCAAGGACGTGCAGGCCATCTACACCTCGCAGGGTCAGAAGCTGAACGACAAGCACATCGAGATAATCATCCGTCAGATGTTCTCGCGGGTTAACGTGACTGAAGCCGGCGATACAGCTTTGCTGCCGGGCGAGGTTATAGAGAAGGCCCAGTTCATGATTGAGAACGCTCGCGTAAAGAAAGAAGGCGGCCAGCAGGCCAAGGCAGAGGAGCTATTCTTGGGCATCACCAAGGTGTCACTTTCCACGCAGAGCTTCCTGTCCGCCGCGTCGTTCCAGGAGACTGCACGCGTTCTGATTAACGCTGCGGTTACCGGAAAGGTGGATCCGCTCGAGGGCCTGAAGGAGAACATTATCATCGGTCGCCTGATTCCGGCCGGTACCGGACTCGAACCGCCGCTCGACTACGAAGCGCTGGAGCGTGAACGCGCCGAAGCCGAGGCCGAAGCGGTCGAGGCCGAAGGAAGTGACGATATTTTGGCGGGAGCTGAAGAAGACGCCCCGCAGGTCGGAACTGCCGCCGGTGAGGATGACGGGACAGAAGAATAGACAGCCATAGAAAGGCAACAAAAGAGGCTCAAAACGGGCCTCTTTTGTTTTAACTCCAATCATTACATTAGTCAGAGAACGGGTTCTCATTACGTTCTGCGTGCCTTCTCCACAGTGAATATGTCGGCGATACGGGTCCGCACATTCAGGGGAGGCCCTTCTTTTTAGCTAATTTTCTAAGCGCGACTCAGTAGATTCTGGTTCATATTGAGTAAAAATCAATCAGATGCTAAAGTGTCATATGTAAGTCAACTTAGCGAATTATTTGTATGTCAGGCCACTCGAAATGGGCGACAATTAGGCATAAAAAAGGCGCAGCGGACGCTAAGCGCGCGGCTTTGTTCACCAAGTTATCGAAAACAATCACGGTAGCGGCTCGCGGTGGCGGTGACCCAGAATTTAACTTTGCTCTGCGAACAGCCATCGATAAGGCATATGCCGGCAACATGACCAAAGACCGAATCGAAACCGCCATAAAGCGCGGGACCGGTGAGATCGATGGGGGAGTCATTGAAGAAATTATTTACGAAGGCTTCGGTCCAGGCGGTGCGGCTGTTTTGGTTGAGGCTTTATCTGATAACCGTAACCGCACTGCGGCCAACATCAAGCATGCCTTCACCAAGCACGGCGGCAGTCTCGGCGCCCAAGGTTCGGTGCAGTGGATGTTCGAACGAAAAGGAGTAGTGCGGGCGACCGGCCAGGACGCTTTGAGCGATGAAAATCAGCTCGCGCTGATGGACGCTGGAGCCGAGGACATCATTGAAGAAGATGGGGTGCACGTCATCACTTCAGCCGATACTAATTTGGCAAAGGTGCGCGACGCGGCCGAGTCGATGGGACTAAAGATAGAGGACGCTGGGTTGGAATGGATCGCCAAAGATGAATCAGAAGCCGGTGATTCTACCAAGGGATCACTTATAAAATTATTCGAGGCATTGGACGACGACGAGGACGTCAGCAACATTTATTCTAACGTAAGCCTCTAGCATGTCCATCTATCTTGGAATTGATCCGGGCTACGCTGACATGGGGTTTGGGGTGGTTGAAAAGGCGGGAAGGCGGGAAGGCGGGAAGGCGGGAAAGGATTACTGTCTTTGTTACGGTAGCATTCAAACTGACAAAACCCTTAGTTCGGCAGAGCGATTGAAACAGATTTATGACGGTCTGGCTGATGTGATTGAACGCTATAAACCCGAACGGGCGGCGGTTGAGAAACTCTATTTTTCTAAGAATGCCAAGACCGCGCTGCAGGTTGCAGAGGCTAGGGGGGTAATATTGCTGTGCCTGCAGAAAATGAAAATTCCGTTCGACGAAATGGATCCGGTACAGGTGAAGACTGCGGTATGCGGCTACGGTCGCGCTTCAAAGCCGGAAATGCAAAAAATGGTTCGAATACTGTTGAATCTTAAAGATACTCCCAAACCAGACGATGCAGCCGATGCGTTAGCTTTGGCGATTGCGTTGAGTAACTCTAAATTATTAAGCCTGTAGCGGCAGAGCTTGAGAAGCAAGTAGCTGCCAAAACAGGCAGAGGCAAGCCCTATCGCCATATGCTCCGGCTCTAACGCCAGGGTTTACCAATTGCACCCCAGAATTTGCCAAAAGCCGAACACTGCGGTTGTTCAGTTTTTTATATTTCAACGCATTTAGCTTAATTTACAACTAAATTCACTCTTGACGGTACTTCCACGTTGTGTAAAGTAAATTACTAGTACGTTAAAAATTTTTTTGCGTCGTAGTAATGGATTAGTAACAAATTGTACTGAAAGGAGCGCGCAATGACGTTGATTCACGCCTCTCTTCACAAAGCCGATGTGCTGGACGATGAGTTCGATCGGTCAGTTAACACGGATAGCTTCGGTCCCAAGACTGCCCAAATGTACGATTTTCTACGGGGTCGAGTCATCGGGCAGGAACGGGCGCTCCTGAGCATTTCCAGGGGTTTTGCAATTCACAACGCCAATTTGGGCGACGGCCGAAGACCTATCGCTACCCTGCTATTCACCGGACCGACCGGTGTCGGTAAGACCATGTCTGCCGAGGAGGTGGCCCGATATGTCATTGGTGATGATCTGCTACCCCCGCTCATTCGTATCCAGTGCGCACGATTTCAGGAGCATTACCGTGTCTCTGAGCTGATCGGTTCGCCACCTGGTTACGTCCGTTCGGACGAGCCCGGGTTGCTCTCGCAGCTCAAGATCGACGAAAAGGACTTCTGGCGCAAGGTGCGCCCGTATCTCGAAAAGAAGTATAAGGGTCCGCCTACCAAGAAGAAGATGGCCGAGCTGATGCCCCAGCTGTATCAGAAGTTCAGTCCGTTTAAGTCGATCATTCTGTTCGACGAAATCGAAAAGGCACATCGCGATTTGCACAACATGCTGCTCCATATCGTGGACGAGGGTGAGCTTGGAATGAATGACGGGTCAGTGACTCGGTTCAACAATAGCATCATCATCCTGACGTCTAACGTTGGTGGCCGGCAGCAGCAAGATATTCTCGAGGGCAAGGGGCGCGCTGTAGGATTCCAGTCCAAGGAACAGCACGTGGGCACCGACGAGATGGTGTACAAGCAGACCCTGAGGCTGGTCGAGAAATTCTTTCCGCCCGAGTTTGTTGGGCGTATGCGTCGAAGTATCGTGGTGTTTCGGTCGCTTGGCCGTGCCGCATGCGCACAGATTCTCGAGAACATGCTTCATGGCGTTCAGGATAGAATTCTCAAGCAGACCGAAAACGGCATTCCGGTGGTGCTGAATTTTTCCGACGAATTCAAGGAAGCTATCTTGAATCGCGGTGAGGTGCGTCAATACGGTGCCCGCCCGCTTCGTGACTTGGTCGAAAAGGAAGTTACCCTTCGTTTGGCCAACGCCATCGAGGCCGGCGAGGTGCGCGAATGCGATGAAGTGAAATTTACCGTTGACGGTGAAGGCAATACTCGACTAGCTCGTAAACAGCGCCCCAAGGCCATCAAGTGCCGCGCCATTGCGCCACTAATGGAAGAGGAAGATGGCGTCACCTCTATCGTGCCGGTCACTCGACTGACCGATACTGATGATGACAAGGAATAAAACAAGTCAGACCGCTCTATGAGTGGTCTTTTTTTGTATGACAATCACGATAATAAACTGTCTGACTTATTTTAAGGCTAAGCATCTTCAAAACGAGTCAGACAGTTTTTTGTGATTAAAGAATGGTTGTGGATAAGTGCAAAAAATGCTATAATTTAGGTAGAAATCAAAACAAATATGGTTCATTATCGTGAAAACTGGATTTTAGTGCTTTTTATGGCCATAATTGCCGGCTTGGTGGCTGGTGCTTATGCCGTAGAAACGGTTTTTGCATCAGTTAAGCCAATTTCTGCCTATGTTTCAGCCGATTCTGACTTGGATGGGCTGTCTGACGATGTCGAGAGAGGGAAATACTTCACAGACCCACTGTCACAAGATACCGACGGAGATGGTATGCCAGACGGGGAGGAAATTCAGCAGGGATTTTCGCCACGTCACGATGACGGCAAGACCCTGATGCGAGTTGATTCAGACGAAGACTACTTATCAGATGCCTGGGAGTTGACGCTCGGCACCGGCCTAATGAACCCCGATTCGGACGGGGATTTATTTTTGGACGGCACCGAAGTTGCGGCAGGCTACGATCCGCTCAAGCATGGACATGATATTTTGGAGAAATTGATATATGTTTCGACTAAAGATTTATTTTTAAGATACAGCATGGGCGGTCGTGTGCTCGGACAGATTCCGGTTTCGACCGGCAAGTCTTGGACTCCGACCCCACAGGGAGAGTTTACGGTACTCGATAAGATTCCGGTAAAGCACTACGGCGGCCCGACCTGGGATTATCCGAACACCCTATATAACTTACGCTTCACCTATCGAAACGGCTGGGGGTACTACATTCACGGCGCGTATTGGCACGACAAGTTTGGTCGAGAGCCGGTGTCCGGCGGTTGCGTTAATGTCCGTTACGAAGACATGGAACCGCTGTATTGGTGGGCGCAGTATGGAACGAAAATCGTAATTGAATAAATCGGCAATAAAAAAACGCGCCTGTCCGCGCATTTTTATTTTCTAGAATCGCCGCAACATCTCCATCAACGTAGCGAGCGGCAGACCGACAACGTTAAAGTAATCGCCTTCGATGCGCTCGACTAGCGTTGCGCCGCGTCCCTGGATTCCGTACGCGCCGGCTTTATCGAGTGGTTCTCCGGTGGCGACATAATCTTCGATTTCTTCTTGCGACAGATCACGAAATTGCACTAGGGTTTGGACGGAGCGGACATCTTCTCGTTCTGTTTCAGCGTCTATCACCGCTATGCCAGAAATGACCGAATGAGTTTTTCCGGCTAGTCGCTCGAGCATGGTCACGGCTTCGGATCTATCTTTCGGTTTTCCTAGCACGCTATTCTTAAACGACAAGAAAGTATCAGCCCCGATTACTAGGCCCGAGTTGTGGCGTCGCGCTACGTCTAATGCCTTTCCTCGCGCCAGGATGCGAGCAAGCGTCATCGGCTCAACTTTTATTTTCATATTCTCCTCGTACTGACTCGGATCCACCGTGAATTCTAATCCGATTTGTTCAAGTAAAGATTTGCGGCGAGGGGATGATGAGGCGAGTATAATTTTTTTCATATCTATCCCTGATTAAACAATAACTGGCTTTTTACACCAGTTATTGTCGTGGAGCGGGCGACGGGAATCGAACCCGTGCGGTCAGGTTGGAAACCTGAAGTTCTACCATTAAACTACGCCCGCATATTTATCTAGTCTCGATACAGTATCAAATTTGACGATAATTGCAACCCTCAATGTAAATAATACCCTAAGCTAGGTCGCATTTTTCTAGTCGTCATCAAGATGATTGATTTTTTGAGTTGAGATTTCGATGATGGCTGAAAGCGTGACGTGTGTCACAGCCGAGTGCCAACAGGGTACAAATTTGTAAGCAATCACCAGCTGCCGTTAACCAGGTTGCCTTCGCTGGCGAGATCGGACTGCTCTACGCCTTGAACGATCAGTAAACACATCATAGTCGCGAGCAGTACTATTTGGAACAAGACGTTAGTCAGGAACAAACAGGGCAAGCAAGTAGCCGGCATCAAAGCACAGATGAAAAGAATCCAGTTCGGAAATTAAGCGTGAATTGGCCGATTTATTCAGCTTAGCGGATAACCTAATTAGGCTTGATTAAATTAGAGAAATGCGCTATTCTTAGTCCGCCAAACACAACGGGGCATGGCCCAGTGGCTAGGGCGCCTGTTTTGGGTACAGGAGATCGGGAGTTCGAGTCTCCCTGCCCCGACCACACAAAAACAGCAGCTTGTCTGCTGTTTTTGTGTGTCGCGTGGTAAGCGACGCGAAGCGGTCGAATTATGCGCGGACCAAAAAATATGACCGCTACTGTTAATGTGGCACAGCCATGAAAAAACAGCGGATATACCGCTGTTTTTTGATTGAAGGGGTTAAGACTCTAGGCCAGGCCTAAAGTCTTAACCCGCACTTAATTTCCACACTCATCTTTTTAATTCCTGCCCCCTCGCGTGTCATTCCTGCGAAGGCAGGAATCTACACGGCTGCGCCAGCCCTACTCTCTATTTGTCATCCTGAGCGAAGCGTCAGGATCCCGTTGCAGCAAAACGGGCGTCCGGCTTGCTGTCTCGCGGGATTGCGACGCTTCGCTCGCGCAGTGACAAGTGGATTGGCGCGCAGGCTCGTTGATGCGGGTTCCCCCGCCTCCGTGGGGATGACATACGGATTAAATAAATGTAAATCCACCAAAAAATTAAAAGCACATGTTTCCATGAGCTTCTAATGGTGCCGAGGGGCAGATTTGAACTGCCGACACGAGGATTTTCAGTCCTCTGCTCTACCCCTGAGCTACCTCGGCAGGGTAGTTAAATATGAATTTCTGGTTCGTCATCCTCCCATTCGTAAACGACACCCTTTGCACTCTGGTGCTTTACTTTATGCTCGGACAGATTCCGGACCCTTTTCACGATTGGGGTCAGCAGGAAGAACGTGAAGAAAACAAGTGTGAATGCCGTGACTGCCTCTAGTATAAGCCCCATTCCGACCGCAATACCCAGTCCGGCGACCACCCATAGCGTTGCTGCGGTCGTCAGGCCAACCACTTTACGCTTAGATTCCTGACGCAGGATTACACCAGCACCGATAAAACCGATGCCGCTAACGATTTGCGCTGCGATTCGGCCTGGGTCAATTGGCCGAACGTCCGGCCATAAATCTACAGTTTGAATTGAAGCGAGCGTAATCAACGTTGCGCCGATGCCGACCATGACATTAGTGCGCAAACCCGCGGGGCGTCTGTGATATTCCCGTTCGAGTCCGATAAGGCCGGCCAACACCATTATGGTCAGCAAGCGAATCACAATGTCGTAATCTGAAACCATGTTCTTGAAAATAGAACAACCCTCGCCAAATCTTAATACAGTTTTAGCTGGCCGCGCCAGCCGAAGCTTTAGCGAAGGCTGGTGGGCGTGGAAGGATTTGAACCTTCGACCTTCACATTATCAGTGTGACGCTCTAACCAACTGAGCTACACGCCCGAATGATAAGCTGACTTTTCAGCGAAGGCACTATAGCATTGGCCGGAATATTTGGCAAGACATATGAGATGGAGTTCAAAAAATCAGGAGGCCAGGAGTTCAGGAGGTTATAAAATTGATTATTTTAATTTTAAAATAAGTAATTTTAGCTTGACAGCCCAGCAAATTAATGGAAAATTAGGGACGTTCTTTAAGAATAAAAAAGCTCGGAATGAGTAATCAGCCCCATGCAAAGTTTGGTGTTGATTACACCAAGATTGAGTGGTTCAAAGAGGCGATGATTCGGGCTGGACAAAAGATTTCCAAGTTTCCGGATGTGAGGAGTGTTTATGCTGAAGACGGCGAGCAGTCGGTGATTTTTGAGCCCGATAATCTGATTTTGTTACTGCCATGATAATAAATATTTAACCGTCATCAGGGCGGCTTTTGTCATCACAAGCAATTGACGCATA
>CAZAOV010000013.1:16546-34499 GCA_964486995.1 uncultured Gammaproteobacteria bacterium | reverse complement strand
CGCTAAAACTAGAAGAGAATCGCTAATTTCACCAACACGAAATGTTACATACCTCACAAATGCCGAGCGGATCCCATTTACGCTCCCACTTTCTTACGTTCCTACGAAACAATGACCTCTTCCCCGGGTTCCGCTGGGGCTCCACCCGGGGTTTCCTAGAATACAAAAACCGACCTGTGCGGTCGTCTTTTTTGCTGGTGGCTATTCAGTGAGAAGCTTTACTCCACCAATCATTTCTTCGGTCCAGCCTTCGGGCAGCTTTAGTTTCACTATGCGTTGGATTGCGGTATGCTGGCCGGCATCGTCGGCGACTTCTATTTTAATCGTCATCGCCTGTTTCTTCAGCAGGTTCAAATTTCCGTCGAACATGGCGAACGAAATCTGCTGCTCGTAATCACGGCCGATAACACCTTCAACCGGCAGTGTAATTTCGCGATTCAACTCTAAAATAGTAATTTTATAAGTGCTGAAATTTAAGGCGTGATCATCTTGCAATTTAACCGTTCCGACCATTTCTTTTAAATCTACTCGACCAACCGGCGTCCAGGTAAAATCTACTGTTGGCGGATCGTCACCACCACGGGCCATGGTTTGCAGCGACTTACCGTATTCGACCGCAAGCAGGCCGACCACGAAGGCTGCGGCTAGGATTACTGGCAGGGAGAAGAGCTTATTTTCGGATTTTTTGGACATAATTTTAATAATTCTGGTCGGACGACTCTATGAATGTGTTCTGCAGTGAATTATCGGAAGACGGCTCGTTCATGTGGATTCCCACCTTCGCGGGAATCCACATGGAAGGGGCACGAATCCCATTTATTCTATGGTCGTACCCTTAAAACTCTGGCCGTCCAGGATGTTCTCCAAATTCTTCAACTTCTTACCATTAGCGGTGATGACGCGCAAGCCCAGGCTCTGGGCCTTGCTAGAGGCGACCGGATCAAACGGGCTATTTAGGCCAGGCTTCCATTCACTGCCGAACTGCATGCGCAGATTTTTCCAACTCATCTTTTTGATGGGTTTGGCATTGGGGTTTTTACGCGGATCAGAATCGTACACGTAATCGATATTGGTAAGATTGATGACGACGTTAGCATTAAGATTCTCGGCCAATAGCACCGCATCATAATCTGTGGAACAACCCGGCTTCCAGCCGGCGCCCACTACTATAGGCTTCGTCAATCTAATCTTCTTGGTCGGATCGGTAATCACTTCCGGATGCGCCAAGCCGCCAAAGATTGTTTTCACAAAATAGGCGTTCATGTGCGTAACCTTGATGCCCATCCAATCCAAATCCTCGGTGGTCATCGGACGCAACTTGGCCGCCGCCCCCTGATAAATCCGGCAAACTTTTCCGCCGCCAATAATCAGCGCAAAGCGCTCGCCTTTCTTTACGCGCGCACTAATCACATCAATGAACTTCTTTAAGAATTTGGTATCTGGCCCGCCTTCCGGGTAAACCAGTGAACCGCCGAGGGACAGGATTGTTAATGGTTTTTTGGCCATACTAGAAAACATAGCGGCAGAGCCTGCTCTGCCCATCGTTAATTCAGATATTTTTATTAAATACGGACGGGCAGAGACAGGCTGTGCCGCTACCCCCTCCACAAAAGACCCGACTCCCGTCAGGCCTTTCTGTTCTTGCGTTTGTTGTTGGGCAGATTCTTTGACCCTTTCACAACTGTACGAAACATACTGGGCGTGCGGTATCCAACTTTTTTTCCCTTGCCGCGGATTCTGGAATTATTCTTCATTTCGACGGCGGAGTTCAATGCGTCCGATATTATCGACATATCGTTGAGCGATATCCCGGCGCTCCGAAGCCAGTGTATCAACCTCCCAAAGCAGATCAACCGCGAACAGGAAGCTGGCAAAAATTATGCCGGTCACGGTCATGGAAATGTCGGTGATATCCGTGGAGAGCCAGGCGGTTACTATGACGTTGCCAATCAGCAGCAGCACAATCAGCCAGACATATGCGGACAATCGTGAATCCTTGGCTTCTTTAATGGACTGACGCGACTCGGCGACCACCGCGATAGTACGCAGTAACTCATCATACAAACTCTCTTCCTTGTTCGACCGCAACTCCGGCACCTTATATATATGATAGCTCAACGCACGAAAATCCTTGTTCGATTCCTCATACCTGCTGAAATCTCGTTCACCAAAACCAGACATGTAGCCATACAAATGTCCATGCAGTTCCGTAAACCAACCGCGATACCGCTGAGAATCCACGTCACTCAAATTCTTGGACAAATGATACACGCGGCGTAGTTTGTTCAATTCCATATTGACGGTCTGCAACAGATGGCGACGGCGATCAGCGGCGTGAAATATCAAAAATCCCAACACCACTGCGGCCAGGCCAGCCGGAACCATATCAAGGCGCGGGTTACCCATGGGCAGCATGGGCGGCAGCAACGAAATCAACGAAAAAGACGCAATGGAAATGAGAGCTAGGCGCAGGATGGTGAGTTTTGTAACCGGTATATTCATAATTTTATTTCAGTGATATTAGGGCTAGCTAAGGGCATAATAACATATTTTCACCTGAACTAAAATTGTTCGTAAAAGCTGGACACCGACAGAATCGTGATTAGTTCAGCTCATCAAACTTCACCTTGAGTTCATTGACGCGATTCTCTACTTCTTTGAGCCGACCGCGGCAAACCTTAGCCAGCTCCAGACCGCGCTCAAATTTTTTTAGACCTTCGTCCAAATCTACTTTGTCGCCTTCGAACCAATCGATAATTTTTTCTAGTTCCTGAAAGGATTTTCCGAAGTCTGGTTTGGGTATGGCTGCTTTTTTGGTTGGCATAAGAAGAATATAGAAATTAAGAGTAGCGGGGTAGAAAATCGGTTGACCTAGCGGCTGCATGCGCGTTCCACCGCCCTTCTGCCCTTATGCTCTTTTTACTTTAAAACTTTGATTACATCAGCTTCTAATAAACCTTCATGTAATTGCACGTCAATCGACTCCCCGACCTTCAGCTTACTGCTGTCTTTGAGTGCTCGACCGCCCGCCCGAACAATGGCGTAACCGCGACGCAACACCTTTTTTGGGTCCAAAGAGGTCAACACTCGTTCGCGAGACGCCAGCTCCTGGGCATTTCGGGTGTGCCAATCCCCCACCTCGTCCATCAGTCGCTTGGTCAAAGAATCACAACCCCTGCTCAGCACCACCACATTAGTCGCAAACGCGCTAAACGCATCCGATAAATCCCGCAGGCGATGCTTAAAAGCATCGACCGAAGACACAACCGTATTCTCTATTCGCCGCACCGCCCGTTCGACTTTCATCTGACGAGCGCTAAGTTCTTCACCCATCAAAGCAGTCAGCTGTCCAACATTGGATTCTAGCTCAACCATAAACTCTGTGCGATCCGGCACCACTATCTCGGCCGCATTAGACGGCGTGGAAGCGCGCATATCCGCCACATAGTCCGCTAAAGACTCATCGCGCTCGTGCCCTACGGCACAGATTACCGGAATCTTCGACGCGTAAACCGCTCGTGCCACGCCTTCGGAGTTAAACGCATGCAAATCTTCGAGCGAGCCGCCACCGCGCGTCAGCACTAGAACCTCGGCAAGTTCCGAATGCGCGTTAAAATAATCAAACGCCCGCACTATAGTGTTCACCGCATCCTTGCCCTGCACCTGTACATGCGCGGAGTTCACTTCCACACCGCCCCAACGATTCCCCAAAATGCGCAAAAAATCCGAATACGCTGCTGACTCGCGTGAAGCGATTAGACCGATCCTTTCTGGAAACCGCGGCAATCCGCGCTTACGCCCCGCATCAAACAACCCCTCTTTATCGAGCTCCTTCTTCAGCAACTCAAATGCCCGACGCAAAGCGCCCTCGCCAACCGGCTCCACACGATCAACATTAATCGAAAACTTGCCGCTTCGTGGATGCACCTTAGGCATACCTAACACCCGCACCTGCATGCCGTCCTCCAAAGGCTGGCGCAACTTCCAAGTAGTCGCAAAACAAGACAGCGTGGACTCCTCGTCCTTCAACAAAAACCAAATCCATTTCCCCTGCGACACGCGATACTCGGCTATCTCGCCCTCAATCGCCACCCCGTGCGGAAAAACCGCCGCTGTAAACGCGGCGTTTAGATGGTTTATGAATTCAGTAACAGAATATTTCTCCATGTAAACTCTATTCGTCCTCTGATCTGACGTAAGCCGACGGCATGAACACTTCATTGATGTCGGTGACAGAGACACCCGGGTGCTTACCGCCGCCAAGCACGAATATTCTACCGCCAGACGCGGCTACACCCACTCCCTGGCGAGCGGTCGGCATTGGTGGCATTAGCTTCCATTGCCGTCCCTCGAAATCAAGCATTTCCACCCTGTCGAGCGTGGTGGTCGGGGCTTCACCGCCAATCGCATACACCGCACCGCCGCTTTGCACCGTACCGAAACCGCTCCGTTTTACGGACATCGGCTCCCAACGAATCCAATCAGAAGCGCCGTCATCGAGCACGTCAGTGGTGCGCACGTTGTACGCCAATGAACCAGACCGTCCACCGAACACGATTAGCTTATTCTTCCACGATGCGGCACCGTGATGACCACGCGGCGTCAGCAAAGGCTCACCCCAGGACCAATCGCGCGTACTGGGATCATATATCATATGCAAATCGGTCACACCAGCCGCCGCCTGACCACCCAAGACGTGGATTTTTCCGTGATGTACCACTGCTGCCGAGGCTCCGACCGCAGACAGCATCGGATTCATCTTCTGCCATGAGCCGACACCTGGATCAAACACATAAACCGAACTCGATGCGGTTTGAGACAGCCCGACCAAGCCACCCAATGAATACAGCTTGTTATTGTGCACCGCCAACGTCACATGATGCAGCGCTTCCGGCAAGTCCTCTACTTCTACCCAAGTATTGTTAGACATGTCAAACGCATCCACCGTTGCCACGGTGCGAGCAAATCCATCCACACCACCGACCACATAAATCATGTTCCCGATGGCGGCGGCCGCAACATCGGTTCGTGCCGAGGGCATGGGCAAGCCAGAACTCCAAATTGGCCCGGCGTTATCTGTACCCCCGGAAGATGGCGGAATGCGCACCGCAAAAGATGTGTATGGCGGGAGGAATACGGTTTCATCCTCAGCCAACAGCAAATTAATGCCGCGTACGTACCAAAAATATATATAAACTAATCCGAAAAGAATTAGCGCTAACAGAATATATTTTTTCATAGGCAGTTGTTATGGCTGAAGGATGCCTTCCTTCTCACCTTCGATTGATATCACGACACCTCGCACTTCCGGAAACTGCTTCAGGGTAGCTTCAATCTGCGCTCGAATGGCGGTCACCCGACAGGAGCCAGCGACGCCACGTTCAAGCCTGCGATCAAAATCGGCAGTAACCATGCCATCGGCGTCGGCGGCGACTGATTTCAGCTCCAACCGACTAGGCAATTCAGTGGTGTATCCGCTCTCAATTTCGTGTTCGGTCGGACCTTCAAACAGCGCTTCCAGCACGGCTCGATAGATATTGCTGTTGCTGGAAATCTGCCGACGTACCGGGAAAACCCTGTCGCACTGCTCATGCAGGTCTAGATTTGCATTAGGCATGTATATGTTGAGCTCAACCAAATCCGGCGAAATCATATTAATTTTACGTGACTCGGTACCGCCCTCGACGCCAAAATACACCACTCGCAGAGTGGCCTCGCCGACATATCCCAAATCACCCACCGGCACGCTGAATCTAACGTGGCTTTCTTCGCCATCGGTTTCCACGTCCACCTTGCGGCTGAATAATTCCTCGCCATCTTTGTCTAATAACGAAACCAGCAGCCGCTTGCTGTCAGCACGCACTCGACCGGACACTGCAAACGCTCCAGATATTTCGGTGTCCTCCACCGGCGATTCCAGAAGCAGCGCTTTCCCCTGAGACTCGGTTATCGATACGCCCGGCACATACGGTTCGGATTCGGGAGGTGGCGGCGGCAACGGATGATTTTCATGTAACATATCGGGGTCGATTACTAGGCCACTAAGTCCAGTCAATCGCCCCATATAAAAACCAACGCCGGCAACGGCCAATATAGTAATAATGTAGATCAATTTTTTCATAAATTTTCTTGCGTCCCCATCTTATCATTTTTTCATGGTCGAGTCATTGTGCCTTAATAACCCAAAAAATAAAACCGCCCAATGGACGGCATGAACTCAACAGCTAAAGAGGGAGGTGAACAAATCGATTCCGGTCGGAATAAGGCGAGATATATACTCCAACACCCATCCGATAGCGGATAGAATGAAAGCGATGGCGAAAGAGGCGCCAACCGCGAATGCAACCTTGACCCGCCAAAGAGGCAGGTCATCTACAGATTCGTCCGAGCCAGTTTTAGCCACATTCTCGATGACCATCTCACCGTGTCGCCTAGCCGACCAGGCCGCAAAAACAATCAAGCAGACCGCCAGAACCAGCCATAGCCACCACAGATTCATAAAGAGCATGCTTGCCTCCAATGAGTTTCGTGTCACATTAGCGCTATGCCTGCTATTTGTCAATCATAAAAGATGCCGGGGCATCTTTTTAAGCATGACTCTAAAACTCGTCTTCCAGTATGGGCTGCTTTCTGGGCCTGGCAACAATCACTATGCCGATTATTAGCACCAACACGGCCATTAATACGGCGCCTAAAATATACCAATTAAATTCGCGTTTCGTGACCTCCTCTTGAGCCATGAAAGGCGACTCTTCTTCAACTACCTGCACACCGAAGAAATCTTCCTCGGTGACCGCTTCAGCCGCGGAAACAAAGAAGGCAAAAGGCTGACTTTTTTCCACTACACGGCCGGTATTATCGGTTACGGTGACGTACACTTCATGCCGTCCGTCTACCAAGCTGTTGCCCAACTCATACGACCAATTTCCGGCATCGTCAGTTGTGGCGGTAAGCATCATCGGCAGATAGCTGTAGATAAACAAGGTGACTACCGAATTGGGGCTGGCCTGACCTTCGAACACCAAACTAGCCTTGTCAGCCAGGTCTTTTTCCACGGCAGATTCTTTGTCTTCCGTAGAACCTGCATCTTCATCAGCGAAAGTCCCGGCATCAACGATGAATCCACGCACTCCAGCGGTGAACAAGTCATTGGTAACGCCGGCGTGAAGCGGCTGCTCGATCGGTAGTCCGGACAGCACAGCCTCGTCAACAGGCGCCAATCCGCCACGGTCGTCAGCCGTATCCTCGCCCAGCCTTCCTGCGCCGAGCGGATTGTAGTCGTTGCGTATTTCTTCGGCATCATTATAACCGTCGTTGTCGGTATCAACGCTATTCGGGTCAGTGCCCAACCTACGCTCCGCATCATCCGGTAAGCCGTCATCATCCGAATCCAAGAAAATCACCGCTGGCACAGAACGTCGACTGGTCTGTTCGTCCACCTGCGTATAGGCAGGCGATGCGTACACGCGAACACGTACCTGCCCGTCACCAGCAATCGGAGCGCCATTCAGAATCTCCTCCGGCACCTGTTCTCCTGTCGTTGATTCCTCGCCGGAAGACGGCAAAACCAGCGCCTTACCGATATTCGGCACGATACTCCCATCAATTTGATCCATCTGCTCATCATCCAGCAGACCACGTGTCATACGGGCGATATAAGATTCGCACTCAGACGTATCGTATCCGGCGCATTGAGGTATACGACCGCCGTGAGCCTCGGCCAAGTAAGCTAAACATTCTCGTTTGGTGATAATGCCCATCTGTCGACATGTAAACGACGTGTAACGCCTGGCCAACCACAGATCGCAACGTTCTGCGCTGATGCCTGCATTGATACATTCCTGGTTCAACTGCTCGTCAGCGTGACTGGTGTCCTGTTCTGCTTCTGGCGAATCCGGACGCTGCGTACCTTCGGGAATCTCGACAACAGAAAGCACCACGGCCTCGTTAGGAATCTCGACGATAATCCGCGATTTCGTTTCCTCTTCGGCTAGCTGAATGATTTGTTCGGGCTTGGTGATGGTGTTAGACAAGCTCTGCAAGCGCTGTCCGAATCGATCCATTCCGGTGACGTACAGGTCATAATTTCCTGGTTTCAGCACTTCGGTATCCCAATACGAAACCCACTGACCGCGCTTCTTGTCGAATGCCGCAGCGCGACTAAAAACTATTTGACCGTCGCTGTGGGCACGAGACACGAACCTAATGCCATGTACATCACCTTTGATGTCAGCGAGCAGCAGCAACACTCCCCGAACCGGCCCGGGAGGAGGATTTACCAGCAGTATCTCGGCTCGCCCGCTACCCGAAGCGTATTGTGATTCACCTGCGTCGTCCATATACCCCTCTCCGTGTTCGCCATCTTCGCTAACCTTCACTATTACTCGTTCACTAACCTCGCCTGCGTCGCCGACATTGGCCACTGCCACCAAAGAGTACTCACCGGAAGTGACACCGGCAGTACCCCAAACCGCAGACCAGCGGTTATCTCCGTCTGCCGACGTGCTTAATCGCTGACTATTGTTCTCGTCGGTTACGCTTTCGGCTACCACTGATACGGTATCGATATCACCCTGAACCTCAACAATAATGCGAACAAAACCGTCGACCTTGGCGTTTTGCGATGGGCTAATTATCTTTAATTTTACGTTCTGGTCTGTGATTTCGTTATCGACACTGAAGACCACCCACTCGCTGTTGATGTCAGAACCGGTCTCAGTTCCTGCTCTGGCCTTTATCTCATGTATGCCATTCTCAACGGAACTGGAGTCCCAACTAGCCACCCATCGACCAGATGAATCTGGTTCGGCTTCGACGGTAGAAACCCTTGCGCCAGATGAGTTGGCCGGCACAATGACGAAATACACCTCTTCCGGCTCTGCGTTAATTTCAGCTATAAGAACGACTTCACCACTAGCGGTTTCGTCTTTTGCCGGACTGACCACGACTATACGAGGCTCATCTGACTCGCCTTCAAATTCCCCATCCTCCCCGGACAGTCCTGCAGCTTCGTCGGTCAATATATCGCTTTTCTCGTCCAGAATATTGACATCGGCAGGCGATGAAACATACCTGACGCCAAATTCATTGTAGGCCTCGGCCTGGATTATATACGAACCGGTCGAATATTCCTCGGTATCCAAAAGTGCCGCCCATTCACCGGCATTAGAACCGGCAACAGCCTCAATCTCCACTCCTTCACCCGAATTGGAGGATTTAAGAAGAACAAAATTAACCCTTACCGCTCTCGGACTGACATTGGCTGACAACGTTACCCTGCCGGACAGTCGCGCATCATTTGCTGGGGACAATAACCCGACCTGCAGCCCAACATCAATCACCTCGACGACAATTGGTGCCGACGCCACATCAAGACCTTCCTTGGTGGCCGTGGCTAATACTTGATACTCACCGGCCGGCAACTCCGCCGTTTCCCAAGTGGCTGACCATGCTCGACCACCAAACGAAGCAATGCCAAACATTATACTTCCGTTTGAAGCGTCGATTGCATCGAGCGGACTGGCGATAAATTGCACCGCATCAACCTCAACCGTAGTGCTGGCCAGCAGATCCACCGAACCTCTCAGCGAATCACCAGAAGAGGGCGACGAAATATGAACCGCCAAAACCTCATCCAGCACATCGTTGCGCACGACTACGGATATCCTTTGGCTCGTAGCCTGAGTGATACCGTCGCTGGCTAGCGCATACACCCAATACCCTCCGTTAACGACCGTTTCGCTATCCCATAATGCAATCCAGCGTTCGGTTCCAGACTGCCGCACCGCCGATAATTCAATTTCCGTTCCGGCATTGGTCTGCGGCTGTATCATGAAACTGACCGACTGCGCACTGTCGGTTGACGTAGCCACCATCTCTACCAATCCGCTGACTTCATCCCGATTTTCGGGCTCATACAACGCGACCATTACGTCTTCTGGCGTGTCCAAATCTGGTTCGTCGACCGTTGAATCTAACGCAACGCCCGAATCGTCAACCAGCCTGAACACCGTCGGCAAACTTTCGGCGCCATCAGTATTTGCCAAAACGGTGTAGTCGCCCGAATTCACCGCAGATGAATCCCATTCGTATTCCCAATGCATCCAATCACTGCTGCCGCCCTGCTGAGCTCGCATTCCGCCGGCAACAACTCCCCCTGACGAATTATGCACTTCAAACTCTAAGAAACCGACCGGAATGCTAGTACTCGCAACAAACGAAACGGTATTCGTGAATTCACCACCCGTGTCCGGACTGATTATGTTCACCGACAGGTCGGGATTGTCCACCTCAAATTCCACTTCATCGCTTTCGACGGTCCGGCCCCCAACCGCAGCTTGAGCCGATAGGGTATAGCGGCCGTCGCTTACGCTACGACTATCCCAGGTGGCTGACCAGCCACCTGATACATCGGGAACAGCTGACTTTGGTACGGCCGCACTCAAATCTCCGCCGGATATAATAAAAGTCACCGCATCCGCATCAGCGTTAATCTCAGCTGAAAAATTTACCGAACCCACCATGGAATCACCGGAACCCGGGCTAGATATGTGTATTTGCGGATCGGTTAAGTCAGCTATTCCGGGGTCGCTATTTTCCAAAGTTACTAGAACCGTTTCGGATTGTACCGCTAAACCCGTAGACGAAGTCGCACCGGCAGAAATCAAATAGTCACCTTCGGGCAGTCCGTCCGTGCTCCACGCCCCCACCCAAACCAAACTTCCGCTCGTACCCCGAAGACCTGCAATGATATCGCGATAGGAACCGTCTTGTGACAATATCTCAAATCGCAAGTCCGTTGCCTCGCCTGTCGCGTGAGCTTCCAATGCAACTCGACCGCTGACCGCTCCGCCAACCGGTTCGGCCAATTCCACGCCAAAACCCGCTACAGCATCAGCCACCGTGTACCAGCAAAACAGAAACGAGGACAGCAAACACGCGACCGCGAACAGCTTGCTCATGACCGATGTAATATTTGGTTTTACAACTGCTGTCTGCGTAGTCATAAATTTGGCACCGAGTTCATAATTTATTTTATCATACGACGGACAATCAAAAAACGCGGCCGTGACACCGCGTTCATTGTTCGGTTGCGCAAAAGACCCGATTCTCCCGCGCCGTGCAGTTAGCCAAATATCTGCCGAACGTAATCCAAGTCCAAACACGATCTGAAATAAGACAACATTTGAGTTCGAGCGAATCCGATATTCATTTCCGGCTCATCTCGCCAGTGCCATACCAAGTCGAATGATTTCACCAGCAAACCCACCTGCATTTCTTCTTCGTCAACGGGGAAGTGGTTTTTAAGTTCCTGCATATATCTCGCCTGCCAAGCCGGATTGCCCCACATCATCAACCAACAATGCATGGCCACGAACTCCCAGGGATCCACACCACCGACCCAATCCACTACTGCTATCCTGCCCTCCGGCAACATGATAAAATTTCGCGGATAGAAATCGCCGTTGGTGAACATCGACCCTTCGTAACGCTTAACCTTCTCGTTATCGAATAGCTGTATCGCCTGGTCAATCGCATTCTGTTCCATCAAACCCTGCTCGATTAATTGTTGACTATGCACTCGAAATCCTTCGAACCATTTGGCAAACGTAAATCGACGGACAAATTCGGGCATATCGCTAATGTCCACCATTCGCAAATCCCGCAACACATCGACCGACATGCCGGCAATCTCTTCGTCCATACCTTTGCCGCCCAAAATCTCCGGCTTAAAATTGAGTTCAGACCACTGGTGCACGAGCGGTGTGCCGCTGATGAACTGGGTCAAAATCCAGCGCAAATTACCGGTCTCGCCGGAACCCATCAACTCGGGCATGACCAAGCGATCAAATTCACTGGAATTTATGCTCGGCAAAACCTCGTGCAATATTTTGGTCTCGTAGGCTATGCTCTCGCTCTTCCGCTTGTCCGTGCCGAATTTTAAGACATGGGTAGGCTCGCTGCCTCCGTCTTCTTTCTTGACACACAGCAAAAGATTCCATTTGACCGCATCAACGACGCGTAGGCCTAGCTGTTCTAACAGCTGGGGTGTTTTTGGGTGCAGTGGTGGAAGTGGCGGCTCCATAATTTTTCTGTCTACTGTTTGTCTTCAACGTGTACGGTATTCATGATATCACCAATTTGAATTGCCTGTACCGCCTCCATGCCGGATAATACCTGACCGAAGATGGTGTACTGCTTCGGTAAGGTTGGTAAATCCTCCAGACAAATGAAAAATTGGCTGCCATTGGTGTTTGGTCCGGCATTAGCCATGGCTACCGTGCCCTGCAAGTAGTCGCGAGTCACTAACTCGTCTTCGAATCTGTAGCCCGGACCACCGCGACCGGTACCTTCCGGGTCGCCGCCCTGAATCACGAAGTTCGATACGACCCGATGAAACGTCAGCCCGTCAAAGTACCCGCTTTCCGCAAGGGCCACAAAATTGGATACGGTCTTGGGCGCGTCTTCAGCGTACAGTTCGAAAACAATTTCACCCTTGGAAGAGTCGATGCGTATTATCTTATTTTTAATGCGCTCGTCCGGCAGAATTCCGACCGGTTCGGTCGGAACCGGTGGACGGCCGCTGTTGTCTCGTTCCATTTGTTCTTTGGTTACTGGTTTGTTCTTAGCTTGATCCATAATTTCGGTAGCGCTAAGACCGTCTGGTGGCGGTGCGCCATCGTTAGCTGGCTGATCTGCAGGCTGGGCGTTAGAGCAGCCGACACCCAACAAAAAAATACCGGTGACAATCACCGCCGCCACGCGACGAGATAATCTTTCTTTGCTCATAAATAATTCTATTCAGCTGCGGCTTCAAGTGCCGCAGGCGTATATACATTTCTAGCGTTCCACAGAAGCCAGCCGGTACCGCCGCCCTCTTTGACGGCAGTCATTTGCGTCCGTACCATCGAAGAGGTGTAAGTGGCTCCTAAATGAAAATCCTGCAGCCAGGGTCGAAACGTGGCCAAATCCTCACGGTCAACCCGCTCGGCTTCGGTACCGACGTCAAAACGACCGTAAATCTCCTGACCTTTCAACATATTTTGATAAACCACTTCGTGCGGACACACGGACGGATTCGCGCAGCCGATGAAGCCGGCCGGATAATGAGAAGGGTACACCATAGGTGACACGAAGTCGAAGTGTCGCATGGCTTCAGTCAGGCGCTGACCGATATTCAAATCGTAATCATGCTGCCACATGGTCAAACCGAACAGATCAACCGAAATTGGCATACCCATTTTGACCCTTAATTCCTTGTCGAGAAAAGTGAAAAAATCTTCCATCACTTCATGCTTGGGTTTGACCCCATCCCAAACCGGGTATACCGCGAAACTCAAGTTGCCGTCCGACGGAAACCGGATGTAGTCAAACTGAACCTCGTCAAAGCCGCCGACAAACGCCTCTCGAGCCACGGCGACGTTATATTTCCACACATCCTTAGACGCCGGGTCCAGCCACGGAATACCGCGATGGTCACGCCACAGCCCGCCCCAGCTTCGCGAAACTGCCCATTCAGGATGAGCCTCGGCAAGAGCCGGATCCTGAAAAACAAACTGCCGGGCTATCAGGTAAATTCCCTTCTCCCGAAGCGGTGCAGTAAAGTCCTTCAGATCGCCAAGCGGGGTCTGCTGGCCAATGTATGCCTTTAAACTTTCGCTTTCTGGAATGAACGCCAAGTTGCCGTGATGGTCTTTGATGTCAATCACCATGGAATTGAGTTCGGTTCGTTCAACTAGGTTGGTCAAATCATCGAATTGTTTTGCATTTCCGGCGGTCGAAGCCGAAACGTAAATACCCTTAACAAAGTCCGGAATTATTACCTGACGCAGTACCCCTTCACCAGGACCGCGCACGGCGCGAACGGCGGCAAGGCCTGGTTTCTCAACCATGAACAGCGGACGGTATTTTTCCGGTGTAGCCTCAAAGCCCAAATAATAAGCCATCGGGAGTGCGGTCAACAAAATCAACAGCATGCCAAAACGAATGGCGCGCTTTTTTGTTTTTTCCTGCTTTCTTTCGTCACTCATCTAATGTATAGCCTTCGCGACCAAGCAGAGCCGACATGGCGTGCTTGCCATCCTCGACGCCCGGCTGGTCATATGCGTTCACATTTAGCAACTCCCCCATCACCGAAGTGGCCAACATGAAAAACATCATTAAACCGCCGATGGTATCGGCGTTTATTTCCGCGATGGTGATGGTACCGTTGGGCTTACCTGCATTGGCAAGTGCATGCGCGGTGGCTGAGCGTTCTGTATGTAAAATCTTGCTGAACTTGGTCAGGCCATAATAGGCCACCCCTTCCAGATCCGGATACGGCTGCGGTACCGTAAAATCCTGACGTAACTGCTCGACTTCAATAAATGTAATCATCTTATCATCCGGACCCTCGACATAAAGCTGTACCTGGGAATGCTGGTCCGTGGCACCCAAAGCCGCCACCGGAGTCAAACCAATCTTGGCCACCCGACCGTCGCGCGTGCTGCGGTTACCTAAACTCTCGGCCCACAACTGGCGAAACCAGCGCCCAAAATTATCCAGCCGCGCCGCATATGGCATGAGCACGGTTATGTTTCGATTCTGTTTTATGTAGGCCAAATGATGCAGTCCGGAATATTTCAGCACGTCGTTATCCTCTACGGCTGTTTCCATAAACCGGTCACGCATCTCTTTGGCTCCCCGCAGCAAATCACCCGATGCAATACCAGCGCACAGCGCCGGAAATAATCCGACTGAAGTTAATGCAGACCAACGGCCGCCGATATCATCCGGCACCGACAATGAGCGATAGCCCTCACGATTGGCAATATCTCGCATCGTACCCTTGGCACGGTCGGTCGTAGCGATGATGTGCGCCGCATGTTTCTTCTCGCCGACTTTCTTGATTAACTGCTCGCGCACGAACAGAAAAGTGCTCATCGGTTCGATGGTGCCACCCGACTTCGACACGATGTTTATCGCGGTCTTTTTCCAATTGATGCCATCAGTAACTTCAGCGATTTCTTCCGGGTCGGTATTGGCGCCCAAGAACAGAACTTCCACGCCCCGCTTTTTTGGCTGCAACGCCTGAATCAGAGTGCGCGCACCCAAATCCGAACCGCCAATTCCCAACACCAACAAAGTGTCGAAATTCTTGCGGACATACTTGGCCATTTCCTCGCTTGCCGCGATATCTTTCTTCCGCTCTGGTATGGAAAGATAGCCGACCGAACCTTCTACCAAGGCTTTTTTCAGCTTATTCCGAGCGGCATCCAACTCGGGACTTAGATGTTTGAGCTGCTCTAGGTCAATCCCAAAATCGTCCAGAAAAAAATTAGCGGCGTCGAATGATATTGTTGTTTTCTTAGGCATATTTTCCATTTAATCCAATTTAATTATAGCACGTCCCGAATTGCCGTCATGTGAACCAAATCGCGGCACAGATCAACAGAAAACGCGTCAGAATCTTATGCGACGCGCTGATTATTAAAGACAAAAATTACTGTGCGATCCACGCGGTCTGTATATCGGCTACCTGGACAGAACCCTCAAAATCATATTTCTGCTTAATCAAGATTTTGTATTTGTTTATGATATTTTCCTGCTCTTTCGTCAGCTTTTTCTTGTTTATGTATTGTTCGACTTCTTTAATCGATAAATAGGCGGCGAAACGATGATAGCCGTCAGCGATTTCATATACATCACCGACTCGTAAAAGAACGACGGGCTTTGGAAACGTCCCAAAACGCAATAAGTGTCCCCAAATGCGCAAAAAACGCTTCATTCCCCCGCTGCCGAAAGCCTTAAAATAATGATTATCCTCTCCGACCATGCACGCTTTCTTAACATTCACAACTAATCGTTCCGAGCTATTGCCGAGAGCCACACGACTTAAATCCAGCTCGATTTTCTTCCAGCTTACGCCACTCCAGAAAGCTAAATCTCTCCCCAGCAGCACTCGAACCCACGCCTTAGTCTCTGGTGGCCACCCCAAACGCGAAGCACAATCATAAATCCAGAGCTCTTTCACTTCTTCAGGAAAATTTGGCAAATCTCGACTGATTTTATCCTTATCCACTTTCATATCCAATACTTAATATGTGGAAATATTTGCACATTTTACTATTTTTGCCGGATTCGTGAAACAGACAGAGTCGCTTAAGGTCAATTATTTTGCTATAATTAAATAAGAATACACTTTATTTCTATTCGAATGAGTGACGAATGAAACGAATACTAAGGAGAGGGAACGTTAAGGCGGCTGGCAGAAAAACTCATGAAAGAACCCAGCGAGGCGGTATCAAATTTCTTCACAAAAAAAATTTTCGAACGCAAATTGATAATTAGCTCCGATGGCTAAGCGAGACCTTAAAACCATTTTGTTTGAAATGAAAAAAATCCTGCTGGATGCCGCCTTTTCTAATTACTCCAATAAAGTCGGCAACCTCAAAAAGAAACATTTCAAGAAAAGGAAGCAGGCAGTCGAAGACGAGGAACAAGACAGTCTAAAGTCAATAAGACAACAACTTGAAGACCTATAGTATGGATACTGCTACTGAACACGAACGCGTCCCACGGCAGGAGTCGTCGGCCGAATCGCAAGAAACACGTCAAGAGCAAGAAGTGTCTCCTGAAGCTGCTTTTAATTCCTCAGCAGAGCGGGCTTCCGAGCAGGCACAACGAGAAATGGCCGAAGCGCCGGATGAAATCAAACCAGATGTTCAGGAAGCGGCCAACGAGATGCAAGAGCTGGTGGACAAATTGAATCAAGCAACCACCGCTGACCAGCTAGAAGAAATTGCAGAACAACTATTTGAGACCGCCAGTCAGCCAGATAATTATTCTAAGGAGCGAATGACCCAGCTGCGAGCGGATTTCAAACAACGGGTGAAGGAGGTGGCTGCACTAGAATCATCCGAAGAGATGCAGGAACTGGACGAAAAGCGCACCGAGCAGGAAAGGAAACACCAGGAACAATTGTCCGAGCAACAGAGAGCGCACGAAGAAAAAATGTCTGAACTAACAAAAGACGCACCGACGAAGCTTGAGGGTGATGCTTTTGATGAAGCATTGGCAGCGGCGGAGAACGAGGAAGACATGCAAAATATCGCGACCAATATCGGATCGCTATCTGCAGAGCAGGCCAAGGCACTCGGTCAAAAACTTAGCGAAATGAGTCGTTTACAAAGTGAGGCGGCTGCTCCTCCAGCCGAATCGCGACCCACAGAGCCCGAACCCCTCAGGGAACCGATTGCTATACAACCTGAGTCGGCCGCTGCGGACACGGCGAGCGAATACGATAATCAGAAAACTGAAATCCAAGCGTCTCGGGAGAAAGCTGAAGCAGAGACCCAACGCAAAATTGACCTTTTGAATAAAGTACGTGATGAGGGTTGGAGTGAACTCACCGAGAACGAGAAACGTGAGTTTGCGGGGGCGGTTAGCTCCGGTGGTGAAAAGGGTGCAGACAAGTTTATCGAGAAAATGAACAAAAAGACTGCATTAGAAGCCGCGGAACCTTCTGGGGACAAGTCGGCATCAAGTGAACAGGTGGACGATTTAGTTCCTGAGGGCGTAAACCCAGATGGCGACTGGGGGTCTCTCTCGGTTGAGGGCGGTACAATCGAACAGCAGGTGGAGCGGCAAGAAGAGGCCTCTACGGCTAGCGAGACCGAGCCTGAATACTCCCAAGAATCCACGGTGACCGAGGCGGAACCAGAAGAATCAGAAGAGCCGACCGTGCGTGAGGCCGAGCCGGCATACTCCGAGGAGACCACTGTCAGGGAGGCGGAACCAGAGTATTCCAACGAGCCCACAATCCAGGAGGCAGAGCCCGAATATTCTGAAATGCCCACGGTCCCTGAAGCCGATGAAGATGACTGGAAGCAGCGCGAGGCAGAGGCTGCTCGCCTGCTTGGCCCAGAAAATATGGCTGAATTAGAAGCGGAATCAAAGGAAAATGCCCCGACAG
>CAZAOV010000013.1:0-16446 GCA_964486995.1 uncultured Gammaproteobacteria bacterium | reverse complement strand
TCAGGGAGGCTGAGCCCGCCTATTCCGAAGAGCCGACAGTCAGGGAGGCTGAGCCCGCCTATTCCGAAGAGCCGACAGTCAGGGAGGCTGAGCCGGACTTCTCTGAGATGCCTACCGTGCGAGAAGAGCCAATATCAAAAAAAGGTGTGGTTACTGACGAGATTGCCGACCAGACGGCTGATAAAATTGAAATGAAGGTGCGCCAAGAAAGCTTAGCTGGGGGCGGAGGAGGTACTATATCTGGCGGTGCATATGCAGGTGCAGGCGGAAGCAAACAAAAGAAAGAAGGAGCTTGGGCAAAATTTAAGAAAGAGATGATAGACATTCTGAGCCCGAAAAAAATCTGGGGTGATTTCAAGAATCTGTTCAAATAAGCAGAGACCGAAAGCACCGATCAGATCGGTGCTTTTGAATTATGCAGGTTAGTCCTGGTTCTCCGTCAGCCTACTCTGCTCTTTGGACAGCCAATCTTTCAGCTCGCGTGTCGCGACCACATCATCCTTATTATATTGAAGTATGTCATCCATGAATTCCCGATTGCCGGTCTCGAGCCATTTTTCGTACACCGCGACCGACTCCCCTCCTCCGGATATGGTATCGTCGCGTTCGAAACCGATATACCGACCGATGTCTTTGATGCCGTAAAAATAGAGCGGCAGCGTCACTTTGTCTTTGACGATTTCGTTCAGGTCAATCATCCGTTCGCGGAACCGATCCAAATCTGGCGAGCCGCCATAACGAAGTTCGAGCGCGGTCAGACGCGCTTTTTCGAAAGTGCCGAAATGATACACTGCGTAATCTTCAGAAAGCTTAGCTGTCCGCAACAGAAAATCTCGCCACATCTCAGGCTCCTTGTCCGGTGACTCAGCAAGATGATACTCATACCTCTCTCCGCCGTCGTCGCGTACCAAGAAACCGAACAGGTAGTCATTGGCGCGCAGAGGATCGCTTTCGATATCGAAAAAAATGTCTATCTCCGTTTCCGGCAGATCCACCCGCTTACGAAAAAAATGCGTTTGCTCTACCAGAGCCTCAGCCTGAAGTTGAGCTCGCACCAGTGTCTTGCGTTTCAGATCTCGATCCAGTTCATGAATTTCATCCACGTCCATTACGGTCGCATCTTCAACAGTGCGCACCCCGAGCGCCCTCAACTTGGTAAGCGTGCGATTTTTTATGTTGTACAGCAGCGTAATGTCATGCTTCTCTTCTGCCAACTCCACGCATTTCTTAAACCACGGCGACTGACGACAGCCCGAGGAAAGCCGCGGCTCTAGCATCTTGCCGGCCAACACCTCACGAATCTCACCGATTATCTGCTCGTACAGTTCTTTGGACTCGGCGAGATCGCAACCAATCCGCGCACCCGAACCGTTTAATATGTATCCGTATTTGGGTTTCCGACCCTGTACCCGCTTCAACAAATCTGCATAGAAAGACAGCTGCATGCGCATCCCTTCGGTCACACGTTCGGCGCTTTTAATATCGACCGGCAGATAATGATAGGAGCCGAACTGTGATGTTTTATCATCGCTGCGCTCCAATAAATCCGGCTCGCCAACCATGTCGTCAGCCATCAGAATCCCGTGATAAATCCGCGGAACCCCGGCTTCCATGAGTTCGACCGTCTTAATGAACCGCTCCTCTAGCGTGCCGTCACCCACGATTTCGTATTCCAAATCACCGAGCATTTTTTCCTCGTGCAGCAACCCGCGTTCTAGAAGCATCTCGTGAAATCGCGACGGCTCTGCACGCTCAGCCGAATCACCGAACCGATCGAACCACAACCAATGTGGGCAAGTAAAATATTTCACAAACATACCGCCTGTGACCACAGGCGGCTCAGTGGACCGTTTCAATTTTCCAATGTCACTACTCATATCTAAGAGCTTGGATAGCATCCAACTCGGCGGCCTTCTTCGCCGGATAAGCGCCGAAAATCACACCGACAATGACCGCCACAGCCAAACCACCGAACAGCGATTCTATCGATACGCCGTAACTAATATCAAATCCTGTATAACGTGCATACGCCGTAATTGCAAACGTGATAAGCGCACCGGCCAAACCGCCCAGCAATCCACCGAACGTAGTCAGTATAACGGCTTCGGCCAAGAATTGCTTCCAGATGGTATCCTTCTTGGCGCCAAGCGCCTTGCGCAGGCCGACCTCGCGAATACGTTCGGTTACAGACACCAGCATGATGTTCATAATTCCAATCCCGCCGACCAACAACGAAACGGCCGCCAGCAGGCCGAGCAAAATCGTGATGGCGTTTGTAACCGTGCCGACTATTTCCATCACCTCTAGCGCGCTGGTCATCATGAAGTCATCCTTAGCCGGATCGGTGATGCCGTGATTGCGGCGCAATATTCGCTCTGCATCGTCCATCACTTGCGGAATGTATTTTTCGTCCGAAACCAAAATATCAATTTCCTGAACAAAGTCATTACCAATTATCCGCTTCTGCATCAACCGAAGCGGGATCAAAATCAGTTTGTCGAAATCGAAAAAAGCCACCTGACCGCGCGGTTCAGTTACACCGACAACTTCGAAACGCAGGTCACGTATGCGTATCTTCTGACCGATTGGATTCTCATCTCCAAAAAGTTTGCTTGCCACCTTACTGCCGATAACCGCATGCATCTTCATGGCTTTTTCTTCGCGCTCGGTAAAAAAACGACCGTAATCCATCTTGGTCTGCAGATCGAAATCCAGATAGTTGCCGGTCGAACCGAAAATCAATGACGTAATCTCCTGGTTACCCCGAGACACCAGAGCTTGATCGGTAGCGAACGCCACAACCGCATCGACATTTGAAATGCCTTCTAGGTCTTCGGCGTCATCATAGTCGATGGACTTCACATCACCGCCGGTTTGCGCAACGATGCTGCCGGAGGCCGAAAGTTCTGGAACCTTGGCGTTGACGGTGACATAATTCTTGCCGAACTGCTCGACTTGTCCCACAATATAGCTTTTTAGGCCGAAGCCAAGCGAAACGGTTAATGTCACCGAGAACACGCCAATCATCACGCCCAGCAACGACAAAACCGTCCGCAAACGGTTTCGCCTTAGGTTACTAAAGGCTAGACCGACTGTATTTCTGAAATCTTGTACATTCCCGTTCATATACCTACTCGTTCCTTAGTGCGATAATCGGATCCAAACGTGACGCGGACATGGCCGGAGAAACTCCAGAGGCAATACCGATAGAGGCGGCCGCCAACAGCGCCATAACCACATAGCTGACCGGCATGAAGAAATTCCACGAATATCCGTAATAAACGAGCACGACCGAAACCAGGTACGAAAACGCGATACCGATAGTAGCGCCGATGATTCCGCCGGCCAACGACATGGCTGCGCTTTCGGTCAAGAACTGAACCAAGATTCGTTTGTTGTTAGCGCCGAGCGCTTTGCGCAGACCGATTTCTCGCCGCCGCTCTCGCACCGACACGAACATAATATTCATGATGTTGATGCCGCCGACCACCAGTGCGATGGCCGTCACCACCATCAGGAATCCCTGCATGGCACCGGTGACGTTACTCAAAGTTTCCGCGGCTTGATCCGTGCTTCTGACTGAAAAATCATCTTTCGAGGAATCGTTAATATGGTGTCGCCGACGAAGCGTGCGCGTGATGTCATCTTTCGTCGCCGCTACGCTCATGTTTTCTTTTACCTTGACCCGGATATAATTCACGTGCTCGATGCCGGCAATCATGCGTTGGGCCGTAGTGACAGGAATCATGATCTGATCGTCCTGATTCTGAAAAAAAGCCGAGCCACGCTCCTCGGTCACACCAATCACTGTAAATCGGATACCTTCTATATCTATAGTCTCGCCTAATATGCTGTCGTGCGACGACAGTTCCTCGACTACGGTTGGACCGACCACTGCTACCCGCGATACACGACCTACGTCACGCCCTGAGATAAATCGACCTTCTTCAACTTCAAAATCCTCCAACAGCGGCAAATGCTCATTGACGCCGTTTATGCTCGTGACATGCGATTTGCGACCGAGGGCTACACGTCGCGTGGAAGTAACGTAAGGAACCACTGCGGCTGCACCGGGTAATTCCTCCAGTGCTTCCGCATCATCCAAGCTAAGCGAAGTCTGAATCACACCGAAAGCAATCGGTGGAGGTTCGTTTTCTTCGCTCTTACCGGGTAGGATACCGATAATGTCACCGCCGAACGACGTGACTTGACTGACAATCAAATCCTGAGCCGACAGGCCAATCGATGCGACCGTTAGTACAGACATCACGCCGATTACGATACCAAGAGTCGATAAAGCTGCGCGGCTTTTAGCCGCCCAAAGCGATTTGAGCGAATTCTTGGCCTCGACTACCCAAAACATAGCTATGAACTAACCACCCGACCGTCTTTCATCCGAATCACCCGGTCAGTGTATTCAGATAAATAATCCTCATGCGTCACCATCAGGATGGTGTTCCCCTGTTGGTGCAGGCTGGTGAGAATATTCATGATTTCGTCGGTGGCCTTTGAATCAAGATTGCCAGTAGGCTCGTCGGCCAGAATGAGTTTTGGATTATTGATGAGCGATCGGGCAATTGCCACACGCTGCTGTTCACCGCCGGAAAGCTGGTTAGGATGATTCTCCAAGCGATGCGATAACCCAACTGTCTCTAGCAACTGCAGCGCGCGCTCACGGACTTGGGCCGGCTTTGCGCCTGGTGTGTAATTTGACGGCAATATCACGTTATCGAGCACACTGGTGCGCGGCAATAAATTGAACGACTGAAAAACGAAACCGATTTCGCGATTTCGCAGTTCCGCCAATTCATCATCCGTAAATATAGATGACTCCTTGCCGCTAAAATAATATTTTCCGTCGGTCGGCCGCGCCAGAAATCCCATAATATGCATGAGCGTGGATTTGCCGCAACCGGACGGCCCCATAACCGCCACAAACTCGCCCTTATTAATTACAAGGTCGGCTCCCCGCAGAGCACGAATAATAATATCGCCTTGCCCATATTCTTTAGTGATTCCTTCGAGCTTTATGAGTTCATTGCTCATAATCTCGCTATTTTTCGCTGCTAAACACGACTACCGTATCCCCCTCGCTCAGACCGTCTAAAATTTCCACATAATCGTCAGTTTCCAGGCCAATGGCGACACCTTCTTCGCTCACCGTATTGCGCACGCCCAATACCTCGACATATGTACCGTTTCCATTCTGTCGCAAAGCCCTAACCGGAATACGCAGAACGTCTTCTCGCCGCTCGGTTTCGATGTCTAGGTTGGCGGTCATGCCGGAGCGCAACCGTCCGTCTTCGGCATCAAACCTAATCGTGGTCTCGTAAAAGATAACGCTATCGACGACTGTTTCGGCTGGCTGAATCGCCACCACCGTGCCGGTCCAGGTTTCTTTCTCAGTGAACGCATCTAACGTGATTTCAACCGAATCACCAATGGAAAGTCGGGCAATATCAATTTCGGAAATATTCGCCGTCACTTCCAGATTACCCTTGGCGTTCAGCAGGATTACCGCTTGACTCGGAGAAATGTTTTCCCCTATTTCAGCAGCGACCAAAGTGACGACACTATCTACTGGCGCAAGAATTCGACGCTTCTCTAAATCGTTCTGCAAACCAATCAGCCGTGCGCTCTCTGCAGACACGACGGCCTGCTGCGCTGCTATGACCTCCTCACGAGCACCGACCTGCTTCAATTCCAAGGAGGCTTCTGCCTCGGATAGCATTCGCTCATTGGTCTTAACTGCGTTGTCGGCGGCGTTGAATGCGGCTTGTGCGTTTGACACCGCAATTTCTGCGGAAATAATTTCAGTTTCGTTCAACCGTTCCTGCAACGACAAATTAGTGTAATCATTTTCTAGCGCTTGTACGGCTGCGGTCACATTGGAGAGCGCGCTACCCGCATTTTGCTGATACGTTGACAGTGTTGTGTTATCTACGCCCAACGCGTAACTCAGCACAACCACCACAGCCTCGGTGTACTCTTTGACGTTGCTGAGGTGCGGCGTAAGTGCCGCATACTGCGCCGTAATCATGTCCTCGGTCGGTGAATCTTCGGCATCATGCCATGCGTCTTCAATCTGTGGAAGGGCAGCAACCGCTAGCGCCCTCGTGCTGACAGCATCGCTCTCGGCTTGCGCACTAGAAGTGTTAATCATCAAAAAATTCGATGAATCAAACAGCGGGTCAGTCAATCGGTTAACTGCATCATCAGCTGCATTGCTGGCATCTTCAATATCGGACAAGAACTGAATCAGTTTTAAGTCAATCTGGGTTTCAGCTTTGGCGCGAGAATTATCCAGATTCTTTTTGGTGTTATCGAGTGACAATGCCGCATCAAGCTTAGCGATTTGAGACGCCTCCAGTCGTGCTTCGGCGGTCGCTACCGCGCTTTGGGCTAACTGCAACTCCTGCTCGGTAGCACCAGTCTTGAGCTCGGACAGTCGCGCGCGAGCAGATGCCAGCGCAGCCTGTTGGGCCAAAATCTGCGCATTGATGTCGCCAAAATCCATTCTTAGCAACAAATCGCCTTTCTCGACATCCTGACCTTCTTCGACCGCTATCTCAATCACCTTGCCTGACACCTCGGGCTGTAATTTAATCTTAGAGCTCGGGGCAATCGAGCCAGTTGCAGAAATTACTTCCACAACTTCCCCGCGATCAACTTCATAAAGTTCGTACTCAATCTCGGATTCACGCGTTACCGCGTAGATGATGAGAGCCACCAATACGATGATAATCACCGATAAGACAACTATTTTTTTACTATATCCTTTTAATTTCATATGCCTTAATTATACCAAAAAAAAGCTTAAAAATCGATAATTCATCACAGCAAAGTATTTTACCAAAACCGACAACGAGTTTGGCTCGGCTCTCTATACATCAATGAAAGCCGATCGATTCACCGACTAGAACATGAATAATAATATACAGGTTATAACCTTAATAAGCTTAATTCAATATAAAAAGTCGCCTCGCGACATTCCAGACTGGTTGCATCGCCATAAAATGCGTAGCTGAACCCTAAGTTTCAGCTCTGTTTAATCGAGCGCCACTCTTTCGTCAACTTTTTTCTGCGGTCTTGGCTAACCTGCCGGCGACAGTGCAGGAAGCTGAAAATGACCTTATCTTTATCCGTACTCTAACTGGAATTGCTCCAGCATGCCAACCCTTCCGCGAATAGTAGAGAGTATAAAATATGATTGCGCCGCACCTTGAAACAAACAAGCTAATGCCGTATATTATTCAAAATATGATTGACTGGAAGATTGAACAAAAGCCAATTGTGGCGCTAGCGCCCATGGCCGATATGACTGATTCCGCTTTTTGTCGAGTGGCAAAACGGCTAGGTTGTCGTATCCTCTGGCGAGAGATGGTGAGTGCCGAGGCGATCGTGCGGGCGAGCGAGAAAACTTTGCATATGGCCGCATTCGAGGAAGAAGAGCGGCCAATCGTGCAGCAGCTATTTGGGTCGGATGCAGAGATAATGGCCGAAGCCACGCGAATTATAGATGAAAAGCACGACCCCGATGCCTTCGACATCAACATGGGTTGTCCGGCCTGCAAAATTGTTAGTTGTTTCAATGGTGCATCTCTCATGAAAAATCCCCCGTTGGCTGCAGAAATTGTACGGCAAATGAAAGCTGCGACCGACAAGCCGGTATCCGCCAAGATGCGCTTGGGCTGGTCAGAACCAAATGAAATTTTAGAGTTTATTAAATATATAGAAGACGCGGGCGCGGATTTGATTTCGATTCACGGTCGCACCAAAAAGCAGGGGTACTCGGGCGAAGCTAACTGGGAAATGATTGGTCGCGCACGGGAGCTGGTATCGGTACCGGTATTGGCTAACGGAGATATTATTTCACCCGAGACGGCTAAGCGAGCTTTAGAAGTGACTGGCTGCGATGGGATGTTGATTGCGCGTGGAGCGCTAGGCAATCCGTGGATATTTTCGAAAATTGAAAAATCACTGGCAAGTGACGAGACCTCCTGTTCCACCGCCTCTAGGGATAGGGAAGTTACTGAAATTGTTCCTGTCGTGCTGGAACACGCTCGTCTTCATGCGAAGCTTTATGGCGGTGAAAAGCCGATGGTAACATTCCGTAAGCATCTAGTCTATTACTTCCGTGGGTTCTCCGGCGCCAAACAACTACGAGAAAAATTAGTCCAGGTAGAAACGGTCGAGGATGTAGAAAAGTTGTTGGGTGAGATATAATTGGGGTAATAAAGCGTAAAAGCGTGAGTGGATCAGCGTATAAGTAACCGGAGGCGAATCCGAAGAATCGCTTACATGCTACTGCACTTACACGCCATTGAGATGTAAGCGATCGCTTGTGTTTGCACCTCATATATTTCCGCTAGCCTAACCAAGACCATGCGACACCTCACCTCATTTCATATCCTATTTAAGCAGGCCGTCGATAGATATATCGAGCGGCCCTATTATTACATTTTGCTTGGTGCGGTGTCTGGCGTTGTTCCTTCGGCTATTTTTCTTCTGGGTGCCTTTCCGGCCATATTGGGAACCCGTCCCGGACAACTAGATATCATATCTTCTAGCCTGATTCAGGCCACAGCCCTGCTTCTAGCCGTCGTACTGTTAGCTCCAATCCAAAGCGCGTTAGCATTTGCTGCAACTAACCAACACGAGTCTAAAAAAGCTCTTTTAAAAGGACTTATCCACAGCCCTAAATGGCTGGCTACATACGTACTGACAGCCCTGGCCTTAATCGTCCCAACTGTTTTTATTGCACCTGGCGCAATTTTAGGTCCCAGACTGGCTTTTGTGCTCCCCATTCTGGCTTCGGAAAATGTCACCGGTTTTGTCGCCTTGCGCCGAAGTAGCGATATTGTGCGTGGCCGCACTTTTGCGATATTAATTTTTTTGCTGGGTTTCGGTATTTTTGTCGCCATGCTCAATCTTCCGCTACTCTTTTTTCCGAGTGCCCTTACAGGCCAAATATTCGCATTTATTACCAATTCAATTATCGTGGCGCCGCTTTTCATTATTTTTCTGCAGGTTCTTTTTGAAGATCTGATACGAGTGACTAAACAAAAAAGACCACCGAAAACTGGATATTTTCTCCACAAGATGCTGGTCATTTTAGGCTCAATAATATTCCTTTTATCCTTATTTAAGGCTGTAACCTAAGCTTAAAATATGATATAATATATGTGTAATAACATTGTGTAGCGAATCCATTTCAGCCCCCTGGTTACGTAGCAATTTATCGCTCAATCTGACCAAGGTGCCGAAATGGGTTCCGAGCACATCATCTTAAACAAAATGAAAAAGCCAAACGAGGGTATGGCCGATGTGACAGCCGGCACACCCAACAACAGAGCTTCTAACCTGCCTACCTTGGGGGACCAGCTGCGGCGGTCAGTATCAAGATTTAAGGACAAGCCCTTAACGTTCCTATCTTTTGGAGCCGTGACGGCCTTGCTCCTTTTTGGTTTTAAAACAATTCTGACGCCGGTATTTACGTCCGGTGAACAGATATCAAGTTCAATCAGTCTGATTGACTTCGCCTATCGCGGTTTTATCGCGTTTGTCCTTCTTGGTCTGACTGCGCTTCCGGTAACTGCCGTCGCTTTTGGTGCGGCATACAAAATTACTGGCTTGGATGCGCTGAAGCATGCGCTTAAAAGAGCGATGCGCGCCTTTATGACCGGTGCGACCGCGTTCTTCACTCAACTACTACCTTCAGCACTGGTAATTCCTGGCTTAATCATGAGCTCCAGGTTCAGTATAATGCTGCCAGTGGTTGTGGTTGAAGGCAAAACTGGTTTTGAAGCACTGGGTCGTAGCTGGAATCTGGTCAACGGATACACCAAAGATGCACTGCGCAACATGTTGCTACCTCTATTGGCCTTCGTTGCTGTCGTCGCTGTCACGGGTTTGACGATGGGCTTACTGGCTTGGCCGGTGTTTGCTTCGTTGGTGCTGATTCTGCCGTTCGCGCAGATTCTGTTTCAGGTGATGTATGAGGACCTCAACCGTATCAAGGGTACGACCGCACCGATTATGAACGGATACGGCGTATATCAAAAGCTGGCTGTTCTGGGTCTGATTCTAGCGATTGGCGTCATGGCCGCTGGCTCTCTCAATATTTACAATAACGGCGGACAAGATGCCACCAAAGTCGCAATGGAAACCCCGACCAAAGTGAGCGAACCAAAGGAGACCGAAAAACCGAAGTCGAAAGCCGAGAGCGAATCTGGTAAGGACCGCGACTGGCAGCGCTATCAGGACATCACTGCCCTGCGCCTGGCGCTCAACTCTCACTTCAACGACACCGGCTCTTACCCGGATGACCTAAATGAGCTTGTGCCAAAGTATATCAAGGAGCTACCGTTTGACCCGGTGTCTGGCAATCCTTACCACTATGCTCGTAACGAGAGTGCGTTCTCGCTCGGCTTCAGCCTAGAGGAAGGTGTGGCTCAGCTCGGTGCTGGTGGTCATGAATTGACTCCATCCGGTTTTGACACCACTCGACCGACCGGCGGAACTCCGAGCATGCCGGCTACCCCAGCCAGGAGCACCAATACGACTTCGAGCTCTGAATCCGCCTCAAGTTCCAGCACGGGTTCCACTGATTCAGGTGACACCGGCTCCGGTGGTTCGATCGACTACGGATCCAACAATACTTACAACACCTATAACACCTACACCACCGAAACCGACACTGACAGTGACGGGCTGACCGACGAGCAAGAAGAAACACTCGGTACCAATCCGCTGACCTCAGATTCCGATAACGACGGTCTGATCGACTCTGACGAGATAGACATTTTCGGCACTGACCCGAATAACGAGGATACCGACAGTGATGGATTTTCCGATGCAGAAGAGATTGCGGCCGGTACAGATCCGGTCGTGCCAAACACCGACATTGACCCGCCTAGTGAAGACAGCTCCGGCGACGGCGGCAATGCCGAGGACACCGGCGATGACGATTCTTCCGGTGATACCATTGGCGGCTCTACTGTGACGGATACCGACAACGATGGCCTGGCCGATACTTACGAAGAGACGGCGGGAACCGACCCAAACAATCCTGACACTGACGGAGATGGCTTAGCCGACGGTGACGAAATAATGATCTACGGCACGAACCCGCTTTCACCGGATACCGACCTTGACGGCGTCAGCGACTCTGACGAAATCCTGGCTGGCACCAATCCGCTAATGCCTGAGGGTTCGGGTGGCTCTGGTGATAATTCTGGCAGTGGCGACACCTCCGACGACGGATATACCGGCGGCGGCGGGGGCGGCGGCGGCGGCGGCTCCAGCTATGAAGAAACCGTGGAACATCGCATCGCCCTGTTCGGCCTACACGAGCCAACGCTTAGCACTCTGGGCTTCTGGCATCCGGCTTGGCCCGGCCTCTAGAGTGCGAGTCGAGTCAAATTGTAGTAAAATTAACACCGACGCTTAGCAGCGTCGGTGTTTGATTCTACACAGCACGTGGTTGATTTGAACAATTATTAATGCGATTAAATTGCTATGGAGATTAAAAAAGATGATCGGCTAACGTTCTACCGTCGAGTTGCCATCGGGACCGGCTCGTCTTTAATGATAATTATCGGAATAACGTTGTTAGGAATGTCAGTTTTTTCTCCGCCGACCGAAACCAAAATTGCGCTGAGAGCTTCGCAGCCTATTGCTGAAACTGCAGGGGTCAGAAATTTAATCGGCAGTCATGAAGCACAGGCCGCCATCGACGACCACCTGGAAAACTTAGCCGATACGCTCGAACGTGTAGTCAATGAGCCTTCGGCAGATTCCGCGAATGTTAATACCGGCACAGTGGCTGAAGGAGAAATAGTTGAAGCCAGACACTCGGGCGAAACTTCCTCGGACGAAGAAATAACTATCACTCTAAACAAAGAAGACCTGAAAACCGCAGCCGAGGCCGGCACAGCCACAGTTGGATTGTGGCGATTAATATGGCAGGCGATTTGGCCTAGGCTTCAATCGTTTGGAGGTGCACTCCTAGGAATTATCTCTTAGCAATAAAATTGAAAATACAAAAAATCCCCTATTTTGGAGATTTTTTTGTAAAGCTATTTCTTGTCTTCGTTTGCTTCAAGCCGCGCCAGCATTTTCTCTCCGTTTCCCCTTTCCAAATAACTGCGAAATTCCTTCTCGTAAATGCTGAACAACGCCAATGTCACGGCCAACGTAAGCGGACCGAGTATAAATCCGGAGAAACCATAGAACTGCAGACCACCCAATATGGCCAGAAGAATGAGCAGCGGATGAATCTTGGTCTTGCTTTCAACCAGTTTGGGCTGTAAGAAATTATCGACCGTGCCGATAATAGCCACCGACACAAGCAGTAACCCGATACCAGCGCCGATATGACCGGTGGCCAGTAGATAGACGGCCAGCGGTAAAGTAGTCAGCGAAGAGCCGAATATCGGAACAAAAGCTGCCACGCCGGTCATAACACCCCAGAACAGCGGAGCCGGCACACCAAAAATCCAGAAAAATAACCCGGCTAGGATACCCTTGATAACGCCCATCACCAACACACCACCCATCACTGCCCGAATCGCCACGGCAATTTTTTCAAACACCAGCTCATCGTATTCGTCTGCTAGCGGAGAGAGCGCCAGTAGCTTGTTTTTTATCCGGCGACCATCTTTTAACAAATAGTAAGTCGAGAATAATATAATAAAGAAGCCAAATACTACCGAAAATGCGTTAGAGAACAGGCCAATCAGATTTGAGGAAATCATCTCAACTACCTTTCCGGCCACTTCCAAGGATTTATCCACAATAATTGGAATCTGATTGTGCAGATTTTGAGGCAATATCGCGGCTAAGTATTCAACACCGCCCAGCGTATCCACTCTCTGCTTCACGTCATTAAAGACGCTAATGGCCTCACTGGCGAGCGCAGCCAAGAAAAAAGCCAGAGGCAGCAAAATAACCACGGCAATAAATAATACTGTCAAGAATGCTGAAGTCATTTCTGATTTGAGAAGTTTGGTCAGATACTGATATAGCGGCATGGAAATCACCGCCAACACGCCACCAAATGCGAGAAGAGTCAAATAAGGCTTAAATACAAGTAAAGTCAGCGCCATGCTAATCGCTAGCGCCGCCAAAAAAAAGAAAATCTGAAATTTTTTGTAGTCCATATTCACCTTTATTATAGCAAAATCTGGCAGTTTCTGGAAGAGAGCGGGAATATATGAAAAAACAGTCAGACTTGTTTTGAAGAGCGGTCGCCTTAAAACAAGTCCGACTGTTTTTTAGGCAATAAAAACCGCCCTGAGAAGGGGCGGCTAGAGTCACGATTTCTTATCTATCTCACAAAGGACATTCGCCAAAATCCGCTCATATGCTTCCTCGCTCAATTCTGGCTCTGGCAGCAAAGCCAGCAGATTCCGAATACTAGCTCTTGAAACCTCATTAGAACGAATCAAACCGCAGGCCTCTGAGCGACAAAGCGGACAGCCAGCGAAATGATCCCGGCACTGAACGACAAACCGCGGGTCATAACCATCGTCGGCCAATCCCCCCATCATAAGCTGACAGGTCGTAGCCAAACCCTCATCGGTCAAGCCACGAACTAGATTCGAGTACCCGTCCGGATCCGATTCTTCGATGTCAGCTTCTACATTAGAAAATACGGCTTCCGGAATGTGACCGGTACGAATCACCGTCGCCAGCTCACGCAGCTGATCCATTCGCTCCCCCGGCGTCAGCCCGCACTCCAACGCTGCCGCAAGATACTGATGAACCGCCAGCATCCTGAGCCGCATATCCGAATGCGACATGGCACACCTCCTTCATCAGACCTAAGCACAACAGGGGCGCTCAGTCAATTATAAAACGCCGGAGTAAACCGGCGTTTTATTTAGCGAGACAATTCCAAGCTCTCTACCTTACGACGAGCCATAAACATGTACCCCATAAACAACACCACCGACACGATGAATATCCCAGCGAAAGCAATAGCGTCAAACTCTCCGGTAGTCAGGGCGGTTTTAGTGAAAACATGCACGTACCGCGCCACCACATAGACATAAGCGACCCCGATACCGGTAGCCAATAGTCCGGACGGCGATGTAGACATCATATCTGGATCCGCATCGCGGAATTTTGGGCTAATAGTACCCTGACCCAATGTTATGGCGATAAGAGTCAACACAACGCAAGCGGTCGCATACAGCAGGAATATTATCATCAACCAAGGCAAGCCGAACAAAAATGATACAACTAGAGTTGCCGCTTCCATTATGACCAGCACCAAAGAAGACCAGAAAAAATATTTCCATGACAGCACCTCGTGCGCGTGCAACGGACTGGCCCAAAGCACCCAGGCTCCGCGCCCCTCAAGCGATAACGCCGGAAAAGCAAACCGCATACCTAAGGTGAGCGTAAAATAACTCAGTGCGGCAAACATAAATGCAATAACCGTGGGAAGCATGGTCGACACCTCAAACGCCCGCATCTGCGAAATGGCGAATATCGCAAACACATAGAGCGCCAGCAAAACCAACATGAACAGCGCTCGCGAAACTTCACCGGGACTGCGCAATAGCGTTAGTATGTCTTTTTCATATAAATAGCCGTGCCCCCACTGAAAAATGCGTGGAAACTTCCCGAGCGTGCGCGGACGGTCCTCGATAACATCCTCGGCTCGCGCCAAAAAAGAACCCTCACCATAGGATTGCCACAACGGTAGGTAATATCGCCTGGCTGTAATCATCAATAAAATCAAACAGGCTGTGATTGCCACAATCACCCAAACCAGACCAGACATTCCCCCTAGCTGACCGGGGAACACCGACAGGAACGCTGCAGCAAACGGATGACTCGGTAAGCCGGAAAACAGCTGCTGCAACCTAAGTTCAGCTGCTTCTGCCGCCTGCGGAGTTATCGCACCCAACACGGTGAAAACTTCCGAGCTGATGACCTGGCGGGCACCGGCCGCAGCCAGGAACAGAAACAGCACGGCCTCTGCCGCGTACACCAGCATCAAGGGAATTCGGCGCATGGCGAAAGCAAACACAAATGACAAAACCCCACCAACTGCCGAGATAAGCAGGGAAAAAAGCAGTAAAACCGGAATCATCGAAACAAAATAGACCCAGCTCGCCTCCAACGATGCACCGAGCGCCACTAGCGCTGGAGCCGCCACCAAAATGATTGGCCAAGAAGCTACGGCTGACAATGCTGAGTAGCGAAACCAAAAAATGGCCTGTGATTCAATCGGAAACGCAAATAGTGTAGCTGGCTTTCGGTTTCGAAACAGAAAAGTCGAGGACGAGATAACAAAGCTGGCCACGCCCAAAATGAACACCGACGCCAAAGCGAGTTCAATTATGTATCTCACTACCGCCGGACCTGAATACGGTTCAGACAGCAGGTAGGGAAAGGCGAGACTAAAAAACCGAAATAATCCCAAAACTACACCGACACCAATGACCAAAAAAACCATAACGACGGCGAGCTGTGCCCAGCCAGCCTTAAGAACAACACGGCGAAAATCCAATGCACGATAGCGAAACAGCATCAACAGAGAACGCATCATAGACCCGCAGTTAGAGAAATGTAAATGTCCTCCAGACTCCCCTGCTCCAGTCCGGCCTGACGCATCAGCACGCTTTTTTCACCTTCACAGATAGTGTGTCCATCCACCAGCACGCCAAACCGGTCACAGATTTCTTCGGCGATAGGCAGCGTATGTGTTGAAAGCAGCACCGCACCGCCGTTGTCGGAGAACCGCTTCAGCATTCGCTTGGTGATTCTGGCGCTGGCCGGATCCAAGCCAACCATAGGTTCATCTATTATTATTAATGCCGGGTCATGCAGCAATGCGGCCAGCACTGACATCTTCTGCTTGGTGCCGCGGGAATATCCTTCATACAAACCGTCCGCCAGCCCATGAATCTTGTACTCGCTTAGCAGCTGGTCAATCTTATCGTCGCGTTCGTCGCGATCCATACCAAACAGCTCGCCAACAAAACGCAAAAACTCGCGACCGGTGAGACGGTCATAAGCCGACGGATTATCTGGCACGTAACCAATATGACGTTTGGCTCCGGTCGGCTTCTGCACTACATCATATCCTTGAACCGTAATATGCCCGCTGGTCGGTCGATATAGGCCCGCGACCATATTTAGCGTAGTAGTTTTTCCAGAACCGTTAGGCCCTATTAAGCCGTATATCTCACCGGGATGAACAACAAGAGACAGGTCACGTACGGCATCGAGCTTACCGAATGTCTTATATACTTTTTTTATATTGAGAACCGGATTGGCCATATAATTATAGTCAGGGGCTGTCTGCCCCGCATTTCGATAGCGCATGAAATCAACTTACCCCCTACGAAGGCGGGTGGTTCCTGACGCTTTATTAAATAGGCTCTAGACCATCAATGTATTAGTTTCGGTCGTACCGCTTGAAGATTT
>CAZAOV010000012.1:0-36531 GCA_964486995.1 uncultured Gammaproteobacteria bacterium | reverse complement strand
AAAGGTATTATCATGCTTCTGGTTGAAGTCTAATTTATTACAGCGATAATTTTACCGCATCAAACCGAACACTTCTAAAAGACGGTCGCGGGACCGTCTTTTATTATATGCTTTTGGGCCCTAGCTGCACCCACTGGTCGCCCCGCAATTCATGCACTTATAGCATGCACCGTTTCTGACCATGATGGCGCCGCAGGTGTCGCACGGGGGCGCGTCACTCTGGACATCGAAGCTCATGGTTAGTGCGTTTGAGCTCTGCTCGATGATGGTCATGGTAGCGGTTTGAGGCTCGGCCTCGAGTTGGGCAGAGGAAGGCTCTGCAGCTGCCGGCTTATCGTTTAGGCTCATCTGTTTTGTGGACACGCGATCATCCACGCCGTCGCCGTCTTCGTCTTTGGCGTCTTTGTCACGCGATGACTCCATATCGTCTCGACCGGCATCAGCTAGGGTTGGAGCGTCCACGTTCACGCCGACCGCAATCTGATCTTCGAGCGGCAAAAACTTAATTGCCAACCAGCGGAATAGGTAGTCAATGATGGACTTGGCGATACGAATGTTCGGATTGCTGGTAAATCCAGAAGGCTCGAACCGCAGGTGGACGAACTTGTTGACCAGCACCCTAAGCGGCACTCCGTACTGCAGCGCAATCGAGGTGGTGCAGGCGAACGCGTCAATCAGGCCAGAAATCACCGAGCCGCCCTTGGCCATACGAATGAACATCTCGCCAGGCTGGCCGTCGTCGTACAGACCGACGGTGATATAACCCTCATGCCCGGCCACCGAGAATTTATGCGTTACTGACTTGCGCTCGTCCGGCAATCGGCGACGTAGCGGGCGATACTCAATACGAGGTTTGGCGAGCGCCTTGTCGAGCTGGGCCTGCAAATCCTCGATAATCGCCATCTGTTCTTCGTTTGGCTTTTCGTCTTTTTTCTCGTCCATCGAAGTGGTCAGCACCTGCTGTCCCTTGGAGCCGTCACGGTAAATCGCAATCGCCTTCAACCCCATCTTCCAGGCTTCTATATATGCGTCCTGCACGTCCTCCACGGTCGCATGGTTAGGCAAATTTACGGTCTTAGAAATTGCACCAGAAAGGAAAGGCTGAACCGCAGCCATCATTCGAATATGCCCCATATAATGGATGAACCGCTCCCCCTTGGCCGGCCTGAACGCGCAGTCGAACACCGGCAAATGTTCTTCTCTGAGATGCGGTGCGCCTTCAATGGTATCGTGCTTATCCAAAAACTCTAGAATCTCCACCAGTTGGTTGCCGTCATAGCCGAGACGGATTAGCGCAGACTTCACAGTACTGTTTACGATCTTCATCAAACCGCCGCCGACCAGCCATTTATATTTGACCAGCGCGATGTCCGGCTCGATACCTGTGGTGTCGCAGTCCATCAGGAATCCAATCGTACCGGTCGGTGCGAGCACAGAAATTTGAGCGTTGCGAAAACCATGCGCCATACCTTCTTCTAGCGTACCGTCCCAAATTTGCTTCACAGCCTGCCGCAAATCCTCAGGTATCCCCTCGGGTTGAATGGCGTATGCCTGATCGCGATGCATACCAATGACCTGCAGGAACGGCCGCTCGTTTAATTTGTAGTATTGGAACGGTCCAAGCACCGAAGCTATCTTTGCAGACTGCTTATACGCTGCACCGCTCAACAGCGCGGTAACCGCAGCCGCAAAGTTGCGACCCTTGTCCGAGTCATACGCCAAACCACGCGCCATCAACAGAGCACCCAGATTAGCGTAACCTATCCCCAGCGGTCGGAAATCATAGCTGTTCTCCTCGATGGACGGCGTAGGATACGAAGAATTACCAACCAAAATCTCCATCGCGGTGATGGTCGTCTCGACCGTATGTTGATACGACTCAACATCAAACGTACCGTCCGACCGCAAATACTTGAGCAAGTTCAACGACGCCAAATTGCACGCTGAATCATCCAAGAACATATATTCAGAGCACGGATTACTGGCATTAATCCGCCCAGAATTCGGACAGGGATTCCAACGATTGATTGTGGTATCAAATTGCAATCCAGGATCGCCGCATTCCCAGGCGGCTTCCGAAATCATACGCATCAGTTCGCGCGCGCTTTTGGTCTCCACGATGTCGCCGGTGGTGACTGCCCTGGTCTTCCATTCACCGTCCTCCATCACAGACTGCACAAAATCATCGGTCATGCGCACGCTGTTGTTGGCATTCTGGAACGCGATAGAGCTGTACGCATCACCGTCAAGTGCGCCATCATACCCGGCCCTAATCAGCTCTTTGGCTTTCTGCTCCTCGCGTACTTTGCAGGTAATGAAATCTTCGATGTCCGGATGATCAATGTTCAAAATTACCATCTTAGCCGCGCGGCGCGTCTTGCCGCCGGACTTGATGACGCCGGCAAACGCATCGAAACCTTTCATAAACGACACCGGACCAGAAGACTTGCCGTTGGACATGGACAGACTCTCATGCGAAGAGCGTAATGCCGACAGGTTGGATCCGGTACCTGAACCGTACTTAAACAGCATGCCTTCGGTCACCGCCAGATTCAAAATTGACCGCATATCGTCGCCGACGGAATTAATAAAGCACGCTGAGCACTGCGGTCGCGGATTCACGCCCACGTTAAACCAAACCGGGCTGTTGAACGCCACGCGCTGATTTACCAATGCCGATGTGAGTTCGGCCTCAAACACCGCAGCCGATTCCTCGTCCGCAAAATATCCGTCCTTGCGTCCCCACTCAGTGATGGTCATGGCCACACGATCCACCATTTGCCTCACCGAAATCTCACGTTCCGGCTTGCCGATTTCGCCACGGAAATACTTCGATGCCACGATGTTGGTGGCAGTCTGACTCCATCTCTTAGGCACCTCGACGTCACGCTGCTCAAACACCACATTGCCGTCCTGATCACGAATGACGGCATCACGTCTTTCCCACTCCATCTCGTCATACGGATGCACACCTGGTTTGGTGTAATGCCGTCGCATCGTCAAACCAGCGGTCAAAAGCTGCGGCCGTGCATCTCGATCTGGCAACAGCTGCTCGAAATATTTCTTGACCGCAAATGCCAAATTGTTGTCAATTAACACCGTCGCCACCACACGCGACACATCATCAACCGTCGGAATAGTATGGCCATCAAATTCGCGATCCAAACGCATCAGAGCCTGATGCGTACAACGCGCCAGCTGCTGCTGATCACCAACACCAACCTCTCGCAACGCCAGCGACAGAGTCATTCCGACTTTCTCGGGTTTGAAATCCACTATCGAACCGTCACGTCGCTTAACCTGTTTCACCTTAGTCAATTCCGGAATCTGTTCCAGAATTGCCGAGACTACGCTTCGGGTTTCTTCCGTCCGACTGTCAGCGGTCGAAATCGTGTTTGGTGAGTGATGAGGCATATGTGGTGTGTTAGTTGAAAGCGATGACTGAAATCCCGCGCAGACGAAAATACTCGCATAGGTCAAGTATTTGCGCACTTGCCAGGTTTAGAAATAAATAATGAAAGGCGGTTAATTACTAGATATTGTGGTTTCTGTTCCGATTATACCACAATATATTGTGTCACTCTGTGGATTAGGAGACAAAAAATCCCCCAATTCCAGATAATCCGCTAGGGGGACGACAAAAATTTGCGTCGCAAAAAAGGACGCCTGCCTCCTCTCCCCAATGGTAAATGTACTGGTGCTTGTCTCCGTGATTAGTATAGCAGATGCAGTAAAAGTATAAGAGTAGAAGACCGGTGAGCGTGTATCTGCACCCGCGAACGAGCTCAACTACCCTTCTATACTTATACCCTTTTGCGTTACTGCCAATTCCTACAGCGGCAACGTCATGCTAATCGGCGCCGCCTCCTCTTTCCGCAACGTAAAGTCTATCTGCGGCGACACCATTTGCCCCATCCTATCCTTAAACTTCACGCAGCCGTTCTTCATTCCATACTCATAGACTTCTTTGGTTACTTTTACGTCCTGCAGGCAGTAGTCGCGTAGCCTGTCAATTTCGCCGCGACGAAAAAACTCAATCGCCTGCAAACCATCACCCGACTTCCCCTCTCCAAGCGAACCATGCGCCACATCATCCAACTTAATGCGGAAGCCAATCGACTTCTCAATCTCTTTCATGATGTCCAATGTCGGAAACTTCATGAAGTCACCCGGATAGTAAGTGTTCATCACCACGTAGTCGAAACCAAACAGGTTATAGCCAATGATGCGGTCCGCCTGCTCCAATAACTGCCATAACTTCGGCAGGTCCGGCTCCAGATATGACAAGTATTTATCGGTGGCATAGTCATATACGCCAACCAACGAAATCTTTAATAACGACGGATCATATTTTCCAACGTCCGCGAAACTATTAGCGGTTTCGATATCTAGAACGACTTCCCTGCTCATGTGATGATTATTTATGGCGTTAATAAAACTGGTCGGGCCTGCGAGCAGTCCACAACCAGTTGCAATTTACATCGTTCGTGTCTTGGGTTCAACTGTTTATAAGTGCGTAAGCCAATTCGGTATCCTTTGATTTTCGATGTTCTGCCCTCGCACTCTTGCGCTCAGCCGCCGACTATTTTCTGCAATTCCGCCACCCGCCTTTTGGTCACTTCCGTCGCCTCAACGCGCGTCCGCACCTTCTCTAATTTATCAGCTAACGCACCGTCTCCAACCACCTCGCGTATCCAACGAGAAAAATCGTTCTTGTGACCCTCAGCGTGATACAAATATATGCCATTTTCTATTTCCTCCAGCCCAGCGCTGAACTCGACCAAATTCTTGGCATATAGATGCATATGGAACCAAAACGCGCGCCACATTGGACTGATATCGCGTAGATAATGCTCGGCGGTTTCTTTGGTGATTGCTTCAGACATACTGCTAATAGTATATGGTAAGCGTGCAGTTGTGCGCTAGCGCGTAATGTGACACGATTATTGTGGATAACAATTGTGAAGTTTTTTGACAACCGAGAAGGAGTAAGTCGGTGCTCCAAAGAGAACAGCTGTGCGAGGCCGAACGACGTAAGTTGAATCGACTGGTTCAACACATATACGCATTGTTCCGCGGCGAAAAACCGTGGAAGGTCAAACTGCAGCGCATTCGGGACAATCCGCCTGTCATCACCAAGTATGGTCTGAATCAATACACGATTGGTTACTGCTTTGAGCCGGAAAGACTCGTCAGCATCGATTTTCGTGCCGGGACACTGGATATTTTCGTGCATGAATGCCTGCACGCCGCCTTCCCAAACAAAAAGGAAGCCGAAGTCGAGATGCTCGAGGAGTTCGTAATGAAAAATATGTCGCCGATTCAGGCCAAGCGTCTGCTCAGAATTATGGCCGAAAATATCGTCTAACCGCCAGCCCTCATTCAGAGGGTTTTTATTATCCACAAGACTGAACTTGAATCCATGTCGAAAAGTGGAAATATAAAAATACGTCAGTATCTGACGGGAGGAGTTGTGATGTACCGTTCCAAACGACGACTGCCACGAGAGCAGCGTCAGCAAATCGAGGACACGCTTCGAAAAATTCACGCTCTTTTCAAAAAAGAGAACTGGCTGGCATGCCTGGACAGAACCGACGACCAGGAGGCGCAGCGGTCGATGCTGCATGCCATCGGTTCGAATCCATACGGACGATTGGATGTCGTGGCTAATGTCATCTATGTGGATTTCCGCCTAGACGTGTTAGCGATGTTCATCCACCAGTGCATCCATGCAATCCACCCGAAAATGTTCGAGCGAGACGTGACGATTTTGGAACTGATCGTAATCGAAAACATGACTTCGGAAGATGCGGTCGGCCTGTTGCGTCTGATGCTGGATCATTCCATGCGCAAACTATTCAGCCATGAGAAGCCACCCAAAACCCAGCTCATGCTGGAAATTCAAAAATTGTTTGATAGTGGCCATTGGCTGGTCGGTGTGGATCTGTTGCGCGGGGAAACTGACCTGTCGGTCGTACACGATCTGGGCCGCTGGTGCTGTGGCTTCGTGGACGAAGGCGTACGCATCATGTATGTAGATTTTCGTGAGGATTTACTGGCGACGTTTGTTCACGAGTGTCTACATGCGATTTACCCGGAAAAGAGTGAGCAAACTATCCGTGAAATGGAACGCGCGCACATGAACCAATTCACCGCACCGCAAGCCGAATGCTTGCTGAGCTGGATGCTGCAAAATCTATACTAAAAAACCGCCCGGCACTTTCAGGGCGGTTTTTTGTAGAAAAGCATAGATGTCTATAAGTTAAGATGACGATAAATTTCGCGCATGCGCAAGCATCCCAACCGCCCTTTCTCCGCCACATCTATTTACTTAAAAAAAGCGAAATCCCGCCCTGACCGGCGGGATACTTTTTTATCTTTATGCTTTGTGCCTTAGTTTTCATCTAATACCCTCTTTAACTCTTCCGGTGTCGGATCTATCACTTTCGGTTTATTCGCGTAAAATGATTCGATTCGATTGAGCGTGCCGGAATGATATTTCACCGTAGCGTCTGGATCTTTCAGCATGTTACCGGTAAGAACGGCGAGTACGGATTCGTTTTTGTCGATTACGCCTTCGTCCAGCAGTTGCCGTATGCCGGCAGCCGTGGCACAAGAGGCCGGTTCAGCGCCCACGCCATCCGAGTCCACAATTGCTTTAGCGTCCATGATTGCCTGGTCGCTCACTGCGGTTACCGCGCCGTTGGTATATTTAATGCTCCGCACCGCCTTGTCCCAATTCACCGGGTTACCAATGCGAATGGCGGTGGCGATTGTATCCGCAGTCACGGTCTCGCGCATCCAATGCCCAGCGAATCCAGCGGCGAACGGCGCGGCGCCACGGGCTTGTATCACCGCTAGTCGCGGCACGCGGTCGATGAGCCCCAATTGTTTCGCTTCCATCAGTGCCTTGCCGAAAGCTGAGGTATTGCCCAAATTTCCGCCCGGCACCACTATCCAGTCCGGGGGTTGCCAATCGGCAGAGGCTAACGCTTCCCATATGATGGTTTTCTGTCCTTCGAGCCGAAACGGATTCACCGAATTAAGCACCGTGAGTTCCAGCTCCTTGCGCGCTTCCAGCACCAACCGCAACGCCTGATCAAAATCACCGCGAATCTGCACGGTCAATGCGCCGTACGCCAACGACTGCGCTATTTTTCCGAGTGCGGTATTGCCCTCGGAAATCAAAATCACTGCGGGAATACCGGCAAGCGAAGCGTACGATGCGACTGACGCCGAAGTGTTTCCGGTCGAAGCACAAACCACATGCCTGGCACCGGTATGCTTGGCCCAGCTCATGGCAACGGTCATGCCACGGTCTTTGAACGAACCGGTCGGATTCTCACCTTCGTGCTTAAACGTCACATTAAGGCCATCGAGCCACTCGATAGTTTTTGGAAAGTGATATTGTCGCGTATTGCCCTCGTTGCGCGTCACTAATTCATTGTCGGATAAATCCGGCAACACCAACTCGCGAAACCGCCATACCCCACTTTGGTCGGCCGGCTGTCTGGAAATACGGCGCGCCTCGAATATCTCCTTGAGTTCATCTGCCCGATTTTCCCAAGTTTTAAAGTCATGCACCACGTCCAACAACCCACCGCACGAACAGCTCAAGGTTCGCTCCTTGAGCGGCATATCCACTCCGCAGCTGACGCAACTAAGTTTTGACATATTGTTCTCCGTGATTAGTATTTTACTGCCACCCGTGCCAACATCGTATGTTATTCGCGCCTGCCAGCCGGCGGGCTGGCGAAAGCAGGAATATTGCATCATCGTGCCTGTCGTCCGCTAAGCCCGTCATTGCGGGCGAAGTGCCGTAATCCCGTGACGGCAAAACGAGCGTTCGGGCTTAATCACGGAATCCTGACACTTTGCCCAGGATGACAGGAATATTGAGAGATTGGTTTTACTGTATGGATTCGCGCCAAAGTTCATGCCCGAATAGACGTACATGGGGATTATATGGAAGGATTGCACTACACAACATAAGCACCACGACCACCAAGAATGCTGACATAAATGTCACTATTAATATCCAACGCACCCCAAACCGATGCCATGGCTTCGCCAACTTCGGTGGCGATACCTTCGGCCGGAGTGACCGCAAACACCGATGGGCCGGCGCCAGATATGGTGACGCCGGCCGCGCCGGCTTCGAGTGCCTCTCGTCGCACCATGTCATAGTTCGGAATCATTTTGGCGCGCACACGTTCCACCACCACGTCGGACATCAATGCGTGCCCGAACAAATCCATATCGTCCGACATCAACGCCACCATGAGGGCGGCGGTATTGCTGACGTTACGGGTCATATCGCCGAGCGTCACCTGTTTCGGTACCGCGGCGCGCGCCTTACTGGTCGGGACGTTCACGTGCGGATGACACACCGATACCCACCACTTTGGTGTGGGTACGGTAACCGCCTGCACCTCACGTGCGTGCCGCACCAGCACAAAACCACCGAGCAAGGCTGGAGCAACATTATCTAGATGGGCAGCACCACAGGCGACTTCCTCGCCCAGCGCCGCGAACCGCACCAGTTCCTCGGGCTGATACTTATTTCCGAGCAGGTCGTTCACTGCAACGGCCGCAGCTGCCGATGAGGCACCGGATGAACCCAAACCGCTCCCGAGCGGCAAGCCCTTGCCCAACAAAATATCCACGCCGAAATCTGCTCCCGACTCCTCGAGCATGGCAATCGCCACCGCCGAAGCGCAATTCTTGTCCGGATCTGTCGGTAACTGGCCCTGATCGCCCCGCACCTCAAGCCGCACTTCTAGCTCCTCAATCGCAGTCACCTCTACCGCATCCCCCACCCCATCTAAGGCAAAGCCGAGACAATCAAAACCCGGACCGACATTAGCCACGGTGGCGGGAGCAAAAGCGCGTGTTGTTCGAATATCGGCAGACATAAAAAGATGATTAGTAATTTCTTTAAGGATAAGGGCGAATAAGATAAAGTGCAAAAAACAAAAACGGTACTTCGTGCCTAGCGCAAAGACTAAACAGCATCTTTGACATACTCTCCAACATTTTTTTACACTCTTGCGATAATTTGACCTTCTATTCCGACACCGCTAAGCTCTAAATCCAGTCCTTTCAACCCCTACCAAGGAGGCTACTATGCGACGGGGCGAAGGCTGGGGTATTGTGTTTGACTGCGACGGTACCCTATTCCCGCGAGATCCAGGCTCCCTTATGCAGATAGTCGATAATCGAGCCCTGCCAGAAACCGCCAAGCAAGCCAGTGCGCAGATGCGCGATTTCTACCTGCCGTTCGCAATGGATGGTACGCTGAACAATCAGCAAGAGCGTGATTGGCTCATCGAAACCGTGCGAATTTACACCGAGCACCGCATTACCGAAACACAGCTACGCGCGGCTTTGTGTGACATGAGGCTTCGTCCTGGCGTGGCAGATGGTTTACGTGAATTACGTGCGGCTGGCGTAAATATGGGTGTGATTTCGTATGGCGTAGCGCCACTCATCCGAATCGCACTCGATATCAACGGAGTTGCCAACCTGTTCGATGGCGTGTACGCCGCCGACATGGAAATGGACGAACACGGGTGTTTCGTCAGTTACAACCCGGATTCGTTCGTTACTCCAGACGATAAGGGTAAGTGGTCAAGACTATTTGCGGCGTCTTATCGAATTCCAGATAGTCAACTACTTGCAGTTGGTGACTCCGGCGGCGACCGCACGCTCGGCATCCTCCGCGAAAACCGCCTGGGTGTAGTCGAGAAGTGGGGAGATCGCGACAAGCTGCTCCGCCACATGAGCAAGGTAGTGCTGGTCCGAGATGGATTTGAACCAGCAATTCGATGGCTAAAGAACCGTATCGGTTTAAGATAAATACCCAGCCTAAGGGCTGGTTTTTTGTTTGGAAATACGAAATATAGAAAAGACGGCACCCAAAAAACACACTACGGATTCCCCTCTGCACTAAATAAAAAACGCCTCTCATGCCGAAAGGCGCGTTTAAGTCACATCGTTGCTGTGATACGAAGAATATCGCCGAGTACCGCTGCCGCGGTCACTGCCGCACCCGCGCCCGAACCGCTAATCTTAATCGGGATATTAAAGTAGCGATCTGAAAAGATTACAAACAGGTTGTCAGTGCCGCCGAGCAGGCTAAACTCATCGGTCTCTGGTAACTGCCGCGGTCCGGCGGAAACATTGACCGAATCGACAACGGCCAGACAACGAACCTTTTGGTGGTCATCATGTGCATCGTTGATGCGTTCAACCAACCCGTCCAAACCACGGCCGTGACGCAGCTCCTCGTCTAAATCGTCTAGTGCGAGATCTCTGTGCGCGTCCGATACCAAGCTCTCGACTTTGACATCCGCCAGCTCAATTTCCCGACCTGTCACACGCGCCATAATTAACGCCTTTCGCGCCAAGTCCAGACAGGACAGATCATCGCGTGAATCAGGTTCAGCGTAGCCGAGCTGTTGGGCCCTTAGGATTGCGTCGGCCAAATACTTACCGTTCAGCACGTCCCGTCCATCGCAAGATGACAATATGTATCCGAGCGAACCTGATGCGGCAGCTGCAATCCGAATGATTTTGTCACCAGTCGCAATCATGTCTTGCAGCGTGGAGATTACGGGCAGACCCGCACCACATGTAGCTTCAAATCGATAGCGATTTACACCATAAGACATGAGCTCGCGCCACGCATCCATGGTGTGAGTGACCGGTTTCTTATTGGCTGTAGCTACGCCGAAACCGAGTCGTACCCAAGATAGGTGCTGCTGAGTCAAATCTGCCGCTGAGCAATCGGCCACCACAACCCGGCGAGTTGAACTGTGGTGCGCCAGATGCGTACCCAGAATCTTTACATCTTGAATGTGAAATCCGCCAAGATGGTTTACATCACCGCCGTCAACGACCTGCAGCAACTCCGGACGACCGTAACCAGCCGCATTAATGGCTGTGCACCGACTATTCGACACCGCCACCACACGAAGGTCTGGACGATGAATTATCTGTCGCAACAGCTGACTGCCGACATTGCCGGTACCGACTACCGCCACTGGAATCTGGGCATCATAACAATTCATCGTCAGCCTCCTGTGTCGGCGATTCGCCAAGGCCGAACGCCTCATGAATCGCCCGTATCGCCACGTCCGCAACCTCGGCCTGAACCAAGAACGAAATGTTGCGTTCGGACGAACCCTGAGCAATAGCCAGAACGTTCACGCCAGCCTTGGCGACGGCGGTGAAAGTCTTGCTGGCCACACCGATACGACCGACCATGCCTTCGCCGACCACGGCCACCGCCGCTACCTCGGTCTGCACACGAATATTCTCGACCCGCTTAGCCGATAAATCACCACGCAAGGCTTGTCGCAGCCACTGCTCCAGCACATATACTCCATCCGCACTGCACACCAAACAGATGTTCTGCTCGGACGAGGACTGGCTAAACATCAAGATATTGGTGCCGGCGTCGCCCGCCGCACCGAACACCTTGGCCGCGAAACCGGCGATACCGGCCATACCCTTACCTTCGACCGTCACCATGGCCAGACTGCGAATCGCGGTCACCGCACGCACGCCACGTGGCGGCTCCGGTGCCTCGATCGAAATCACCGTGCCTGGCTCGTTCGGCGCAAACGTGTTACGAATCCGAATCGGAATCTTGAGTTCGATGACCGGAATCATGGTCTTGGGATGCAGCACCTTAGCGCCGAAATGCGACAACTCGGCCGCTTCATCGTACGTAATCGACGGTTGACGCTGCGCCTCGGCAACCACTGACGGGTCAGTCGACAGCACGCCATCGACCTCCTTCCATAACCACACTTCTTCGGCCTTCAGCGCCGCACTGAGCAATGTGGCGGTGTAGTCAGAACCACCGCGACCGAGCGTAGTGGTCGAACCATCGGGCGCACTGCCGATAAAACCCGTCACGACCGGAACACCTCCGTCCTCCACATAGGATGCCAACGCCGATTCCGCCGCCATGTAAGACCGCACAAAATCAACGTTAGCCGAACCGTATTGGTTGTCGGTAAACATGAAACCGCGCGCATCAAACGCCCGCGCCTTCAAGCCGGCGCATCTCAACGTCGCAGCAACCAACACCGCCGACAGTCGCTCGCCATACGCAAGAATCTGGTCGGTCTGAATGGTTGCGCCATCTTCGTTTACGAATGGCATCTCCAGCACTTCGGACATCTCGTCTAGCAGCGCCGCCACAGCGGCAACCACTGGCGTGTTCTCCTGCTCGAACTCCAGAGCGATCTGACGATGCTGATCAAAAATGCTTTCAATCAAATCTTCCAGCATATTGTCGGCACTATCGCTTTCCAGCTTAGCTTGCACCACGTTGAGCAACCGATTGGTCACGCCCTTCATCGCCGACACCACGACCACCGGCTGGCGGTCACGGTGCTGCGCTACGATGCCTGCGACTTGCCGCATGGCGTCAGCCGAACCCACTGAACTCCCGCCAAATTTCATGACGATCATGGCCATCTCCTTTGAAAGAGCTTCGAAGATAGTTTATTTGAAGCGCTTTGAACACGCAAAAGAAGAGTTATCCCCAAGCGATAACAGGTTTGTTATGTGGATAAAAATTAATTATCGTGCTACGATGCTTTGCCGTTGTTTAAAAAGGAGACACTGATGGGTGAAATTAATGCATTCGAGTTGCCCGACCGCCCCAGTCGAATGCCGACGCTTTATGTGCATGGCATTCGTCAACTACGTTGCCTGGACTGTAAATGCGATGACCCATGGACATCGCAGGGTTGTCATCTGGTTATCGACCTACCGGATGGCTGGAGCTTTCATTCCGGTCCCGACTGGGTCGAGCGCTACCTAAGCAACCCGGAAAGCCTGCGCGTAACCTTGGTTCGTGACTCGCTCAGCCGACCGCGAGCGATGATCATCGAGAAGCAGCAGGAAGATGACGACTATCCGCGCCTGTACCATATCGAGGTGCTGTGCCGCTTCGCAGTACGAAAAAACCAGCAGGAGCACGCCTTCGTACTGGATCGCGCCGATGAGGAAAAGCTTATCGCCAACTTTATATACGACGGCGGAGCAAACTACCGGTCGGCCTGCGACTGGCTCGCCATCAACTATCCCGAATGGCACGATTGTTTCGCCTATTGGTACGAGTAGGCTTATAGCCCCCTTTCGGGGGTTTTGTTATACTTATGTCAAGATTTGGCAAGCATACCAATGACTAAATACTTAACCCGCATGAAGGACATGCTGTAACGTGTGCGAATGGCAGCATTCAGCGTATCTAAATCACCTATTTCAACTAAAACACCACCTATGAGTAAAAAAGCATTACTAAAACTGCTGTGCGCCGGCGCGGTGGTCGGCGCAGCCGCACATCTATATAAAAAATATGACGGTGCCGAAAAGAAAGCTACGCTCGCCAAGATAACTGACAAAGTCGGGAAGAAAGTTTCCGCGCACGCCAAAAAAGTCGGCGAAATGACGAAGTCATCGTTCAAGAGCATCGTCAACGAAGTAATGGATGAGTTCAACGAAACCAAAGACATGTCCCGCGACGAGATCAAGGAACTAAAGACTGAGCTGGTGAACAGTTGGGACGAGATACAGACCGAGTTTACCGGCAAGAAAAAACCAGCCGCCAAAAAACGCAAGAAGAAATGACCAACAAATCCCCGGCATGTCCGGGGATTTTTTATTTATCCTGTTGTTGTTCTATTCGGTATCGCCTTTCTGCCCGAGCTTCTGCCGCAACAACGACTTCGCCTGTTCGTCGGTCAGCACCTTGCCGGATAGTTGTGCCTCACGAATCGCCTCTAGCAACTCTCCCACTTCCGGCCCAGGTTCCAATCCGGTCTCTTCCATCACTTGTTTCCCGGACATTAATTTTTCGACCGATGAATCTTTTTCCCTCAGCTCGGCTAGCTCTTTGATAAGATTTTTTAGGTTAGAAAGATCAGGTTCGCCACCCTCCGGAATCGAGGCGGATAAGTCCGCAAAACTCAAATGCAGCAACTGCCGACCCAACTTCTCATCCTGCAAAAAATGTTTCACTAGCGTTGTTTTTCGAACATGCTCCAAATCAACTAAAATTGGAAACATATGCATTCGCACCAACCATTCCACACGATTCGAGTTGACATTGATGCGCGGCACGCTGGCTAATCGCAACCGCTCCACGATACCGCGCGCCATTTGTGAACCGCGCGCATCATGTCCGTGAAACGAAATACCGGACGCACTCTTCACGGCAGTCTCCGGCTTGCCGACGTCATGCAATAGAATCGCCACCAGCGTTTCGATGTCCGCCCGCTCTCCCGGAAACATTTCGGCAAACTCCGGACCGGCCACCTTCTGAATCGCCAACTGAGTATGCGTCCAGACATCGCCTTCTGTATGCCACTCTGATGGCTGACCCAAACCCTGCAACCGCGTGAGCTCAGGAATCAGCCGAAACAGAATCCCGCCGCGGTCAAGCAGATCTAGCGACCGCACCACGTCCGCATTCAATGACTTCAAAAAATCTTTAGCGATAGTCTCGTATGGTACCACCCGTTCAACCTGACCATCATCGCTATGACGTAGGTCGTTCAAATGTCGCGCTTGTTTGAGTATCGACTCCCAAGTGCGTTCCTCGATATCAAAGCCTAACTCGCAGGCAAACCTGATACCGCGCATCATGCGCGTGTGGTCCTCCAAAAACCGCTTGTCGGAATCACCGACCGCCCGAATCAAACCGTCCGCCAAATCCTCCTGTCCACCATACGGATCGATGAGCAATTCTTCCTGAAAATCCCAAGCCATCGCATTAACGGTAAAATCGCGCCGACCCAGGTCGTCGGAAATCGGCAAATCCGGATCAGAATGCACCTCAAAATCGCGCCGACCGCCCGTACCGCTGCCTCGCTCGGTTCTCGGCCAGGCTATATCTACCGAACGATATCCGGACGGAGCATCGGCTCGCCAAAATTTTAGCACTCCAAAATCTCGCCCGACATAGTCAACCTTTCCGAGCTGTGACAGAGCATCCGACACCTCGTCCAGACCAACACCGCGCACCACGAAATCAAAATCATGGTCGTTTTTCACTCGACCGAGCGCAATATCGCGCACCGCCCCGCCGACCAAAAACCACTCGGCCTGCGGCAACAGCTCACAGGTCTGCTGAATAAACTCCAGCTGCGGATGACCGAGAGCCTCGGTAAATTTTTTTTCGAGTGAATTCGACATATCTAATCGACTCAGGATTTCTCGACGTGAATTGTTTGAGTCGGGAACGCGAACTCAATACCCTCATCGGCGAACTTCTCGTATATTTTCAGGTTGATTTCATGCATCGCCTTCATAAACGCGGCATATTCTGGATTATCAAAATAAAATACTGTCTCATAATTGAGCGCGAAATCTCCGTAACTGGCAAAACTGGATCTGTCTAGCTCACACAATTCAACGCTATTTATGACATCGGTGATAATCTCGGGTATCTTTTTCAGCTTGTCGAGTGGTGTACCGTAAGTAACGCCCAACAAGAATGAACGCCGCCGACGATCCAGTTTCTGATAATTTTGAACTCGTGTAGTGGTCAATTCACGATTGGATATAATCAACTGATCACCTTCCAGAGTACGGACACGCGTACTCTTAAGGCCAATCTTTTCCACCGTCCCGCTGTCAGTGCCCACAACGATATAGTCCCCCACCTTGAACGGCTTGTCGGCATAAATCGAAAACGAACTAAACACGTCGCTCAACACATTCTGAATTGCCAGCGCAATGGCGATGCCACCGATGCCAAGCGAAGCCACCAGTGAGGTGATGTCAACCCCCATGTTAGACAACGCCACCGCGATGCCGACTAGCCACAACGCCACCTTAATCAAGATACCGGCTGCATTAGCCATGGTCTGCGCCTGTTCTGCATCACCATTCTGCTCAGCGTTCATGATGTATTTTTCGAGGAAAAAATCCACTAGCCGCCCCAGTGCACGCACCACCTCGTACACAATCATCAGAACAAAACCTACATACACCACGCGTGAAGCAAAATCCGGCACTGTCAAAAACTGAATCGCAAAATACAGCGAAATCAAGACATAAAACGGCGGCTTCACCGTATTGAAAATATCAATAATTACATCGTCCAAATCGGTTCTGGTCTTTTTGGCCAATTTGCGCAACCGCGCCACTACCCCGACCTGAATGAGCTTCAGCACAATGTTCAAGCCGACAAACAAAAGAGCTGCCCTAGTAAAATCAAACGCGGTGTTTGAACCTAGTTGAATTCCTTGAAGATACGATATTACGGAATCAATCATAATTTTAATGGTATTTTTTAAACGTGTTATGCATTTTTACATCAAACTGACGGTTTTTGACAAATGCAAATTGATTTGCAAAAATTTAAGCATGACTAAATTAAAGGCTCAAAAATCTCTCAAACAATGTGGACTGCGCACCACCAGAGACAGGTGTTTACTGTTGCAGTTATTCTCCGAAAACCGAACCTGGACCGTGGCTGAACTGCATGACCGGCTTCCGCAGACAGACATATCGACCATCTACCGAAACGTTACCACCCTGACTATTAATAAACTGCTATGCGAAGCGAGCGTCAAAGGCAAGGAAGCCCGTTATGAACTCGCCGATCGCGAACATCATGCGCATTCAGTCTGTGCGAGCTGTGGAACCGCCTACTGTATCCCTTGCCCACTCAAAAATCTGAATCACAATCACTCATTAGAAATTTATCAAATCTGCGACAAATGTCGCCGACAGAAAGCTTCATAACTATTTTATCATATGAGCAAAAACGTTACCTTGGTGATACTGTTCGGAATCGCAGCGACGCTGATTGGCCTGTACACCTACTATAATTTGAGTCTACCCCCGTTAGAGGAGGCTCAAAAAGCGCCGACTGTAGCGGCGAGTATCTATCCGATTTATGACATTACCCGCAATGTGGCAGGTAGTGCTGTTAAGGTGCGGTTACTATTGCCACCAGGCGCTAGTCCGCATACTTTTGAACCCACGCCTTCTATATTAAAAGAGCTGCATAGTGCGGATGTTTTATATACCGTGGGTCATGGGGCCGACGACTGGGCGACCAATCTGCTGGTAGATTTGGGTGCGGTCGGAGTGACGGTCGATAACCAGGTGGCTCTGCATGAATACGGAGAACACGAAGATGATAATGACTATGAGCACGGACACGAGGAGGAGATGCACGAACACGGGGATGAAGGCACAAATGACCATAAGCACGAAGGCGTTGATCCGCACTATTGGCTGTCCGTCCCAAACGCAAAACAAATCGCACGCAACATTGCGGAAGATATGACTGTGCGTTGGCCAAATCTATCTCAGCAAATCAACGCCAACCTCTCACAATATCTCATCGAGTTGGATTGGGCCGACCAAGAAATTAGACAAACGCTAGAAAATGTCGAAAACAAACAAATAGTCACCTTGCACGGCGCATGGTACTATTTTGCCGAGGAGTACGGATTAGAGATTGTCGCCACCTTTGAACCAACACCCGGTCGCGAACCAACACCACAATATTTGGCCGCACTCGGACATGCTGTGGAAGACAGTGGCGTATCGGTGATATATTCCGAACCACAACTTGCGACCGACACACTCGAACCGTTCGTCGCCGACCACGGAATCGACATCACAATAATCGATCCGCTGGGCGGCGTACTGGAACGAGACAGCTATATCAACATGATGATATTCAATGCCCAAACAATCGCGCAAAATTAGCAGAAGAAAAAACGCTATCGAAATCAAGAACTGCACGGTCTCCTACGATGATAACGTAGTCGTGGAAAACGTCACTTTTGACGTACCGCGCGGCACGGTAGCCGCACTTATCGGACCAAATGGGTCAGGAAAAACAACATTACTAAAAGCGATGTTGGGGCTGGTAGAGCGTGACCGGGGTACAGTAAATATTTTCGATGCGCCGATCGATGAAATGCGCGATCGCATCGGGTATGTACCGCAGAGGCTGGAATTTGATTCAAACTTTCCGATTACCGTGGGAGAATTCATGGACTTGGCACGACACCATCATTGCCCTAAATCGCGCATCATGGAAATGCTGAATGAAGTTGGTCTTAAACCGGACATCGCGGATCGGCAACTGGGCCGGTTGTCCGGTGGACAGCTACAACGAGTATTGATTGCGCAAGCCCTGCTGAATGAACCATGGCTGCTAATTCTGGACGAACCTTCAACCGGCATCGATATCGTGGGTGAAGAAGCGTTCATGAACATCATCCGACACCTCAAGGAAGAACATAAAACCACCATACTGATGGTATCGCATGAGCTGGCCGTAGTGTCGAAACTGGTTGATAACGTAATATGTCTGAACCGCGAAATGCTATGCTACGGAACACCTAAGTCAGCACTCACTGCCGAGACCATTTCGCGTGTATTCGGCGAGCATTCGCATGTGGTGGAGCATGAGCATCACAAGAAATAGCGTATGGATGTGCTAGAAATGTTCACATATCCATTTATGCAACGCGCACTGCTGGCGGGCGTGATGTTGGCGGCATTGCTGTCGTCGCTCGGGATTTTTGTGACTGTTCGCAAGATGGCTTTCTTTGGTGACGGTATCGCGCATGCAACGCTGGCTGGCTTGGCGATTGCCATTTTAACCGGGCTGTCTCCGCTGCCGGTGGCATTATTATGGGCGGTTATTGTGGCGCTTTTGATTTGGTGGCTTGAACATAAAACCCGGTTGTCGTCGGATACCCTAATAGGAATTTTATTTACAGCGAGCATGGCACTCGGTGTATTGTTGATGAGCTTCACCAAAGGCTACCAGCCGGAATTGGTGTCATTTTTATTCGGTAGCATTCTGGCGATTCGCACGCTGGATTTGTTGTATATCCTGATAGTTGGTTCGGTGATACTAATATGGCTGATCGTATCGTTTAGACAGATCGCATATATGTCGCTGTCCGAAGATCAGGCGGCGGTATCGGGCGTACCAGTGAAACGACAGACGATTTTATTGTATGTCGCGCTAGCCATGGCCGCAGTACTAGGCGTGAAGATGCTCGGCATCATTTTGGTTTCTGCCCTGCTGATACTGCCGGCCGCAACTAGTCGACTGCTCATCAGCACATTCCGCCGCCACATCATTCTGTCCATTATTTTAGGTGAGCTAATGATTGCACTGGGGCTGGTTATTTCTTTTATTTACGATTTACCGTCTGGCGCCACGATTATTCTGATTGGCACGGCGTTGTTCTTCCTGGCGGCAGCAATAAAACCCTTTCAGAAATGACGTATGATGATTGTCAAATCTACCGGCGAAAAAGTTCAATATAACCCCGCTAAAATTCGTGGCACCTTAAAGCGCGCCGGCGCCAGTAAGGAAATGATCGAGCGGGTTCTGGAGCAGGTACAACAAAAGGTGCACGACGGCATGACCACCAAAAAGCTGTTCACGATGATTCGTCGCGAACTACGCAAGGAAGGTCGCCACTTTGCGCAACGTTATGGTTTAAGAACTGCGTTGCTGAAACTCGGCCCAGCCGGATTTAAGTTCGAAAAGTATATCGCGTCCATTTTGAATGCATATGAATACCAAGCATCCGTACCAGACAAGGATTTGGTTGGACTATGCGTGAATCACGAGGTAGACGTGGTAGCTGTCAAAGGAACGCAGTCGATAACAATCGAAGCTAAGTTCCGGAATAAATTCGGCGACACTGTGAAGCTTAAAGACGTGATGTCCGCCTGGGCTAGATTCGTGGATTTATGCGAAGGCTTCGCCTCCGGAAAAAAATGCCCGCATTTCGACGAACTCTGGATAATGACTAACGGCAAATTCACCGACCGCGCGCTTCAGTTTGGCCTGTGCAAAGGGGTTGTCATGATCGGCTGGAGCAATGGCGACTCGCTAGCTAAAATGGTGGATCATGCCACACTGTATCCAATTACAGTATTGGACAGCTTGCGACAGTGGGAGCTGGATAAATTTTCTGACTGCGGCATAATGCTCTGCCACGAAGTATCCGGCGCTGACCCAAAAAAACTGGCCAGCAAAGTCGGAATACCACTTGACCGAATGAAACAAATCCGGAGACAGTGCGATGCCGTGGTAAACGGAGCATAAAGCAGTGGGTTCTAAGCTCTAAAAACCGTCAGATACCGAGTTACTGAATCTCATTCGCCGTGAGCGACAAAAAATATAAGTGAACAAAAAACCGCCTCAACAAAAAAGCGGTTTTTTATCAAAACAATAACTAGTTATAATCCTCCTCCCGAACCTTCCCAATAACGACCCACACGGCGAAAGCCGCAAACAACACCAATACCACCGACCCCACACCGTAAGCCCAGGCATAACGAGACAGTCCCTCAGATAATGGCAAGGTCTCCTCCTGCTGAACAGAAAACGGCTCAAAAAACTCACCCTCATCAACCGCTCGCGCCGCACGCACCAAAAAAGTCAATGATTCACTACGCCGTGACACCCGCCCGGTATCATCAGTCACCGCAACGTATGCCGTATGCTCGCCGTCCATGATATGCTGTCCAATCGTAACCGTAAAATTGCCAAACTCATCCGACTCGGCCGCATACACCAACGGAACATACGAATATACATACACCCAGCACACACTCAAAGGTTCGCACTGACCCTGAATCGCCAGCAGGGCTTTCTCGGTCATTTCAGTATCAGGATCATCATAAATACCGACGCCCAAGACGAAAGACTCGTCAACATCACCAGCGCCACGCGGTTGACCAAGCGCGCCGCGATTCTGCAGAAAGCTTAACGCTGCTGCCGGATCCAGACGCATGGCCCCTTCGCCCTCATCGGTCACAACATACTCAACCTCCGCACCATCTGGTACGCCATCACCGTCAGTGTCCGGATTGTTCGGATCAAGACCGAAAATCACCTCGACACTATCCGGCATACCATCACCGTCCGCATCAATCATTATCACGGCACTAGAATTTTCCGTCCCTTCCTCTTCCAACGACGGCCACCAAATAACATCGTCCGCTGCTTCTTCGTTGACCGCAGTCACACCCGGAATCGACAGCCCCCCGCCCGACTTCACAGCTTCTTCGACCAGCTTATCAATCTCATCCTTGTCCGTCGGAGTGTAATAACCGGTGAGCGAAATTTGTTTTATCTTCTCGCAATCTTCGAGAGACAAGTTTTCGCATCCCGGAAAAATACCGCCATGCATGTCAATCAAATAAATCAGACATCCTTCAGCTGATACCAAACCGGCATCGCGACACTCATCTTCCGCAGCGTTCAGGCGCAACCAGGCATAGCACATGTCCATACCTACGCCGAACGACGCGCAGTGTGCCACCTGTGCATCTGTTAATCCTTGTCCCGACGAGCGACGTGCCTCCCGAGTACGATACGTTTTTCCGCGGTCATCGTCCTGAACCCCTCCGTCTGTTTCTTCGTCAGCGATAACACCGGCGTCATCGGCGTCATCGGCGTATTCTTCCTCGTTGTCCTTATCAACCTCCCCGCCGACCGGCACTCGAGGAGCGCCTGGCTGCAATTCTGTTTCTGGTTGTTCAGACTGATCGTTTAGAGGCAGCGGCTCGTCATCGCCACCCTCGTTTTCCATTGCTTGCCGCAGTTCCGACCCCAAGGTCTGACCGCCACCAACATCAGTCGACCCGGCTTCAGTTGTAGGCTCAGGCTCTGATATATACTCGCATTCACGTCCACCGGCTGGCGGCTCACTATCATCAAACGGACAGTCCGAGGCCAAAACACACGTTCGCATTTGCTGGCCTTCAGGCAGACACTCTCCCCATTCCCCGCACTGCCAAACGTCCGTTTCGCATTCTTCTAAGGACAGTTTTTTCCGCAAGGTAGTAAACTGCTGCATGCCGGATATTATACTGCCTTCATCGGCCACAGTTTCAACCTTGTAGTAATATGTGGTATCGGGCTGCAATTCCCACAGGGTCATCGAATGCCTAATCTCCGACACCTCGGCCTCCTTAATCGGTTCAATCTTGCGAAAAACCTGATTCATGTCCGTCGTCTGACCAAAATACACTACCGTTGTGCCCTCAACTGACGTCACCCAATTAACCACCGCTGTAGTTTCGGTGATGTTTAATACCGACGGTTTGGCTATAAAAGTTACTGCACCCTCAGCTTTGACCGTAATAGCTAGCGCCCCAGCATAAATCAAAACGGCTAAGCCGAAACATATCGACAAAACCGCTGTGGAAATTTTTTTGGAGACGTGCAGTTCGCCCGAACCGAGAGTATTTGACATAAATGACAATTGAGACTTATCTGCATTAATTATAGGATATTTTAGTTTATTCAGCAAAAAAAGCACCGACTAACAGACGGTGCTCTTTGAACTGTTTAAAATCTGGATCTTGGAACTGCGTCACCGCCGTTCCTCGGGCTTGGATCCGGGCTTTGGGTCGTCATCGCCCACTTCCAGCCATTCCTTGAATCCTTCCCAAAGCCCCTTACTCAGCGCCTTGGCCAAATCGACGAAGCTTTGCTTGCGAAAAGCGAACGCCGTACGCCACTTGGTATCGGTGAGCGCAAAGCCTTCGTCGGCCAGCATGTCGGACATGCCGGGCAGGTGCGCCGCGCCCCAGGTCGCGCTGACGCGCTTGCTGGTTTGCAGGGCTTTCATGATACCCTCGTGTCCGACCTCGTTTCGTTTGTCCAAGATAACCGACTTGAACTTGCGGTACTTCGGAAGCATCAGCAGCATGGCGAAAAGCGCAACCAGCACATGTGTCCGAAGCGCCGTCTCGAAAAGTTTTCCGATGATGTCGAACCGCCGCGCCGCACGGTTGACCTGACCAAACATGCGAATCACGAAGTTGGTCAGTTTAGCGGCGATGAGCAAGCGGATGAACTCAATCTGGGTAAGATCAGAGTGCACCCATTCTTCGCGAAGCTTGATTTGATCCATCTGATGAACCAGGCCCAGAGTTTCGGCCATCTGCTTCTGGTGCGCACCGAGCCCCTTCATGGCCTCATACAGCTGACGCTCTTCTTTACTGTACTGTTTGAGCTCTTCGTCGGTGGGTGGCGTGACCTTTTCGTACAGGATTATATGCCCATCCTGCATGTCGGCGGTCAGCGCATGACTGATCTCATCGTAATAGTCGGGCTGACCGACATGAATCATGCCGTATAGCTTGACCATCTGATTCTGATCCGGTTTTTCGAATGTAAGCGTAGCGGTCTGCAGCCCGTCGCGTGACGTGCATACGGCCCTTCTGACCAGATGATTCTTGCGCGTCTTGCGGTGGATGTAGGCCGCCAGCAAAACGAACGGCATTGTAATCACGGCCGCACACAAACAGAACAGGAACTTGATCTTGCGAATCATTAGATCCTCCCTATTGAAAGAGCGGTGCGCTGATGAGCGCAACGATATTAGACATTAACTAGTGTTGGGGAAGATGTCAAAAATTTAGGGCGGAATGGCGGAGGTTGCGCGTGTATCGTCGCAAAGCGTCAAACTCATTTTTGTGCCGGAAGGACGCGGTAGCTGTCTGAACCCCGTCTCACGTGACGCGATTCGCGTTTTTCTTGATTGCCACACGCCACAGCCAACGAGCGACTCTGGCTGACAGATACAAATATGGACAAGCAATCAACAACAACGCACCCACCATCAGAGCCTTGCAGTCACTTGTGCGTCACCTCCGGAAAAAAGACCGATTTGTTACCTTAAAGGGCAAGTTACGGTAAGTCAACGAGGTTGATATTTGCTGCTTTGTTGCCTATACTGCGTCCAACATGAAACTGTTAATTGTCGGACAACCAAGTCGCGCCGAGAATAAAAGACTGGTCGAGGAAGGTCAAAAGGCTGGGCACGAAATTACTAATGTCGCCGTCGACGACGTAGTTTTTGAAATGAACACCAGTTTTCGGGCGCTGATTGAAGGAGATGACGTGCGCGAGGAATATGAGGCAATTTATATCCGCGGCATTTTTCCAAAGGTTTCCGAGGCACTGCTGCTGGCGGAATTAGCGCATGCGAACGGCATTCGAGTAATGGATCTGACACTGGCGACTCTGAACTATATCCAGAGCAAAACTTATCAGACCTGGCGTTTGGGACGGGTTGGTATTTTGATGCCAAGTGGTTTTCAGACCGCAGATTGGGATGACGCGCTGATGCGGATGAAAGACATGCGCTGGCCACTGGTGCTGAAAGGCGTGCACGGTTCGCAGGGAACACACGTGCATCTGTGTGCGACCGAGGCTGACGCCAAAAAATTATTCAAAACGCATGAGCGCGGTTTTTTTATCGTGCAGGAAAAGTTGAATATCAAAGAAGAATACCGAGTGCTGATGTTGGGCGAAAAGTCGCTCGGTGCAATCACAAAAACTGCGGCCAAGGGAGATTTTCGCGCCAACCTGTCGCTCGGCGGCACTGCCGAGCCAATCTCGATACCTGAAGAGCTGCAGCTGATATGCGAGCGGGCGACCCGAGAATTGAAATTCGAATTCGCTGGAGTAGACTTGGCAGTTTTAGAAGACGGTACGCCGGTGGTGCTGGAAGTTAACCGCTCACCCGGCTTTATCGGCTTTGAAAAGACAACGGGAGAGAATGTGGCGAAGAAAGTAATTGAGTATTTGGCGATTTGAGTTTTGGGAGGCAGGAAGTAATCCCGAACCGGAGGCGCCCGCCAAAAAACCGCCTAAAAAACAGTCTGACTTATTTTAAGGCGGGGAATCTTCAAAAACAGTCTGACTTATTTTAAAAACCGATGGAAATGACCCGAAAGCGCCCAATCTACAAATTGAAAACATAGCTGCAGTGTCAAAATTTATCAACAAAAATCCCGCATAATTTAATAAGCGGGATTCAAGCTACTTGGGCCTGCACGAACTGTCGTTTCTCCAAACCATAATCTTTATTCGTCCGTCAGCCTCTCCTTCATGGCAACCAAATCGAAAATGAGTGTAGCCATGCGTCCCGTCGGTATATTGGTCACCCGGCAGAATTGGTGCGCCACAGGATTCACAGCGACCGGATACTTCGTTGATCCACTTGGCCGCGCACTCTTCACAAGCCAACGTCGCCGGAACGAACACGTACCAGCCATTCACCTCCACCTGCATCTGCCCCTTGTGCGGCTTGTGCGTACAGGCTTCCACCACCTCGACCGGCACGCGCAACGGACAGATACCGCCCTTGGGCTTTAGGTGCTCCTGTTTGCAATCAGTACCGAAAGCGGACTTGGCCTTTGCCAGCAATCCGGAAATCCAATTCATCTTTTCTCCTTCATTATGGATATTGAGGGTAACTTATGCCCATTTTTGAGACGGGCTTAAAAAATGGTCAGAACTTTTTTCATAAAAAGAACCGTGCATATTAGCACGGTCAAGAGCAGTAGTCAATCTTGAACGGGTACCACCACTATACGACCACCATTTGTGAAACCAATTGGGAAAATGCCCTCCTGCACCACTAGACGAAGCAGTGGCTCTCGTTCTTGAAAGGCGTCTCGATCTCCTATCGCCGCATCGCAAAACGACAGGAACACTACATTAGTGAATACCGAGCTTAGCCATGGACCAGGCGGTATCGGAGCCTGAATCTTGCTCTTCTTGGGCGGGGCGCCCAGTGATTCCGGCGTGAACGGTCGGCCGGACTGCATGGCCTGCAGCAGCTTTGGCGGATATTTCTTTGCCGCAGCTTTCCATAGCTCATCACCCAGTGTGGACTCGATGCGAATCGCATGCGCACTCGATTCTTGATACTGCATCACCGCCATGACCGGATGATCCTTGCCGAGCACCCGATATAATGCGCTGAGCAGTTGCTTCGAGTCCAAGTCCTGCTGTTCAGGCATCTTCCAACCACCAGAGATGCCACCTGCTTCATCGATAATTTCAATGACCTCATCGATGAGATCCTCGGCGTCATCCTCCACATTAAACAATTCCGCAATCCCAATCGCTATTTCCTTCAGCCTTTCGAGTAGAGAATCGCTCATTAAAACCTCCTGGGTCACCATACCAAAATCTGGAATTTCTCGCTCAGTTCTGTTATGTTGAGCGCACTAATTTAATTATTTTTAAATGTGCTCGACAACGAACAGAATGCCCGCTCTTCGGTGCAGGTGCATGACGTGTCGCAACTGAATTTGAAATGCGCCGAATGCGGAGTGACCATCAATGAGCTGCCCTTCGAGCCGGATCCGAATCGTGATGTCTTTTGTCGCGACTGCAACAGAAATCGGAGAAAGAATTTTCGGTAGCGTAACGGAAGAGACGCTCGTCAAAAACCGTCAGACTTATTTTAAGGCGGCCAATCTTCAAAACAAGTCTGACAGTTTTTAAGGCAAGGGCGTTTATCTTAGGGGGGGCTTTACAAAAAACTCTAAAAATCTAATAAAATCCATGCCCCCAATCTACCAAATAGAAATCAACCCGGTTTTACTGGAATCAACAGGCAACCGATACCCAGACGGGTAATCCAGCAACGCGCCCTGCAGCACCTCGGAAGAATATCGATAGTTCTCGCCATTCCGTGTACCTGGGTCATGTGTGATAAACTCATCAGTTTCCGAATCATAACCTATGACAATCAGCATATGTCGAAACGGCGTGCTTCCTGGAAAATTCGGATTGAACAACGCACGCCCTTCCAGGCCGACCAACACCACACGCGACTTAGATAATTCCCGCGCAATGTCACTCACAGCAATATCGTGCTTCACCTCATAGTTCTCGTGACCAAAATATCCAGCTACAATATGCCGTGCGGTATCATCAATGGAAGTGTCCTCATAGAATCCGAGGCTATCTTCCTCAAAGTGTGATGCGGCAATAATTTCTTCGCGCGCCTTGTGACGGTCAAGCGATTCGTTGCGCGCCCAGTAGATAGCCATCAGCGCCGACGCTTCTTCGCAGCCCTCATGCTGGCGCGGATTATTCCATTCGGCAAATGGCGCCTGCGGCACAAACGTTGCAGCATGATACACCGACCGGCTCAAAAACACGGCTTGAGGTATCTGTTCAAGATTGTTATGCGTAATACCCAGACCAAGCGAAGTCATCACGCCAAGAGCGTCGGACGGACTGCCTAAACGATAGCGCCGACCTGTGTCTGGATGCACATACCAGGCCTCGCCGCCATTCTGAACCCGCAAAAGGATTCGACCGCGAACATGATTCAATCGGCTTTTTAAGCTAAAATTATCTTCGGGAAGCGGCACCAGCGCCAAGTCCGCATCAGTAATACCCAAGCTCAATTCCCGCATTACCATCAACGCATTTTCCGCTGAGTTGAGATAATATCGCTTGCCAGAAATTGGGTGTACATACCAAGCTTCGCCATTTTTCTCTACATCAATTAAAATACGCCCCCGAACATGCTCGAAGGCGCCACTGACTGCTCTTACAGCAGGTAGCTGAATCGTAAAAAATGCTAAAAATAAAGCAAAAATGGTCAAGCAGCGAAGCATTTGCTTTGGTGTTAGTTGTCTGCCGAGCCTGCGGTTGATATCTAGAGCCTGTTTAAGTGTAGCTTACTCGGGATAAATATCGTGATTTTTTACTAGAAGTTGCACTTAGACAGGCTCTAACCGCAGGCTAGGCCAAAGGTATCCATAGCTATACCTATATATATTATACCATTTGGCGATGAGGGCTGTCTGGTTTAAAGCTTAACTATGAACAAAATTTATGCTCAGTAACGCACAGGAGAAGCTTATCCGGTCACTGCACCGAAAAAAAGGCCGCGAGGAGTCGGGGCGGTGCTTAATTGAGGGCGCTAAGGTAATCGAAACCGCAGGAGAAGCGGTCGATTTAGTTTTTACGGTGTCTGACACACCGGAATTCGAAAAGCTGGTGACCACCGAGACACCGCAGGAAACGGCCGCGGTGGCTCGTGTGCCGCAGTGGTCCAAAGATGACATCGCTGACTCCCCCACTCTGGTGGTGCTAGACGGCGTACAGGATCCGGGCAATGTCGGTGCTGTACTGAGATTATGCCTAGGATTCGACGCGACGCTCTTGCTGGTCGAATGCGCGGATGTAACCTCCCCCAAGGTAATTCGTTCATCTGCGGGTGCAATGTTTCAAGTGCCGTGGATAAAGATGAAACCGTCCGATGCCGCAGAATATTTATTGGCCTGCGAACGTAAAATTTTCCGACTGGAAAAAAATGACACGGCGGTGTCGCCAGACATCTTAGGCAGTGAAAATCGCATCGCCATCATCGCCGGCTCCGAGGGCAGTGGCATCCGTATGCCAAACGCCGGAACGTCGGTTGAGATTCCGCACGATCCGCGGTTGGAATCATTAAACGTGACGCATGCGCTGGCGATTACGCTTTACGCGGCGCAATAAAAAACCTGACCGAGGAAAGCCTCCGCTCCAAAACAAGTCTGACAGTTTTTAAAGCGGGCGTTCGCAAAAAAGTTAGGCGAGAGGAGGGGGTGAGGAGGCATGCACTAAAAAGCCGACCAACAAAAAACAAGATAAGAGATGTGACGCCAAATCAAGCAACCAAAAAACCGCCTCGACAAGGAGGCGGTTTTTGTTAAGCCCTATTCAAACTCCAACTCAGCCTCACGTTCCCACTCGGTCTCATTTAACACTACGACTCCCTCATCGCCGACCACATACAGATAATCATCCAGAAACACCGCTCGACGCGCACTTAAATTACTAACCGCTTTCACCAGCTCCAATTCATCATCAACATACGAGAAGATGTACCCGCCGTTGGAACCCGGCAGGAAAAACACTTCAAACTTATCATCCAGCAAGAACGCATGATGCGTGTCCAAAATGTCGGACCAATATTCTTTCAGGGTATACTTCGAAGCCTCGATCGGGCCAGTGGGGTCAGAAACATCAAATAATGACAGCTTCACCTGATTGTCTTCCTTGCCGATACCCAGAATCAAGTCGTCACGCACCTGATGCAGATACGACGAATACCCGGGAATCTTCAGCTCACCGGCGATCTTCGGCTGTCGCGGATCGGACAAATCCAACACATAGAACGGATCAATCTGCCGGAACGTCACCACATAACCCTCATCGCCGATAAACCGAACCGAATAAATCCGTTCATCCAATCCCATACCCAACGCTGCGCCAACCTCAACCATATTCATATCCAATACGTACACGTCATTCACGCTATCCATCTGACCGCCGAAACCGAACTGCCAAAGCCAACCGCCCATGTCGCCGGTCGTAGTGGCGACGCGAAGATGGCCGTCATATTGATCCATAGAAAACTGATTCAGCGGCGCGCCTGGCACCACACCGGTCGCGGCCACGGACAGGTCGTCTGCAGTGATGCGCACAATACCGGTGGACTGAATCTCGCGCCGATGCTCGGCATAATAATCACCCATGCGATTCTCCATTTCGTTCGCCAACAGCAACGCCTCGTCCTCATCGAGCGACTGCATCCACTTGCCCATCACGTCACGCAGTTCGTTCATCTTGGAATTATCAGAAATATCATATCCTGCCACCCTGTTCAGTCGCTCCAGCACGTACCGCGGCATTAAATCAGAATTTTCGTTCATGAAACCAGAAATGAACTTGAAGACATCCGGCGGATACTGATGCGTGACATAGATATTATCGGCCGACATGTACACGGTCGATGAATGCGAACCCACGAACGACGTGGTATCTGATGTCTCGCCAGTCGCCATATCGACTTTAAGCACGGTGTAGGTAAGTTCAGACGGAACCGGATACACCGGATGCCAAATCTCGCCACAGCGCACGGCCACGTCCTGACCATCCACCGCCAATGGGATGAATGGACATGGCTGACCACGATTGATGCCACCAGCCGTTATCAGATAGAGCTCACCGCCCATCAGGCGCTGCGCCACCGGCCAGTTGTTATTCTCATATGAAATCTCCCAAGACTCCTTAGGCTCGGCCGGGTCGGAAACATCATAGGCCGACACGCCTTCGTAAGTAAAAATCGCCAGTGTACCCTCGTGCAGGAGCATGTCACCGGTCTGGCCAATTTCCGCATCCACTGCCAAGTCCTCGGGCGGAAACGCATTTATCGCCTTGATAGATGGCTCACGATAATTGGGCGCAATCATTCTCTCGCTAGTGCCAAACTCAATTTCAACATCGGACACCGGTTCCGGTGCCCCACGAAACACCGGATAGTATCGGGACTGCGGCGAAAAATAGATTTCATCGCCGTCGGTCTTCAAAATATCCGGCTCGTCGATACCGGTTACCTGAACGTTTGTGTCAGACACGCGATCAGCCTTGGCTCCCGCTCCTGAACCGAGCCCCATGCCGTCCGGAGCCGCCGTGGGCGCAACCGCCGAATCCATGGCCATCTCTTCGGCCATAAAACCGCGCGCGGTGAAACTATTAAAACCGCCGGCGTTCTGCGACTTAGCGTCCGCGTCAGCTAGCCACGAGTTAAAATCTTCCTCGGACTTAAATTGCTCGATCTCGCCGTATTCGGCATCAAGCGCAGGCACGTCCACCGTCTTGGTCGGCGGCTGTGGCTGAGATTGCGTTTTGGTCAACCCGATGTACCACATATACATCGCGCCACCAAACAGAACGAGAGTAAGCGCGAACGCCAGGACCACACCGACTGCGGACGGCGGCTTTCTCTCTCCCTGTTTTTGAGACTTGTTTAACATATTTTTTCAAATGCTCTTTATGAAATGATTATATCAGAAAACCAAACCTCATTATAAACCTCACTATAAATATACGGCCAAACGATAATCTGGTAACAAAAAATTCTCGCGGTTTGCGGAGAATTCGTGGGACATGTCATCATTTCTGCTTTTATCACTTTATACTTTTCTGCCTAAAATTCCTTAAAAAGCGGCGCGGTCATGGAATCGACCGGGGCATAATTATCCGTTAACAGTACGCTTCCCTGACGCAAGGCAAGCGTATCGACATCTTCATGCGGCACGAAATATGCCACTTTTTCCTGCAAAATGGGTTGAGGATGAGTGATGTTGTTTGAATACGCAACATCAGCCGCGGTTCTCCAAGCGGAAATGTTCAATGGAGAGTCCGAGGCCAGAATCACAAACGTGTTTCGTCCCTCATTGCCCCACTCCTGTCCGGCCGGTGACAACTCGACATGGTCAAACACTTCCTGCAACGTGCGCAAGAACGATGACAGCAACCGCCCGTCAGCGGTGTCATCAATGGTGTTGAGCGCATACACACCGTTCGGCGTCAGATGATCTTGTATCAAATTCGTGAACTCCAACGTGGTCAAATGGTACGGAATGGAATAGTCATTGAAGGCGTCGCCGAAAATCAAATCATACCGATTGCCGTCCGCGCCGCGCGCAAAAAAAACTCGCGCATCCATGTTGTAGGTTCTTATCGGACCGTCCGGATTTAGGCCAAAATACTTAGTGTTGACCTCGGTGACCGCCGGATCGATCTCCACCACATCAACCTGCGCATCCGGATACACCTCGTAGATGAAGCGGGGCATGGTGTATCCTCCGCCCCCGATATTCAAGGTGTTCATTGGCCGCTTGCCGGCCAATTGCTGCGACATGTACTCGGCCAACACGCCGTACACCGCCTCATAGTCATACTCGAGCGTATGCGGATCTTCAAAAATGTAGCTGTGAGTGAGCCGGTCCAACACCAACCGATACCCCTCACCACGCTCTGATTTCACCGGTTCGATATTCAGGCAGTAATAGGCCGTTTCCGTCGTGCAAAACTTGGGTGTCAGCAGGCTAGCCCACAGCAGTACCAGCGCCGCCTTCACCGTCAGCTCCCGCGCCGTGCCGCCGCGCGACGCCACGATGCCAGCCAACAACAGCACCGCCGAAACCGACAGCACTATAGTTTTCACGCCAAGCAACGGAATCAATAGATATCCGGCCGCAAACGTACCGGCAATGCTGGCGCTTGCCGATATCGCATATACCTTACCAACCGTGGTACCGGTTTTCTTGAGCGATTTCAGCGACAGCGTAATCACGATTGGAGTAATCATGCTAAGCAAGAAACTGATCGGAAAAAACCCAATAATCGCGAACGTTAATGTTGCCGCCTGGATCGGAAAATTTAACGCGCCAATGACATCAACTGTGGGTAGATATGAATAATACGATAGCGCCGCCGCAAAACCAGCGAAAGTATAAATCAACGCCACGCTTTTCCAGGCCGCACCACGTTCGGCCAACACGCCGCCGCAATAGTTTCCTACGGTAATACCGGTGAGAACCACGCCGATTATTCCGGTCCAAGTGTATAGCGACGAGCCTAGGTACGGCGCCATGATGCGTCCGGCCACCAACTCAATCACCATCAAACAAAAGCTGGCTATAAAAACATAGGCATGGGTTTCGAGCGTGTTGCGCTCAGCTGGGGTGTCGGACATAAAAAATATCTCATGAATATGGGGGTATTCTAGCGCGTATGTTGAAATCATGAAAATGCCGCACGCAGTATATAAAAACAAAGCTGACCGTTGATGAACGGTTTTTTTAATTTTCCAACCCCAAATTTATACATCTTGACAACAAATCCCAGTTTGCTTAAATGCATCCTCGCGCATTTTTTCACCGAAACCTTTAGCAGCGTGAGAAGGAGGATTTGCATGCGGTCTTTGAATTGGGTTCTGGCGATAATTGTGGCTCTGACCATGATGGTCGAGGTCGGCTGTGAGGACGGCAACGAGCCCTGCTGCGACGCTGACGATGCGCCTGCAGTCTGTGGTGACGGCAAGTGCGCCTTCGGCGAATGGGGGGTCTGCGGTGAAGACTGCCCCATCTGCGGTGATGGCGAGTGTGGAGATACCGAAACCGCCGAAGAATGCGCCGCCGACTGTCGCGTCTGCGGCAACGGCACCTGCGAAGACGCCGAGCTGACCTACTGCGTCCAAGATTGCTACCAGTGCACCGATGTCTTGTTCTATGCACTGGTTCCGTGCGATGAGGAGAGCTGTGGCGAGAACCTGGAATTCTGCGATGTCTGCGGTGACGGCGAGTGCGGCGCGGTCGAAATGCTCACCGGCTGCCCGGACTGCATGGATCCAGCCTGCGGTGACGATTACTGCGACTACTGGGAGCTCGGTACGTGCACCGAGGATTGCGTGGTCTGCGGGGACATGTACTGCGACGAAACCGAGCTTGAGGACTGCCCTGATGACTGCGCAGTATGCGGCGACGGCGTGTGCGAGGGCAACGAAATCGACTACTGCAACGTCGATTGCATGCCGTTCTAGTAGCGAGAGCGTCCGGCGACGGACTAAAATACAACAACCTGCACTTCATGGTGCAGGTTTTTTGCTGGGAGTCTCAGGGCCCCCAAAGAGCGACTTTCCGACTGTCCGACTACAGATTAGTAGCGCTTGACCTCTCCCGTTAAATAAGCTAAGAAGAACCCTTGCTCATTGAAAGGAGTAGCCCATGCGAATCTTGGCAAAGCTGGTCTGCCTGATTGTTTTTGCGGTGGCTGGATGCGAAGACGACGGCAACCGCACCATCTATTCGGACGATTGTAACGGCTCAACGCGCTGCGGCGACGGTTGCTGCTCATCGCTAGAGATCGGCATTTGTGCCGAGGACTGTCGAGTTTGTGGCGACCGCATGTGCGCGCCGGGCGAAGAGACAACATGCACACAGGACTGCTTCCTGTGTGGCAACGGAGTCTGTGAAGACGCGGAACGCGGCTGGTGCATCAGCGACTGTCATCGCTGTTCCAACTTGGAATCGTACTACAGCATGGTGCCATGCGATGATGTTCAGTACTGCTCGGATGAATCACCCTGTATCGAGTGCGGCGACGGCGTCTGCGACTGGATCGAGGACGTAGTCGGTTGGTGCCCTGACTGCACGGACATCGAGTGTGGCGACCTGACCTGCAACTGGTGGGAAGTTGGCGTCTGTTTTGAAGACTGCTCAATGGTGTGCGGCGACTCGCATTGCGACGAAACAGAAAACGCCGATGCCTGCCCCGAAGACTGCGCTCTATGCGGCGACAGATTCTGCGATCCGGGGGAAGAGAACTTCTGTTTCGTGGATTGTTGGCGATAGCACAACGACGACCCGTACTCTGGTGCGGGTTTTTTGTTTGGATTTCAAGAAACGGAGTGCGGGGTTCAGATTACCCCGAAACCTTGACATGCCCCACTAACCATGCTAAATTCGCATACCGTCTAGGGGACGGGAAGGAGGATTTGAAATGCGTTCGTTTAGGATTATGGGGATCCTGGTGGCTCTGCTCGCAGTACTCACAATGGGCATGGAATGCGACCCGAACTATTGCGGTGACGGTGTCTGCGGAGGTGGCGAGACTGCCTACTCGTGCCCGTCCGACTGTGACTACTGCGGAAACGGCATCTGCAGCTATATGGAAGGTCAGGTTAGCTGCCCGCAAGACTGCGGTGACGTTACGCCGATCTGCGATAACGACGGCCGTTGCGAGAGCGGCGAAACCGCGCAGAACTGCCCATACGACTGCGGTGCTGGCGCGGTGTGCGGCGACTATTTCTGCGAGGGCTCAGAAGACGCTTTCAACTGCTACGAAGACTGCGGCTGGTGCGGCGACGGCTGGTGTTCCGGACCAGAGACCTCCTACGATTGCTATAATGACTGCGGCTGTCCCTGGGACTACCCGCTGGAATGCGGCGGCGAATGCTGGAACTGTGCCGGCGGCGTATATGCCAACTGTTGCGGAAGCCTGCTGTACGTCAGCTACGACGCTTGGTATCCCTACTACTGCCCGATTGACGGCCTGTTCTACTCCACTATCGGCGATCTGAACTACTGGTGCGCCGGATGGGAGTACTACTGCGAATATGTCGGCGCGGGCTGCTGAATAGGATACCGCCCACCATCATTGGATGGGCGGTTTTTTGTTTGGGTTCAGCAAGGCGGGACGCCCGGTTAAATCCCCGCGGGATTGCGACTTCCAGCTTAGGGACCAGAACCGCAATGAAACGCGGCCTGGACGGCAGTTCGGCAATGCGACCAGCCCAGAATGTCGCCCCTCTCCTAAAAACATTGACGAAAAGGCTTAACCATGATATTTTTTTATGTTCATTTAACCATTTATCAGCGGCTGAAAACCGCTGTGGGAGGAGACCTGATGGATAAGAAGCTTCATGTGCCGGGATTTATTTTGCTTGCATCAACCGGGTTGCTGTTTTTCGGCAGTATGTGCGGTTGCGGCCCGGACCCCGACGATAACTGTATCGGCGGATACTGCTTCGATGATTACGAGCCATGCGGAGACGGCGTGTGTCAGACAGGCGAGGATTGTCCGGAAGACTGCTCTGGGGTGATGTGCGGTAATTACATCTGCGACCCGCTCTGGGGCGAGGACGAAGAAACCTGCCCCACCGATTGCGGTTGGTGGTGCGGCGACGGCATCTGCAATGGCAACGAGAACGAACACATCTGTGACCTCGACTGCGGGCGCGGACCGCTGTGCGGCGACCACATCTGTGAATGGCCTCACGAGGATAGCGAAAACTGTTTTGCGGATTGCGGTTGCGGATGGAATGGCCGCTGTGATCGTGAGCTCGGCGAAAACGAGATTAATTGTTATCAGGACTGCGGAGAGTGCGGAAACGGCGTGTGCTCTGGACCAGAAGATGAGTTCAGCTGCCCCGAGGACTGCAACCGGCCCTTCGACGTCTGCGGCGACCTGATCTGCGAATTCGAAGAGACCGCCGAGACCTGCCCGCAAGACTGTCACTGCGGCTGGGACACCTGCGACGCAGACGAGTCCCGCGAGACCTGCCCCGAGGACTGCCCCGAGGCGTGCGGCGACGGCGTATGCGACGAGGACGCCGGGGAGAGCTGGCTGTACTGCCCGCGCGACTGCCGTAACTGCATCGACGACGCTAGATACCCGGTTGACTGCGGTGACGATGTGGGATGCTGGCCAACCGGCACTAACTGCCTCTCGGACGTGCACCTCTGCGGCGGTGACCACTGGCGCTGTGGCTGGGCGGACGAACGAGCGAACTGCTGCAACGACGAATTCCACACCTGCCCGCAAGCCACGCCCTATTTCTGCCCAGAGGTAAACGCCTGCGTCGACTACGACGGCTGGCGAGCCTGTCCGAGCAGTGAAAACCACAACTGCAGCACGGTGAACATTCCCTGTGGAGACTACGATGAAGACTAGCGATTCAGCTACTTAAGCCCCTGACGTTCGTGCGTCAGGGGCTTTTTCTTTCAATTAGAGGCAGGAGTAAATAGTGCCGAACCCGAACACCCCTCATACTCTAACACCAAAAGCTAAAGTTTCAGTTGCTTCAGCTCAAATACCGTACAACCAGCCTGTCATTGCGAGCGAAGCGAATAGTCCCGCTGCAGCAAGGCGGGACGCCCGGTTAAATCCCCGCGGGATTGCGACTTCCAGCTGAGGGACCAGGACCGCAATGAAACGCGGCCTGGACGGCAGCTCGACGATGCGACCAGCCCAGAATGTCACCACCTCACTCCATACCTTGACGTCCCAATGTTAGGATTGCAGCAATTAGGGTTACCTTTTCTCGTCAAAGGGTGTAAAGTGGT
>CAZAOV010000011.1:0-42559 GCA_964486995.1 uncultured Gammaproteobacteria bacterium | reverse complement strand
GGCCGCGCCGGTGTTGCCGAGGAGCACGTTGCCGGTGGTGCCGGCCGCGGTGGCGCCCACGGCCGAGGTGCCGTTGCCGTAGACCACGCCGTTGGCGGTCAGGGTGGAGGCGCCGATGCCACCCCTGGCGACCGGCAGAATACCCGAAGTGACCTGACTCGCCGCTATGGCAATCGGAGTCGAGCCGGCAGCGGTAATCAGCCCCTTGCCGTTTACGGTAAATGTCGCAACGGATGAGGCAGAACCGAACGAGCCGGTGTTCGAATTGACTGTGCCTAACGTCAAAGCACCAGTATTCGAGATGGTGGCATCACCAGAAACGGTAGTGTAGGCAGGAACAGCAGAACCACCCTGTGAAATCAACAGCTGACCGGAACTTCCAGGGCCAACTGAAGCCAAGGTGCCGGTATCACTCCAAACCGCAGTTCCATACTGCGTACCTGAACCGGATAGCATGCCTACCCCGCTGACAGTGCCCGCGCAGGTCAAATTACCTGACCCATCGATGGTGCAGCCGGTGGCACTAGAGCCACCTGCCAAATTCAATGTAGTTGCAGAAGAACCAACGTCAAACGTTGCCGTCGTACTATCAAAATCTCCTGCAATAACCACATCTCCATCTTCATCAATGCTTAATCTTGAAGAACCACCCAAAGCCACGCCAAACAATGTCTCATTTGCATTGGCAGTGACTGGATTAATAGTCAGAGTGCCTCCGGTAACAGTCGAATTTTGTGGTGTGCCGGTCAGGGTCAGGTTGCCGTAAGTATCGGTGACCGGCACAAATGCCTCGGTTCCGCCGGTCGCGCTGGTTTCCAGATCATCCAAACGGTCCGCATTCATAGCATAGCCAGTACCGACGATGCGTTTGCGTGGGGTCATTTCTGAGTCCGACTCGACAGTAACGCCCAGATACATCAAGGTGTTGTTGAACAATTCGGCTGGAAGCGCCACTGAAGTGCCACCAGAAGCACAAGTATTGCTGGTATCGCCAATTAGCACCGAGCCAACGCCGTCAGTAAAGGTAACTTCCACCGCGGCTGGAGTATCGGTCGCTCCGCCGCCGACAGTACAAGCAGAATAGAGCTGGTTACCGCTGGTGCTGGCATCGTAAATGGTCAATTTAAGGTCATAGGTGCCGTCACTCACCAAGCTGCCACCAGAATCCTGTAAACGAATCTGGTAATTAAGCACGCGGTTCGAAGACGGACCAGAAGCAAATGCATCAGACAACCCAAAGCTGACCAACAGGATTCCCCCTGTGGCAAGCAACATTGAAACAACCCTAATAGCCCTTGAAGCTAAGGTGGAGTCGTTTTTCGGATTGTTTTTGGATGCTTTTTGCATCTCTTTTATCTTTTTTGGTCTTTGACCGGCCTCGGCCTTACATTGCCGAGGTCCTAATCGAGGACCGGGACATCTCCCTGCAGGCAGGGAAACGCGTCCGCTCACCGATTAATGTGGTGTTTTTGTTGAAAGCGGTGGCTCGGACACGCTGAATGCTGCTAGCTGCACTCATTACAGCCTGTCCTCGCATGGGTTAGGTATTGGCGGATTTGCCAAGCCTTGGGCAATCGCATTCCTTTATCTTTAATATATAGCTTTAACGGCACACTGATTTAGTCGGTTTTTGTGATGTCCGTTTCTTCGTCCGGGTGGGCATGCTCATGATCTTCGATCAGCTCTACATCTGGGTGGGCATGCTCTACGTCCTCAATCATTTTTTGTTCTTCTTCGTCTGGCATATTAGTTGGGCTTATCTTCTTCTTGGTCTTTCTTAAGTTCCTCCGAGTCGTATCGCATGTTTTGCAGCTGTTGCAATTCCCACGGGATGTCATTCTTGGGCTCTTCCTTCTTCTCTTCGGGGGCAGGAGGTTCTTTTTTATCTTCGGTTGAGCCGCTTTCGGCTGGTGGGTCATCTTTTGGCTCGCCCATTTTCTCCACGTCCTCTGCGCCGGCAGGGGATTCCTGAGCTGGTTTCTCCTCCGACTTTTCTTTCTTCGTGCCCTCCAATATCTGTTTCACTTCCCACGGAACATCGTCTTTCTTCTTGACTTCGGGCTCCTTGTCCTCCGCGCCGGCGGGGGATTTCTTAACCTCTGCCTTTTCTGGTTTCTCAACCTTCACTCCCGGACCGACAATCAAACTTCCGGTCTTGCCAATCTTGTCGCTCAGTGGCTCAGCATCAACATCGGGCTTTTCGACACCCAGCGGATTGAAAATGCCTTTAACTCGCTCCGCCAAAGTTTCCCAAGTGCCACGTTTCTCCCTAGTCACAAGAGAAATATCGTCAGCAATGAGCTGTTCCTCTTCTTTCTTAATTTCCACCAAGTCGAGCGGACCAATCTGCTTCTTCTGATAACCAGGCTTTTCGTAGGTCACATAGTAGACATTATTACCAACCAAGAACGCGTAACGACCGCGAATATCAGTGATTCTAGTTTCAAGCAGCTTGTTGTAACGAGCCTCGAACACGCGAACCACGGCATTTCGGAGCGGTTTCTTGGTACTGTCGTCATAGACGATGCCCCAGTTCTTAGGCTTGCGACCCTTGGCCAAACGGCGAAAGAACAGGTACATCAGCACGTTCGTGGCGAACAGACCGAGAATAAACGGCGTGGGCGTGATAATCGCTGCACCAGCCATCGCCACCAAAGTGATGATGCTGATACTGCGCTGGAAGCGTCGAGTGATACCCTCCCAAACCACGCGGCGCGGTGTCTTTTCTTGCGTAATCGGATCAATCGGAATGTTGGCGGTGATAGACGTGCTTTCTCTCGCCACAATTGGCTCACCATGATACAAATCGGTGAATCTAATATCTTCCGTTTCGCCTTTCAGATAGACGGTCGGGAAAATGAACGCGGTCTTGGTCACCACCATGCGGTAATTGCCTTTATTGACCATGAAGAAGTATCGGCCGTCCTTGTCCGTCACCATAGAACGAATGATTCGTCCGGTACGCTCATCGATGAGGCGTACGATCGCCAAGTCAATCGGCTTCTTGGTGATGGAATTGAACACCACGCCCCACTTCTTACGACGGCGGGCAGCCAACAGCAAGCTCGGATGCGTCAGGAAGCTATACAGATACAGAAGGTACGGCACTGCAGTAGCGGTTGCCGCACCGGCGACCAACACATTGGCTGCCGCGATGGCGAACACACCTGGTGCCCCATCTCTAATCGCTTCTTCTACGAACGGATTGTCCGAGAACTCACGCCAATTTTCAACCAATATATCCGTGCCAAATCCGATATACGCCGAGATGCCCTCGAGTATGTCCGGCCCGAACAGGTAGCCAACAATGCTTTCCTCCGGCGCTCTAATCAGTAGCAGGTCTCGCGTAATCAGGTTGGAGCTGACCGGAAACGGCAGGGTTTCCTTGGTTCGGTAGCCTTCTTTCTCGGCTCGCAGGATGTAATTACCCGGCGGAACGATGAAGCCATAGGAACCGTCATCGGTGCTGAGCTGCGGATTATGCTGGCCGAACGGTTCCCCGTTCCACAAGCCGTAATTTCCGCCGCCCAAATCCACCAACAGCGTTACGCGCGCATCCTCTACCCCAAACACGTCCTCGCCTTTCTGCTCGACCACATGACCGAACGTAACGACGTGGAAACTGCCGTAGATTACGTCAACTGTACCGTCAACATATTCCACGATGACTGCGAATGGATACTCGCCAGTTACCTGAGGCATCACATTTCGCGCTTCAAACCCCGCTTCCTTGGGCATCATCACAAAGGTGTTGCCCTCGAAGTTGAAATATGCGGAGTTGACCGGCTTTGGTATGGCGTCGAACGGAAGCACCGTAGTAACGGCCATGGAAGGCAATACGGAGACCGCCTCGTCGACCACCACAAGTGGTAGCCGACCTTCGGTCGCGTAAAACTCAAGATCGTCTAAATAAAGTTTGTCCTCGTCGCCCACGGTCACTTCTTCTTCTACCGGAGGAATCGGCAGACCTGGCGGGCAATCTTCCGGACAGTTGATGCTGTTCTCGGTGCCGCTGCAAATCGATGGGTCATTTGTGGCGTCGATAAAAACCGAGTCACCAATATCGACATGCGAATCCTGCCAAACCAGTCGATCCATCTTGGGTACGCCGCGATAGGTGAAAAGCAATCTCACCTGATGATTCCAGCGGGCGTTATGGCTAATCAACGTCACCACAATCCGACTGCAATCGCGCGTGTCGAGTCTAAACTCCACGTCGTTATAGTCCCAATCTTCGCCTTTATCTTCGAAGCTGATAATCGCCAGATTGTCTTCCAACTCGGTAATCTCCACCCACTCGGTGTTCATGTGTCGCTCAGAACCGTCCGGATTGATGATGTACAGGTCATACTCCATCGCGCCACAATCCACATCGCAGACTGGCTTTTCGCAGATGCCATTGCCACAGACATCGGTTGAAGGTTCATAAACATCTGGCACACAGCGTCCGGCTGAACATTTGTAGCCCACGCCGCAGTCGTAATCCTCCATGGCGAGATCTCCATAGGAACAGTAATTCTCTTGAAGCGTATTCTTGTCGATGCAGGCATCGATATACTGCAGATACTCATCCAGAATTACGGTTCCGCGCGAAAAGTAGTTGTGTCCACCGTCGGTATCGGTACAAGTCGGAGCTGGCGGCTGCAGACCTTCCTGTGGCGTTCCCTGACCCACCGCACCAAGACAGAAGTTTGGCACCTCATCATAGGCGAACACTCCGTAGTAGTAGGTCGTGCCATTATTTAGCCCGCTATCCAAGAAATAATCGCCGATACCGTCAAATACAATCGTTCCGTCGGTCGGAGTTATCGGATAGCGATCTGTTCGACGAACCAGCATAGTTCCTCTCCAGTCGAAATCATCCGGATTTTCCCAAGTGATTAACAGAGACGAATCGCCGGGCGTGACATTGATATTAGACGCGCAGGTCGGGGACTGGGTATCTTCGAGGCCGGTCGGAGTTACTGTTGACGTGACACCAGGGCAGAAATTTAGCGCATTGTCGTAGCTGAACAAGCCATAGCAATATTCCACGTTGTTAGTGACCGTTGCATCTACCCAGACATTTCCACTGCCCTCATAGATAGTGAGCCCGTCTTCTTCGTTCAGTGGGCACATATCGCCTGGACCGCGCTGGATTCTGACGCCAGCGTAGTCTAGATCAATTGGGTCATCCCACGACAGAATCACCTCTTTGTCTCCCGGATCAGCTCGGAAATTACTCGGACAGGCAGGCGGAGTGGTGTCCGGCGCCCCTTCTGGTGTAGCGCTATCGATAGCACCACAGCCGAAGTTGCCGGCATTGTCGTAGGGAAATGCTCCATAACAGTATGATACGCCGTTTATCAACCCTTCATCCACGAAAGTATCGTCCAGACCTTCATATATTATGGTGCCGTCGTTTTCATCGGTCGGACAGCCGCCTTCTTTGCGTAACACACGCGCTCCAGCCAGGTCTCCGTCAGGTGGATTTTCCCAGTTCAGGAAGATCATGCTGTCACCGGGCAGGGCTACCATATTTTCACTGCAGGCCGGCGGGAGTAAATCCGCCACGGTAGTGAAATCAAGCACTTCTGACAGTGATTGCTGTCGGCAAGTATCGTTCGAAGTTGCCTGGAAATAGTAGGTCGTGCCAGATGTAAGATTGTCTAATACCACGAAATGATCGGTAGACATTCCAGAGCTGGCCGCTTGACTACCCAATGACGGTGTCGTGCCGTATTGAACAATCGAATTCGCTGGCATTGTGGTTTCCCAAGATACTCGAGCCGTAGTCTCCGTAACAAGACCGACTTGAACGTTGAAAATCACCGGTGCCTCGTCGGCCGCCGTTTCGAAGGTATGGCGTGCATCAGCTTTGGTGTTCCCGCACAAATCAGAGGAAACAACGCGATACAGATACTCGGTGCAGGCTTCCAGATTGGTCAGTTCCATGGTATGCCCGAGCACGGTCTCGGTATCGGTAACGGTGTTGGTGTAATTGCCATTTTCTCCGTAGTCCACTCGTGAATCCGCGTATTTGTTGGTGTTCCAGATGATGGTCGCGGAGTTCGGAGTAATGTCGATTGCAGCTACGTCAGTAATATCAAGCGGTCCATCATCCGCTGTCTCGAAACTCATGTTCGGACCAACCGCATCGTTACCGAGCATATCGGAAGATGTCGGGCGGAAGTAATACAACGTTCCGTTCGTCAGGCCCATCAATTGAACTACGTGTTCAATCACGTAAGTTGAATCGAATTCAGACTGCGCGTATGGCGGACCGGGCACGGTATCGTACTCAACCAGGGAATCTGCGCCGACGTTGGTGTCCCAGGTGATAGTGGCCGAAGTGCAACCGATGTCGGTAACTTGGACATTCTCAATATATGGCAGTTCGCCGCCGGACGTGCCGCAGACGTGATCCACGGACATAGTCTCGTTGCCGGAACTGTCACCGGAGCGTGTTCGGAAGTGATAGGAAATGCCCTGTTCAAGGCCGCTCAGAGTTACCGCATGCTCAGTGACCAAGTCAGGAGAACCTACTGTCGCGCCATAAGGCGGACCGAGATTCAAACCGTAGTCAACGTACGAGCTGGACGGCTCATCAGTGGTCCATCGGACAATAAAGCTGGTGAGCGTCGGGTCGGTGCACTGAATATCGCCCGCTTCCGGCGGTTCTTCGTCTAAAGTCGAGAACATGCACTCATCAGTGCAGGCCGTATTACCAGCCGAATCCTTAGAGCAGGCCTGACAATAATACAGCGTGGCCGGACTCAAGTTATCGAGCGGAATTCGGTGCTCCAACTTGAAGGACAAATCCTGCTTGATGATGGTGTAAACCGATGATTCTACACCGCACCGCACCATAGAATCCGCGAACTCGTTGGTGTCCCAAGATATGGTCGCCTCGGTTCGCGTAATATCGATTGCACAATGGTAATCGATTTCTGGTGGTGTGGTGTCAATGACCGGCGGTGAGCCGCCCTCGAGTTTACACTCAGAGCTACAACCGTCACCATCAATCAAGTTTCCGTCGTCGCATTGTTCCCCGACTTCCACCGCACCGTTACCACACATCTGCTCAACAGTTGCCGTAACCATGACATAGCTAGAGTCCACGATTGGCACAAAGATATCACAGCCACCGAGACAGTCACCGGCAGCGTCAGCAATCTCAACATTATAGCTTCCAGAAGAGGCCGGATTGGCCAGTGTTCCGTTGGGGTTTGCGCCGTTAATTGTCAAAGAAACAGGTGCGCCGGCCGTGCTGTCAATAAATGACGGTGCGCCGGTGCAAGGAATCACTCGGAAGACCAGGTCGGTCGTATCCACTGCGATTCCCACTTCGTTCCCCGTATTTTGCGAGCAGGTCACCGTAGAGACCCCCGTACCCTCGTTTACTAGGAGGACAGTCCGAGCATTACTGTCGATAAAGGTGAAATCACTCACCTGCCAGCTTCCTCCGATGAAGAAGTCATCTGGGAAATCAACAGCAATAAACTCGCCGGAAGAGAACGTGTTCCCCCCGGAAAGGTTGAAGTTGATCCTATGGGTTGAGAAGCCGCCGACCGACTGATTGGACATCAGATCCTGAGAATTGGTGATGTCCGCCGCCCTTATCCAGAGTACGGTGGCTGTCAGTGTAACAATGACGAATAACGCCATTGCCATCCCAACATTCAGCCGGTAGAGCTTTTTGCTCATCCCAAACGGATATTTTTTCATCCGTTTGTTTTCCATCCGGAGAGATGGTTGCGGTCGCGCCTCTTTTATAAGGCGCGGCCTTTTGTTTTGTTTGTCCTCCTCCGGGCGGGACATCTACTATATGTGTAGCCGCGCAGCTTGCCTGCGCCTCCACGTTCCGTAGCCGCGCAGCTTGCCTGCGCCCATCTACTCAGTAGGTGCCGCCCCCGAAGGGGTGAATCCTTGCGGATTCACCCGCGGATATTATTTATTCCTCTTTCTTCTCTTCAGTTTCTTCTTTGACCGGTTCTGCTGCTGGCTTCTTTTCCATTTCCTTCTTCATCTTCTCGAATTTTCTCAAGAGTGATTTGTCGTAGGCGCGCTTGAGAATCCAAGCGATTACCAGCAATACGAGCAAACCGACACCGAAGAAAACCATCAGCCGCCACGGCCAAACATAGAACGTCTTTTCCCGTACTAGCACCTGGTTGGTACTGCCGTAGTTAATGATGAGCTGAACGCTGTACTTACCGAGGCCAAAATTCTTGATCTCGCGTTCAATCGGCGACATATTCGCCAGGCGTTTCTTGTCCGTGTTTCCCCAAGCAAACTCGTAGCGACGGATACTCATCGGAAGTACGCTCTTGAATTCCGGGTTTACCTTGATGCTTTCCGTGTTCTGGTTCAGCCAATTTTTGATGATTAAATTACCGGTCGGACGCAGATGCACGTTGCCGCTATTTTCGAAACGCAGGAAGAACTCGATCGGCGTATGGTTGTACCAGACTTGCGGATTCTTGAAGCCGAACTCCGCGATACCTCCAACTTCCTGAACTTCGCCGGAAACTCGGACCAGCATAATAGAAGCCAACTGCTGAGACACGCCGATACCACGTTCCATGTCAGCGGGCGGCGCAGTGGATAGCAGAATGGCGCCGTAGTGACCACCAGGTGTGGCATCGTCTTTTGGAACATTTATCGAAAATTGCACGTTGGCGCGGCCGCCGGCCGGGATCACGATTGGCGACGGATCAACCTGAATCCAATCCGCCAATCCCTGCCCCATGCGGTCTTCCTCTGGTGCGTAGAACTGCGGCGCACCAGCCTCGTCATCGTCAGCCGAGAAGTTCATCACAATCGGGTAATACGTTTCGGTTGCCCGACCCTCATTGAACAGCTTAATCACGTCCAGAACGGTGTCACCCGGATTCAACGAGTAGTCGAAATATGGTGGTGACAGCGTCAGCGCATCCGCCCCACGAGGAAGCAGTATAACCGCCAATATCGCGATGCCTAACAGCGTTGATAAAATGGTTTTTTTCATAGTCTTTTTGGGGATTTAGTTCCTTTCTAGATTTCTAGCTCCACGGCTCTCTTACGAGTCATCGCCGCGCTCCGACCCCCCTCCAAGAAGGAGGAGGGAGGTCGAGAGCGCGTAAACGACGCTTAGAAGGTACCCGTGGCAATAAATGTCAGAGTATCGACGTAGTCGTCATGCGCCTCAGTCAGCACGCTGGCGTCAGCGGAGCCGATGAGGAAAGCCTCGGCGTCTTCCACCGGACCAGCAATAGTCATGATGTTGGCCGGAGTGGTGGACATCGGGACGATGGTGTTGCCATCGGCCTGTTCGTCACACTGAGCCGGGCTGGCCCATGAACCAGCAGCGGTCATGGTAGCACCAGACTTCTGGCTCACGCCGCCAACGCAGAAGCCGTACAGCTCAGCGTCGTCGGTCATGACAGAACCATCATTGCTGATGTTATCGACGCCATCCGAAGAGGAGACCATACCAGAGGTGCCGTTGGCATTCTGGATGGTGATAACAGCGCCGTGAGTGGCGTTGGTGTCGAGCTCCATGTGGATGTAGTTGACATCACCGTGGGTGAGGGTCTGACCAGACACGTTATTGAGGCCGTCGGTCGGATCCAAAGTACCGAAGTCAACGGTATAAGGAGCCGTGTGCTCGGTGACCTGAGTACCCAGGGTGGCCGCAGTTGTAGTGTCGAGGTCGAAGGACATCGACGGATCGACGTTAGCGGTTACGGTAACCTGGTCGTCATCGGCGATAGCGATGCCGATACCGCCTACGTCATCCATGGTGCCACCAATGGTCAGCTCATAGCTACCTGCGGTACCTGGGTTGATAATCTGGTTGGTACCAGTATCACCGTGGGCGTTGGTACCGATAAGGACCTGAACGCATTTACCAGCGGCAATCGCACCACCAGGAGTGACAGTGACGACCTGGCCAGAACCCGCCTCAGACGCTGAACCTAAGTCTGCATAGGTCTCGTTAGCACAATCAGAAGTATTGCCACTAGCAACTAGGGTCTGAATGTCAGTATTGGCAAGACTGGCAATACCGGTGAAGCCAGCGGCAAACGTTAGGGTGACCGTGCTAGCAGCACCGACGCCAGTCGGGGTGTAGAAGCGAACGTCATGATCAGCAGCGATGCTGATTTTCAGACGAGTCAAAGTGTCAGAAGCCTCCAAGACGTCATCGGCCTTAACCGGGGACATCATAGCGACAGAAGACACAATGGTCGCAACCGCAGTAACCCGAGCAATTAGGTTAAAAAATTTGGTTTTCATGTGTTTTTTCTCCTATCTCAGTCGGAAACCACGTAATGTATTACTCTGTCATCCATTCTCGAGCTATGGAAGAAATCGAGAGTGATGCAGAACGCGACGTTTTTTCCGAATGAGTTGTTAATGTTTCGACCGAGTCCTAAGGGGGCAGACCCTGTTTTTTTCGCCTTTCCCGGGACTCGTGGCCTTATCACGCTAAATTGGTGAGCTGGGCCATACGGGAAAGGTATATCGACCTTTTATGTTTGTTATCGCGGGATTGGCTCCCGCGTTATGACCCCTGACGATTTTAGTCTTTAGGGCATGACGCGAAAGCTAAGCCTTTGGTTTCAAATTGATTTTGGTTTAATACGTCGGGGTTGCGATGAATGTGAGCGTATCGCCATAATCGCTACCCGCCGGAGTTATTGTTGATATTGCCGTTTTAACTAAAATTTCGGCGCTACCGCCGCGCAGTCTTCCAATGGACTCCAATATTGTCCTAAAACTACTATCCACTAGGCCAACTTCGTGATTATTTATTTTGTCACACGAGCCGTTGTACGGAGTGCTGGCCTCGAATGTTGTTGGGCTGTCACCGGATTCTGCGACTGATTCAACGCAGACTCCGTATCCTTCCGTTCCTGCGGATAACGTGGCTGAGGATGAGTCGATTTTTACTGATGGTGCGGATAACTTGGCCAATCCTTCATTTTCCGAGGTCACTGTTACTTTGAAGCCAGAATCGGCGTTGGAATTTGCCACGATAAATATCGAATTTACATCCGACCCGTCTGATGAAGCAATTGTGCCGAGTTCTAAATCACCAAACGCCACTCCTGCGCCGGCTATCCCTGGAGAAGCGGTTCCCTGTTTGACACTAAAACTCAAAAAATCCTCGGAATCGCTGTAGCATTGAAAGCCGGAACAGCCACCGTAGTTTTCGCTTGTTAGGCCTTCTCCAGTAGCCACATCACCAAGTGTGTCATTGGCGTCATAGCTAGCGGAGGAAGCTGCGCCGCCACCAAAATTGAGGGAATCGTTCACCACAGAATAATTGGTCGAGCTCATGGCATTCACCAACACTGAGCGACCAACTAATTGCGAGACAACAAAAACAGCCATCGTCACACCGACTAGGCCGATTTTTTTTCTCCTTTGAAGCATGGTGTTTATTTTACGCACGTACATTGCCGTGCAACCTCCTTAATTCATCTGTTTTATATTTTACCATTATGAGTGGTCTGGGTCAAAGATAATATGTGGATAAAACAAGGCTAATTTTAGCGTAATTTTAGCAATGTTATTAAGCCTGTGGAAAACTACCAGGAGTGCATAATTTATATACATGTGAATAAGCATAAAAGTTCCGCTGATATCCACAATAATTATTAACAGTTTTAGCTTTATTCACAGGGTCAAAGAACGACAGGATGAAGAGAGATTAGTCACGAAAATTCTAGATCTCAATGAGATTGATAACTTTTTTGACAACGAAAGCACTTTTTACCCGGTTTTGTATGAACAATCAAAACTTAAATACTTACAGAACTTAATGTTTATAATATATTCGTAAATTATGTGTCGCAAAATAAATTAGTGAGTTATTATCTTACGTAATGCAAGCAGTCGTGAATAACGGTCAATTATAAATGCTTTAACACTAAGAGTTTTCCACAAATTATATTAAGTTATCATCAGCAGGATATTTATTTATACGTAGCTGTTTTTTTGATATTTAATTCATAATTTAATCAATCTATCCACAAACAAACCTGTTTTCATCTGGGGATAAATCGTGATCTAAATTAATAATCTATATCAAAGCTTTCATATGAAACAAAAATTTTTTTAAATAGCATTTGTCATATGACCGTTCCAGAAATCTTATCAGCTAGGAGTGTATTAATATCTAGTGTTGGGTTCAATTTTGTTCATTATCAATATTTTTAACAAATCATGCTCCACATATAACGCTATTCTGTAAAAATATATGAATTTTACAAAACGTAAATATCTATAAATGTTATCAATAATTAATTATATTTAAGGTCAAAAAATGAATTTTATCTTCTCTTAGTAAGCAACTGGTGATTGCAGCAGACCAACTAATAATAGCTTGCCTTATATGATTAGCAAAGTGGCTAACAATAATAAGCTAGCATCGAGAATGCAAAAAATCCCAGACTAGCTGGGATTTTTTGCTTGGCGTACCACGTTCCAGGTTTCTGTCGAGAGCTTTGCAAGACGGGGTAGGCATTCGCCTATCCACCCTGTCCTGCACATCAATGACAAAGATCTGGAACGTGGTGGACCCGAGGAGAGTCGAACTCCTGGCCTCTGCAATGCGAATGCAGCGCTCTACCAACTGAGCTACGGGCCCATATAATTCATGTGAAACACTGTAACGCTCTACCTGTGTACAAAAATATTTATCCACGTATCCACATTTCACACATGTTATTCACAGAAAGTGTATAACATTCTCATGTGGATGACTTATACACCGCTATAAATGGAGATGGTGTCCCCGGGAGGACTCGAACCTCCATCTTATCCTTAGGAGGGATCTACTCTATCCAGTTGAGCTACAGGGACTAGTATGAACATCTTAATTGCTAGGGGACTATAGCACATTTAATATAGCTTGTGAAGGTCTGAGTATCATTACCCGAATTCAGAAAAGCATAAATTTAAAAGTTCAGAAAATACCTGCATTTTGATTATATAATTAAAATCTTAAACTCTACTTATATAAATATGATTTTGCAAAAACGGTACATTTTTAGACTAATTATTGTGTCGTAAAATATATTATATCTATTTTTTTACTTCATTCTAAACCCGCACCTGCATTCCTTAATTCCCTTACATAATACCGACTTTTCTGTTAGCTCGGCATCGCCTCAACGTTATCCACCCCGCCATCTTCTCTACACGTCCATGCTCATCTATAATGGCAATACTATGCAAACAATACTTCTCATTATCCTCATTATTTCCGTGGTTGCTGTTGGTTTTTTAGTTGTACGACTCCAAACCAAGCTTCGGCAACTACAGGATTCAAAAGCTGATGATAGCGGCATCATCATGCTGAACCAAAACCTCCAAGGCATGAATAAGCGCTTGGATAAAACTACAGAAACCATTAACACCCGCCTAGATAAGGCAGCGCAAGTAATAATGTCAGTCCACCGCGAGTTGGGTACCGTACAGGAACGCTTCAAGGGATTTGAAGAATTCAGCGAACTGATGCACCCCAAGCTACGGGGAAACATTGGAGAACAGGTTTTATCCGATATGTTAGCGCAAATATTTGCCCCGATGCATTATAAAATGCAGTATAAATTTCGTGACGGGCAGATGGTGGATGCGGTCGTACACACTAAGTCTGGAATTATTCCGATTGACTCAAAATTCCCATTAGAAAACTTCAAGCAGATGACCCGCGCTGTGAGCGACGAAATACGTAAAATCGCTCTCCGCGACTTCAATAAAATGGTGAAGCGCCACGTGGACGACATAAGTAAGAAATATATTCTGCCAGATGAAGGAACCGTTAATTTTGCGGTTATGTATATACCCTCAGAAAACGTTTATTATCATATTCTGACTGATGATGAATCCGGATTGCTCGAATACGCTAAAAATAAAAACGTTTTACTGGTCTCACCTCATGGATTTTTTAGCTTTTTAAGGGTGATTCTAATGGGGATGGAACGAAATAAGCTTCAAGAACAGGCACAAAAAATCTGGGATATCCTAAAAGGCGTCCAGCAGGAAAGTGAAAAATTTGGTCGCACGCTAGGCACTCTATCAACGCATATCACCCATGCTAAAAGTGCCATGGATAACACGCACTCCGGTTTTGCTAAGCTGACTGGCAAGCTGGATCAGGTTCAATTACTAGAGGATACTAAAAAACCAAAAAAGGAGCTGGAGTAGGCTTGACTTAGCACGTAATTTCGGCTATTCTCTCGATATGCTCTCAAGCTCTACTAAAAAATATATGTCAGTGACACACAGGCTGCGGAAAGGAATTGCGGTCTGAATGTCACGTGAGAATAAATATGCCAATCAAGAAATCGGCCATGAAAGCGTTGCGGCAGTCCGAGAAAAGGGCTGAGCGCAATAGCAAGGTCAAAGATAACATCGCCTATCTCCGTCGAATGACCCGCAAGGCCATTGAAGCAGGGGATACCAAAAAAGCCGAACAGCTGGTCAAGGACGTAACTAAAGCGATTGATAAGGCGGTGCAGAACAGTGTTGTGAAAAAAAACACTGGGGCTCGCATCAAATCGCGCTTGGCGGCCAAGCTGAAACCGAAGAAATAGCATCATAAAAACACGCTCAACAGAGCGTGTTTTTGATTATTATCCAGCCAAATTCACTCCAGCCAAACGCAGTACATCAGCTGTGCAAACCATGGCGATCAACAGAATCACCAGCACTGCGGTGACATAATTGAATACCTTGAGTGCCTTGGGTCTGTTGAGATAGGGGATTTTGGCCATCACTGCTTTCACACAGTGTCCACCGTCGAACGGGTGGAGAGGCATCAAGTTTGCACCGGCGATACCCACATTAATCAGGTACAAGAAGAACAGTGAACCCATGGCCACGCTGGTCGTGGTCGGCTCATCGCCACCAATCTGCGAGCCCATATGCAGAATGCCGATTGGACCGGCCAAACCACTCATCAGAGTCAAAAAATTGGTCGCGGCCAAATAGAAGACATAGGCTGGTGTGATAATTGCCACTCCGAATGAAGCCACCAAAGCTAGCACGATTGGGCGCAAAAATTCAGGTGCCCAAGCCAGCAGTTCATGCTGTAGAATCGGTGAATCTATTTGGGCGTAAAGCAACACCAGACCAGCAATGAAGCCCAGCACGCAATTCATCATCGGACCGGCCGCTGCCACCTTGAACTGTACCCAGGGCCTAGCCTCAGACATGGATTCAGGGCCTTCATCTACTGGCCTGACAAAACCGCCGAGCGGGATCGCCCGCAGCGCATAGACAGTCTGATTATCTTCTGACTGCCGGGCTAGCAGACGCGGACCAAAGCCGATGGCGAATTCCAGTACCTTGATGCCGTTGCGCCGCATTACCAGGAAATGCCCCAATTCATGGATAAAAACCGCCACACCAAGAATTAGGATAGCCACGAGAATTCCAAACATCGTATATTCCTTTCTTCTCTAAAAAGAGCCAATAAGTGACTTTACAATCAGCAATAATCAAAGTCAACCAATAAAATAACGGCTAGAAAAAGCCGTCATTATTACCTTATTCTTCCTGGTTATCCCGCTCCTCGCGTGCGTCCAACCGTCTCTTGAGCATTAACAGCAGAACTAACAGCAGGGACTGCAGCAGGAACAGAAAGACCACCGCAGCTATCACCATCTGAATCGTCAACAGGGCGGTCATCGCATCAAATTGCAAACTAGGCACAAACGACATCGCCAGCCGAAACATCATCGCTGGGTCACTGTCCATACTAACCGGTATCATCCCCAATACAGAGCAGAGCAAGAACACCACAGCAAACATGCCTATCCACTGCACCGCGCCATGCGGCAATACAGTCTGCCGACCGTTCTCATCGTGCTGGAATAAATCTGCCAGCAAAAAAGAATTGACCATACGAATTGGCCAGCTCCGACTGATCATGCCGTATGACTGAAAGGTGAGCACACCATAGCTAGCCTGAAACGGAAACACCAGTAGCATAATGAACGAGCGTCGCAAGCCAAACCATAACGATCGCCAGAATCCGGATCCTAAACCACTGAACGCGGCAAACAGCGTAAACAGAACGCACGACCAAATCGTTGTATGCATTACTCCGGCACTGTAAATGATAATGCCAGTCATCCGGCTGGGTGGAGACTGTCTCATGTGAGTGACGCTGGGTTGAACGTACCCAGAGAAGGGGAGTGCATGAAGGCGAAGTGTTGCGCCGTCTGGCAGATGAGTTTCTATTAAAACCGGACCTTCACCCAGGCAAACTTCAGTCACGGGGATACCAGTGGCCTTGATAGATATATAATGCCCACACTCATGTACGGCGATAGCCGTTGAATAAACAAGCACTATCGCCAACATACGAAAGATTGCTCTTATAATGTACAAGTGGCCCTCCTGTATTGTGGACTTTACTCAGGCTCAAATATAGATTCCCACTAAAAAATCGCGTGGTCAATGCGATTTTGTGGATTTGTGCTTACAAATTTGTAGCGACAGAGCTTGCCTCTACCCGGTCCGGCGGGCGCTTGCTTCTATGGTAGGGCACAAACTCCGCCACTACCCCATTATTATATCTATGCAACTATGCCTTAATTTTAGCCATCTCTGCGGCAAACAGGCCTATCTCCGCCTTTAGCTTGCCCTGCCCGGTCTTGAAACGGCGCTCCATCTCCACCAACTCACCCAACATTTTCTCCAGCCCATCAATCGGTAAATTCCGCACGTTGGTCATGGCTTTTCCCGCCGGATATGGATGAATTCCGAGCTGGCGCGCTATTTCATTCTTATCGCCAACACCCCGTTGCAACAAATCTTTCACACCAATCATGGACCGCAATTGACGATGTAACATAGCTAGAATCTGCAATTCATTCGTGCCAGCAGACACCATTTTCTCCAACAAATTAACCGCATCTCGCGTTCGACCCTGCGTACATGCATCCAAAAAAGCAAACACCGAATCTTCGACCGCAGTTTCAATCATCTCCCGTACCATGGGTACAGTAACCATCTTTTTGTCATGCGACTGGGCATAGGCACATAGCTTATGAGCTTCCTGACGCAAGGCCCAAGAGTCCGCCCCCACTGCCGATGCCAATTCATGACACGCCCGAACATCAATCTGCACACCGACCTCAGCGCATTCGGCTGCAATAAACCCAATCAGCTGATTGTTATCTAGCGCACAAAATTCTTCAGTGAATTTTTGATCCTTCAGTAACTTATACAAAACCGATGCTTTGGATGCAGCATCATCATGATATAAAATCGCCACCGTGCTGTCTGGTTTTCCAACCAAAATATCAGCTATTTTCTCTTGCAATTCTTTGTTCGCGCCCAAAAAACCCTCCAACACCACCAGCTTCCGCTCAGCCAAAAACGGCGACGCATGTAGCGCCTCGGCGACCATCTCCAGACTGTCCCTGTCAGCTCGCATCACCTGCTCGTTCAGACCAGATGGATCCCGATCAGCCTTAAACTTGGCTCGCAACGACGCGAGCTTCTTTTGGGACCGATAGCTATCTAAACCATGCAACAAAAAAAACATTCTAAATAATCTCAGCAAAAATAAAAAATATAAATTCCGCTGCAATCAAAATAATTATAATCCATTCTAATTGTGCAGCTTTGCGGTTATCCAGCGCATCCATAACCAAACGAGAGCTATCTTGGACGAATTCCAACTTAAATCTTAACGCACTAAACCGGTCGTCCAATTCCAGTATCTTTCGCAGATTGGAATGCAGTCGTTGTGCCTCTTCCTCTTCCCATGTTACGTCCGGTTTGTCCAGTAGAGCCAACTTATCGATGATAAAATTTACGATATTTCCACTGCGACCAATTATACGCATCACCTCACGATTACCCATTACTAGTTTACCCCTACGCTCCAAACCACTATGCACCTTTTCGAACCGGTGAATTGTCCAATCGAGTTCGGTTTCGAGAAAATCAATCGCCACGGACTGCGCTAGAACTTGAAATATTACAATGATTTTATCTGGTGTGAGATCTCGCAACCGAATGTAATCAAACAGAACGGCTTCTGAATTGCCGGTATCCAGCCTGATGTCATATATTTCCGGTTCCAGTTCGCAGGAATCATCACTTTTACAGGTTATAGACCAATCAATGCCTTCTTGACCAATGAATTCCGAAATTAAACTAATGCGCTCGGCATCGTCATCAACTCCCAAAATAGCCACCGCACCAAAAGAAAAAACGCCGATAAACTTATGTTCGTTTAGGCGGTACAACAGCATGTTTCGCTCTTTATTCAGTAATGCATGCTGTTTATTTCTTTGCTTAATTTTATCTAAATTAAGCGCATTTTTTACATAATAAGCTGTCGCCTGATAGTTAACCATAGTCATTGAATTTTAATGGATGACTCGCAGCCTGTCCAACCACTAATAAAAAACAGCCTCGAAAGGACTGTTTTGTTAGATGCTTCATTCATAAATGAATGAAATTTTCGGACCACGACCAGTACGCTCAAGCCGAAGTGTGTACCCCTGTTTCATCTTAGACGACACGTCAGCGAAAAGCGACAGAGCACGCATGATGGCAACTTCATCTTTAAGAGTATTTTCCTGCTGGCAGACTCGTCGCAAAAGTCCTAGTTGATCTTCGTTGAACCTAAGCGTGACGTCCCGTTCCATCAACTCCGTCGGAAGGCGGAAAATTGCGGTATCTTCTCTGTCCGGATTGCCATTCAGAATTTCGAGCTTTGGCACTGATTTTTTCGGTAGCTGCTCAACGGTATGTTTTACGTCCGACAAGAACGGTTCGGGTTCCCGATACAAATCGACCAGGTTGCGGTACGGATGACCGGACGGCAGCAGCTCTACTCCCGAGGACAGGTATCTAATCTCAGTATTGACCAATCCCACCAGTACTCGAGCAAACGATGCCAATCCAGCCACTAACGCAGCCCGCAGAATATAAATGAACCTTCTTATCATTTTAAACAACCTTTTTTCTTTATTTTTGTGTGATGAGCGAAATTATCACGCTGATATTCTTCTGTCAAGCCGTCTATCTAAATTAAAAAATCTGGCTTGTTTCACCAGATTTTCTCATTAGTCTCTATCTTTCATCGACCCCCACCGATCGCCAGCCTTTACATCTACCACGATTGGCACCGAAAGCGAGGCTATGCCCTCCATTCCTTCCCGAATAATAGGCACAATATCATCTACTAGCTTGTTTTTTACCTCAAAAACAAGCTCGTCGTGCACCTGAGAGACCATTCGAACTGAAGCCTTCAAACCAAAACCATATTCGTGACAAAATAATTCGTCCAAGTTCACCATCGCTTTTTTTATCATGTCCGCCGACGTGCCTTGGATCGGCATATTCACCGCCTGCCGTTCGGCCTCGGAGCGCTCGCGTGGATTAAGTAAATGAAAATTCGGGAAAAATCTCTTGCGACCAAACATAGTTTCGACATAACCCTGCTCGGCGACCAGATTTTTAGTGGACTGAATGTATTCGGCAATACCCTCGTGCAGGGCAAAATAAGTGTCGATGTATTCGCGCGCTTCATTGTAAGAAATATCCGCACTAATCGCCAAACGCTGTGCTCCCATTCCATACAAAATTCCGAAGTTGATGGCCTTGGCGATACGTCTGCTGTCTTTTGCTCTCTCCTCACCAAACATCGCCACCGCAGTACTCCAATGAATGTCCTCACCATTCTTGAACGCCTCAATCATAGATTTTTCTTCGGCGATATGTGCGGCGATACGCAATTCTATCTGCGAATAATCAGCGGCAATCAACGTGAATCCACGCCCAGCCACAAATGCATCACGGACTTTCTTGCCATACTCGGTTCCAGAAGTCGGGATATTCTGCAAATTCGGGTTGGACGAAGATAGCCGACCGGTCGCGGTAACGGTCTGGTTAAAATTGGCGTAAATTCTTTTTGTGGTCGGTTCAACGAGCGGAGGTAACGCATCCACATAGGTGGACTTCAACTTGGTCAGCTCGCGATATTCCAAAATCAACGGAATAACCTCATGCTCATCTTTTATCTTTTCGAGTTCAGATGCCGCAGTCGACAAGGTTTTGCCTTTCACTGTCTTCTTGATTCCGGCGGTAGAAATTCCGAGCTTATTGAACAAAATTTCTTTCAGTTGACCTGGTGAATTGATATTAAAATTATCTCCTGTCAATTTATGTATCTGCTTAGTGAGCTTATCAATCTTGCTACCCAATTCAGATGACAAATCTGTCAAATAGGACGCGTCTAGCTGAATGCCGTTACGTTCCATCCGTGACAGCACAGCAGCCAGCGGAACTTCCATATCGGAAAATATCTGTGTCAAATTATGTTCTTCAAGTTCACTCGCAAAATCTTCGGCTAACGACAAGAAATGAGACACTTCCTGCGCCAGGCGACGCACTTGAGCATTCTCGTCCAACCCCTTTTCCGGCGGGGCGACGTTACGATTAAACGATAAAATCGACTCCAAGCTGTGTCTCCGCTCACCCGCATGCAACAAATAAGAAGCAACCATTAAATCAAAAACCTCGGCTTCAATTCCAATACCCATATTCTCCAGCGCACTCATCTCTTCCTTTAGATCGAAGCAGATAATTTTTTTCTTGGCGTCGCCTAGCAGAGCGTTAATTTTATTCTTCAATCCACTTAACGCCTCAATGCTAATTATTTTGGTATTAGCGCCATCACATACCGCTAAATATCTAACCCTCAAACTAATCCGGTCCTGACCCTCAGTCAAAGTCCGAAATGCAATCCGCTTTGATTTAACCATTTTTTCAAAAATTTCTTGTGCCTCATTTCCGGCTGTAATCACCTCGACATCATTCTTCCGGATTTCCGGTTTTTCTGACTTTCGGATTTCGAACATATCTCCCTGTCCGGCAATCTTCCGCCCTTCTTCTGAATCGGCTTTGGGCAATTGATTCAGTAGCCGATTAAACTGGTAAGTCTCAAAAATATCTTGCACCATCTCCCGAGTAACCATTCGATACTCTGCGTCCTCTAATGCAAAATCGGTTGGCACGTCTAAACGAATCTCGGCTAAATCTTGAGACATGTAGGCATCGTCCCGACTGTCTTCTAATTTATTTCGTAGCGCATCCCGCATATCACCCACCTCGTTCTTGTCGATTGCCACATATAATTTATCCAAAGTTTCATATTCTCTCAGCAAAGCAACAGCGGTCTTATCACCCACTCCGCGCACGCCTGGAATATTATCAGACGGATCGCCGCGCAGCGCTTTGTAGTCCACCAATTGATCCGGACGAATGTTCATTTTTTCAATCACGCCCTCCTCGTCATACAGCACCGTATCGGTCATTCCTTTTCGTAAGGTGTAAACCTTGATGCGTTCATCCACCAACTGAAGTGTGTCTTTATCGCCAGTCACAATAACCACCTCTATATCCGGTGTATCTTTGACCACCTGCTTGGCGATAGTTCCAATTACGTCATCAGCCTCATAACCCTCGGCAGTATAAACAGGAATGTCCATGGCCTGCAAAATATCTTCGGCAATCGGGAACTGCTCATACAATTCGTCTGGCTTTTTCTCGCGGGTGGCTTTGTAGTCTTTATATTCTTCGTGACGAAAGGTCGGCCCAGCCAAATCAAAAGTTACGACCACATGAGTCGGCTGTAGTTCTTTAATGGCCTTGAGCAGAATCATGGTGAATCCGTATGCGCCAGAAACCACGGTTCCGTCCTTGGCCGTCAACGGGGGTAACGCATGCCAAGCGCGATGCATTAACGCGTGACCATCGATGATAATAAGTCGTCGTTGCATATTCTATATAATATGTCTTCATCTACTATATATACGCTATGTCAATTCAAGAGTCTATGACTTGGTCGGCCCTGTCGCGAATCATCTGCTCCAAATGTCACACCTCAAAGTATAGACCGTTAGGATGTTGTTCCGACTCGTTCGAAACAGGAACTTCCTCAACCGCCGCACTGCAAATTGTGTCCCTTTCCCAATTTGACACGAACAACTGTCGTAAATAAAACGCCGCTCAAATACAGGTTCAATCATATTAACGACCCACCTGATGAGCGATTAACGGGGGGAAGTTCCGCCATTACGTACTGACAACTAAAAAATCTCCGCAACGGAGATTCTTTAGGTTGGAGGCCAGAGCGGGAATCGAACCCGCGAATAAGGGTTTTGCAGACCCCTGCCTTACCACTTGGCTATCTGGCCACTCTAACGATGTAGTTTTAGCATAAACAATGCTCCGAATCAACCATCTATATATAATATAGAAGGGGTAAATAAATACACATTCTATCCATAACCAACTGTTGATAAGTTATTCCCAACCCTTTCTCTACTTTATTTATCCGTAAAAAAAAGATAAAATATGCATACTTATTCATAGCGTAATAACAGCAAATGCCCACAAAATACACAATTGGTGTGGATATTGGCGCAACAAAAATAATCGCTGGCTTGGTTAAGGATAAAAAAATCGTTCTTAGTAAGCGTTTTTTGACTAAAGAAAAAGAAAAAAATGGAAAACAAGCCATTATTAACACTCTTACAGAAGCCATTGACTCTGTCTGGCATAAAAACGTAACGAAAATTGGTCTAGGAATGGCTGGTACAACCGACCCGAGAAGAGCGTTCTTTTTTTGTGGCGCCAACTATCCAAAATCATTCCGAAATCTTTGGATGAGACGCGAGCTAAAAAAATATCATGTTTCGGTAGAGGTCGATAACGATGTACATTGCTTCACTTTAGGAGAGGCATTATATGGTGAAGGTCGAGGACGCAGGAACGTCTTTGGTATGACGCTCGGCACTGGAGTAGGCGGCGCACTCATCATCGACGGTAAGGTGTATCGCGGTCGCGACAATGCCGCTGGCGAAATTGGTCACACTACTATCGCCATGAACTCAAAAGATGCCGTATGCGGGTTGGGCTTAACCGGCCATCTGGAAGCTTTTGCGTCAGGAACTGCTATTGATCGAATGATTGCAGAACGTTATCAAAAAACTTTTCCGTCAGAAGAATTAGAAGTCCGAGCCAAAGCCGGCGATAAAAAAGCGGCCGAAATTATCGACATAGCTGGACATGCTTTCGCCATAGGATGCGCTAACGTAGTTCAGACAATAAATCCTGACGTCATAGTAGTCGGTGGGGGCTTGGCACGAATGCAGGGGCTCTGGAAGGTCTTACGACGCGATTTCAGAGGACTCATCCCATACCCACAACTACGTTCTACGCCCGTAGTCAAATCCAAGCTGTCGCACGACGCAAATATTTTAGGAGCGGCGAATTTATAAAACCTACTCATATAGCGGCAGAGCTTGAATAATTACTGGTAGAGAGGTAATGTCGATGTTTATCACAGAATATGACGCACAAAATCAGGAAATTCACCATTCAACAAAATGTCCGTCGAGCCAAGCGGAATAATCCCATTGGTCGTTTTTTTAGTTTCTTAGGCGGCTTACCGAGCAAATTTTTTGGACGAAAAAAACGACCGCACAAAGGCAAGTCGTGGTTCCGAAAAATATTATCATTGATGCCGTATGTTATCTCCGCACTAATATTAGCTGGAGTAATCGGCACGTTGGTGGTGTATGCCTGGGTGCGTCAGGACTTACCAGATCCAAATAAATTATCCGACCGTTCGGTAGCACAAACCACCAAAATATACGATCGTACCGGAGAAAACGTGCTGTATGAAGTTTATCAGGATCAAAAACGAACTTTAATTGAATTGGATGATATTTCTCCGCATATCATTGGTGCAACTCTAGTGGCGGAAGATAGAAATTTTTACGAGCATAAAGGCTTCATGATTAAAGGATATATTCGTGCCTTTATTGAAAACCTGAAATCTGGGCATCGCGGCCAAGGTGGTTCTACCATTACCCAACAGTTGGTCAAAAATGCGCTACTAACTTCCGAAAGAACTTACATCAGAAAATTAAAGGAATTATTACTATCCATTGAAATCGAGCGTATTTTCACTAAGGACGAAATTCTCAAAATGTACCTTAATGAGATACCGTACGGTTCTGTGTCTTATGGAATTGAATCCGCAGCCGATACTTTCCTAGGTAAAAATGCAAAGAACCTAACCCTTGCCGAGTCGGCACTGCTAGCCTCCTTGCCTAAAGGCACAACGCTGTATTCTCCCTACGGCACCAATCTAGATTTATTGATTGATCGTCAAAACTGGATCTTGGATAGCATGTTCGAATTGGGCTACATCACCTTTGATCAAGCTGAAGAAGCCAAGCTAACCGAGGAAGATTTAGATAAGACTATCAAACCACAGACTGGCACTCTAGTTGCACCGCACTTTATTTTCTACGTTCGCGAGCAGTTGGCTGAGGAGCTCGGCGAGTCACTGGTTGAACGTGGCGGTCTGAAAATTATCACCACTCTGGATTACGAAAAACAACAAATTGCTGAGCAGGCAATCGCAGACAACTACGAGGCACTAACCGAATTGAATGCTACTAACGCCGCCTTATTATCATTGAATCCGAAAAATGGCGACATTCTGGCCATGGTTGGTTCAGCTGATTATTTTGATGACGATATAAGTGGACAGTACAACGCTTTGCTTGGTTTGCGTCAGCCCGGATCATCCATCAAACCACTTGTGTATTCTACTGCGTTTGAGCAGGGCTACACACCAGAAACAGTTTTGTTTGATGTGGTGACTGATTTTGGCGGTGGCTATGAGCCGAGAAATCATGATCTATCCGAACACGGTCCAGTAACCGTTCGTGAGGCGCTGGCTGGATCACTTAACATCCCGGCAGTAAAAATGCTGTATCTGGCTGGTATAGACGACGTCATCGCCAAAGCTAGTGAGCTTGGATACACCACACTAAATGACCGCGACCGATTCGGTCTTTCGCTGGCACTCGGTGGTGGGGAAGTGAAGCCAATGGAACACATATCGTCATTTGCTGCTTATGCTAACGACGGTGAATTGGTGCCGACCAGGACAGTTTTGAAGGTGGAAGACAAAAACGGCAATGTGCTAATTGACAACACTGAAGCGAAAATAAATCCCGAACGTGTATTGGAGGAACAGACCGCTCGTCAACTTACCTCAATATTGTCCGACAATTCAGCGCGCGCCTACGTGTTTGGCGAAAACTCATATCTACAACTAGGCGATAGACCGATAGCCGCCAAGACTGGCACCACAAATAGTTACAAGGATGCTTGGACTGTCGGATACACTCCATCTTTGGTGACTGGAGTTTGGGTCGGAAACGCCGATGGAGATGAAATGAACCAAGGCGCCGGCGGTAGTCGCGTGGCCGCACCAATATGGAACGCCTATATGCGTAATTCACTGGTTGGTATGCCATGGGAAGAGTTCACGCCTCCTGAACCTATCGAGGAAGAACTTAAACCAATATTGAGTGGCAATAAAGAGTCGCAAGTTATTCTAAAAATTGACACTATCACTGGACTACTGGCCACCGAATATACACCGGAGGATTTGATTGAAGAAAAGGGATTTGGCATTCCACATTCGATTCTGTATTTCGTTGACAAAAAAGACCCACGAGGACCCGAACCTAAAAATCCAGCCGACGATCCGCAATTTAAGCGTTGGGAAGAAGCGGTTACCCGTTGGATAGGCGAACAGGAGTACATGGAAGATATTGAGCTTGAAATCGATCCACCGCCGACAGAGAAAGACAACGTCCATACATTGGAGAACAAACCGCGTGTGACAATTCGCCGACCATATCGCGGAGCAGAGGTCACTTCACGCGATATGTTTGTTGAGCTAGATGCATACGCTAAGCGCGGAATAACCCAAGTGGTATTCGCCATTAATGGCGACACCTTCGCGATGATAGACAGCGCACCGTTCAACAATATGATTATCCCGATTCCGAATCGATTCCCGCGCGGCTATCACACTTTGTTGGTGACAGTCTATGATGACGTAAAAAATCGCGCCACTACTGACATCACCATCAACCTGACCGCCGATGCCGGACCAATTGGGACAGAATGGATTACGCCGACTAATTTGCAAACTATTTACCGCTATCAATTTCCATTTAACGTACGGTTCGGTATTACCGATAATAAGAGCGTTGAACGGCTGGAGATTTCCGCACGACATCTGTCTAACGGTACCGAAGATATAATCGGCACGATCGAAAATCCACCTCTGCCAAATATGTCCATACAATGGAGTGAGGAGCCCTTACCTGGCAGATACAGTCTGCGACTAACCGCCACACTAAGTGGCGGTGAGCGCAAAGTCGAGGAAATTTTGGTGGAAATCAGATAATTAAAGCTGTTAGTTAAAATAGACTGCTTATTGGTTGCAGTCTGTTTTTATCCACTTCATCCCCACGATATCCCCATTTTATGGCTAACTTTAAATAATTATTAGTAAGTCACTTACTTTTCTTACTGCTAATTCCTGCACTCTGCCAACTATTCATTCCGCTACTCGTTAGCCACACCCCTACTACCCTTGTCATGTTCCAATGTCATTCCCGCATATCCTGCCCTTATGCAGGCAGAGAGAATAAATAAAATTAGGGATTAATGAGAGATTGCAATAAAAAACCGTCCAAGCAGGACGGTTTTTTGTGTCTATTTGCTATTGCCTAATCGGCATCACGATGTATAGATAGCCAGGATTGTCACCCGTCGGTCGGACTAAGCACGGACTCACGCCATCAATCAACTGCATAGTCACTTTTTCGGTTTCCATGTTATTGATGCCATCGATGAAATAACGGAAATTCACGGTAATGCCATTATCCTTACCAGTAGTATCACCATCAATCTCAGCGCTATGCTCACCAGTCTGGGGATTATTGGCCGTTACTTTCACCGGCTGGCCGGCGGCGAATTTCAGATGAATATCATTCAACCCGGTACGAGAAAACAGCGAAGTTGCTTTTACCGCACGTAGCAATTCATCTTTCTGAATTGACACCTCGGTTTCGAAACTAGCGGGGATAAGTTGTCGATAGTCGGGATATTTTCCTTCGATGGTTCGAGAGATTAATTCAACGTCGCTGTAACTGAACATGATCTGATTATCAGCTACCACAATATCCAAGTTTTCTGGATTATCGACTGTGTCCTTGAATATACCCAGAATGCGTACCACTTCTGCCACTGCCCGTGCCGGCACAATTACAGACATCTGTTCATCTACCTCACTGCTGCCGTCTTTATTGACGCTTAAAGCTTTCTCGGCCAAACGATAGCTGTCAGTTGCCGCCAACACCAACGATAAGTCACCGTTCTGTGGCATGAACTTGAACAACACACCGCTAATTTCTGGCCGTGATTCATTAGAAGCCACCGAAAAAATAACCTGTCCAATCGCCTTACGTAATTCATTTACGTTCACTGAATACTTCTGTTTGCTTTCTACTGTTGGAATCAGTGGAAACTCTGCTGCACCAATTCCGTTCAATCTAGTTTGGTATGTACCACACGAAACAGTTAATGCGGCATCAGTCTGCTCAACATCCACTCGTTCTTTAGGAAGCAACGTTACATAATCAGCCAGCAGTTTTGACGGCACTGTGAATTCACCCTGCGCTTCCACCTTTCCCCTGATATTGCAGCTCACGGCAATTTCTAAATTAGTCGCCATAAATCGCAACCCACTCTCCTCAGCTCGAATCAGAACATTCTCGAGTATCGGAAGGTTCACGCTTTTATTGGCGATATGACTGACAATGGATAGTCCTTGTCGCAGATTTTCTTGAGTGCAGGAGAATTTCATGTTCTATATTAATTACATGTATATATATAATTCTGTAGTAGTGTTGGTAGTAGGGGAGTGGATAGAGTGGATAGAGGGCAAAAAATTTCTCTGTTAAGAGAAATTTTTTGGTCAAGGTGCTGTGTGTTTTATGGGGAATTCTCTGGGGTTGTTTCGGGGAACGTTTACTCACATGTGCTTATGTGGATGAAGTATCTACGAAACATTCACATCGGATTCACATCGTCTGCACTGTTTTTACCCAGGTTTATCCAGTGAATTCATGGAGGTAATCCCCAGACAATTAACAGTTTTGGTTGGTTTCCACAGGTTATCTACGCGTATAATCGTTGTTTGATTTGATCTAAATCCGATTGCAGCTTGCTGTTGTTTTCTAGTTCTCTACGAATTTTATCGTAGGCGTGCATGGCGGTTGTGTGATCGCGACCACCGATCTCGTTGCCAATAGTCGGATATGATGACCGCAGCTCTTCGCGCATTAGGTACATGATGATTTGGCGCGGGAATGCCAAGCGTCTCTCGCGACAGCGGCCGAGCATATCGGCGACTGTAACGTCGAAGTAGGAAGCGACGGTCTGAATCAGATTTTTAGGAGTGACGTTGCGTTGCTGTTGCGCCGGACCGAAGCTTGACAGCAAATGCTGGGAGCCTTCAAGTGTCGGGCGAGAATTCTTGAACTGATGATAGGCAATTATTTTGTTTAGTGCGCCTTCAAGTTCTCGAACGTTAGACTGTACAGTGTCAGCAATGAAGCTGACGATTTGCGGGTCTAGGTCATAGTTACGTTCGCGACACTTAGTTTCGAGAATTGCAATTCGAGTTTCATAGTCCGGGCTGGAGATGTCAGCCATCATACCCCATTCGAATCGAGAAATCAGTCGTTGCTCTAAAGCTGGAATCTGTTTTGGTGGGCGATCTGAAGTCAGCACTACTTGCTTATTGGCTTGATGCAGAGCATTGAAAGTGTGGAAGAACTCTTCTTGTGTACCATCCTTTCCGGTCAAGAACTGAATATCGTCAATTAGTAGGACATCTACATTTCTGTAAGTATCTTTGAAGTCTTTTCCGCGACCACTCTTGACAGCGTGAATGAAGTCATTAGTGAAACGCTCGCAAGTGACATAAAGAATTTTGGCACTCGGTTGGCGGTTTTTTACAGAATTTCCTATTCCCTGAACTAAGTGAGTCTTTCCGAGTCCAACACCGCCGTAGATGAATAGAGGGTTATACTTACTGCCCGGGTTTTCGGCGACTGCGACCGCAGCTGCATGAGCTAGTTCGCTACCTTTTCCAACAATGAAAGTCTCAAACGTGTATTTCGGATTAATCTTGCCATCGTTAGTGTGCTGGGGGATTGTGCCGGCTTGACTCGGTGCGCCAGATGGATCACCGCTCGATGAGCCCAGAGACGGTCCAGATTGGAATCCAGGTTGTGGAACGGGTTGTGGAATTGGCTGATAAGAGGCCATACTTCCCTGACCAACAGTCTGTTTGACCGGTGAACGAACATCAACTTTATAAACAATCTCCTTAACCGGCAGAGAACTAACGTTTTGTAATGACTTGAGAATAGATGGATTATATTTCTTTTCTAACCAAGCCTTCGTAAAGGTGTTTGGGACGCTAATCACGATGCGTTCTTCCTCAAGCGATGAAATGAATGTATTTTTGAACCAGGTGGTAAAATTGGCTTTACTCAGGGAAAGTTCCAGTTCCCCCAGTACCGCTTGCCATAGTTCGTGAGTGTTCATAATTGAATAGTGGGCAACAGTGTATAAGAATTTGCAACGGGTTTAGTCTAAGAAATAGTGGATAAATTGCCAAGACTAGGTTGTTAACAATTTGTGTATGAATTGTGCACATCTTTTGTGGAAAACTCAATATTTTGTCAATAGTAGGTGCTTGAGTGTCGATAATACATTAACATGTGAGCAAGTTATCTTGCCAGCCAGGTTTAGATTCCGTACCTATTCCGAAAACATAAACACCTCACATGTAAATATTTGGCTTCATAGGCTTGCAATATTTGATGATATATGGCAACATATAGCGGCAATCATTTGATTCAAATTTATGCCTAAGAGGACTTATCAGCCGAAGAATCGCAAGCGGCAGAAGACTCACGGTTTCCGTGCTCGCATGAGCTCCACTGATGGACGGAATGTCCTCAAGCGGCGTCGAGCTAAGGGCCGCAAAAGTCTGACCGTTTAATAGCGAATTTTGGGAAAACCGCTTAAAAATAGCGGTTTTCTGATATTATTAAGTTTAAGTGTAGCTGTAAGGTTTACCCTATCCTCAGCAGCTTACACGCTCTTGGCCTTAATGGCGGGCGGACAAGATTCCGGTTTCCATAGCTATAAATTTATATGATTCCCAAGGAAAATCGCATTAGAAAAAAAGAGGATTTTGCTCGATTATTCAAAAAAGGGCAGATTTTTCACTCCAAAGGTGTTAGCGCCAAGGTTGGGCGGAACAGCAAGAATGCAGTGCGGCTAGGTTTTGTGATTTCTACAAAAGTTTCAAAAAAGGCGGTTAAGCGTAACAAAGTTCGTCGCCGACTGCGAACAATACTTGGTAAACGGCTTGAACAATTAAAACCAGGCTTGGATATCGCAATTCTAACCCGCAAAGACGTGATGGATATGAGCTTTAAAGAACTAGAAAAATCCGTCGAGCATCTAATAGAGAAGGCAAAATTATCTAAATAAAATATGTTGAAAAAAATACTCGGGCTACCCAGATTACCTTTTTTAGCTCTAATTTTGGCTTATCAACACATATTTTCTCCAGATCATGGTTTATTTAAGCATTTATTTCCACACGGCTACTGCAAATTTTATCCAAGTTGTTCCACATACGGTTATCAAGCTGTAGATAAGTACGGGATAATTCGTGGATTTTGGCTGACTGGCTGGCGGATTTTACGCTGTAACCCTTGGAGTAAGGGAGGTATAGATGAGCTAGAATAGAATTCAAAAAGAGCTTATTTAAGCTCTTTTTTAGTTGTTGAAAACATGATAATAACTCCTAATTTTAACCTAATTGACCATTATCCCAATTTATCCAAGCTGTTGTGGATTACTTGTGGAAACTGTGAAGAACAATGTGAAATAAGTAGCTGTAGAGCCTGCCCTAGGTTTGAACCGGGGACTCATCCCCGACCTAAAGAAAGCTGCTGTATGCCAAATTGGGTAGGGTTAAGCTCTGCCGCTATATTACTCTTAAGCGCTTTCTAAAATAAGTATGCCCACTAACTATTTCTATCCGAGATTTAGCCACATCTAGATGATTAGCAACCAATTCCATGACATCTCGATTAGCCTTACCTTTTTCTGGTGGAAATGTAGTTTTTACGGTTAAAGTACCGTCTGGATTTTCGCTCACACTTCGCTCCCGCGCTCCAGCTTTTACCACAACCTCGATTATCCGTTCTTTCATATATATATTAGGCAATGTTGTCGCGAAGTTTCTTCAAGGTCTTGATATCGTTATTTAGGCCTTCTGCCGGCGTCTCCAAAATAAAGTTTAGTTTACCGAATCTTGGTTGGGCGATAAGTGCCTTAAACCCCTCCAAACCGATATAGCCTTGGCCGATATGCTCGTGTCGGTCCTTATGTTCGCCCAACTCGACTTTTGAGTCGTTCGCATGAGTCAATTTAAGTCGATCTAGTCCGACTATCTTATCAAATTGCTTTAGCGTCTCTTTGACTGATTCGACTGCGCGCAAATCATATCCAGAAGCGAACGCATGGGCCGTATCGAAGCAAATACCGACTCGTTCATCATCAATTCCAGCCAAAATAGCCGCCATTTCTTCAAAAGTATCGCCGATAATCATCCCAGCACCAGCAGCTATCTCCATTAATGGAATGGCTACATCGTCGTAGTCGTATATTATTTCTTTCATTCCCTCGATAACATACTGCACACCAAGTTCGGGATTGCCGATTTTACTAGCGCTACCTAGATGAGTTATCACCGCAGTCACGCCAAGTTGGCTGGCGCGATCTAAATCCGAGCGTATTATTCCGCAAGTGCGATGACGCACCTCCTCTTTGTCTGACGCCAAGTTTAAAACGTACGGCGTATGAATGTAATACTCCTTAAAGCCGTTTTCAGCACAGGTTTTTTTAAATAATTCCGCCTCCTCATCGGTGATGGTTTTGGCTTGGCCTCCTTGCGGGGGACGACTAAAAAATTGAAAACATTCCAAGCCGAGCTTAGACGCATTCAAAGGTGCATTATGAAGTCCGCCGGCGGCAGAAACATGGGCTCCGATTAGCATAGAGGGTAACTTAATTGATATAATTAACGTAAATAATCAAAAAATCATTACTATACTAATGATAACAACTAATAATTAATTTTTAAGTCGATGTAGAATCGACATCTGTATGCTACTGATATTTGAAATAGCTTTGATAACGTTCTCTGGTATTTTATCGACTGTCATTCCTTTTATTTTTTTCTTCATTCTATTGGGGCAGTACTTAAATGATTATCGGAATAAACTAAAATTGTTGGCCGTCTTATTTCTGATGACGTTCTCTTTGGGGATGTTGTTCATGCTGGCTGGCTATGTGCTGTTAGCTCAAGGTAATATCGTCTTAGGTCAATGGTTTGAACAACTTCATTTTACGATTGCACCAATAGCAGGGTTATTCTTATTTTTTTACATCGCCGAACAATACTATACTGCACTGAACAAAAGAATAGTTAAGTTGGTGGGCATCTTGGTCTCGGTACCTACTTTTATTCTGATGAGCATGATTCTGCAGCGTGGTTTAGCGCAGGCGGTTAGAGGTTCTCATTATCCGGCTGGTAGCATAATTGAGTTGCAAGTGGCGTTTGTGCCTCTTATTCTTCTATACATTTTAATAGTTTTTAGTGCTGGAAGAGAGTATCGCAAAAAAGGTTTGGGTTCGGACAAATATCTGATGTGGGCCGGTATTCTTTCCTTATTTCTTCCTCTGCTTGGTGCGATAAATATTTTTTCTGGAATTTTTAGCTTACTCGGACCAGCAATTATTGTGATTATAACCGCTGCTTTGTTCGGTTTAGGGTTGGCAACAAATAATCATAAGATCAGGAAATATAATCAACGTCCACTGAGTTTAATAACATCAAACCTGACATTAAAGACCGTACTTATTAGTACGTTCTTATTTTTATTTCTTACGTTATTGATGTCTAGTATTGCATCTCTTGTTATTTCAGATCGTCTCGAAAAAATTGAGCGCAATGGCCAGCTGCAGCTTTTGAGTAGTATGCAGGAGTTATATGAAGAGAGAACATCAGACATGAGACTTGAGTCAGTAATATTAGTCGAGATGGTCAGCAGAGCCGGAACTGACTTCGATGAAAACGATATTATTGATTTGTGGGCGGAGAAAATTCATGGTGAGCAGAATGTGCAGGTAAATATAAATTTTGAAAATCATTATTCACCACCAGTGAATAATGATTTAGGCAGAGATAATTTTGCATATGAACTTATCAATACTGATTTCAGCTTGGATCAGAATCATTACGGCGATTTTGTTGTCATAACAAAATCAGAATTTTCCTCTGTCAGTTTTGGTAAGGGAACTATCACCATCGTAAAGAAATTTGATTTCGACAGTTTGGCAGGAGTGACAGCAACCGATGGAATGAGCGGAGGTGTGATTAATAACGAAGGTAAAGTCCTGTTGGTTTTTGGAGACGAGCTAGATATGAATTTTAATGAATTAAAGCGAGACTACTCGTTCAGTTACGAAGACGGATATGTGGGGCAGGTAGAAGGTGCCTCCAGCCTATACATGAAACCCTTAAAGGCTTCGGATGAGTTTGTTAATGGATATATCTATAGCTACAGAAGTCAGGAAAGCAAAGATAAAATGCTAATTGCCCTCCAATCGAATATTATTTTTGTTGGCTTACTTTTTTCCGCTTTCTCATTCTGTATATTATATTTATTGTTTAGGGCGATTATTAGGCCGATCGATAAACTGCGGCTAGCGGCGGAAAAGATTAAGCAAGGCAACCTTAGCACTAGAGTTACGCTCAATCGGGATGATGAGTTGGGTAAATTAGGACTTTCCTTTAATTCAATGGCTAGAAGCATAAAACGCATGACTTCTGTTTTGAAGGAGAAGGTGCGTGAACAGCATGATTTTATGAATCACGTAGCGCATGAATTAAAAACTCCGATTAGCAGCATAAAGTGGGCCATTGAACTGATGTCGGCAGAGGATATGGAAGAAAAGGAACGCAAGGCTTTTTTGAAGGATATGGCCAACATAAATAATGCGATGAAAAGATTAGTGACGGATTTACTGCACTCAGCTAGTTTGGATCAAGGCAACCTCGAGCTAAAAATTAAGCCCGTGGTAGTGAAAGACGTGTTACAGCAGGCGCTAAATGATTTGAAAATATTGATTAGAGAAAATAAAACTGAAATCAAAGCTGATTCATTGAATCAAAATATAGAAGTGTTGGCTGACAAAGAAATTCTCCAGCATGTTCTTATCAACATTATCAATAACGCCATAAAATATTCACCCAAAGACGGAAGCGGTTTGGTGGAAATTTCAGCTAAAGCGCAGGGATCCAGAATTCTGATCAGTGTAAAAGATAACGGTATTGGCATACCAGAAGACCAGAAAGATATGATATTCAAGAAATTTTATCGGACTGATAATGCAATTAAAAGCGGAATCGAAGGAACCGGTCTAGGTCTTTATCTGGCAAGAGAAATTGCCAAACTGCAAAAAGGAGATATTTGGTTTGAATCCAATAAGGATGGCGGAACGACTGTATTCGTTGCCATGCCCAAGAAATGATAGGTACATAATATGACGAGGTGAAGCCGTTTAGAATTACGAAGAAAGCGAGATAAATTTGAGATTATTTTAACGAAAGCCGGCCTCAGTTAGGCCGGCTTTTGTATTGGTGATAATCTATTTTGTAATCACGTCGGCTTTTTCGCGGAGCATCTCTACCACCTTGCGGTTGCGGAGGTTGGTTCTGATGTAGTCTTGATACTCTTCAGAGCGAATGGTCTTTTGTGCTTCCGGATCTTTATTATAGTGATTTATCAGCTGTTCGACTTCGGCCAATACCTCTGTGTCAGCCACTTCAATTTTCTCGCGTTCGCCGAACGCCCTGATTACCAGCGCAACCTTCACGCGCTCGGTAGCCTGCTTAGCGAATTCCAGCTTCAGCTCATCCATGGTTTTTTTGATGTTTTTCAAATAATCTTCGAACTTGATTCCGCGTTCAGCCACGCTTTGCGACAGCTCCTGCATCATGCGCTCAACTTCGGTGTTTATCATCCGTTCCGGAATATCGCCGAACCTCGACTTTGACACCAGCTTGTTTAGAATTTCTCCCTCAACGCGCTGCTGTTCTTTCTGCTGTTTATCTTTCAGGATATTCGTTTCAAGTAGCTCACGCAGCTTGTCCATACTTTCCTGACCTAACGACTTAGCGAAGTCGTCGTTCATCTCAGGATGTTGCAGTTCATAAATTTCATTCATCTTTACCTTGAAATCAACTTTGGCGCCAGCTAACATCTTTTGAAAATGATTCTTTGGGAAAGAAAGCTGGAACTCGCGCTCCTCATCCTCCTTCATGCCAAGAACTTTTTCTTTCAAGCCCGGAACGTAATATTCCTCATCTAGATAAATGCCATGGTTATGCGCATCGCCACCCTCGACCGGCACGCCGCCTTTCTTCAGGTGCATATCCACCACGATTTTGTCCTTATCCTGGACTTCGCGATTGACGCGGATTTCCTTGGTCTGCATTCGGCTGAGCTCTTTCAAGGTGCCGTCTACTTCTTTGGCCTCAACCTTGGGCTCCTTGGTCTCGATTTTAAGCTCAGTCGGATCAGCTAACTTGGACACTTCCGGCACCAACGACACAGTCGCCACAAACTCAACTGGATTGCCCGGCGCCAGCTTGGTGACCTTAATTTCCGGCTCACCATAAGTATCTAAATCATTGTCCTTGACCGCCTTTACGTAATGACGCTGAACGATGCGCGGCATGGCTGCCTCATACACCGCTTGCTCGCCATAATGTTTGGCTACGGCTTCAAAACCAGCCTTACCCGGACGATAACCAGGTAATGGCTTTTCGGTCGAGATTTCCTGCGCCGCCTTTTCAAGCGTAGAAGTAATCTCACTTTGACCCACTTCAATGGTGAGTTCCATCTGTCCTTTGGGGAGTTTTTTTACGTTGCACTGCATAAATATAGGTAATTTGTTGTCTGACGGTGAATATTAAGCTAAAAAATGCATTTTGTCAACCCCATCCGCGCTGCACTGGGTGAATGTTGCGGGAGGCCACGGCTTCCCGCCACCGAATCCAGCGTCCGCGGCCAAGGCTTCGGACAGGTTGGCGCGCGCTAGGCTCAAAAAGACCGTCCGCGACGTAGCGGACGGTCTTTTTTTATCAGGATTTTTCTATACCATCATCGACACCACGAGCAGCGCGACGATGTTCAGAATCTTGATCATCGGGTTGATGGCCGGACCGGCGGTGTCCTTGTAGGGGTCGCCGACCGTGTCACCGGTCACCGCAGCCTGATGGGCTAGGGATCCCTTGCCACCGCAGTTACCGTCCTCGATGTACTTCTTGGCGTTGTCCCAAGCCGCACCGCCAGTGGTCATGGAGAGAGCCACGAAAATACCAGTCACAATGGAACCAACCAGCAAGCCACCTAAGGCTTCCGGTCCGAGCATGTTCTTCATCAGTACCCCGATGAATACTGGGGCGACCACCGGCAGGAGAGCTGGCAGAATCATTTCGCGAATCGCGGATTTGGTCACGATATCGACACAGGTGCCATACTCCGGTTTGGCCGTGCCTTCCATGATGCCAGGAATCTCTTTGAACTGGCGGCGCACTTCGTCGACAACCTTACCGGCCGCGCGACCAACTGATTCCATGGCCATCGCAGCAAACAAATACGTAATTAAACCACCCAAGAACAGACCAATCAAAACTTTCGGGTCAGATAGGGAGAACTTGATGTTGGCGCCGAGCTTATCGAGTTCCTCGGTATAGGCCGAGAACAGCACGACCGCGGCCAGACCGGCGGAACCAATAGCGTAACCCTTGGTCACGGCTTTGGTGGTGTTGCCGACAGCATCGAGTGGATCGGTAACGCCGCGAACTGAGTCATCCAGTTCAGCCATCTCCGCGATACCGCCGGCGTTGTCAGTAATCGGACCAAACGAGTCAATTGCCACCACAATTCCAGTAAGCGACAGCATCGCCATCGAGGCAATCGCCACACCGTAGATGCCGGCGAACGCAAATGAAGCCAACACACCAACCGAAATAACCACAACTGGCCAAGCCGTCGATTTCATGGCCACACCTAAACCGGCGATAATGTTGGTGCCGTGTCCGGACTCGGACATCTTGGCGATATGCCTGACCGGGGGATACTGGGTTCCTGTATAGTACTCGGTAATGACAAAAATCAAGGCAGTCACCACAATTCCGACGATAGCGGAACCGAACAGCTGCCATACGGTGTAAGTGCCGTTGTCGCCCATCAGCCAGTTGGTAATCGGGTAGAACATCGCGATGGACAGAATGCTTGCCATAATCAAGCCCTTGTAAAGCGCACCCATAATGTTCTTGCTGGCGCCGATACGAACAGCAAAAGAACCGAGTATCGAGGACAGAATCGCGGCTGCGCCCAGCACGAGCGGGAATAAAACGGCGTTTTCGTTGCCTTCAAATAATAGGTGCCCCAACAACATTGCCGCCACGGCGGTCACGGCGTAAGTCTCAAATAGGTCAGCGGCCATGCCGGCGCAGTCACCAACGTTGTCACCAACGTTGTCGGCAATCACTGCCGGGTTGCGAGGGTCGTCCTCAGGAATTCCAGCTTCAACCTTACCGACCAAATCAGCGCCGACGTCGGCGGCCTTGGTATAGATACCGCCACCCAGACGGGCGAACACGGAAATCAGCGAGCCACCGAAACCTAGACCAATCAATGCGTTTATATCTTTAGTAATGGCGTAAAAAGCGGTCACACCCAGCAGTCCCAAGCCGACCACAAATAGACCGGTCACGGAACCGCCGCGGAAGGCCACATTGAACGCATTGGCCAGACCGGATTTGGCGGCCTCAGCAGTGCGAACGTTAGCGCGAACCGAAACCTGCATACCGATATAACCGGCCAGACCGGACAGAACCGCACCGACCAGGAAGCCAACCGCCGTAACCTTATCCAGGAACAGGATTAGCAGAACAAAAATTACGAGAGCCACGATAGCGGCGGATTTGCTCTGGCGAGCCAGGTAAGCGGTGGCGCCGTCTTGAATCGCCTTAGCTATGTCGCGCATCCTGTCTTCGCCTTGCGGGCGAGAAATTACCCAGCGAATCAGGATTGCACCGTAGCCTACGGCGAGAAAAGATGCGATAAAGGAGAGAATTAATGGTGTTGACATATATTAATATGAATAATCCGAGTACAGCGGCAGGGCTTGCCTCCACCTTATGTGTGCGTACTCGAAAGGCAGAGACAAGCTCTGCCGCTACGTTTACTGAAGAACATTAAGAAAAAACCCCCTATTTGTCAACCGCATTAGAAGTATTTTAAAGAACAAAAAAGCGGTGCCAGGTAGCGTTACCCAGCACCGCCGAGTTTTTCAGTGAAGAAATTTCTAGCGCGGTCAATAAGGAATTACGGTTCAGCGCTAGTTTTATCTATACTTCTTATAATGTGCCTTCCAGTGTTCGGGTATTGTTTCCGGAATCCAGGGGTTGTCATCGTGGTATCTGTTGGTGAGCTGTTCGATTTCGTCCAGGATTTTCAGCGAACCCGGAATATAGCAGGTTGGCATTCTTTTTATCATGCCGGCCAATAGGTGGATATAGTGGTCGCGAGTTTCATGCGCTTGCTTTAATTGAAATTCGCGGGTACACCCATCGAGCGTGCGCAGATTATGTAGTCGATCGCAGGCCTTAACCAACAGAATTTTCCAGTCACCGAAAGTTCTCATTCGACGTAGATAGTCATTCCCCGGGCTTTTGGAAAGTATCCTGACAATACGCAGCACCTCCCAACCGTAGGGGTAAAACCAATACTGCAAATCATCTTCATTGACGTCGCGAGTATCCTCCAGCGCATCATGCATGAGTGTGGCAATAATCATTTCCGGCAGTAGGCACTGAGCGTCATCCATTAGGATGAGCGCCGCCCCCCGCAGGTGTTCGAAGTATCTAATCGGACTGCCCTGCTCATCGGTTTGTTTACGCAGGTGTCCGCGAAAACAGTCCTTGGCTTTTTTGTATGCGCCCTTGATTTGACTGCGGGCGCATGCGTTTAGATGCTGTATGCGATCCAAGAAAGTATTTAGATTTTCCCCTGGCATCTCCCTACCTTATTTCTTTTTGAAAGATCTTATCTCGACCTTAACGCATAGGAAAACGCAGTCAAATATAAAAGCCGTCCGAAAAATCGTACGGCTGGACGAGGTTATTAGCCCTTGGCAAACCTCTGTTTAGCACCACAGACGCAGCACTTTACCTCGACTCCACCGTATGGCAGACGCTTTTCTACGATTGTGTCGATTGGTAGTTCGCTCACCATCAGCAAGTGACGAGGAGTGGCAATGCAATGCTGATGCCGCTTTCGGAACTGGTGCAGTGACTTTGATCGGCATATCGCATCAATGTTTCGTCGTTGTGGACCCTTCTTGCCAGACTTCTTTCCATTCACTGTGCATTTCTCCTTTCACTAGGCTGTATAGGCATCGATTTCCAACATTATAGGCTTCGACGAAGGTTGTCAATACTAAATACAGTTGTGAGGTCAAACATCAAAATTTAATATCAAGGTAAAATTGCGCTAATTAGTGCGGTTTTTTAATCTCTAGCATTGACACTCAGTCTTGCGCTTGCTAACGTTCCTGAGTTAGCTTGTATTAGTATATAGAAGGCGCGTATAAGTCTTAAGCGTTCGCATATACCGAGACTCGCAAAAAAAATCGGCGTGAAATGTTTGCTCGGCGTTTGCCGCGGACTGATGACCGTAAAGAGAGCGCTGGTTAGGGTTATTCTTGGTAGCCACAAGCCACTGGCTTTTTTGTGGCGCACTTTGGTGCATCCGACGCTTTTTTATGTCTACCGGGGCGGTCGCCTATTAAAGAAATGGCTGGGTCGAGCGCTCGAGCCAATCAGGATACGACTTGGAGGTAGGTATGCGGTTCATACGATGGTGGTTTCGCTGGCACTGCTGGTGACCGCGACCAATCTACAGGCGCGTGAGTTGCCGATGATTTCGGACAGTATGGGTCGAAACAGCATCTTGTCTAAGGTTTCTGGTTACGAAATGGAAGACCTGCTGCTTGAAGAGGCCTTACCGGTTGAATTCGCCAACGAAATGACATATTTGGGAGCACATGCGGTGCGCGCCCGGTCAGAGTACGTCGGTCAGGTAACGAAAGATGAACAGGTTGATCCAGCAGAAGAAGTTTTGCTCGAAACGGCGCCGCCGGCCTCGGTGCTGGTGAATGCGGTTCGGGTCTTGACCGACGTGGCGGTGGCTGATGCCTCACCTAAAACTCGTTCCAAGATTACCGAACATGTGGTTCAGTCCGGAGAAAATATCGGATCGATTGCTCGTGAGTATGGTCTGACAACCACTTCAATTTTGCAGCCGAACGATTTAAGTGCGCGCAGTATCATTCGGCCAGGACAGAAACTGGAGATTCTACCGGTGAACGGGATTCTATATACCGTACGACGCGGCGATACACTGGTGGCCATCGCAAACAAGTATAAGAGCGACGCAACAAAAATAATGAAGATTAATCAGATGGCGGATGCGGGTTCGTTGACCATCGGGGAGAATATTATTCTACCGGACGGCAAGATGCCGCCACCGCCACCGCCTACGCCGTCGCGTGTTACCACCAATATTCGTCAGGTGTTTACTCCGGCCGCAGATGTCGGTTCGACTCGCTTGTTGTGGCCGACTTCAGCACGACGCGTAACTCAATACTATAATTGGCGTCATCGCGGTGTAGATATAGCTGCGCCGACCGGTACGCCGATTTATGCCGCCGACGACGGTGTGGTTACGTTCTCCGGTTGGAACAACGGCGGTTATGGTCGAATGGTCATTGTGGATCATCAGAATGGTTTATATACGCGCTATGCACATGCGTCGCGTAACCTAGTGAGCACCGGCGATGTGGTGAAACGTGGCGATGTGATTCAGTTGATGGGTTCGACCGGTCGTTCCACCGGTCCGCATATTCACTTTGAGGTTTTGTCCGGCAGCATCTACAATCGGGTTAATCCGTTCGATTACATTCAATAGCAACAGTAAAAATGCGCCTGCAGGACTAGACGCATTTTTTGTATTCAACCATAGTGTTTTTCGCTCCGTGTTATGTAGCAGTGAGGCTTGCCCCAGTCCTTTGAGTCGAGCATCTTTTTAAATCTGGGGCAGAAGCAAGCCCAGCCGATATTAATTCCTGTCGGCTTTCTTCTATGGAATTACAACTTTGTCTGCTTATAACTCCCATCAAATAAAATACCGCGACACAAAGTCGCGGCTTTTTTCATGTCATGTTTTGCAGAATCAGCCAGTACATGTCATCGCTGCTTTCTACTTCCAAATTCGGGTTCGGGCGAAAGACATAAAAGTCTTTTGGGTTAGGAATGAGCCGACGAACAGCGCGAAGACGATTGCATCGACCGCCAACGACATTCAGCAACTCTGTTTCCGTTACGCCGTTTCTGGTGGCGTGAAAAACCGTACCCCGCCCAGTTGCTATTGCCGCGTGTCCGATACCCATGCTGGAGTCGGTATCGTAGTAGTTTCGTCCGGAACGACTGGCCGACAGAACTAGGTCTCCAGGCCAAAACGTGTTTTCCTGGATGACACTAATCCCAACTTTGCTTTGCTGAATCGATCGGCGCGGCAACCGGATACCATACTGCGCGTAGAACCATTTGGTCAGGCTGGAGCAATCGAATGCCAGTGGAGCTTCGCACATGCGCGCACCACGTCGATACGTGCTCTTTCCAGCCAGGTTAACCAATGGCTCCAAAGCAGCCTCCTCATCGAATCCCTGGTGTACCAACTTGAATTCAAGCGGCGGTGCCAGCAGGATCTCTACCGCCTCAGCCTCTGTCAACAAGCTATTATCCGGTCGTTGCATCCGCAGCGATCCGAAGGTGATGGCGCAGAGTCCGCCAGCAGCCATGTAGTTCATTCACCCTCCTCAGAATCACGTTGACGTCGTTCTTCTGGTTCTTCTTGCGGGAATATCGGACGTCTCTCGGGCATTAAGCTATATCGCCAGTAAAGGAACGCGGTTGCAAGCAGCGATAAAAGGCCAGAAACGCCGATACCGAGGGACACTTTCCAGTGACCGCTCGTCGCCCAATATATGGGGCAGGTCACCAGAGACAGCAACCCCACAATGCACACCGAGTCCATGAAGGACCAAAATAAACCACGTTGCCCACCGAAAACCAGCATAATGACGAAAGTCGAGCCTAACACCCCGGCGAAAATTGATAGAAGATGAGACGGGTCAGATTCGGCTCGGGCAAGCTGTTCTTGCAGTGACAAGTCTTGCAAGTTGCAGCCCGAGAACAGCAGGGCGGAAACTGCGAGAAGTTTAAGGAACATGACTGCCTTTCTAGATGTTTCGCCCACGGCTCACCTCCTTTCTAGCGGCAGCTTAGTTTAATATTATGCCTAATTTGTAGCGTAACGTCAATATTTGTACTGTTGCAGCGTTCCAGTTACCAAATGTGGATAATGAATCGTACGGGAAA
>CAZAOV010000010.1:0-43849 GCA_964486995.1 uncultured Gammaproteobacteria bacterium | reverse complement strand
CTTTCTCGCGCTATTCATTATCCACATTTGGTAACTGGAACGCTGCAACAGTACAAATCTTGACAAAACTATATTTATCTTATATACTCGTTCCCTAAAAGATAATTTCAAGGTAAAATACATAAGCAAATCCATCTTGTGTGGATAATAAATATGCATTATTAATCCCTGAAGGGAGGTGAACCTATGAATAAAACTACTATTAAAACAGTTGCCGTTACCGGTGCTACCGTAGCCGCCATCGCACTACCAAGACTCGTCTTGGGTGCCGATATTGACCTCGGTATGAACGAGGCTGGTGCTATCGGCCTAACTTCAACTGACATCCGAACCACAATCGGTTCAGTGATTCAGGCGTTCATGGGCCTGTTAGGTATCGTAGCGGTACTACTCATTCTATACGGTGGCTTCAAATGGATGACTGCTGGCGGTAATGAAGATCAGGTCGGAGAGGCCAAAAAGATTATCGTTTCGGGTGTGATTGGCTTGATTATCATCATGTCCGCTTACGCAATTGCGACCTTCGTAGTCAACGCCATTATTAATGGCACCTCAGGTTAGCAAAGATTTTGCAGAGCTTTGCCCCGAACCAGTTCCGGTTCGGGGATCGGTAAGGCCTCGGGATTCGGAACTTTCTACCGAAACGCCCCTAGCGCATTACTGATCCTCGAGCCGGAATTTTTTACAGAAAACTTGGTGTAAGGTCTTAAGTTGATTGTGGTATATGATTCACAAAACCATACCAGAGACCTGGCACCAAAACTATTTTCATATGACCAAGATAATTCGCGGTCCTTTGGCCGCTTTTCAGCATCTAGTTCTGTATGTCATTGCTTTGGTTGTGATATCGGCCCCAGCTCAAGTTTTGGCTTCCGTCACCAAACCGAGTATCGGCTTAGATGAAGCAGCAAAATCAGCTGGTGCCGAATCTGGAATAACGAGAACGCCAAGCATTAGCGCATTAATCGGTGAGATTTTGGGAGCGGTTCTTGGGTTGGTCGGCGTAGTTTTCTTGATCCTAGTTATCTATGCCGGTTTCCTTTGGATGACCGCTCGCGGCAATACTGAACAGGTCACTAAGGCTAAGAACCTTTTTTCCGGTGCGATTATCGGCCTCGTCATCGTTGTGTCCGCTTATTACCTAGTGGACTACCTGTTCGGTATAATAGAAACTAGTGTTACTGAATAGTATGGTTAGTAAATCGCTCAAAAAATCGCTCATAATTCCGGCGGCGTTTCTGCTCGCTCTGTGCTTGGTGGCTATTGTGCCAAATCTTGCTCAAGCGGGAACAACTAGTCCACACGGCATTTCACAAACCGCCGAAACGGCTGGACTCAGCGAATTATCGTCTGACTTACCGACCATTATCGGAGGTTTGGTACGCGCCTTACTGGGGCTGGTCGGGATTATTTTTCTGGTGCTGATGATTTATGCCGGCTTTCTCTGGATGACCTCGGCAGGAAATGAGGAAACGGTAAAGAAGGCAAAAAACATGATTACTGGCGCGGTCATTGGGATGATTATAATTTTTGCCGCATATGCGATTACGAATTTCGTTTTCAATGCCGTAATTCCAAATACTGGCTCCACGGAAGGAGGTACAATGCCAGAAGAAGATCCGCTCGAGTCTGCGGTGAGTGGAGAATGACCGTCATGTTGACGCCTTTTAAAAAATCGAGCTTGCGGGCAGTCATCTGCGCTTATTTATTCATCGGAGCGCTTGTCCCGACCGCCGTTAAAGCTAGTGTTTTTGATAAGGCACGAAGTGGAACACAATTCGCCGCCGAACGAGCCGGAATGAGTGTCGAGGATGACGTAACGGCCACCTCCATCATCGGAAGTATCATAAATTATCTGCTCGGCTTTCTTGGGGTCGTATTCCTAATATTGATGATTTACGCTGGATTCCTCTGGATGACCGCCGGCGGCAACCAGGATCAGGTCGGCAAAGCTAGAAGAATCATCACAGGGGCGGTGATTGGAATGATTATCGTCTTTGCCGCCTATGCCATTTCGGACTTCGTTTTTGGACAAATACTTACGGCGACCGGTCCAACTTAATAAATCACTATACCTCGTAGTATTTACCTGCTATAATCTAAATAGAAAAGTAGCCTAACTTTGATAATAAATATGAAGAAATTTCGCATACTCGCGATTATACCATTGTTGGCATTCCTGCTATTTCCACTAGCGCTGCCGACGGCCGTCGAGGCTCATGAATTCAAGGATAGCCTGGAGGAGGTTGGTAAGGGTGCCTATGGTGATTCTGTCACCAGTCAGCCGGAATTGCCGGAAATGGTTGGTCAGCTTATTAACGTGGCCCTGGGTCTGCTGGGCATGGTGCTACTGATTCTCGTAATTTACGGTGGCTACCTTTGGATGACTGCCGGCGGCAACAGCGATCAGGTGGAAAAGGCCAAGAAGATTCTAACGAACTCGATTATCGGACTGATAATCATTATGGCATCGTATGCCATAGCGAATTTCGTCTTTGATGCGATTATAGAATCGACAACGAGTTAGCGGAAAAAAATTCTGGATATAAAAAGCCCCGAGTCACTGACTCGGGGCTTTCGCTTAGAAAGCTTTTTACTGAAGGCTTACCGCACCATCTGGTCCAGGCGGACGATTTGGTGCTGCCGGCTCGAGGACGACCTCCGCTGGAAGTTGAAGTCCACGGAGAACCGACTATCCTCGACCAGTGAGGAGCCACGGCGATGATAGGCGGTGCCCATCACGCTATGCTCCCCTAGGCCGTCAAGGCAAGCGTAGGCCGAGGTTCCCGGCGGAATGTGGGGCAGGGCACCCCGACCGCCGAACACACGCAGGCGCACACCGTCCAGATAAACCTCGAAATAAAGATCTTCGCTTCGGTTGCGGAACTGCACGACGTACGGTCCGGAGCTGCAGCCGGGGACGTTCGGCGTGCGGTAAGCGCGCGCCCAGTGCTGGGGCGGACCGGCAACCGGAAGCGGGGCAGGTGTCCGGCTGAAGTCCGGGGTATCGCGGAGCGGGCGCTCCGACAGGGCGGGCTCTTCGTCGGCCTGTTCGACGGAAACTGTGGTTGGCTCTTCGTCGGCCTGCTCGGCGGTGGTGTCACCGTCGATCTGGGCCTGCCGGAGCTGGAAGTTCTCGTCCTCGAGGGCACGGAGGCGCCGCTCGAGCGAGGCGGTTTGGGTGCTGGCGCAACCGCTGGCGAAAACCGCAATCGTGATGATGATAGAAAACCTCATGGTTACCTCCTCCCCCGCTGACCCTTGTGCCAACGGTCATGACCCTGAAGACCCTTGATGGCGTCACGTCCGTAGCGGACGCCTTTCTCGGCCTGTTCACGAACCCGCTCGAGATCTTCCCGTGTTGCGGGCTGAGCTCCTTCATGCATGTAACCAGACCGAGGGGTGGCGTAGGGTGCGACCGGATACTGACCACCGTAATGGTAGCCCATATCGGTCCCCCAATATCCACCCTCGTAGGGATAGGCCATGCCATGCCGGACGGCCCAGTCGTAGGTTTCGGCATGTCGCACGCGAACGTGCGCATCCGAGGCCTCACGAACCATGGCCTCAGGGCTGGTCGTTACTCCGCGGACGGAGTAATCGGAAGGGGTAGATCGGAATCTGGCACAGCTCGCGAGAGCGAACGCCATTGTGATGACTGCCGCCGCCAACAGGATGTTACGTACCATTTCTCCTCCTCGTATCCTCTAGCCTTTTCGGCTTTAAAGGTCAATTTGGTCGGGCTTATTCCCAACATAACAATATAGCATATTTTGACCTTTTTGTCAAGTGTTTGATGAACATATTTTGGCTAATCTAAGGCAATTCCCCTCAACAAAAACAAAAACACCTGTACTTTTGACCCCCTAGTACAGACAGTCTGTACTTGGATGCTTGGAGGACAGGCATTTTTTGTTTAAAAAAGCCCCCGCAACTTAACGTTGCGGGGGGCTAAAGGTTAAAACCAACTCCGGAATCTAGAACTGATAGTCCGCGATGCCGGGCATACCGAAGTCCTCACCAGACGAGGCTGGCGGGGCCTTGGAGGAACTTCCGCGGCCACTGCTTCGAGCGCGAGCCCTGGGTCGCGAGTTGCCTCGCGGAGTGGGCGTCACTCTTGGTGGGGGTGGAAGCCTGCCACCTGACTTGACGGCTGATCGCTTGGACGGTGCCGCCTCTGAAGAAGCTTTGCTCAGTCCGGTGCTGCCATCAGACTCGCCCCGCTTCTCCGGAGTAGCCTGACGAAGTGAGCCGCTACGGATAGCGCGAGCTTCACTCTCCAGCCGCAGATACTCGTCTCGCTCGTCCGCGTTCAGGAATCCGCTCTCACACTGATCAGCATTATTGAAACAGTTCTGCTGAATCTCGTGCTGACGGGCGCGAATTACGGTGAGCCGTTGAGCATCAGTGATGTTCTCACGCTCGCGAGCCTCCTGCTCCACGCTCTGAATGCGACTTTCCCGATCACCGGCACCAACGATGCCGTCCATCAGGTTGCCGCTCCAAACACGGGCTGCCGCGACCGGCGCTGGCCAAACCAGCATCAGAATGCAAGTGACTCCGGCCAAAACCGCGCCGACGACGAGAGCTTGCTTGGCCCAGGTACTCTGCGACCACTGCGCGGAAAAGATGGCGGCCATGAGCAACATGACCATGAGCGCGCCAGCTGCCGCCAGCAGGTTGCGATAGTACGGCACCCACATGAAGAACATGAGGGCGGAGATGTACCACGCAGTCCAACCGCGGGCCCAGACCAGGAAGCCTTCGACCCATTGGTCGAATCGCTCGGCTTCCCGATTCTTGTGTGTAGTAACGGCGTTGCGTGTGGCCTCGGCAGCCTTGAGGGCCAGAGCCGCGGCCTTGCCGTAAATCACGAGGCGAGTCCAGAGCAGGGTCACCAGAAGCGCCCCCAATGCTCCGCCAATAGTGGTCATGATGCCGCAAGTGCCGACCAACCACCACTCAGCACTGCCGCCGATCACCACACCGATCTGACCGATCGAGCCGGCGATGAAGAACAGAACCATCGGAACCAAGATGGACCAGCGAAGCAGGTCCTTGAGTCCGCCGATGATCTCATCGACGTTCTCGGATGTCCAGTCGAACGCTTGCGCGCCGACCGTATGAAGGATGCCGCCGAAAGCGCGGGCGGCCCGTCCGGTGTTGCTCGGGGGGGTTGCCCCACCGCCAGCGCCACCAGCACCACCCGGGTTCGGGTTTGCAGGAATTTGTGCCATTTTGCTCTCCTCCTCAGAAAAGTCTCAATGCGCGCTTAATCCGCCCCCAGAGTCCGATCTGCTCGGGCGCGGGCGGATTCTGCACTCGGTTATCGACGTGCTGTTGCAGCTGCTCCAGCCCGTCAGCCACCGGCTCCATCACACTCTCGTCGAGGTGAGAACCGGCATCCTTTGCAATTTCGACCACCTTGGAACCACCTTCGCAGATGGTGTCCTTGAAGAAGCCGGCCGCATCAGTGATGTTACGTCGGAACTGAGAGCGTGAGGATTGCTCCTTCAGATACTGAAGAAGATCATCCGCATGCATCCCCTCTTTGACGCCCAGCACCAGCATCTCCACTTCGTCCATGGAGTCCAGGTGGATTGCCAGAATTTCGCGTTGCTCGTCGGTCAGGCCGCCCATCCAAATCAACAGAAGCTTTTTGTCCTCGACGGACTCGAGCCGATTGATTGCATCGAACGCCGAACGAATCGGTGCATCCGACTTGGCCTTGCCGGTGTCTTCCATCTTCTGCAGTTTGTGCTGCAGCTCGGGGAAGCAACACGGTGCCACGTGATACTGCCGATTCAAGGCCATATCCAGCGTCATCTTCGTGCGCTTACCCACGATTTCGGGGCAGCCCTGCATGTGCACAAGTCGAGTGCTGTTGGCGTACACCAACATTTCACCCAACACGTTATTAGCGACCTGCTCGACCGTTGCCGCATCAGGCTTCTGGCCCGGGGCGGTATAATCAGCCAGCTCCACGAAGAAATCGCTGATGCCGCCCTTCACCAGATGGGCAATCTTGGCATTTGGGAAGTACTCATCCTTGAGCACTGCCCCCATCATCCCGCTAACTGCGGTCGGCCCGATTACGCGAGCCATATCCAGGGTTTTGGGATTGATTCCCTTGATCAGGGTCTGAGCCAACGGATTGTTGCCGGCGAACCGCGCGACACCCTTGGCAAACTTCCTGACGGACGGCATGGCCGCCTCGTCAGCGCCGGTCAGAATCGTATCGAGCAATCCTTGCCAAACACTCATGACATCCTCCTCTTTGTTATTGATTGATTGTATGGTTCAACGGTTTCTGGCGGATGCCATGGTACCGGTTGCAGCCTTAACTGTAACGACTAAATATAGCACATTTAAGGCTATTTGTCAAGTCTAGGAAGGCACTTTAAAAGTCCGTACATAAAAACTGTCAGACTTATTTTCTGACGGTTTTCGCAATTGCGCTATACTAAATACATGAAATTTTTGACTTGGATTCAACAACACCAGAAAAAGATTTTACTTGCGGCGATTTTGATTTATATCGCCATTTTTTCGGCTATCTGCCTCTGGAAGTACTCAATTTTTGGCTATAACACGCTTGATTTGGCAATTTTCAATAACGTAATTTGGAACAGCTCCGAGGGGCGGCTATTTGAAATGACCATACATCCGCACTCCTATTTAGGTGACCATGCGGGATTTGGTCTGCTGGCGCTAATCCCCTTCTACTGGCTACACCGCGGACCACAAATTTTACTAATTTTACAAACAATTGCCCTCGCCGCAGCTGCCTGGCCCATCTACCTCATCGCTAAAAATGCTACCTTTTGGGGTCAGGCCCCAAAAGGTAACATTTATTGGCAGCTTACTCCTTTGGTGGTGGGGTTGGCGTGGTTATTGAATCCTCTGGTGCACAATATTAATGTGTTTGAATTTCATTTGTTGCCATTCGCATTGGTGCCGCTCTTATATATGCTACTCGCTTATGAGCGCCATCAGCTGGGGCGGTTTTTGTTGTTCGCGACGATCGCAATGCTGTTCCGCGAGGACGTATCGCTGGTGGTGGCGGCGGTTGGTGTATTGGCAGCTCTCGAGAAGCGCGGTTACTGGTGGAGGATTATACCTATAATATTTGGTGCCGCCTGGTTTCTCGGCGCGACCAGTGCGGTCGCGCGGTTCGCTCCGTCTGGTAGTTATAAATTCTCTGTTTTCTATTCATGGATTGGTGATGCACCAGCCAGCGTAATTCCGCACCTATTCAAATTTGGAAATTTCGAAATGATACTCGGATTCGGCCTGCCGCTGTTATTCTTGCCGTACGTGTCACCAAAAAGATTAGTGCTCGCTGCCGGACCTTTTTTGCAGATACTGCTATCGGCACCGGGTGGAAATGCGGTAGTTCTGCAAACACACTATTCAACGCTATTTCTGCCTGGTTTATTTTTAGCGGCAATTGCTGGAATCAAATTTTTGTCAGAACCCAAAAAACTGAAGTTGCGCACACACAAGAGTATCCTGTATACACCCGCTGTGTTGGGCTTGGTTTTATTCACTTCTTTCTATGGCATGCTGTCGATGGGTCCGATACCGAATGCTGCGGCTCGAATAGCATCTGGAACTGACCGCAGTGATGCGAGCGGTGCTTGGCAGGTAGTTGAAGCCGTACCTAAAGACGCCGCTGTTGTCGCAAGCTACTCATTAGTGCCAAGTCTTTCTTCCCGAGAGCACATCTACGGTGCCAACTATGTCTTTCTCGGCGTGCAGCAATTCGACATCGGCCCTTACGATCTACCGGATGAACAGCCGATTTATCTAGCAATCAACGAAAAAGATTTACAGATATTTTGCGCGCAATTTCTTAACAGTTTCTGGGCAAAAAAATACTACGACGGCGGATTCCAAAACCTAAACGCTGTCGCTGGGCCGATACTAATTCGTACCGATGATTGCATTTTGTTCGGTCCTCGATACGCCGATAACGCTGAAACGAGAAGTTATTGGGAGGAGACGGCCGAGATGATGAATTCCTTACCAGTTGGCAACAACATTCTCGACCAAGTCGGGATACAAGTTGTCCAGTAGCAGAAACAAAAATGAACCGCCCTTATCGCGGCTCTTTTTTGTTGTCGGCCTATCGCAATTTAAAAATCTCAATCTCCCCGCTTCTGAAAACACGCTCAAACAATTCATCCTCGGACATTTCTCCAATCGTTTTTTCTCGCGGGCTAAAATAAACATATCCAATATCACGCGCACGCATAAACTCGGCTCGCTCGGCATTAGTACACTCAGAAATAAACTCCCTCATTTCATTGCGTCGCTCAAGGATATTGCCAGAATTCACCCAATGACCAAAAAAAGTTTTTCGGCCGGCCCAACCAGTCGCTACGCCACCAGAAAATTGTCCACCATAAAATGTCGCGTCCTGCGGCGTGTTATGGCGAATCCACTGAACCGTTTCCGCTTCAGAAGCGCTGAAATATGCCAACGGTGGCCGGTTGAACGTGTAAAAATCAAAGTAACGAAAGAGTATCAGCACTAATGTCGGCATTAATAAAAATATCGCCACAACCACAATCGCGATATTCAGATGTCGTCGCTGCAGCTTCTTCTGTAGCCGTCGCCAAATCAATAAAATTGCCGGCATCGATAACACAATCAAAGGAAACGACAACCCCTGAAGCAATCGCCGCTCAAAAACAAAACCGGCATACGATAATCCGATACAACTAGCTATCCAAGCAACCGCAAAAATCAGAGCGCTCCTGTCCCGACGCGACTTAAACCAGATGTAACCACCAAACGGCGCCAGAAAAATAAACACACCAAAACCGATGATCAAATGAATGGGGTGCGGTGTTGGAGTAAAACTACCGGAAATAATTTCACGACCCATGTCACTGCCGCTCATGGTGATGTAGTGATATACCAACGACGGAGCAGAAAAATAAACAAACAATACAAAAGAAAAAAGCTGTTTCCACCATTTTTTCGCACGAGCCAACAAATACACCAATAAATAAATCCCACCAAGTAAATACAGCGTCGGCGCATGATACGGATGAAATTGAAACAACACTAGCGCAACCGTGCCACCAATCATGCCGTACACCGGCCGTCGCATATCAAACGCCATCAGCAACAACAAAGCCGACATTAAAAGACAAATCCACGAGGCCACAAAATGTGGTGAGTACGACATGCTGGCAAACAGGTGAGCTTCGGCCACACTCATATCTACTGGTACTTGATGGATGTTCTGACCAACTGCTGCACCAGAAAAAAACGGATAAAAAAATACGCCCAAACCAGACGAAAAAAACAACAGAACAAACGCAATCAGGCGCTCCCATGATTTCTTAAATAGATAAGCAACGAAAAAGTATGTCGAAATGCCTAAAACAGGAATCAAAAGTGCACGAAAAACATAATACGCCGCCACCGAACCCAAAGAGAACAGCGCAGCAAATCGACCAACAGCCCACCAGAGAACATTTAATGCCGGCACGGTTTCTGTAGTTGTAAATCTGTTCGCACTAAGCAGCGCCCCGCCGCGAGCCTGGTCAATCAAGGAAAGATAATAAGTGAAGTCACCTGGAGCCCAAAACTGAATTCCAGTCCAAGGAGTGCCGTTATAAATACCTACCAACCATCCGTACAGCGGAGGTAACGAAGTGATTGCCATCGCGATAGCAGCGACATAAAAAACAAATCGCCACTCGCGGCGTGAAATTGAATATAGCAATTCTTTAATCGTCATTGCAGGTCTTTTTTTAGACGCAATACTTCTCTGAGATATTCTCTTGCCAGGCGAGGCACATTCACTCGCGACTTTCTTCCCTGCGTGATCGTCTCTTTCCAAGTGACCGATATCTCGTTCACCGGAAAACCTTGGCGCTCGGCCCGAATCAAAAGTTCAGTGTCAAAAAACCACCGTCGGTCTTTCACTTCAGGAACCACTGCGCGGAAAACTTCCTTCCCAATCGCTTTAAATCCACAGGGCGCATCCGAAATCGAGGTGCCAAAAGTACGGCGCAACACTAAACGATAGCATCTTGAAATCACTCGACGTGCGAACGAACGTACCACCACAGAATCCTTATGAAACCTGGAGCCGGCGGCCACGCCGCCAGTGCCGTACGCAACATTGCACAGCTCGGGTAATGCCGCGATGTCGGTCGATAAGTCGATGTCCATGAACACATAAACTTCAGCGGACATTTTTTCCCAAGCGGACACAATTGCCAAACCTTTTCCACGTTCAGTCAATCGCAAATATTCCACGTCATCATGTTGGTCGGCTAGATACTTTCCTATCTCTTCGGTTCGATCATCAGAGCCGTTGTCGGCAATTACAACTCGACAATCTGCTTCGGGCATATGCTCCCTGATGAAAACAACAAGCTTCTCCACCGAGCGGTGCAGAACCATTTCCTCGTTCAAAACTGGCAAGGCAATTGTTACTTTCATGGGAATAGCATGTAAATTTTTACCTCGTCATCTTTATACACCAGACGGAAATCACCGTCGGCGGTTACCGCACCCTCCAGATTCTCCTGACCTTCGACTACGTAAACATACTTGGATTCATAAGATTCCACCACTTCCGAAAAATCGTGTGCCCTGCCTTCTGAAGCCTCGCGCCAAGCGACAAACATAGCTGGGTCTTTTAAATACAGAAACGTCGGATCCAGCCCGGCGATGTATCGAAACTGTGGTGAGTAATAAAACAACGCGGGAAAATCACTCCAGTTGCCGTGGTAGATTACTGACCCGTCCGGAATGTGATTCGCCATCCATTCGGCAGCCACTTGATGCTGCCGCCACATGAATGCATGGTTCGGGTCGTGAAATCTATTATAGATGATATATGCGTCACGAATCGCCAATACAGGAAACAAGATTCCGATAAACGCGGCCGCCACAAAAATTGGCCGAGCGCTTTTGCCAAAAGACAGTCTCCACAGTTTACGCAAATCATACTGTCGATTCAAATATCCGAACCAAACCGCAGCAAATAACATTCCGAACGGCACAAAATATTCGATATGTCGCTTGCTGCGAATCGCCATTACCAGCAGAACTGCGGCGATGAAACCCAACGCAGTTAGAAAATCTTTAGATACCGTCTTGCGGCAGATGACCTGTTCCTTCCAAAGCACGGCAGCCAAGGCGATCGCGCCGCAAATCATGATGATAATTAATGGCGCACCGTTCTGCGGAATCAATAGCGCCGGTTGATAACCACGCCACTCCATGCCGACGTTTATAATATCAGCGTAATTGATTACTGCAGCATGAATAGTCTGATACCAGTAGAACTCAAGATTCTGCGGAAAATATGGATTGATAATTAAACCAGCCGACAAGCCGAGGACGACTGCGGACAGCATTTTAATCGGCTCGCGCAGCTGGCGCGTATTATGCAGTTCGCTCCCCGCAAACATGAACGCCACCAACCCAAGCAGTGGCCAACTGCCGTGCGACCATATATACAGAAAACCGATAGCAAATAGCCACCACCAATTGCGGCGCGCCAGCGCAATGACTGCCAGCATGAGCAACGCCACCGACAAAGAAGCGGCCTTAGCTAGATTCATGCGGAACATGAAATTCATTGACGTCGCCAATAGCACGGACATGGCCAACATCAACTCACCCCGAACGCGCAAGGTACGACCGGCCAAGTAGAACAGGCCGACCGCCAACGCACCCAGCACCGCTGCAGCAATTTTGATTCCAACTAGCCAACCGAACGCCCAAACGAAAGGCAGCAGCAGCAAGTGATACAAATAATGATGATCGGCAAAGGAATCGGCTAAGGTAGTAAACGGCAACCAAGGAAAATCCAGCACCGTGCCATACTCGCTCATGCGCGCGGCCATGCCAGCATGATAAAACGAGTCTGGATCGCTAAAAGATGGATGCGTTTGCGTCGCGCCATAAAGCAGGGCGGTAAACATAAACACCACCAGAAAACCGTAAAGCGACCTGGTGGCGAGAAGCGCCAAAATTACCCTTATCTTACCCATAATTTGCAGTATACCGCAGGCCGGCCACAGCCTCAAACTGTAGAGCTAAAAAAGTAATGACCACTTTTTGGGCCGGGCCTAAAAAGTGGTCATGACCGAAGTTTGGGTTCAGTTGCATCTTTCGAATAAGGCGCTGCTTTTTATCGGATAGCTGTAGGGCTTACCTCTGCCCCGCAGTAGAAGCACACACTTGATTCTATGGGCGGGGACAATCCCTGCTGCTACATTTTTTAGCGCGATGCAACCAATCTGGAATATCGCGACTTGGTGCAAGGGTTGACAAAGTCGATAAAATATGATTTAATGATAGGTCTTTTAACAAAAAGGGGAGCAACATGGCACGACGTGTCGTCAAAACCACCGAAGAGATCATCTGCCGCAAAATCACGGAGGAAACCTTCGAGGACGACACGTCGGACATCGTGCTCACGCAGGAAGATGTGCTGCCCAGCTCGGGTCGCACGACCGTTCCGGCAACGACTGACATCATCGCAATGTCGCCCTCGAACGCCATGCTCACCCTCCGTGGTCGGTACACGTACTAAGTAAAAAAGGTTCTCCGGGGAGCCAGTCTCCTCCGTTGAAGTCCTCTCCTCCTCCTCCTGGGCTCGGGAACGTCACTGCACAATGGTGTGCATACGCTCCCGAGCCCAAATTTTTTTTGAGCACAAATACTGACCGTCGACACATGGAAAAGTATAGACAGGCAGTATTTGTAATATTGCTCGAGCCTTGGGATAAACATTAAAACAGCCTATAATACCCTTGACTTTGGCTTTACGAAGAGCTAGACTAATACATTATGCGACGAGACACTCGAGACATTCTAATCGTTTCCGGACTGACGTTGATGGTGGCGTCGGCCTGGTTGTTGTATGGCGTTCGCTATGACGCACTGGATGCATTTCGTGAATGGCAACGCGGCCCGATACCCGAGGCGGTGAGCCGCATTGATTTTGAACGGGCGGTATCGAGAGTGCCTTCGGCGCAGGCGGAAGAAGCGACATTTAACGATGATATCCCAACGCAGCAAGATAAAAATCAGGAAGCGCGGGAAGCAGAGGAGGCGGGCTCTGCTGAATTGAGGGAGGCCGGAAGTGCTGAAATCCGGAAGATGCCAGAAGAACCTGAAGATGATAATTTTGTGCAAGCGTTGAATTTGCGGGTGCCATTTATGATTCAGGCTCCGCAGCAGATTTGGGATGACTTACACGGCGAAGCCTGCGAAGAGGCGTCGTCGATTATGCTCGCCGCATATTACAATGACGAAAAGGAAATCACCACGGAGGAAGCCGAGTCACGCATTATGGATGCAGTCACTTACGAAGGCATGACGTTTGGCTATCATTTAGACACTACTGCGGACGAAACCGCGCAGATGCTACGAGAACATTTCGAGATTGCCGACGCGAAGGTAATTAAAATTGATTCCGTCGACGACATAAAAAAGCGCCTGAACGCCGGCCATCCAGTGATAATTCCGGCATACGGCAAGGCGCTCGGCAATCCCAACTTCCGTAACGGCGGACCGCTCTACCACATGTTGGTGATAAAGGGCTATACAAACACTCATTTCATCACCAACGATCCGGGTACACGCCGTGGCGCCGACTATGTGTACGATTTCGAAACTATTTGGGAATCCATTCACGACTGGAACGGGGGCGACGTACCGAACGGCGCCAAAGTGATGATTTCGGTACAATAGCAGCGACCAAAAAGAGCCTCTTATGAAGCTCTTTTTTGATGCGTGCGGCTGTAGTGATTACTCCTTACTCCAACTTTGAAAAGCCCTCGAATATCTGAGCAGATACAGGCCCCATAGATACAAATTGATGATTCTACCGAAAAATCGGCAGCGAAAAGCTAATCTTCGTCCCCCTGCCCTTTTCCGATTCCAACTCGACCTCTCCGCCCATGCGTTCCACGAGTTGCCTGACGATATACAAGCCCAAGCCCGTTCCGCCGTGTGCCCGCACCTCCGGATTGTCGGACCGCCAAAATTTACCAAACACGTGTTCAAGATCTTCTTCATCCATACCAATTCCAGTATCCGCCACCCAGGTCACCAGTTCCTCTGTTTCCAGATTCAACCGATGCCCTACCACAATTGAACCGCCGTCATGATTGTACTTAACGGCATTTGATATTAAGTTAGACAGAATTTCGTTTAATTTATGTTCGTCCGCCAGCACCAACGGTAAATCACGGTCTTCCAGATACCGCATCTCAATCCCCCGCTCAGTCGCCACACCAGCCGCCTCCTGCAAAATCGCGTAAATATTCTTGGCAATCGATACCGACTTTGTTTCAATTTTCAATCGCCCAGTCTCGGACCGTGATACTTCAAGCAAATCATCAACCAGCTGAATCAACCGATTCGAAGCCTCCTGCATTTTCTTAATGTAGTCTGCAGTGACCTCGCAGTGATGTATCCGATGGTCCTCGGCAAACATCTCCACTAAATACCGCATCGCCGTTACGGGACTGCGCAACTCGTGGGCGACCATAAAGACGAACTCGTCTTTCACGACATCGAGCTCTCGATTGATTGTTTTTTGCTTTGTTGGTGACATATTTTAGAGTATAAGAATGTAATGATGTAAAAGTATTTAGGTAAAGGAGCAAAAGAGGAGAAGGACGGCCGGCGCGTTTATGCATCCACGAACTCTACCGCCCTTCTATCTTTATTCTCCCTTACCCTTTTATTCCTAGACTTTCCTGCCTTTCTGCCTTTACAATAGTATATTCACTCAACGAAGGGAAATTTTTGCACACTGCGGCCACTTTATAATCCCTACCCCCGATGATATAATTATATATGAAAGAGTTTATGGTCTCATCGAGCGACAGTTTATCATCTGGCAGACGGTTCTTGAAACAGAACTGGCAGATTATCTATGCGCTGATACTGATAGTGCTGGTGCCAATTACGATTGCTGCCAACACGCTGTTTGTGGTGAGCCGCTTCCGAACCACGGTTGATGTTGAACTTCAACGCACCGCATTGATTATTGGTCGCATGTTCAACGTGGCAGCACGCGACACTTTCGATGAACACGAGGCGCTACAGCAACAAGTAGAGGAAGTTGCGGGCGTAATCCCGGAAATCATTAGCCTAGACGTTCTCGCCCTGGATGGTGTAGATTTTTTTGTTGTGGCTAGTCTCTATGAGGACGGCATCGGCCGACAGGCGCACGGCCGGCAAAATATCCTTTCTTGGTCCGAAAACGAAGCGATCGCCTATCTCACCAAGAGCCCGCGCCCGGCCTCGGCCGATCTTAAACTAACACCGGATGAAATCCGCAGCGACGAACGCTACTGGGGGGTAGTGATGCCGTTGTATGACGAAGGCGGCGAACGCAGATATTTATTGTCGACGAAAATATCGCTCAACGTTATAGACGAACTTGTCCGTGCAAACCTGTTCTGGTCGTATGCTTGGCTCGCGATAACAATGCTGATTGTGATTCTGATTCTGGCGTCTAACACGAGACTGTTCCAGTATGCATTGCTGTTCAAGCGACTGAAAGAAGTCGATAAGATGAAGGACGATTTTATCTCCATGGCGTCACATGAATTGCGCGCACCGATTACCGCCATAAAAGGCTACCTTTCACTGTTCTTGGATAACGCGTTCGGCGAAATCGAGGGTAAATCGCGAGAGGTGATGAAGACAACATTCTCGATTTCCAACCATCTCGGCACTTTAGTAGAAGACCTGCTTGATGTATCGCGTATCGAACAGGGTCGAATGAGTTTCGAGTTTGAAATGAGCGATGTGGAGAGCGTTATTGATGAGGTGGTCAGCCACCTAAAGTTTGAGGCGGAAAAAAAGAACTTGGAACTCGTGTACCGTAAGCCCAAACAGCCCCTACCGAAGATCAACATGGATCGCTCGCGGTTCAAGCAGACACTAATCAATATTTGTTCGAACGCGATTAAGTACACTCATCAGGGTGAAATTACGATTACTAGTTTCTTGAACGATTCAAAGTGGATTGAAGTGAAGGTAACCGATACTGGCATAGGCATGTCAGCCGAACAGCGCGAAAAACTATTTACTAAATTCTATCGCGTAAAGAGCGACGAGACGCGTGACATCCCGGGTACTGGTTTGGGGCTTTGGATTACGCAGCGTATCGTCAAAGTGATGGGAGGAAAAATATTCGTGGATTCTATTGAGAAGGTAGGTACGCAAGTTAGCATGTCGTTCCCGCCAGCCTCGCCTTTGCCAAATCTTGATGCAGAGCGTGAATTAGAAGAGGCTTTAGCCGAGGATCGCGTCAGAAAGGACGCCAAGGCGGGATCCGAGACCCAAGATAACGGCTCGACTAAAAAAACGGGAGGATCTAACAATAAATCTAAGGAAGACAAATCCTAAGTATGCTATCTGGACTGCTCATACTAACCGTTCTGCTTGTCCTGTCTGCTACGTTTAGTTCGGCGGAAACAGCGTTATTCACCGTAGAAGATATCCGAATCCAGACCTTGGCCCAGCAAAAAAACGCCAAAGCGATTTTAGTTAAAAAGCTCCGCCAAGATCCGAAAGTTTTGCTCGGGACGATTTTGCTGGGTAACAATGCCGCCAACGTAGCCGCATCTGCCCTCGCCACCATGCTGACCATCAAATATGTCGGCCAAATCTGGGTTGGAGTGGCGACGGGGCTGCTAACTTTGTTAATTTTGATTTTTTCGGAGTTCATTCCGAAAACTTGGGCTGCGCACAACAGCGAAAGCGCAGCTTTTCTGTTTGCCCGTCCGGCTTGGTATCTGACGCGCGTATTCAAACCAATCGTGAATCTGCTGGATAGTCTGATGTTTTTTGTATTCAAGCAAAAAATGGATTTTGGTGAGAATCAGCTGGTTGGCGAGGAAGAAATTAAGACCATGGCCAAGTTGGGTGCCGAAGCCGGCACGGTCGAAGAGAAAGAAAAGAAAATGATTGAGCGTGTTTTTCTGTTTAATGACATCACCGCCGAAGACGTTATGACTCCGCGCGAAGACGTGGAATTCTTGGACAGCGAGTGGACGATTGAGAAAGCCACGCCGCGCATCAATGAAGAAAAATTCTCTCGCTATCCAGTGCTGCAGGACAACGGCGAGGAAGAAGACGACATTTTGGGCATCGTGCATCTTCGGGATATTTTTGAAAGGCTGGCGGCTAACCCGGAGAAAGCCTTAAGCGTAGTAAAAATGAGTGATTTGGCGACCGAAGCGATGTACGTACCTGAATCGAAACCTATTGATGATCTACTGCATGAATTCCAAAAGCAGCACGTACATATGGCGCTGGTGGTTAATGAATACGGTTCAATGGTCGGGCTAGTGACGGTTGATGATATGTTAGAGGAGCTGGTCGGAGAAATCGGTGACGAGACCGATGTTGAAGACGAAATCATCAAACGCATCGACAAATATAACGTACTGGTGCATGGCGACGAAGAAATCAAGGACATCAATGATTTCTTTAACATCAAGCTGCCTGGCCGTCGTAACAAGACCATCAGCAAGATGATGCTCGAACAATTGGGTAGTGTGCCCGAGGTGGGGCAAGAGGTGCAGCTGACCGATCAAATTAACGCACGTGTCGAAAAAATGGAAAAACTGCGTATTGAGCGCGTCAAACTGACCAAGAAACCAGATATTAACGACTCGCCGAAAGAGTAGATGAATGGTTTACTCAAAAAATTGCTTGGACAAAATACAGACCCGGAGCGTGTTGCGCCCGGGTCATTGCCGATTGAGGGCGAGATGCCGGAATTCGTCGGCATCGAAAGCTGGATTAATTCCAGCTCACCGCTCACCAAAGCTGACCTGCAGGGCAAGGTGGTGCTGGTTGATTTCTGGACTTACAGCTGCGTGAATTGCTTGCGTACGCTCCCTCACCTAATGGGGTGGCATCAGAATTATTCTCAGCGCGGGCTGGTTATTGTTGGTGTGCATTCGCCAGAATTTGAATTCGAAAAGGAGCGCGCCAATGTCGAGGCGGCGGTTAAGCGACACGGAATCGAGTACCCAATTGCACTCGACAACAAAATGAAAACTTGGCAAGCCTACAGAAATCACTATTGGCCGGCTCATTATTTCATCGACCGCCGAGGAAAAATTCGCTACCATCATTTTGGTGAGGGCGGTTATCGATATTCGGAACAAGTTATCAGATTGTTGCTGGAGGAGGATGGCGGGAGCCTGCCGATTTGGACTGACACCGATGCCACAGACCGGCTGGACGTACGCGATATAGGCACGCCAGAAACTTATCTTGGCTATACGCGCCTGGAATACCTAGGTTCGCCGGAACGTGTGATGATGGGTGAAGTTGGACGGTATTCTATACCTGAACGACCGGCCGGTAACGTTTTCTACTTGGACGGCGAATGGGAAATTCATGAAGAATACGCAGTTCCTCGTTCGGGCGACGCAAAATTGGTATATCGATATCGAGCCGCGGAAATAAACCTGGTGATGGCGGCGGAGCGAGAAACAGTGGTTGAGATCCTGATTGACGACCGGCCGCTGGACGAATCTGCCAAAGGAACTGATGTAAAATTTGCCGCAGGAAAATCCGTCGCCGCGGTCAAAGAAGCAAGAATGTACAACCTGGTGAACATGCGCGGCAAATCCGGCGAGCATGTGCTGGAACTACGATTTCCGGACCCGGACATAAAATGCTTCTCGATTACCTTTGGATAAAAAAGACGCTGCCAAGCAGCGTCTTTTTTATTAGTGACTGTCTATACTTTTTAAAGTACAGACAGTCACTAATATGAGAAAAACGTGTGTATTTTAGATATTTTAAGCTAATCTGAAGTAAAAATTGACTGTCCCGCCTGCCACATTTCTGGATGTCCCTGTGTCTTCATCCAATACCACCATTCCACTCCCCATAGATACACTTCAGACACACCCATACGGCGAACGAACGCCATATTGTCGTTGAGCTTCTTGGGATTCATGTGCTTTTTCTGCTCCTCGATATCCCAGTTGCGAATCGGGCCGGGTGACCACGGTTCGGCCTGTAATTCGGACACGAATACTTCTTGTACCAGCGGCCGCACCACATTCAATCGTGTGGCGTACCATTTCGGGCTGATAGGCCAAAATAGATGCCCGAGGTATCGATTCCAAACATTACGATAGGTGCTGATACCGAGTATGTCACCGATTGACGCAGCGCGAACCCAGTCGGATAATTCACCAGCATCGGTAATGACTACCGGTCGCGAATCAAAGGCTTTCACTAAATCAACCTCACTAATCAACTGCAGCCGGTCGATCTTCGGACATTCGCCGAACGGGAAAAACGGCTCGTTCTCCACCTGCCAAGCGTCAAAGTTCGGGGAACGAGAAAAATGCCGCACTGCAGTTTCGAGCATTATCATGGTTCGTGCCCTAAGAGCTTGGTCATCCATTTCTTTAGCCCAATCAGGCTCGTGACATTCTGGCCAGCGCGGAACCTTCAAACCTACGGCCAGTATAACCTTGGCATCGCGCCGACCAGCCTCCTGGAGCTGCCAATCAACGTCTGAAAAATTAAACTTCCCGGGTTGCGGTTCAATTTCGTCCCAATAAACCGGGATACGTAAAGCTCGCACCCCCAAGTCATCCAGGGTGGCTGTGTACGCTTCATGCCAGTCCAAACCCAGCTCAGTGGCGTACTTCTTAGAGAAGGTCGCACCCGGCCGCACCGGCCGCTCCTCAAGTGCCAAACTATCTATCACGGAACTGACTAGCAGCAGCCCCAATACTGCGGCAACAATAATCAGACCGGTCACCACATACACGCGTCGTATTTTGGCGCGCTCTCGGGTTCTCCTCCGGCTCAATCGTCCGTCCCTTGTCCGTTGGGTTGTCATATACTTATATTATAATGTAACCGCGCATCCCTTCCTATCCCACCAGGTACTGTCTGCCCACCAGACGCTGATTATCCGTACTTGCATATAATTATGGACAGGCAGCCATTATTTTAAGCTTAAACTTGCGCCAAGCTAGACTGAAAAACCCCTAGCTGATAAGAAGAATTGGGACATTAAATTTTGTTCACACTACGAATTCGATTGGGAATTAGGAGGTTTCGCATGTGGATGTCCATGAGAACCGTCAGCACTGCCGTCGGCGTGATGGCAGCGGTGGCAATTGCACTCGGCGCCTGCTCCGGATGCCATACGCAAGGCGATGGCACCACCCCACAGCAGGAAGAACACGAATGCCCGCCCTGCCCGCCCTGCCCGAGCATGTCACCGCCAGACGATCCGCTGGCTGAATCCGCGGTGGACGACGGCTTCACCGACACTGAACGCACGGCGTTTATTCGAAAGAACGTTAGTTGCACTGTTCGAATTCAGGTCGCGAACTATCATAAGAGTTACGGTCTGGGATTCGGCGGCGGAACAGGGGTGGCGATTCGTCCTAATCTGGTGCTGACTGCGGCACATGTCGTAACGCAGTTTCGTTTTTTCTATGGCGTGCGACGCATCCTGGCTCGAGACAACCTGACCATCGTGCATCCGCGCGCGTTCGACATGCGGGTCATCACCAAGACAAACGAGATGCGCGATGTAGCGCTGCTTGAATTGCGCGACGGCGAGCGCATTGACCGCACCATCAAGATGGCAGTGGGTCGGACCGTCAAAAACGGTGATTTGCTTTGGCATTTTGGCCGGACGACGCGCTGGTCGCGTGGCAAGGTGGTTGATGCCTCGAACCCACGTCAAGTGCGCATTGAATTTATCGTCGCTGGTGGTGACTCCGGGGGTCCAGTAGTTTGGCCAGACGGAACACTTGCCGGAACGATTCTCAGTCGCGGTACCGCTGAAGGCGAAGAGATCAGCAAATCGGCCAGTCGTGTCGGATACTTCATCACTGTCGATGAAGCAATAAAAGGTTTGTCTGGTTCAATTGTCGCTGGCGAATAGTCGCAGACAGCCCCGCAGATTTGCGGGGTTTTTTATTTTGGATAGGGTTCAGATGTGTGAGCGATGAGCATACACTGTTCCAAACCTGTTCCCTGATACCTAAGTGTGGAGTTCAAGGCGCGGGGAATAAAGTAATATGGATATTATCGCCCTCACGCCCTGACCTCTTCCTAAAATTGACCTCACCACCTAAATCCTGCTAAGAAGAATTACAGCCCTTTAAAAGGAGGCCGGGATGAATCATCCTAAAAACTTGGTGTGGTTGGCGCTGATTGCCGTGATTTTCGCGACTTGCACCAACTGCAGTCATTCGCGTAGTGTTCGATATTCAAACGACGCGCCGGAATGTATTTACGTCCCTGAACCGCCGGAAGAACCGCCCATGGATCCGTTCGAGATGGACGGAGACAGTGACGGGATGACCCCAAGCGAGCGTCTAGACTTCATCAAGCGAGGTGTAGCCTCGACAATCCAGGTTCGGGTGCGACGATACTCCGCAGAAAAGGGCTACACCTTTCATAGCGGATCTGGCGTTTTCATCGACGAACAGCATGCGCTGACGGCGGAGCACGTAATTCATGATGCGGTTGATAGCTACGCGATTCTGCGCAGGATCGTTAGTGGCGGGCTGCATATCGGACATCTTCGCTGGGAACGTATAGAGGTACTGCGCGCCCATGAGGAACGCGACGTGGCTCTGCTGCGCGTATATTGCCCGCCCGATATGGCCCGGCCGGTTCCAATCGCCCGCAATTGGACGCCGCAGGAAGGTGAACTGCTCTGGAACTTTGGCGTTCGCACCGGCTGGTCACGCGGACGAGTGGTGCGACAAATCTCTGACGACAGTCCACTGCTCACTCGTGGCATGGTACAGATGCGCATGCTCGGTCAGCGCGGCGACTCCGGCGGACCTGTGGTCATCAACAACAGTGGTGAGCTGGTTGGCCTGATTCTGCGCGGCAACTCGGAATGCGGTCGGCAGTTCTTCGTACCGATTGATGTAGCGCTGCAATCTGTTGGTTTGCAGCCGTAAATCAATATACCCGCTTTGTTAGCGGGTTTTTTTAATAGGCGGAGAGCAGATGTGACCGCCCACCCTTTCTTCCCCCGCCTTACCACCTTTGCCTGCACAACATCAATTTTTTTGCTTTCCCGGCCAAGCTATATTACAAAGAATGTAGGGATAAAAAAATTATGGCTGAACTCATTCAAGAAATCGGAAAAATGCCCGACAAATTTGGATATGACTGCTGTCGCATTGAACGGGCGGGCTTTTTGAGCATCTATTCTTTTGGCCTAACCGATCGTGCGCATCGACAAGACATGATGTATCGCCGCAATGCGGTGGTGATAATGCCGGCAAATTTCGCTAAGCGCGAAGTCTATGTAATAGAGCAGCCGCGTTTTCTGCGGGCGTTCGTTGAAACCGGACCCGGAACTACTGCCCTAGCCGACACAACTAAGGGCAAGGAAACCTCTTTTCAGGTCCAAGCCGACGCAATTCTTACGCCCGAACTTCCTGCTGGTATCATTGATGAGGGTGAGTCTAGACGTGAAGCGGCATTGCGAGAACTAAAAGAGGAGACTGGTATAGTTATCCCAGACGGCTCGCTCGAAGAAATCGCAACGTACTACCCGTCGGTCGGCGGCTCAACCGAACAGCTCACTTCGTTCATTGCTCATGTCAATGACGACACCGAATTCGTCGAGCCGCAAGGCGACGGATTCGAATTGATTCGAGTCTGGAAGCTAACGTTTGACGAGGCGTTCGATATGTTAAAGCGTGGCGAAATCAAAACCGCCTCTGGAAATCTCCTGCTGAGGGAGCTGCGCATACGTGACATTCTCGGAGATTAGGAGTGACCGATGAAAAAACTGCAGCGGCCAATAGCTGCCTTTGACTTGGATGGTACGCTGTACCGTGGCAACCTGGTCAGCCGACTGTGCAAGGAACTGTGTCGACGCGGATATTTTTCTGGGTTGTACGCCCAGCATATGGCGGGGCTGTTCGTTAAGCACGATGAGAGGCAGATACCCTATCGCCGCTACGAACAAAGTCTGGTGCAGTTGATGCTCGTCGCGATTCGCGGCAAATCGCAAAGCGAACTAATCCGAGTGGCGAATCACGTTATAGCCGACGCGGTTAGTCAGAATTTCGCATTTACCGCCACACTGCTGAACGCCATACGAAACAGCCATGACTGCATCGCAGTTACCGGTGGCTTGCGCGAAACTGCAGAGGACCTCGCCGAGCATTGGGGATTCAATGTCTGCTACTCGAGCATTCTTGAGGTCAAGGACGGTCTTTATACCGGCAACGTTATCACTACCCCCGTTCGCAACAAAGGCGGGACGGTGCGCACGCGCGAAAAAACAGAACACGGCTCGACACTTGAGTGCTCTATTGCCATCGGTGATACGCAGTCCGATATTTCATTGCTCGAGGCGGTGGAACGTCCGATTGCATTCAACCCGGATTCCGAATTGGCCGCATGGGCACAAAAAGAAAGCTGGCCTGTGGTTCTAGAGCGCAAGGATATGATTTATATTCTGCAATGCGGCGCCTGCCGAAACTTTAACGTCCGAGATGTATGGCAAGCGGTGCGCTGCTTGACCACCGAATGTCGACAACTGCAATGATAATGCCACCGGTTTATGACTGGTGGTTTTTTAATGATGCGAGATTGGATAGCTGCCCAAAGTTGCTTGTGGACGTTTGGAACTGCTCGAAAATAATTATTTTTGAATAACTCAGAATAACCTGAACGACTCCATACAAATAAAAAACCGCACATTGATATGTGCGGCGTATCCAAGTAGCCTCCAGGTGTCTATGAATCTTTGTCCGTAAGGTCTTCGTCGCCAGTCATATCGAGCGTGTCCTCGTCGTCGCTATCCTCGTCGATCTCAGCCGTTGTCGGCTCATCGGCGATTGCGACGGAAGCGGAGCTGACGGACTCATATTGAGCGTCAATCTCCTGCTCGGAGATGATGTCTTCATCCGAGACCTCTTCGCACTCGATCATATCGTTTTCAAAAGTACGAATCGCGGCCTCGTTCCCGAAGAGAATCGGATCATCTTCGTAGTAGGCCTCAAGCTCGTCATACCGTTCATGATAGTGCTCTTCATAGTCCTCACCGAGCATCAGCTCGTAGAGGACACGCAGCTCGATGTCCGAGAGAATACTATTTTCCTCGTAGTGGCAGTGGTATCCCTGCCCACGCAGGTCAGAGGCTGAACTACGGAAAAACTTCGGACCGAACTTGTGATAATCTCGAGCGGTGCTCCGATTCACGCGCAGGCGCAAAAACTGACGCGAACCGTCCTCGTCAATGGCACGAAGCGGCACAAAGATAGTTTCGGCGCCCTCTTTCCGAAGCGGGTCTCCAGTGAACGGATCCAGAATCACGAGCGGCTCTTTGACCGGCTCCGGATCCGTCATGACGAGAAGCGGCTTGGGCACGGCGCTATCAGGTAGCATGTCCGCCTGATGAGCCCTAAACAAAAAGTATCCTCCGACACCCAACGCAACAACAGCCAGAATGACCAGAAACGCAACCATCTTTCCTCCATTCATCTCCGCGTCCTACGCGGCTATGTTTACATACAATTTCTGGGCAGGCTAATTTATCATGCTTGACGAAGGATGTCAAGGTGTTCTGAAGCGATGAGAAAGTCAACATAGAAAAGCGGCAAAGAAAAACATGCGCTCATTACCTAGTCGTTACACCCTTAACTGTTCAGGGTGATTGACCTAAGGCGTGTTAACCGCCCTATATTTTGCCCTGATGAGCTTGACTTCGGGTCTTTACTGCCCACCTACTTCCTGCCCGGTGATCGCATAACGACTTTACGGGACTCCGCTTTGCCGCCCAGTTTCATTCACAATAATAAACTGACCGCTGTTAGTAAAAAACCGCTAAAAATAGCGGTAGTTTATTTTTTAGCAGCCTAGCCTTGCATAATCGAACGCCGACCTTTTTTCTGGCTGTTCGTAGCCATATTTTTCGGCATTGGCAAGCCAGAAAGAATCCAGATCATCAAATGCTTGATCAAACTGCGCATCACCTATTATTTCGCCGTGCAGGTAGGCAATCGCCATTTCATCAAGCTCAGTATCTGGCTGACGAAATCGGGGTCCGCAATAGCAGTAAGCTGATGAACTCGACCATTGACACACTGCCGCTCGAAACGGTGCCCAGCCTTCACGCCGATACATCTCCGCGGCGGATGAGTTAACCAACACCTCTATTTCCAGCCCAGAGAGTCCAACAAGCAAAATGGTCTCGCTGTTCTCGCCGTGCATCTGCATGACGAGAGGATCCAAATACACCTTTGGCGGATTCTCCTTAGGTGGAAATTCGGTCGGAATTTCTGGAATCGGTAGCTCCGGGTAATGTCGACGCCACCGATCGCAACGCACCGAGCGAATAAAAAAATATGTCCCGGTCGCACCCATGGCGATAATCAGCACATAGACGAACAGTTCCATGCGGTTCTCCTTATGTAAAGAGCTAATGTATTTTATGTTTCTGGCATGATTAGTGTCAATTGCGTAGCTCTGAGGTGTTGAGAGAAGCATACGTTTGAAATTGTGACTGCCGCCACAAAGTCCCCGTAGGGGGGGGTGCGTTCGTGTTTTGTGATTATGTATGTTTCCGTGCTCCGGGGCCCCCTCAGGGGGGTCGGGGGTGGGGGCCTAAACGGCAAACGTCTGCATCCGTCAAAGATCTACATCAATCCCCTCAAGTATTTCTGCCGTTTTACCTCCGGAAATTTCTCTATGGCATAACGCAACATGGTTCGCGGCATTGTCTTATAATGCTTCAGCAAGAATCGCTCTTCGGACGGCAGGTCTCGTTTGCCGACTTCACGCAACGCCCAGCCCACCGCTTTGTGAATCAAATCATGATTGTCGTTCAGTAACATCCCCGCAATTTCCAAAGCATGAGAAAACTGACCGTGTGGTAGATAGGCGAACGTAGAAACTACCGCGATGCGACGCCGCCACATATTTTTGGACTTAGCCAACTGACGCAACGTCGGCATCGGATTTTTATCGTTCACCCGAAACCATTCGCCGTAAATTTTATGCGCAGACAAATCCACTAGGTCCCAATTATTCACTCGATCCATTTTCTCCTCATACAAATTTTTAATTTCCGTTCGCAATGCACCATCACCGCGTTTAAATTTATCCGCCATCAGCACCACACCAGCAATTCGAAACTCATGATACTTCTCATCCATCAATTTTCCGATATCCGGTACCGATGAATTGCGATATTTCTTGCAAATTCGACGCAAGTCCGGCATGCGAATCCCGATAAAAATATCCCCCTCGCCGTATTCACCCAGACCGGTCTTAAAGAACCTCGTCAGATTCTCGACGTACCGTTTGTCAGAAACTGCGCGCAATTCCTGCTTGAGTTGAGTTAGTGTTGGCATATGAAAGATATGACCACTTTTTGGCCCGGCCCAAAAAGTGGTGATTAGCGATTACGTCGACAATATACAGCAATATAAAAATGGCCGCATCTCTCGAACCTCCGACGCCGACATACTTTAATGTTGTTCTTCATGTGTTATGATAACCGATAGTTTCAGCATACAATGCATTTCTTGGCTGAAATTCTAGATCCTTTTAGCTAAACGGGGGTATTCTTGTCAAAGGAGATCAAAAATCTGCTGGCTGACATCGCCAGGATTCCAGACGACCAGATTGAGGAACCTGACTTGGATGTAGGTCCATTGCACAATGTCTGCGGCAAGGTGGATGACATCGAACTTCGACGTCTGTTCACCGGCTACGTTGTACGGCTGCGAGAACTCGATAACCTGCACAGTCTGATTAAGGGTATGATGCTGGTAGCCGGCAATGTCCCGATTCAGATTCGTGCAAAAATGATGGAACTGCAGGACGAGATTGACCTTCTGCGCATCTGTTTCTTTTATGCGCTAAGCAAGCGATTCGACCTATTCGGCAAGAACTACATCAATGTTCATAAGGGGTGGCTGGTGAGCTGGTCTAACCATCAAATGCTCTGCGCCGCGCTTCCTAATCTAAGCGGCGACAGAGATGATGATGACGATGGTTCATCATGATATCACAACCGCCTATTGGCGGTTTTTTTATTCCAAATTTTTACGTAGCTGCGAGGCTTATCACTACCCTCTGTAGCGAGTGTGATCTCGACTAGGGGGCGATGCCGAAATAGTGCCTGTCTATACTTTACAAAGTATAGACAGGCAGTACCTATTAACCACGATTGCTCCAAACAAATTCACTTATTACACTGAATAAAAGGAGGCGGCAGAGATGACTAGACACCGCAACTTTGGTGAAGCTCGCGACCTAATAAAAGAGGCCGAACGTATTCCGCTCGATCAAATAATAGAGCCAACTCACGAACCAAAAGAGGGTCAGCATATCATCGGTACGGTTGAACATGCCGACATAAAGCGTCTTTACACGCTGATGCAGCGCTTCGCCCAAGAAATTGAGAATTTCCGTGCCGTAGTGATATACCGCGGCGGAATCGACCAGATGACCCCGCAAGAAATTGCGCGGATCCAACGTACGGTGTTCAAGCACGAAGCCGTGCGTGAAATGTTCTTTCTTACCATTTTCCTCCGGTTCCAGCATTCCGAAGCTGAAGGTGTCGGGATAGCGAAGGGATGGCAAGTTTTCTACCAGGAAGAGACGCGAGATAAGTAGTCCTGAACACCGCTTACTGCGGTGTTTTTTATCTTAATGGGTGAGATACTTTAGAATTCAGAATCACATATCAAATTAAAACACCCCAACCAACGCTGGGGTGTTTTTGCTCACGACAATATAACTTTAGAGGAGTGCGTCCTTGGCGGCTTTAGCCACACGAAACTTCACGACAGTCTTAGCCGGAATCTTGATTGACTCGCCGGTCTGCGGGTTGCGACCCATGCGGGCTTTCCGCTTTTGCTTCACCAGCTTGCCGACGCTCATCAGCCAGAACTCACCGTTCTTCTTGACCTCCTTCAGGGCCATCTCCTCGTACATATCGAGGAATTCTTTAACTTCTTTCTTGGACATGTCGGCCTTTTCGGCCAGCGCAGCGATAATCTGCGTCTTGGTCATCTTCGCCATAGCGATAAATGTTAGCTTATTGAATGACAATAGTAATAAGTAATGGATTTAAGGCGGGATGTGAAGGGGATAAACAGTGGAAAACATCTTGCCTGTCTGTACTTGGAAAAGTACAGACAGGCAGCATAGTCGGTATTTGCACTAAAACCGTCTGGCAGATAACGTAAAAAGGCTCTTTAAGAAAGGCAGGCTGATGAGCAACCTGATTAAACCGCCATCAAAGGAAAGGTGGGCGGATCGAATTATCGTACGGGTCAACGCCCCGGAAGAGACGGCGCGCATCATGGCCAAACTCAGCGGTCCGTTGCCGGATTGCTATGAGGTTGGGCCTAATGAACTACAGAAGACGGGCTTTGAAATCGAGGCCATCAAACAAATCGCCGCGCTCATGGATATCATGCTGCGGTCGGTGAGCCTACCGCCTCGCGGAATTACCCGGAATCGAATTCATATCTTGGAACCGGCCATGTATCGTCTTACTCTCGGTGCTCGAGATGATGCCAAGACCGTCCTCGGACACACATACATTACTCGTGTGTTGGATCCTGCTGCCGAAATGTTCCTGCTCACGCATGAGCTGGCGCATCTAGCGTCTTATCTTTCGGTGATTTGCATCAGCGATGACACGCGGCACTTGGTTACCTGGAAACGGTCCGGTTACGCGGTGCAGACGCATAGTCGAGGTTTCGCTTTTTCTGGCCTGAATGAGGCGGCCGCAGAAATTGTGGCGGGATTAATTCGCGACATGCTAGTGCGCAAAAGCGGACTGCTCAACAAGAGCGCCAAAAAAATCTTGTCGAGTGGTTACATTTACGCGCCACAGGTGCGTATCGTACAAACTCTGGTCCAGCGTATATCCGAACATGAGGACATAGACAATTCCGAACCGTTAATGAGTGTAATCAGCGGATTCCTGACCGGGTGTCCGACGTTCCTGCGCCAAGCGAACCGCACCATTCCCGGCGCATCGGCGATTCTGCGCACTATGGGTGATGACCCGATGTCTGCAGCCAACGCGGCCTGCGCCCTCGGCCTGCACGAAATCGCAGATGACATCTACGATTACGCGCATTCGCGGTACGACATCGAATTCAAATGAAAAAGGCCCGGCTTATAGCCAGGTCATTTTTTATGACGAAGACCAGAAATATTCCAGATTGGCCTCGCAGTTGATGAGGCGCTGCGCGACCTGAGTTCGACTGAACCATTTCTCCGGACTTTGGCGCCAAACCGCGAACGGAATATTGATTCTGATTGGATTGGGTATCTTCATCGCCGCGCCGAATCAGCCACCGCTCGGACAATGAAGATGCCCGGCCCACCCCCGGCGATATCCGTCGTCAAAATAATGTGACCCTAATTTGCTAGCGTGCTACTTTTAAATTAGTCCTTTGAAGGGGGTCTAAATGACACGAAAAAAACGATGTGAGTCGGCTCATATTGAGCAGCGTGTTTCAACTAATCGACGCCCGATTCAGCCTCCGACAGTAATTAAAGTCCGTGGAGTGGCAGGTCCGGCGCACGGTACTATCGAGCGGCAATTCCGCATCGACCTGTATGAAGAATCACTGTGCAAGGAAGAGGTACGCCAACGCCGTCCAACTGCGGATGAGCGCGCCATGATAAAAAACGCGGTTTGGACCATTAATAACATCCGCGCGAGCATCGGTCTTAATCCGGTGTACCTGCCCATACGCAATGTTCATTTCTTGCGACCAGACAAATACGAGGAAGCATTCAAAGAAAGCAGCGGTGGCTATGCTATTTTCCGACAGATATTCCTCAAAGACGACGTGGAATACAGCCGCACAAAGACCATGATTCGACTCACGCACGAGCTGGTGCATGCAATGGCATACAATCTTTATGTCGTGATTGCTCAGGAAGGCGACGAAAACGACATACCGACCTTGCATATCGTGGACCATGATCACAAAGTGTGCGGGCTGCAGTGCAGCAACGACGAATTCGTCGGACTGAACGAAGCCGCCACCGAGATTATTGCGTCATTGGTTCGTTATCGCATTGCTGAGGATGAAGCTTGTCCGTTTACCATCGAAGAGCAGAAGGAAATCTCTGACGGCGGCGCTTACGGTCCGCAGATGAAAATAACGCTCAGGCTGATGGAAGACGAGTTCGGTAATCATTTCGAACCGATTACCTGGCTCATCTGGGATTACCTCACCGGCACGAATGACTTTCTGCGTTATTATCGTCGGGCAAATCCGACTGCCTATTACGCCCTGCGACTGATGAATGACGACGTTGAATCCACCGTTGAGGCCGCTATCATGCTGGGCTACGATGATCTGGCACAAACAATCTTCGATGATTATCTGGCGGATGATGGGGGTGCAGACACGTAGTAAAAATAGACGACCGATTTAGGTCGTCTTTTTTGGACGCGGAGAGGCACGGCCGGAACGCAAGCCCTACCTCTCTACCGACTTTTTCAACAACCCTCCAATATTGACAAGACCGCCATTTGCGACTATCTTCTTTAGAAGTCCTTTACACAGGAGAACCAATGTTAGTTATCGGACTGACTGGCGGGTTCGGCTGCGGCAAGAGTACCGTATGCGACCTGTTAAACGAGTATGATGATGTCGCGGTGTTTGACTGCGATGTTTCGGCCAAAAAAATTCTGGGTTCGACGAACTTTCGTCCGATTGCAGAAAACATTTTTGGTTCGGAATGCTTTCCGGACGGAATCGTAAATCCGAAGATAATTGCGGAAAAATTCTTCAAAAATCACGGTCTAAAGCTGCGCTTTGAGGCGGCTATCTTTCCCCTCGTCCATCAGGATATGAGCGTCGCTAAAAACAATGCCGCAATATCAGGTGCGCGTTTTTTTATCATCGAAACCGCTATCCTGTTTGACACGGGCCTGAACAAGGCTTGCGATATCACAGTTTGTATCGTGTGTCCTGATGCGGTGCGTCGCGAACGCCTAAAAGCCAACCGCGGCTACTCGGATGAAGAGATAACTGAACGGCTCAAGCATCAGTTGGCGACAAATGAGTGCAGACGGCACGCCGATGCCACCATATCGACCGACTGCCAGATGGACGAGGTTGAGGCGCGCGCGCGTGCACTGTATAACTATCTGGAAAAGCTGTACAAAACTGCCGAAAGGGATGACTTGGTATAAATCTTCAAAAATCTCAGTTAAAGAAATGCCACCGTTTTTAGTCGGTGGTTTTTCGTTTTTCGAGTGTTCGTGCTTATTAGGATGTTTTGCCCTGCCTGTCCGCGCAGGAATAAGCGGTCCTTTTTTTGAAAGGCATGGATGTAGCTGGTGCTGATGCGCGCTTCTTAGAACCTTCAACCCTCCCCACGACTTAGGAAATTCATTCGACGAAAAAAGAAAGTCCAGGACCTTACGGTCGCGGACAGGAAGACGCTCGAAGGTTGGCTCAACAACTACCCGAAAGTCACTGGGGCACTTTATGCCAGACGAGGCGCTAAATAAATACCTTACGGGTAATGCAACTGAAACTTGAGCTTCAGGGAGCCCCGAGCCTAGCCAGGAGCAATAGCTCCAAACTGGCTAAAAAAGACAAATGCGGATAAATTACTGGTATATGAGATACTTCTTCATTTTAGGTAGTAATCCTGCAGTTTCGGCCGCCGAAATCCTCTCCCTGGTTCAGGGTGAGGCACTTACGGTTTCAGAAATCCATAAGCAGGCGATGGTCATTGAATGTCAGAAGGAACTAAATACCAAAAATTTGATAAATAAACTTGGCGGCACAGTTAAAATTGGCCGACTAACCGAACTATACTTGCCAATTGATCGCAATGCATTGGCAAATTTTATGGCTAGCACTCTGGCGCAAACAGAAGAAAGCGGAAAAATTAAATTCGGCTACAGCGTTTATGCCCTAGAGGGACCGAAGCCAGCTGCAGTGGCCGCCAAAGCTTGGGGCAAATTACGAACCGCCGGCATGGAAACAAAGCGGATATTAAAAGAATCCGGACGCTCGGTGCGCTGGGTAAGACCGAAGAGCGGATCAGCGCTCACTTCGGTAGTAGTTGATAAAGACGGGCTGGTCAAACAGCAATCTGAATTCGTGGTATTGGTCAAAAATAATAACATATATATAGGTGTGACCGATGCGGTACAGCCGTTCGAGCAATTCTCTGAGGTGGATTATGGCCGACCTGAACGCGATACATATCGCGGAATGTTACCGCCAAAATTAGCTAGAATTATGTTAAATATTGCTGGCATGCGTCCGGGTAAGGTGGTCTGGGATGCTTTTTGTGGCTCTGGAACAGTGGTGACTGAAGCTTTGCGGCTCGGTGTACTAGAGGTTTACGGCAGTGACTTAAGCGATGCGGCGGTGGCCGATACCAATAAAAACGTCGAATGGCTTAAGAATAAGGGGTTGGCTGGTCGTGGCTGTACGACTATTTTTCAAAATGATTCACGCCAAAGACCAAAAAAAATTCCTGACGGCGCGCTTGATGCGGTTGTCAGCGAGCCCTTTTTGGGAAAACCGCAACGCGGCAGCGAATCTAAAAAATACCTTGCTAAAAGTCTGGAGGAGCTAACGAAATTATATAAAGCATCGTTGACTGCCTGGTTGCCCCTTTTAAAAGATGACGGGGTGGTGGTATTGGCGCTGCCGTTATATATAGTGGGTCTGAATCGCCTCGGAATTGATGTCGAAAAAATCACTGATGGAAAATACGAAGCCGAATCCTTGATACCAAACATGCTAACTGACAGGATGGGCTTGAACGAAACCAGGAATCATGGCGTAACCTACGGGCGTCCGGATCAGCGCGTCTGGAGAGAAATTATCCGACTACGAAAAAAATAACCGATTAAAATCCCGCAATCAAGTTGATTGCGGGATTTTGATTTGTCGTATTAGACGCTGAAAATATTTGTTGATTGAAAAATCGTGGTCGCACTCGGACAGGTGTAGCGGAATTACCGACGCCGTCGAATCAATCTAATCCAATAGACAGCCGAGAGCTGGCAACAAAAACTTTATCCTAGCCGTGCACGGATGCGACGACGCTAACAATCTAGCGCTCATCAAGGACAAATTCGTATCTGAATAAAAAACACCGCCCGACTGGGCGGATTTTTTATTGCTTAGGTGACCTGAGCAGGTTGGTCATGCGATAATTTTCCGTACGCTGCGCAAAACGGTGCACCTTGGCGCAGAGCGGGCAGACACGGATCAGTTGCAGAATCCAGGTGTCGCCGTATGGCGAATCGCAACTCTGCCAATGCAACCCCAACACATAGGCGCCGTGGTTGCATTCAACGCATTGGTCTCGACGCGTTTCGTGTACATGTCCCAGCGGGACCGCGTAGCGCTTACCATTCTCGCGCCAATGAGTCGCGCCCAGTTCGGCCTCGGCCACATCATCAATCAATTCTCGGGCGTGAAAAGCGTCACACCAATCAATCCAAAGATGTTGCCCACAGTTTCTTTCGTCGGCGTGCACCTCGTACTCACGTACCAGAAAAACATATGGCTGACCTTTGCCGGGGTCATACTGATCGCGCCAGCTGTCGCGTAGCCGCTCCAGAAGACCGATTGCCTCAATCAATCTCCTGGCGTGTTGCTTGGTTTGCTTTATCCAACGGTCAAACTCAGGTGAAAAATCGCCCGGTCGAACCTGACTAAAAAAACTCTCCAAACCCATCATTTGGTTTCTGTCTCCGAATTTTGGAACGAAGTCATGATGTCGGCATCATGCAAGACATAGTCTTCGTCCGCGACCTTGCTCAAACATTCGATACCGGGCTTTTCCGTACGGTCTAAATTATTTTCGAGCATCTTACGAAAATCGGAGGCTTTCAATCCAGCCAAATCACCCTCAGCACACAGCTGACCAGCCAGAAATAAAATCATTCTGATGACCCCTTTCTTTTGGTAAAGAACAAGCTGAGCTTAGTATGGTGAAATCAGAGTGTCAAAAAACAACCTGCTCGGTCGGCTTTATCAGCGATAATCTATGCGGCACCAAACAGCACCAACAGCCACCTGGATTCTTGATTCGAGTGTCATAGGGAAGCTAATTCTTGCGGCACTCCAGGTTAATTGCGATACGCACGCTGTTTAATATAGTAGCAAATAATAGCGTGCGGGCGCAGTTCCCGCCTGTCTCCTGCCGAACAGGATGTCGTAATTTAAAAAAATATCTCGGGGGAAATCACAAAACCCGGAAACATAAAAACGCCAACATAATGCTGGCGCTTTGGTATAACCATGAACTACGAGCTAAGCGGATGCTTATCGATCCAGAGCTGAAACGGAATCTTCTGTCCCTGCTCGTTGGTCCACTCCGTGAAAGTGACGCATGCTCCAAGGTACATCTGCCGGCTGTGAATCACATCCGGAATGACAGCGAAGTGTTTACCGCAGCAGTAGCACTCGCGAATCTCTGCGCCACCTTCTTCATAAACGACAACTGACTTGTCGCCGAAGCAGCATGGAGCGTCGAACAGTTCATATGTGCTCTGCAACACGGTGTATGACACATAAATCTGCTGAGCCATTTTTCCTCCGAAACTAAAATAACGTTTATTTTTATCATTCTAGACAGAAGCTGTCAATTAGGCCAATTAAAAACTAAATACATCATGCGCAATGCGCCGAATAGTGGACTGGTCATTCTGGGTTTCGAAAAAGTAAGTTATACCGACCGGGGTTTCGCTGATCAGGTGTTTCGCATTTAGCAAAACTACCATTCTGGCGCTCATCTGCAGGTCGTCAACGCCTCAAGCCGAGTTTCGTTCATGATTCAGCGTGCCGGCGGTGAAATTTGACGATAAAAAACCGCGTCATACTAACGCGGTTATTTTTTAGTAATTGATGGTGCGATATACCGGCTGAAACAGTTCCACGTCTTGATCGCAGGCCGACCTGAAAGAACACTTATCGCAATCGGGCTCGGTCATCTCTGGGCAATAGCGCTGCCCCTCCCAGACCGCCGCATCAACGTAGAACATGGACTTATCGGACAATCGAATTAGCTTCTCGAATGCCTCAAACGTGCATTTGCGAATCTCGAACTCGATTTGTGGCCGGATGAAATAGCGACGCTCAATGATATATCGAGCATCCTTATCGATGTCAACCATCCCGGTTCGCAGAGCAAACCGCATGAGATGATAATCAACGATGGGCTTCCAGTTGCCGTGGTCATCCACCTGAAGCGGCTGGTCTGGCCGATTATGCAAAGCCATGGCCAGCAACATGATTTTCTTGTTGAACTGGTCGCCGTTGAAGCCCTCGACCTCGCGCATCCTATTCACGAAAGTGTTCAGCTGCTGATTGGTGCGGTTAGCCGCAGACACGATACCCGCCGGCAAGAGCCCCTCGGACACCAAGCGCCGGCCGTACTCACGCGTAATGATAAGTCGTAAAGACTTGTCTGCGAATGAGATCGGACCATTGTCATCCACAAAAATCTCATCCCAAAGCTTGTCTTTACTGATTTCGACCAGATTATTGGGCTGAAACACGGTCTTGTCGTTCTTAAACGCCTTCAGTGCCGCGCGCCACAGCAAGTCAGAACCCTTATAGGACTTGCCCTCAAGCTCACCCATGAGCGGCTCAGTGTAGCCATATTCATTCGACAGCCAAAAACCATATTGATGTAGGCAGACGAACATGAAATAATCCACCACCGCTGGATGATTAAGCGGAGGATACAAATTTTTGGCAACGATTTCGCCGTCTGGCGATCTGAAACAATAGAAGTTCTGCGGCTTCAAATTATCCGGCATAGACGCCAAAATCTTGGCCATCGCAGCAACGCGTTCTGGATTCACCAGAGCCATTAGATCCTCCTTTTAACGAACTGGCTAATACTTTAGCGCAATACTTTAAATATGTTAAGTGACGGCGGAGACTGGCGTCATTCTAAGCTGGTCGAACTGCGCAGGCCGTTTATGATAATCGCGTATGGTTACATAGCTGCAAGGTTTGACCCTTACCGGCTAGCCGGAGACGCGCTTGCACAGAGGGCAAGATAAAGCCCTTGCCTGCCTGCCGGCGGGCAGGCAGAGCTATGGTATAAAATTGACGACACAAGGAGCCCAAAGAACTAGTGGAATTTCACGTCACATGATTTTGCATCAGTCAATAAATATCCCTGGCTGATGCCGCGGTATTTCGCATAAAAAAGACTGTCGTTAAGACAGTCTGGGACTTATTTCAGGCGCTCGTCAAAGCTGTTCCGTTCTTCATGTTCGCCAATCATATTGAGACGCGTACAGTTCCCGCACAGCGTGTAGAGAATCAGTATCCAAGTCGGTCCGGTATTGGGCGGCAGGTCATAATAATACTCCCCGACCACTGGTGCGGGCTCACCGCAATGCGGACACCTATGCAACAGGGCCTGCTTCTCGTTGCCGGATGGCAAGTTCAGCTTGCCCCTAATGAACGGAATATTCGCACCCTGAAACTCGGGAAGATAAAAAGCCTCACAGCGTTCAACCTCTCCAGATTGACCAAGGCTCACTCCCCGAACAAAGAACGCAGGCGGATTCGACGCTGAATACTGCGCGCGGGCGCCCTGCAGCTGACGAACCATATCGAGTAACCGCTCAATACGATTCGCTTCGGTATAGTCACCGTTCTGGCGTGCGGTTTTGAGCCTCTCTTGCCAGCCTTCTTGGTTGATTTGAATCATCACAACCTCCAAAGTTCATTTCGAGATTATCGCTAAGGGCGAAAGCTGTCAAAAAAACGCCGGTGGATTATTAATAATTACAAAAAGCGGATTCAAGTAGAACCCGCCTCAATATTAATAGCTTCGGCTGTGCAGGCGAATCTGCTCGCGGTCCGTGGCATAAAACTTAATCAGTTCAGCGGACGCTTCGGCTGCGCTCATCTTGGGTTCATACCCCAGCAGGCGCCGCGCCTTTTCGACGCTGTACACGTTGTCGTTTAGCAGATAGTCCTGTTGGTAATCCGGTACCTCGACTATACGCAACTTATCAATGCCCCACAGAGCAGGCCGAGCGATGCGTCGTGGTATACGGAAGAACTGCGTGCGGCTGTGAACTGCCCGTTTCATGGCTTTCATTATCTGCCGGTGCGAGGACGGTTTGCGGCAAGAGATATTAAATGCCTGACCAACCGCTTCATGCTTGCGTGCGGCCAGCAAGTAGCCGTGAATCACATCCTGGTAATGCACCATGTCGGCCAGCGTATCGCCGTGGTCGATAGTAATCATCAGGCGATCGTCCAAAATTCGATCCATCAACCCGAGTGTGCCGCGATGATTGTAGTAACCGGGTCCGCAAATATTGGGCATACGAAGCGCGGTTACGGCCAGTCCGCTATCCGCGGCAAATTGCCACAGAATGCGCTCACACTCCATCTTGTGCTGACCGTACCAGCCGACCGGATCCTTTGGTGAGATTTCCGGGCACGGGCACGGCGGGTGTGTTCCGTAAATCTCGATGGTCGAGGTATGAACAAACCGACCAACTCCGGCGGCGAAACTTTCCTCCAGCACGATGCGCATCCCGCCGATGTTTATTCCCTCGCGTTCAGCCATGGGTTTCTGCGACATGGACTGCACGAACGCTAAATGAAACACCACATCCACATCGATACAGGCCGACCGCACAGCTTCGCGATTACGAATGTCAGCTTCAATAAAATCAGCCTTCATCGGAACCAGATTGGTACGAGCGACATCCAGCACTCGCACGTCATGTCCCAGATTGAGCAGTTCACGCGCCAACCAGCCACCCAAAAATCCGGCGCCCCCAGTTACCAAATACAGCATTGCAAACTCCTATCTAGCACAGATTCGTGGCAGCAGAGATTATCTCTGCCCACAGAAGCGAGCATGTGCCAAGACGGGCAGGGGCAAGCCCTACCGCCAACATATATAAAGGACATATATTCATAGGGTGTTTTTCACCAACCTTACCTTTGCCTGTTTGAGGTGGTTAGTCAATCATGTTCAAGATTGATATGGTGCTTTCTGCTTAGACCCCCCTCCCCCTGCGGTGATACGCGGACCGTTTTAGCCGCAACAACCCAAATAAATCAAAAACTCCATCGAGCGCTACAAGATGGAGTTTTTTACGCTACCTGCGGTAATGTTTGTTGCCGCCTGATGTTTGTATCCGCTCCGCTCTTCCGCGCGATGTCACGTGCCACCAGCACGCCGTTCATCGAGGCCTGGAGCAAACCGCGAGTGTAACCGGATCCGTCTCCGCCGACATACAAACCCGGAATCATGGTTTCGAAAGTCTGCTCGTTAGTCTCTACCTGGTTAGAATAAAATTTAACTTCCGTGCCATATAATAGCGTATGCTTCGATGCGATACCTGGGGCGATAGCTTCCATGGCATCGAGCATATCGATAATTCCTTCGAGGTGCCGGTGTGGGATCGCAAGTGCCAAGTCGCCTGGAATCGCATCAGGTGGAGTCAAAGTAGGCTGAACAATCCACTTCTTCATCTTTTCTTCTTTAGAGCGACGACCTTGTCGTAAGTCGCCCAAACGCTGAACCAATACTCCCCCGCCAGCTAGCTGGTTGGCTAATTGCGAAATATGTTTTCCGTATCCGAGCGAGTCGTCAAATGGCTCGGTGAAAGTCTGCGTCACCAATACCGCAAAATTAACGTTGTCTGATTTCTTGTCCTTGAACGAATGCCCGTTCACGGTTTTCAAGCCGCGATAGTCTTCGGTCGCCACGTAGCCACCCGGGCACATGCAGAAAGTTCGCACGCGATCTCCGCGGCTGGACTCGCAATACAGCTTGGCTTCATATAATAAGTCGGTCACTTCTTTCAAAACATCGTTACGAGTTTCCACGCGCACGCCGATGTCGATGCCGTTATTTTTCAACTTCAGTCCGAGCTTGCGCACCTCGCCGGCGAACCAGTCCGCACCACTGCGACCCGGCGCCGCCAAAACATTGCGCGCCTGATAGACATCCCCGTGTTCAGTCACCAACGATAAACCGTACTCATCATAATTTATCGCACTCACGCCACATCCGGTGTGAACTTCCACGCCGCGCTCCTGTAAATACTCACGAATATTCTCCACGATATCGTGCGCCGTATCAGTTCCTAGGTGTCGAATCGGAAAATACGCCAAATCCATATGAGACGACATGGCCTGCCGGCGCAGATCCAAAACCTTGGGCCACTTTTCCGTATCCGACCGGGCGTCAACGATGTCCGGTCGCCCGCCGAACTCAAGATATCTTCCATCTATATATGCCATCAACTCGCGGAAACGCTCCTCACCGATGCACTCGGAAATCGTACCGCCGACGCACGAACCCAAATCCAGTTTCCCGTCAGAAAAAGCACCAGCACCACCCCAACCAGAGGTGATGCTGCTCTTGTCCCCTTTTGGTCTGATGGGGCCTTGTTCAAACATGATGATGCTGAGTCCGGGTGCGTTATCTGCCAGTTCTAGTGCCGCAAACATGCCGGCCGGACCGGTACCAACGATTGCTACATCAAATATATTCGAGTTGTTCATAGGTTTGGCACACCTGTTTGAATATACACTGGTTAGAAAAACGTGCCAATGGTCTGGGGACAGATTTTACGTCATGACATTTTCGCCTTTGCCGTTAGCTAAACGCCATAATTCGAGACCTGCCCCATAACAAATCCGACCTAATCTAGGTCGGATTTATCCAATTAGTATTGTAAGCAGCCTAATTAACCAATGCGCCGCCGGTAGAAATCAGCCAGGAACGCGCTACGAGTGAAAGCAAGCGCCGGAATACCGATCAATACAACCGACATCAAAGCAAATATCACCACAATGCCGAGTGTCTTCAGCAGCATCATCAAGTAGTCACCGAGATTATCAACGACCGGTCGCAACACGCGGAACTCGAACAATGATTCGATGGTTTCCTTTTTTATGAAGTTCATGAACAGCATCGGGAAACAGAATATCGCAATCAAAGTGTCGAGCAAGTCGACCATGCCTAGGCCGTCTGCATACGCAGAGCCGGTGAGGTTGCGTAGAATTTCCATGAGAACTCCGTACGCGATGAGGAACGGGAGCGACTTCAGGAACATGAAGAATCCCAGTTCGATGTCGCCGGCGAAGTCGAGCGTCGGTAATTTTTCGAACTTGCCGCGGATAAATTCCTTGCAGATGCGAACGCCGTAGCCAATCAGCACCAGCCAGCCGACAATCGGCACGAGCACCCATAGAATATTCAACAAGCCCTCCCAGCGGTTGAACGGATATTTAAATGCGGTTTTGAAATCGAGTGGTTGATTTCCCATAGATAAAAATTATTTCGGATTTCCCTGACTTATATCAGTTTTATGCTTTGGCTTATGGGTGCTGACCTTAAACGGCACATAAAGCGCGCAAAAACCGGTTGCCGCCGTAAACAGCAGAACCGCCGCAACGACATAAAGCACGATACTTAACACGCCAGCCGTCCAGAAATAAGCGACGACCAATAGAATTATCGCCACGACCAGCCGCATTAGCCGGTCAGCGATTCCTTCGTTCTTTTTAAATGGCATAGAAATTAGGCTAATTATTTTCTTAATTCTATCACCAATTATGTGTCTTGGCGCAGGAAATCAAATATAGGAATGGGGAACGGCTGTTTTGATGAGGTGAGCTACGGTCTGACTTTAGATCTTTTTACGTATACAATCATCGCTATAACGCTGCCCATAATTCCTGATTCACGTTATCACCTCCGATTTTCTAAATATCGAATCCTCAACTTCTTCGTTTACATCAACACCAGACGAAGGAAAGAGTTCATCATCACCTTTCTGATATACCCGTGTCATCGAATAATCATCTGTCATCTTTTCTGATGACGATTTTACCCGTCATTCAATTTCATCATTGAGAATTTATAAAACAAGATTAATATTATTTCGATTGCATAAACGCATTCGTTAGCCACGCAAAAAATTATAACCATTAACTTCTTCTAACATCTCGAGCGTGAGCGCCACTGAAGGGTTGTCCAAATTCTCTAGCTGTAGCCGATCACCAAACTCCTGATGCAACGGGGTCAAAAACTCATCCGCCCATGAGGGCGATAGAGACATAACCCCCGAAAAATCTACGGTAACGATTTCGTCTTTCTCAACTTCAGCCAGAGTTGGTCGAAAAGCGTTATAGGAATCTTGGCCAGACTGACGTGAAGTAAGCACTAGGCCGAATTTATTCATTTCAATTTTCATAAGTTTAAAATTCAATCTTGGCTAGACAACCGCGGAGCGGGATATCCGCGGATGATATGGTGAAATCAGTTTCAGTATCTCCGATTTCGAGCAAAGCGTTACCGCTCTGAAATCGCAGAGACATCCTTGACGCAATAACGGATTTTTTTGCGAACTTTAATCCATTGCCGCGATGCTCAGGTGCTCGGCCGGTTATAATCTCAGTAAAGGCAATTCGTAATGCCGTGCGGTCATCTGGTATGTCTGCGATAACAGCTTGTAATGTTTTTCTGATGCCGCGCCCACGGTCCGCCAAGACGATAATTCTCTTGCCGATGTCGTAGGCAAAGAACACTCCGGGGACATCCGGCCAGTTGCCCAAATTATGATCGAAAGAATTATTGCCGATTTCGCCGGAGACAGATGTTGCTAGGGAGGCAATATCGCTGGTCGCATCATTTTTGTACAGCAACAATGCCATCTTCTCTAGTCGTGTTTTAAACAAATCTGAAGTCGAGCAATAAAAATCCTCTGGTAATTCCGATGGATTTTCTGCACTCGCCCAATCAAAGGCAGTTTGATACAAACCACGACCAAGACGAACCAAATCCGCCAGGGCATATTGCCGGTGCCCTCCAGGAGTAACATAGCTAGCCTTAAATTGACCACTCTCATCCCAACGCCTAAGAGTCTGTTTCGCTACCCCTAAATATTCGGCGGCTTTGCTTATAGATAAAAATTCTAGCATAAATATATACATTTGTATCTAAATTATACAAAGTTATACATTTATAGTCAAGTTATACTTTCAATATAATCAAAAAAACCGCTCTTTTCAGCGGTATTTTTGATATGGGGTGGGCGACCGGACTTGAACCGGCAACCTTCTGGACCACAACCAGATGCTCTAACCAGTTGAGCTACGCCCACCAAGTAGTTTAAGAATGGTGTCCCCGGAAGGATTCGAACCTTCGACCTGCTGCTTAGAAGGCAGCCGCTCTATCCAACTGAGCTACAGGGACGTGTTGAGTGGTAGCGGCAGAGCTTGTCTCTGCCCATCCATATTAATAAAGATAAATAATTGATGGACGGAGACAGTCTCCGCAGCTACGCTCTCTTTTTCCCTCCGAGTTCCACGGCGAGATAATAACAGTAATATCACTCCAAGTCAATCCCATACATACATTTAATGCATCCTGGCACCGGCCCGATAAAGATAGCCGAATTTACAACTTTAGCCGGATCCAGCTGCAAACTCCTAGCTCTCGGAGTTGGATTTTTTGTCGTTTTTCTTGTTGTGATATGCCCTGTGGATTTTGCGCAGATGTTGATCAGTGATATGCGTGTAAACCTGCGTCGTGGTAATCGACGAATGTCCGAGCATCGCCTGCACACTGCGAATGTCCGCGCCGTTGCGCAACAAATCAGTCGCGAAAGTATGTCGAATGACGTGCGGAGTAATGCGCTTGGTGATGCCGGCCTTGCGGGCATACCGCTCCACAATGCGCTGAACACTGCGCGGCGTCAACGACCGTTCAGAATCGCGGTCTTCGGCCGCGCGGTCGTGATTGATAAACAAATATGGTTCCACGTCACTGCGGCGATTCAGATATTCCTGAATCCAAAACCGCGCCTGGTTGGTGATGAAAACGATTCGCGGCTTGTCACCCTTGCCGCGCACGGTAAACTCGTCGCGTTTCAGGTTAATCATCTCTTTGGTGAGCGATGCCAGCTCGGACACACGCAACCCGGTCGAAAACAACAGTTCCAGAATCGCTTTATCGCGCACTTTGATAATTGGCAACGCACTGCTAGCACGCGACAAACCCTTGGCGTCCGTGGTCGGCGCTTCGAGCAATCGGTCCAACTCATGTGGCTCCAAAAACTCAACGATGCGCTGTGGCATCTTTGCGAGCTCGATCTTCTCTGGCGCCAAAGCCTTCATGTCGCGCTTCGCCAAATATTTCAGGAAAGACCGCAACGCAATCAGGTGATAATTCTGGGTGTTCTTCTTGAGTGCATGACCGTGCTCATCCTTCAGCCGGTTCAGATACACGCGATACTTTCGTACCTGGTCCAAAGTCACCTTCTGCGGATCGCCAACTTTTGCCCACTCAAAAAATCGGCGCAGATAATAATCGTAGTTGCGCACGGTCTTCTCGGACCGCCCACGTTCGACCTCCAGATAAGTCAGGAAATCGCCGATTAAAGTTGTTGCCTTGGCTGAAAGCGCCATAATATTTGCGGTTAACCTCCTACAAATTATACGACACATTGATGCAAACAAAAAATCCGCATCAGACTGATGCGGGCTCGAGGGTAAAAACTGAATGTCAAAGGGCCGGCCGAGCACCAAGGGTTCGAGAGTCCGAGGTCAGCCTGAGGACGACTTGCGGATGGCGAGGAACCGGTAGCCGTCCCACCACTCGTCTCCTGGTCTATTCCAGCGCAGACCCAGTTGGCGGCTGCAGTCGAAACCGCCGCACAGGAACGGGACAGGGCGGTAGCCGTACGGGCCGATCCGGGATGAGCCGAACGCCGCCACCGGGAACTTCCGCTGCACGTCCGGGTATCTCTCCCCGAAGGCTAGCAGATCCCAAA
>CAZAOV010000009.1:46032-53758 GCA_964486995.1 uncultured Gammaproteobacteria bacterium | reverse complement strand
CGGCTGAGCGTAGAGGAAAAACACCCGTTCCATCAACCAAAATCCGAACAGTGCGGCTATATAATACTATTGACTTAAAATTTATATTGTTGTAATCTCCAGCCACCAATAAAAAACCTTTGCAGTCCGCTTTAGGCGGCAGCTGCTGGTGCAGTACCACGGAAATCTCGCGTATTAGCGCGGACCGAGGGAAGCTATGCCCCAGTTAGTCCAAGAAATTTTTTTATTATGCCAACAGTAAATCAATTAGTCAGGAAGGGCCGGAAGACGACCAAAGTCAAGTCCAAGACTCCGGCTTTGCAGTTCGTGACCGACACCCTGCACCGCAAGAAGTCCACGTTGCGTCGTGGCGCCCCGTTCAAGCGGGGAGTCTGCGTAAAGGTCACTACCATGACCCCAAAAAAGCCGAACTCGGCTTTGCGTAAGATCGCCCGTGTCCGTCTGTCGAACGGCATGGAGGTTACCGCCTATATCCCAGGCGTTGGCCACAATCTCCAGGAGCACTCCATCGTGATGCTCCGCGGCGGCCGCGTTAAAGACCTTCCTGGTGTTCGCTATCACATCGTCCGTGGTGTGTATGACGCGCAGGGTGTCGAAGGCCGCAATAAGTCACGCTCTCTCTACGGTACTAAGAAACCGAAGAAGTCATAATTGGTTGAACAGATATGCGAGGTAAAAGAGCACCGAAGCGCACAATCGCCCCGGATCCACGCTATAACAGCGACGTGGTGGCGCGATTCATCAACTACATCATGCAGGACGGCAAGAAGAATACCGCTCGCCGCGTGGTGTATGGCGCGTTTGATATCATCAAAGAAAAGACCGGCAATGACCCGATGGAAGTTTTCGAGGCCGCTCTGAAAAATGTCACTCCGAGCGTTGAGGTTAAGTCCAAGCGTGTGGGTGGCGCCAACTACCAGATTCCGATGCAGGTCAGGGGCGAGCGCCGTCACGCGCTGGCTTTCCGCTGGATTATCGCGGTCACTCGTGGCCGTAAAGGTCGCCCGATGGCCGAGAAGCTGGCGGCCGAAATTATGTCCGCGGCCGAAGGCGAAGGCGATACCGTGAAGAAGCGCGCCGACGTTCATCGCATGGCCGAGGCTAACCGTGCATTCGCGCACTTTGCGCGTTAATTGTTCTTTGGAGCCCCATGTCATTCTGAGCAAATCGTAAGGATCCCGTCCGTTCAGGCATAACCGTCTTTGCGGCTTGTGCGGGACTGCGACGCTTCGCTCGCAATGACAATGTTGTTGGGCTCCGAAATATTACAAACATTTATGTCTAGAGAATTTCCATTAGATAAAATCCGTAACGTCGGAATCATTGCCCACATCGACGCCGGAAAGACCACCGTCACCGAGCGCGTGCTGTTCTATACCGGCAAGAAGCACAAGATTGGTGAGGTGCACGAAGGTGAAGCCGAAATGGACTGGATGGAACAGGAGCAGGAGCGCGGTATCACCATCACTTCTGCTGCGACCACCGCGTTTTGGAAAGATCACCAAATCAATATCATCGACACTCCCGGACATATCGACTTTACGGTCGAGGTGAAGCGCTCACTGCGTGTGCTGGACGGTGCGGTCGTTATTTTCGACGGCGTAGCCGGCGTGGAGCCGCAGTCAGAGACCAACTGGCGCTATGCGGATGACTTTCATGTGCCGCGCATGTGTTTCATCAACAAGCTGGACCGCACGGGCGCGGATTTCTTCTACGATCTGAAGACAATCCACGACCGTCTGACCACTAAGGCGTATCCGATTCAGCTACCGATTGGCACGGAGTCTAACTTCATCGGCATCGTGGACCTGCTGAAGATGAAGGCTTACATATTTAAAGATGACTTGGGTCAGGAAATTGAAGAGACTGACATTCCGGACGACATGAAAGCACGGGCTGAGGAATGGCGCGGTAAACTGATTGAAGCGATTGTTGAGAACGACGAAGAGATGATGAACAAGTATCTTGGCGGCGAAGAGATTCCTTACGAGGATCTCAAGACCACACTGCGGAAGGCCACTTTGTCGCTCGACATCATACCGGTGCTATGCGGTACTGCGCTCAAGAACAAGGGTGTGCAGTTGATGCTCGATGCCGTGAACGATTACATGCCGTCGCCACTCGATGTTCCGCCAGTAAAGGGCGCGGACCCCAATGATCCGGAGAATGAGTTAACGAGAAAGGCGGATGACGACGAGCCGCTCGCTGCACTGGCGTTTAAAGTGGCAGCCGACCCGTTCGTTGGTAAGCTGTGTTTCTTCCGCGTTTATTCGGGGGTTATCAAGTCCGGCAGCTACGTGAAGAACATGACCACCGGCGACAAGGAACGTGTAGGTCGCATCGTGCGCATGCACGCTAATTCCCGTGAAGAAGTTGATGAGATACGCGCTGGTGACATTGCCGCCGCTGTCGGATTCAAGAAGACCTTCACTGGCGATACCCTGTGCGACGAAAAGAGCCAGATTATTCTGGAGCAGATGACATTCCCTGAGCCGGTTATCTCGCTTGCGGTCGAGCCCAAGACCAAGGCCGACCAAGAGAAGATGGCTACCGCATTGCTGAAACTGGCCGAAGAGGATCCGACATTCCGTGTCCGCAGTGACGAGGAAACCATGCAGACTATTATTTCCGGAATGGGAGAACTTCATCTAGATGTCATCGTCGAGCGCATGAAGCGTGAGTTCAACGTTGAGTGTAGTGTTGGCAATCCACAAGTGTCGTACCGCGAGACTATTCGCAAGGAAGCGCAGGCCGAAGGCAAGTACATCAAGCAGTCCGGTGGTCGCGGTCAGTACGGTCACTGTTATCTGAAGGTGCGACCCCAGGAAGATGCTGGTACCGGCTTCACTTTCAACGACCGGATAAAGGGCGGTGTGATTCCGCGCGAATACATTCCGGCGGTCGAGAAGGGTTGCCGCGAGGCAATGGATCGCGGTATTCTGGCCGGCTATCCGCTAGTGGACATCGAAGTGGATCTGTACGACGGTACGTTCCATGAGGTGGACTCGTCCGAGGTGGCGTTCAAGGTGGCTGGTTCCATGGCGTTCCAGGATGCCTGCAAGAAGGCTGACCCTGTGATCCTAGAACCGATTATGAAGGTTGAGGTGAATACTCCGGAAGATTTTATGGGCGACGTGATTGGAGACTTATCTTCCAAGCGTGGTCAGATCAAGGAAATGTATGATCGCGGCAACGCTAAAGTGGTGGACGCCACTGTACCGCTCTCAGAGATGTTTGGTTACGCAACCACTCTGCGTTCCGCAACCCAGGGTCGCGCATCGTACTCCATGGAGTTCGACAAATACGCCGAGGTTCCGAACAGCATCGCCACAGAAATAATCGAAGGGAAGAAGTAGATACCGGACAAATAAGACAGGATAAAAAACCGGAGCCTCATTAGGCTCCGGTTTTGGTTGGAAGGGGTCTTGCATCTGCGGCCGAACCCCAGAATGTTCGTTTTTAATTGACGACCTCGGCGTAAAATGGCAATATCTTACATTGATTGCCATAAACCCTGAAAGGAGGTGGTCATGTCTGTATTGATTGCCGCACCTCTCATTGTTATCGGAATCGTTTTGTACATCTATATCGGCATCAAGATGGCGCGGATTACCGTGCATCTCATCCGTTCGGGCGACCGTGAATCGTGGGTGGCGTTCCTGATGATGCCCGTGCGGTGCTATCGTCGCGACAGCGTGCGCATCCAGCGCAACGAAAACGACCTCAAGGCGCTCACCGCCATCGTCGCTTTCAACGTCATGCTTTGGCCGATCAAGATTGTTTGGAACGCGGTCGGCTTTCTGGTTTTCGGGCCGTTGCTTCTCTTGCGTCGCGTTCTTTGACGGGCGGATGATTGGAGGCTACGATTGCCTATGGTCTTTATATTTGGAGGTTAGTCGTGTGGGAGCTGCTACTTTTCCTATCCATTTCGGCGTATGTCTATACCGGACTACGCATCGGTGACAGGGCTATTAAGTCTTGGGAAAACGAAGACAACGACTCGCTGGCCGCGAAGACGTTGTTTCCGTTCAATGCGAACCGCGGTTCAGTCGGGGATGACGGCATATCGCTGATTGATGGGCTGCGCGGAGAGTTTGGCGATGACTATACATATCGCATCTTGATTTCCATTTTTTGGCCGCTCAAGATGCTCTGGAATATTCCGGGCATGCTGATGTTCAGCGGCCCACAGCTTATCGGTCAGGCATTGGGCACGCTGGTTGGACAGCGCGGTGACAAGTCACAAGACCACCTGCCTGATGTCGGCGATGATATCCCTCGGCTATTCGGCAAGCTGAATGCAATTGACTATGAGATGCGCGACCTGTTGGTTAGGCGCGGCATCGTCATGGACGAAATTGAGCATCAGCGAACGGAGCTCGGAATCGTGATTGAAACCGAGCAATCGTTGCTGGATCCGCCGGATATCCCACTGCAGCTTATTGGTGGGGACGGGCGGAAAGAAGATAGCGAGTGATTATTATTGAACCGCGCTAATGCGTGGTTTTTTGTTGGGTATTTACTAACCCGTACCACCATTCATCGCCGAAGTCAGCCCGAACAGAATTTATATCCAATAAACGTTCAGGTGAAGAGATGATTTTTATAAGTCCCGCTTCAGAAATTTAAGATTCTTATTTATTTGTGCCGGGAAAGCAAGCGTACGCATGACATCGCCTAGCTTTTGCAATCTAATGCTTTCGTTCCGTATCTTCCTTGCGTTATTTTTCCAAACCAGCTAATCTCACATATCATCCTTGGGTAAATATGTTCTTGAATTATTATGTTTAGGATGAACATTGCTAACTCAGAATTTATTGTTCAGAGGTGCAGCAGATTTGCATCGGAACAGGTATCGAAATCGAACCGTAGCTTTATCCGTTATGAATGAACGATTCATTAATCGACTCATCAACTTAGTTAGAAAAACCGGGCATCGGGTGGTATTTGGTGACCCAGAATCCGGGCAGGCCGTGGTGATAATGGACTTGTCGGAGTACGAACAGTTAATTGATGCAGGCAAGGAGCAGAAGCCAGAGGCGTATGATTCACATGTCAACAAGCTGCATCGGGAAGAATTCCCACATAAAGAAGTGCGGATGCATCGACCAGAGGAAACTTTTGAAGCTGTGGTCGAGAGTGAATCAGCCGAACCACAACAGATTGAAGTGAAGCATGAGCATAAGCAACCACAGAGCCGCGGAAATGACTTGACAGGTAACGGTGTGACGTCTAATATAAACCGCGAAATCGGTGGTCAGAAGATCTCGTCGGGGAAACGACATCATAAGGACAATAACCGTTCCGGGTCGCACCCCCAAAACAAACCAGCGAACCAACCCGCTGTTCAGTCGCCGGCACCGGAAATTCCGCAGTCGGAACCCGAGCCAGAACTGGACGATGAGGAGCGGTTCTACCTAGAACCCCTGGAATAGGGAAATAGGGATAGATTAGAAAGCCGATTTGCATGTTCTTTTAGCCAATTTTTTGTGCTGAAAGAACATGCCCCGCATCTTAACTGGTGTGGGGCTTGCCAATTAATAACAAAATAGTGTATACTGCGCTGTGCTTTGGGATAAGGTGTTCAAAACCGTTATCCACGGGCCTGACACAATCCATTTGCCTGAACGCTACGGTTCTGGGACATGGATTGTGAACAGGCTCCAAAGACAAGCAGACACATTATTATATAAGTAAATGGGTGTCCCTGAGTAGGGGTTCCCGCGAATCAATAACTCTTACAAGCCATATGGCGGAGAAATTCGATCGCAGTAAGCCGCACGTTAATGTCGGTACTATCGGTCACGTTGACCACGGCAAGACAACGCTGACGGCTGCAATTCTGCAGGTGTTAAATGCAAAAGGTGGAGTCGCTCAGAACAAGAGCGTCGACGACCTTGATAAGGCTCCAGAGTCCAAGGAGCGTGGTATTACCATCGCCACCGCTCACTGTGAGTACGAGACTGATAATCGTCACTATGCTCACGTGGACTGTCCCGGTCATGCCGACTACGTTAAGAACATGATTACGGGTGCCGCCCAGATGGACGGTGCGATTTTGGTTGTGTCCGCTGCTGATGGTCCCATGCCTCAGACACGTGAGCACATTCTGCTCGCCAGTCAGGTGGGTGTTAAACATATCGTGGTTTTCCTGAACAAGGTTGACCAGGTAGAGGATCCAGAACTTATCGACTTAGTTGAGGAAGAAGTTCGAGACCTTCTGAAGAAGTACGAATTTGCGGGCGATGAAGTGCCGATTATTCGTGGTTCCGCGCTGAAGGCGCTCGAAAATCCGACCGGTCCAGATGCCGAGCCGATTATTGAACTGATGGCCAAAGTCGATGAGTACGTTCCAGAGCCGGTCCGTGATACCGAGAAGCCGTTCCTGATGCCGATTGAGGACGTGTTCAGCATCGAGGGTCGCGGTACTGTGGTCACTGGTCGCATCGAGCGCGGCATCCTGAAGCTGAACGACGAAGTTGAAATTATTGGCATCAAGGAAACTCGTAAGACCGTCGTCACCGGAATCGAAATGTTCAACAAGCAGCTCGATGAGGGTCAAGCTGGCGACAATGCCGGTATCCTGCTCCGAGGCACCAAGAAAGATGAGGTTGAGCGTGGCATGGTTTTGGCCAAGCCGGGTTCCGTTACTCCACACACCGAGTTTGAGGCTGAGATTTATGCGCTGACTAAAGAAGAGGGTGGTCGCCACAAGCCGTTCTTCAAGGGCTACAAGCCGCAGTTCTACATCCGCACCACTGACGTTACTGGTGAGGTCGAGCTGCCGGAAGGTACCGAGATGGCTATGCCCGGTGATACCGTCAACGGCGCGAAAGTCAAGCTAATCGCTCCGATTGCGCTTGAAGAGCAGCAGCGCTTCGCCATCCGCGAGGGTGGTCGCACGGTCGGTGCCGGTGTGGTGACTAAGATTATCGCGTAAAGTTAGATAATATTGATCTTTACCACTAAACACTACGGCAATGGAAGAAAAGAAGACGAAAATGAAGAAAGGCGACGAAGCGGCGCGTCAGCGCATCCGCATTAGGATTCGAGCTTACGACCATAAGATCATCGACCAGTCCACCCGCACGATCATCGAGACGGCGGAACGAACTGGCGCGGCGGTCCGCGGTCCAGTCCCGCTTCCAACCGAAAGGAGAAGGTACACGGTTAACCGCTCAACTTTCGTGCATAAGGATTCTCGTGACCAATACGAGATGCGCGTGCACAAGCGGTTGGTTGACCTATACGACCCAACGCCGAAAACAGTTGAGGCATTGACCAACCTGAATTTGCCAGCCGGAGTAGACGTCGAGATCAAGATGTAATAGTGGTAAAGAGCCGGTATACAAATCCAAACACCAAAGTTTGCTCGGGGGGATGGAGAAAGATCACAAAGACAATGGGTCTGAGTAGAAAACCTCCATCACCCCCAAGTAAGCTACGGAGAATAAAGCCTTCATTAATTACTAGAAAAACAAGCCAATCATCTGATACCCAAATAAGTCTGAACAGCCTAGTTGTTCGATTTTTGCTAAATAACCTCGTTCGCGAACGACGTTACAAATAGGGGACTGCGGAGAAAAATCAACGACTGAGCTGTTCGGACTGCAGGTTTCGGACAGACACGGCTGGATGCTACTTAATATATAGTAGCTCCGGTTTTTCGCTTTATGGAGGGGCGTGTAGAAGCATGGAAGTGTAGAAGTGTAGCAGGTCGCGCTCA